>JBCCSC010000032.1:0-82980 GCA_039200705.1 Chloroflexota bacterium
AGCCATATGTTTTGAACATATGGCACGAGATACGAGTAAAATCAGGGGTCGGGGGTGTCTAAAATGGATACAAGATAGGGGGTTGTCCCAAATAGACTCAACATGTGTGTCGTCCCCTACAATGATCCATCGAACAGAGCATTTAGTGTGGTTTTTACTTCAAAAATCTTTGAAATTTATAGGTCTGCATTTGTAATTATGTGTAAGGGAAGGTTTGAAACCTTCCCTTACGAAAGATTAGAAGGCAATTATTCCTCGGTATTGGTTTCTTCTGCCTCTTCCAAGGCGGTGATGTTGAAACCATTATCAATCGCTGAGATGGTTGCTTCGTTGGTATCAATAGCAGGTAATGATGTCACAATTGCCGTCAAATAGACCACACCATCATATTGACGAGCGACTGTCTGTAGCACAAATTCATTCGGGTTATCGCCATTTTCCCAATAGATGATAGTCACAGCTTCTAAATCGCCAATGCGTTCGGCATCATCAAGCACAACAATCGTATGCAGGTCTGAATTAAAAGTCATCTCGAAATCTTCATTGACTTCGGCAAGGAAAGTTTCTGAGGCAACGATAGCATCATCACTTTCGATAGCATCAAAGAAGACCACCACATCGCCAGTAGGGTTCGTCAATTGTCCGAATGACTCATCAATTGTGCTGACTTCCCATGACGATGGAATAGGAACGCTATATGTTTCTGCTTCATCCGTGTAGAACTGCAATGGTGAGAGTGCATCAAGAGCAACTAAGAAAACATTCTCGTGCAGATTGTCATAGAACACAGGGTTGGTCTGCATGATAATGAAGACAGTACGCCCACTTTCGGCATCTTCTGTGATGGCAATATCCACAAGCAATTCAAAATCTTCACTGACGGCACGCCCTGATTGATACACTTCCCATATGAAGAAATCTGTTTCAATATCTTCCACAAATGTCAAATCATCTGTCAGTTGTAACTGAGTAGGTAAATCAGAAACGAATTGGTCTTTTTCTGTCTCGACAGATTGCATGATAATTGCTGTGGGGTCGTTCGGACCGCGTTGGAAAAAACCAAGTGTATTTTGAGGAACAAGCCAGTTCGCAGGACGCAAACCCTGTAATTCAAGGGCATTGACAAAGAAGGGGGTCATTTCAACATCGTCGGTATTGCTAAATTGTGCCATTGTCGGCATCACGACAAAAAATGCCATCAGCAATAAAATAATCTTACGCATGGGTTACCTTTCGACTTTAAAACACGGGTTCGTGGCAAGTATACACAAACAGTATGAACTTTGGGTGAACTTTATCGCGCAGAGGGTATCATAAGTTGATGAGGCTTAATAGGCTGTGCGCCTAACTCTAAGAGGGCTTGATTGCCTGTAAACTGCCAATCTATCGTGAAGAGGTCACGCCCTTGCGCGAGGCTTGCTTTGGCTGCGTGCATTGCCCCGCCATCACTATCAGTCTGGACAACAATCACTCGTTGGCACAAGCCACTGATAATGCGATTACGGGTGACAAGGCGCGTTGCAAGTGGCGTTGCATCAGGCGCATTTTCACTAATGAGTGCGCCATCGCGGTCAAGAATTTGTTCGGCAAGTAGATAATTTTCGGATGGATAAATATTCAAAACGCCACTACCAAGAATAGCTAGTGTTGGGGTTGTTCTTGCCACAAGTGCACCTTGATGCCCTGCGCTATCAATGCCGAGTGCTAATCCACTGATGACTGTCCAGCCTTTTTCGGCATATCCTGTCCCTAATTGACGCGCAATTGCTAAAGACATCGGTGTCGGTTGTCGTGTGCCGACAATCGCTACTGCAGGTTGCCATTGTTCAGGTTGATGTGTGCCACGTACAAATAAAGTCAGAGGTGGGTCAGGAATTTCGCGCAACGATGTAGGATAATTGGGGTCATCACGGGTGACAATCTGAATACCAGCCGCTTGCCATGTATCCAATGCGCGTCGAAAGGCATCACGGTCAAGCTCATGAATCGCTTGTGCGGTTTTCTTGCCAATGCCTCGAATCGTGATTAAGTCATCTTTACTTGTAGATAAGATTGCATCGCTACTACCAAAGGTACTGAGGAGTGCATCTATTGTTTTATTGCCGATGCGTGGCACAAGCGAGAGGGCAATCCATGCTTCATCAAGGGGCATACGGCTTCAATCTACCTCTTATCAACTGTCAAACCTAGTTTGCTTAAGATGGTCATCAGCCATTTAGGTGGAGCAGTTTCAGAAAATGACGTTAACGGGTAGTGAGTATCAGCCAGATAAAACTGAGCTAACTTTGCAATGTCTTTATCCACAACATCAAAATGTGCAAAAATCTCGGATATTTCCGCTGATTTTACTCGAATGAGACCTAAGAGTAGATGAACTGTATCAATCCGATAGTGATTATAGGGTCTGGCACTATATACGCTCAGTTCGAGAAACCTTTTGGTTTCTGCACTTAAATCTATCTTAGATATACTTTGATGGTACGGAGGATGCTTTACTTTTATGAATTGCGATAACTTACTATCGACAATGTCAAACTCTTCTAAGATAGCAAAAGTATCATATGCTTCAACTTTGGTCATTGCCCACAGTAAATGCTTGGGACTGATTAACTCGTGGTTCATTTCTTCTGCGAGTGTTTGTGCTGTGTAGAGCAAATGCCTTGCTTCTTTGGTGAAACGCTCCATCTTATTGGTCACAGTTGCTTTTCTCCGAGATTTTGTGTAACGATGTCAATCATCAGAATGTATCCCGAACCATGACAAAATAGAGCCGAAGCACCCTTTCTCTTGAGGCTGACGTGTCTCATAGCTTGGCGTAGGTGCTAATGTCGGTGTTTTCTGTACAGCAGGATTATCGGTGTAGTATTCAATACGCTCGATGATGTCTTCTGGGCTAACGCGAAAATGCTTCAAAATATCAGCAATCGCTTGTGAATCACAGCGAACGATGCCTTCTAATAGATGTTCCGTGCCGATGTTATGAGCATTTAGACGACGCGCACTATCAACACTGAGTTCAAGCGTTTGTTTGACAGCATCACTGAGTATGACACGATGTTGATTGAGTGGATGCGACGAAGATTTTGATTTTGTTTGATAACGGACATGAATCAGTGGAGATAATTTAACATCAATAATGTCGAAATCGTCTAAGATAGCTTGAGACGCTGAGCCATCAATGCGACACAAGACTAGCAATAAATGATACGGTTCAATTTCCGCAGATTGCATCTCAAAGGCAAGTTCTTGTGCTTGTGAGATAGCTTTACGAGCACGTCGTGTCAATCGTTCCATCTTATTTTGCATGGTGAATCCTCATTACTTGATGGTTTCCAGAAATTCTTGTATGTGTGTGATGAATTGATTCCACAAAGATGGCGTTTGAGGCTTGGTTTTCTTGAGTGTTTGTCGTACTCGTTTACTGTATTCTGTTTCTGGCTGATTCGGTTTAGGGAGTGTTTTATAGGCTTGAATTTGTTCCAGCAATTCTTTGACTAAAATATGATAATTTGCCAGCACTTTAAGGACAGTTGCATCTTTGGTTTGCAGGATGCCTTCCAGCAAATGTTCTGTGCCGATGTAGTAAAGTCCCTGCTCTGTTGCTGATGCTTGGCTATGGGTGATAGCACGCCGACTCGCCTCATTCATGCCGATTTTAATTTCGCGCAGTGGATACACATATACTTTTGTTTCTTCTTTTGGCAAGGTTTGCAGGTGTTGCGTCAATGCCACATCAAGGATACCAAGGTCGTTTAAGATAGATTGAGCAAGGCTGCCATCGATGCGTGTACATGCCAATAATAAATCAATGGGCGCAATGTAGTCTCGTCCAACGTCTTTAGCGACTGTTTCTGCCATTTCCAGCACACGACGCGAGCGCAAAGTAAAAATCAGGGACATTCGTTGTCTCAATCTTCTTCATAATATTCAATGATAGACAGAAGCATTGTATTGATGAAGGTATTGACCTGTCGAAGCAAATTTGCCCATTCTGATGTGCTACGCGGTTGCGATAATTCTGTCCAATTGAGAATTGAATTAATCACAAAATCACTGAAATAATAAAATCCGCGCGTGGCTTGTGGTAAGGTCAGACCATCATCTAATAACGATTGTGCATAATCTTTGCCGAGGCGAATCGCATCGCTTAATTGCTCATCAGGTGCGCCATTCCCCAAAAAACGACGGAGAGCCTCTAAGACTTCGCGCCCTTGTTTCCGCATCGCTTGCCGACTACTCATACTCATAGCAGCATACCAAGGCAAATCATGGAGATTATCCTCATCAATGTGCATTCGGGCACTGCCTAGCGCACTCTGGATGATAACTTGTACTTCCATCGGTTGTAGTTCGCCTTGTGATTGGGCATAGCGCGTCAAATCATCTTTGTTAAAGCGACGATGCCCCCCTGGTGTACGCCGTGTTGGGAGGTCACCTTTATCCGCCCAATTCCGCACAGTTGCAGGATGTACCCCCAATATATCAGCCGCTTTACGCAAGCTGACCCATTCGCTTGTCTCGTTTTTGCTCATGTGTTGTGACCACTTCGCATGTTGAATCCTATAGATGTCTATTATACACCGTCGTCATGAATCCAACACATCACACAAGCATATGACTGAGACACAGACCTAGTTTTAGCTAGAGTCTGTGTCTTTTGACAGCATTATTCCGTTTCGACTGCTTCTTCGGTGGCTTCTGCTTCTTGTTCTTCTTCGCTAGCAATGACTTCGGTCACACTTGGGCGACTGGTGAGTGTCAAAGGAATTTCAATATAGCGATTATCACGGAAGACAGTCAGCGTGATAGTGTCATTAGGTGATGTATACAATGCGAGATAACCTAGTAACTCATCAAAGTCAGCAATCGGTGTACCATCAACAGCCGTAATCACATCAACTGAATTGTTCGTGCCAAGTGAACGCAAGCCAGCTTCGGCTGCTGGACTGTTCGGGATAGTACGGTCAACAGCGACGCCGTTGATATTATTGGGCAAATCAAAGACTTCAATGAGGTTCAAATCAACCACTTGACGTGTGATGCCAATGAAGCTGTATTCGACAGCACCAATAGTGATGAGGTCATTTGCAATTTTAGCAGCGAGATTGCTCGGCACAGCAAAACCAATCCCTGAATTGATACCATTTTCGGTATTAATCTGTGAGTTGATGCCAATCACTTCACCATCGAGGTTGATGAGTGGTCCACCACTGTTCCCAGGGTTGATTGCGGTGTCCGTTTGGATGACACCGCCAACAGAATAACCATCCAAACCAGGCAGACTGCGATTGAGGGCACTGATAATGCCTGATGTCATCGTCCAATCATTCGAGAAAGGATTGCCAATTGCCAATACTGTTTCGCCAATACGTAAGGCATCGGAATCACCAAAGGCAATCGGGCGCAAGGTCTCAGATGCTACATCCACTTTGATGACGGCTAAATCACTATCTAAATCCATGCCGATAATTTCCGCACGGGTGATTGTGCCATCAAATAAGCGTACTTCGACACGTTCATCGAAAATTTCTAGTTCTTGTTGCTCAATAACCGTTGCAATATCAGGCGAAATTTGCAAAACATGCGAATTGGTCATGATGTGACCCTCAGCATCAATCACAAAGCCTGAGCCTGTCGAAACAGGTGTATAAATAGAGTCATCGTCAAAACGCACACCATAGCTAATCGCAACAACAGATGGGGCTGCCCGTTCGTACAACTCCCCTAAAATAGCTTCTTGTTCGCTCAAGCTGACGGGTACGACCACATCAGGAACAGGTGTTGGCGCAACAGGAGGCGACGATGCACTCTGGAAAAATGGCAACAGTAGCACTGTTAGAACCACACCTGCTAACAATGTAAAAACATGCTTCATCAGACCAATAAAATCTCGCATAGATTATCCTCAAAATGTGTCAATCGTGTAATCATATACGTATTGTACTGGAGTTTGACTAATGAGACGTTAGTGAAGTTCACAGGGTTGGGTTTCGTAGGAGTTATCAAAACAAAACGACCCTCATGCTTGAAGGTCGCTCCTAGAAAATGTTCCCACTATGAGCTATTAATCAAATACATAAATATTTCGGCGTAGGGGCGTAGCTACGTCTGCGCCCGTTCGGGACGACACACAGGTCGTCCCCTACATTAACTCATTGAATAGTGGAGTTAGTTCGGACGTTCTGATAGGGTCACGGGTACTTGGAAAATTTGCCCATTCCGATAAACAGTGAAGTTCACAGTATCACCTGGGGCTGTTTGGATACTCAAGTAGCCAATCAATTCGTCAAAGTCAGCAATTGGGCGACCTTCAACAGCCGTGATAATGTCTACGCCAGTTTGAGACGCACTCTGGAGACCTGCATTGCTAGCAGGAAAACCATCGGTGACTGAGCCAATCGGGACACCACGAATGTTATTCGGTAAATTATAGGCTTCAATGAGGCTTAAGCTAATCGGTGCGCTAGTAATCCCCAAGAAGCTGTAGCTAACTTCACCAGTTTCGATAATTTCATTGGCGACACGCACAACAAGATTACTTGGAACAGCGAAACCAATGCCTGAGTTTGAGCCACTTTCACTATTAATCTGTGAATTAACACCAATCACTTGCCCGTTGATGTTGACCAAAGGTCCTCCACTGTTACCAGGGTTAATCGCTGCATCGGTTTGGATGACACCGCCTGTTTGGAAGAGTTGTAAACCTGGGATACTACGGTTTAGTGCGCTAATGATGCCTGTGGTCAGTGTCCAGTCATTGGAGAAAGGATTGCCCAACGCAAACACAATTTGACCTTCATCAAGTAAATCTGAGTCAGCGAAGCTCACAGGGCGCAGACGGTCTGGTGAGACGTTCACACGCACGACAGCAATGTCGCTATCGCGGTCTGCACCGATGATTTCTGCTTCAGTGATTGTGCCATCGAACATGCTAACGACCACACGCGCTTCAACACCTTGTGTCGATTGTTGATTGATGGTCAAGGCAGTATCAATGACGTGGGTATTGGTGACAATGTTCCCTTCTTGGTCAACCACAAAGCCCGAACCACTGCTAATGCCTTCCCAAGCTGAGGATGCACTTTGGCGACCTTCAATGGTGATAGCAACAACACTTGGTGCAACAGTGTCATAAATTTGGTTGTAAGTCCCTTGATGGCTGATGAGTAAATCGTTGGTATTGACCATAGGTAGACCAATATCGTCAATGGCGTAGACGACATTCGGCACGACTATGAATGCACCGCCAAAGCCAACTGCAATTAATAAAACTGCAACTACGCTTTTGAGTGCAAATCGTTTTAGTTCTTGCAACATAGTAAATCTCTTTCAGTATTATGTAGACGAAGTGGATGAATCTCTCACATTAAATTACGTTTACGATTCCATAGTGGATGAATTGTCTTATAAAGAAGTTGCAAAAATGTAAATTCCACATAAGACCTCGCTTAGTATTACGCCATGTTTTATCAACCTGACCCTATACTACAGTATCGACAATACTCAATCTCAAGAGGGAGACCTTACATGGTTCAACATTTATGGCACAATTTATCACCTGGTCCGAATTTTCCAGAAATCGTTTACGCGGTGATTGAAGTGCCAAAAGGTAGTCGCAATAAATACGAATACAGCAAATCAGGGGGTGTCATCAAGTTGGATCGTGTGCTTTATAGCCCCTTGCACTACCCTGGAGATTACGGTTTCATCCCCCAAAGCTATTTTGATGATAATGACCCGATGGATATTCTGGTGATGATGAACGAACCAACCTTTCCAGGCTGTGTGATTGAAGCGCGTGTGCTGGGGATGTTACGCATGATTGACAAAGGTGAACGCGATTTCAAATTGCTAGCTGTCCCTGCGACTGACCCCTTCTTCAAGCAGTACCTGACCTTTGAGGACATTCCGAAACACTATCTAGAAGAAGTTAAGCACTTTTTCATGATTTACAAGCAACTCGAAGGCGCAACTACTGAAAATCAAGGATGGGCTGGCACAGAAGAAGCGCGTGAGATGGTGCATTATTCTCTCAAACTCTACCGCGAGAAATTCCCGCCACACGGCGCAAATCTTTAAATTGCTTCTCAGGATGGTGCGTTATGATACTTTTAACGCACACATCATTTAGAAAGGGTCATATTTATGGCAGTAGAAGCATTATCCGATGCAGCCATCACCGAAGCACTTGTGGGACTAGACGGTTGGGAACGCGACGGCGATAGTTTAGTCAAAACCTTTGAAACAGGCACTTATCCACAAGGACTTGCCTTTGCAACGGCGGCTGGCATGGTCGCTGATGGTATGAATCATCATCCTGATATTGTCATTGGCTGGAAGAAAGTTACTTTAACCTTCACCACCCATGATGCAGGAAGCAAAATTTCGCAACTGGATATTGATACAGCCAAAGCCGTTAATGCAATTGCGATTCGTACTTAAATAGACGATCTGTAGGGGTGGCTTGAGTGTCGTGTACGCCACCCCCACAACTCAACATCATAATCTGTCGTTTTGTCGGATTTTGTCTTAAATTATCATCCTCAGATTAGCAAATCATCAAGTACCAAAAAACTAAGTTATGCTAAAATATTTCTAAAATGACATAAAACATATGGATGACACAGCATGACAACACCTCTGATGCCAAGCAAAGATGGAACTTGGCGCGTTTATCAAGTCAGCATTGAGACAGACGTTCGCAAAGGCGCAGCCAGCAAATACATCACGGAATATCTGCAAGCTATTGGCTTCTCACAGACACAAATTTCACCAACGATGATTTTTGAACGCGGTGCAACTCTCGCTAGTATGTATAATTTCAATCCGAAAGCACAAAAAACCGAAGTCAGTGTCGATTTTGCGAGTGTTGGCAATCAGACCATCATTGAACTGACCATGCGTATCAATTGCTTAGGGAACAGACCTCTCAGTAAAGATTATGAATTTTGGGCGGCTGAAATCGCTGGTATCGAAGACGTACTGGAACACGGCTACGTGAATCCTTACATCAGTGCTTTCGCTGCTGAACGTGCCTTTTGGTATAACGTAACAGTCGCGCTGATTGTCTGGAGTTTGTTGCTGATTATTGTTATCTCACTCACGATGGCGATTTTGTTTTTACCATTGTTATGATGTCTTCTCATCTGAGTCTTATCTATGCAATATGTACAAATTGATGTATGCTATTTGTACAGTTTAAGCGTTAAAAAGACTTATTTGTGAGGGGACAGCACATCATGGAACAAATTAGACGTGCTTTATTATTTATGCCTGGAGATTCGCGTCGTAAAATTGATAAGGGTGCAGGGCTAAATGTCGATAGCATCATCATGGATTTGGAAGATGCGATTGCCCTTAATCAAAAAGAGAATGCCCGTCACAGCGTGGCACAAGCCTTGCGCGAAGTCGATTTCAGGCGTAGTGAAGCCCTTGTGCGTATCAATCAGATTATTTCAGGATGGATTTACGAACAAGACATTGCGGTGACTGTTGCAGAACACCCTGCAGGGTATGTCTTGCCCAAAGTCGAAGAAGCCTCACAAGTGCAACACATTGCCGACATCCTCACGCAAGCCGAAGTACAACATGGCTTTGAACATGGCTCAATCAAACTACTTGCCATCATCGAAACGGCAAAAGGTATTGTTAACTTAAAAGATATTGCCCAAAGCAGTGAGCGTTTAAAGGCTCTCATCTTCGGGGCAGAAGACCTCGCAGGGGATATAGGGGCAATTCGTACACAAGATGGTTATGAAATCTTCTATGCACGGAGTGCTGTTGTCACCCATGCCAAAGCCTTTGGATTACAAGCCATTGATACGGTCTTTGTGGATTTGACGGCTGACACTCAAACGCTCACACAAGAAACTGACCTCATCTACAAAATGGGTTACACAGGTAAACTTGCCATTCATCCGAAACAGGTTGCACCGATTCAGGCAGTTTTCACCCCATCACCTGATGCTATCTACAATGCTCAACAATTGATAGAAGCGTTCAATGCCAATCAAGATGCAGGAACAGGTGTCTTTGAATATCAGGGCAAAATGGTTGATATGCCCATGATTCGCTCAGCGATGGGTGTAATTCAACGCGCTAAAGCCTGCGGTCTGATAAATGGGCAAACGGTTCTTATTCCAAGCCCGTGACATAGAAGCATGGCTTGCTCATCTGTGTAAGTTCGTCTATGCTGTGCGCCACGAAACACAGCAAGGATGAGCAATGGTCATATCAGGACGAACGCGACGATTATTAGCACTGCTGGCGATTATATTGTTAGCAACTTTTGTGCGCTTTAATGGCATACTCGCTCAGAGTTTGTGGATTGATGAAGGGTTCACATGGAATCTGACGCAATACCATGACCTATTCGCTATCCTACGCCAAGATGTGCATCCCCCGCTCTACTTCCTCATGATTGATGCATGGGTTGAAGTTGCTGGCACAAGTATCTTTGCAATGCGCTATTTCTCGCTCTTGCCAAGTGTGCTAAGTGTTGTCGTCGTTTATCAACTTGCCCGTGAAATTCTCATCCAACGGGGACAATACAATAATTTTTTACCTCTGATAGCTGCGCTGGTGATGGCAGTTGCCGAAAGTGAAACCTTTTTATCGCAAGAAGTGCGTAGTTATACATGGCATGTTCTGTTTGCTTGTTTGAGTATGCTCGGATTTCTGCGCTGGCATCGTGGCTTTGCTCTGCGTCATCTGCTCTTATGGATGCTGAGTACCATTGCACTGATTTACACTTTTTATCTCGGCGCATTCATCGGTGTGGTACAGGGACTCTATGTTGTTTTATTCACACGGCTTGATAAAAAATTGTGGGGCTTGGGTGTACTCGTCATCTCTGCTATTGCATTGATGCCTTGGCTAGCCCTGACTGCCAGTGACCAAAGTGATAATATCAGCCGTGCGGAGTGGATTCGACCTGATGCGTTTGGCTTTTGGCTGGATGATTTCCGCACTAAATATTTCACGCGCCAGTGGGCTTTCACGATTAGTTTAGCGATTGGAGGAATTTTCACACTTAACAAAAAAACAATTCGCTTGCATCCGACAGGGATTTTATTATTGTTGTGGTTCGGTGTGCCCCTCTTATTAATGCTTATCCTCAATGAATTTGCACCAACATATCAGCCCCGTCGTGTCTCGCAGATTGTGCCAGCCGTTACTTTGTTGATTGCACTCGGTATTGGACATATACAGGGAAGATTGCGCTGGCTTGTGGCATTGATTGTTGTGTTTTATGGTATCACTAGCACTGATTTTTGGCGATATAAACAACCTTGGCGCGAGATGGTTGCAGACACAGCTTATCTCATCACAGATGGCACACCGATGCTCTTTGAACTCGGTGGCGATGATTATGCTCCACGCTATCATTATGCCGAAGCACTCGCTAACAGTTACGATTTTTTGTTGGACGATGGTACACCGACTGATGACGCGAATATCTTGATTGGTTTAACAACGTGGCGACATCTACAAGCTGAGCGTTATGTGGGCGAATTACCCGCTATCATCAACAGCCAAGACCATTGGTGGCTCTTTTACTGGTCAAGCGATACAGGTGCATTAGATTGGCTCGCTAATTTTGGTTTTCAACGGAGTGCAACTATCACTGTTGATTTCAATCCTGATGTCTATCTCTATCGCTATGACCGTGTGCCAGAAACACCACTCATTCAATACAATAATGGCTTGCAATTGCGCGATGTCATCCTGCATGATGATTTGACAGTTGAATTGATTTGGTCAACAGAGGCACCACTCACCGCAGATTACACTATATCCGTACTTGCACTAGATGCTAATGGCGCAGTCATCGCCCAGCAAGATAGTATGCCATTATCGGGCAACACACAGTCGTGGCAAGTTGGAGCGTTATATTACGACCATAAACAGCTATCGATGCCAACAATGTCAGAAGGCACGGTAAATATTGCTCTTGTGGTTTATCATCAAGTGGATGGAGAGTTTGTGCGGATACAAACAGAATTAGGTGAAGAACAATCAATAATTGGAGAAGTTAACCCACAAAATAATTAATGCAGTCGCGCATCAATTGTATTTTGAAAGGCTTTTCGATGAATTCGTCACAGCCAGCTTCTCGCGCTCGTTGAATATCGCTAGCATCGACTTGAACGCTGACCGCCACAATAGGGATGTGACCAAGCTGGTCATCATTTTTCAAGATACTGGCGACTTCCCAACCATTACGAATCGGCAAGCGCAAATCCAGCAAGATTAAATCTGGATGATGTGCATCAGCAAGTTCTAAACCTTCTTGCCCTGTATGAGCATGGATTGCCTTGTGTCCCATTGATTGCAAGAGCGAATCCATCAAAATGTGATTTTGTTCATCGTCCTCAACGATTAATATCGTACTCATTTAAGTCCCCATATTGACTTAATGTCATTATACACCAAGCAATATGTCACAAGAATATTGATTGATAAACATAATGCTTTTCATGATTGGAATGAAATCATCTAGCCACACTATAACGTAATGTAAAAGCTACTCCTGTAACTTAATGATAGGAGAACGTTAATTTGTCGTATATAGCCGAACCGTACTATAACCCTTTATCACTGTTCATCTAACGATGATGATTGAGATGTCATGAAGGAATCAGGGAGTCCGTCGATATAAATGCTTCGCGTTGGGAAAGCGATGCTTAGTCCCATATCTGCTACGATTCGCATCACAGCAAGATTGACTTGTTCACGTTCGGTCAACAAAGCACGCCAATCACGAATCGTGACTTCACAGAGAATCATAATATCGAGTGAACTACCGCCAAAATCCGTGAAGTAAACAGCAACACTACTCTTGATGATACTATCTCTATCGCGCAACATCTCGCGCAAGCGGTCTAACAAGGTTTCCATTTCGTCAGCCGTCGTTTCATAAGTAACCCCCAGCGTGAATTGAATCCGTCGGCGCAGGAAGCGTTCAACAGGAGCGGTAGCGAGTAAGTTATTGGGAACAGTGATAATACCTCGGTCTGGTTTACGGATGCGCGTTGAACGAATGCCAACACGCTCAACAATGCCCTCTATATCGCCTGTACTAATGTATTCACCCACTAGGAAAGGACGGTCACCGATAATCGTGCTGAATCCGAACAAGTTTGACACAGTATCTTGAGCAGCAAGCGAGAACGCCAAACCAACAATACCGAGTGATGCCAGCAAACCACTCACATCCACGCCCCACTCACCCATGACTATAAAAATAGCAACGATCATCAAAACGAGTTTGAGGACGGTTCGAACAATTGGCATCAGTTGTTGCTCGACATTGAAGCCCAATAATATCCGCAGACGACGTTCATCCAGAGCGAAAATATCAACAATTCGGAAACCAGCCACAAATGCTGAGACAAATACCAAAGAACGAATACTGGTATCAATGAAATCGATACTATTCTCTTGATAAAGAAGGATACGTTGTGCAATCGTCAAAGCAACCGCAATCATTAAGATACGCGTGGGCAACATCAGCGAATCCACAATTAAATCGGCTGTATCACCCAAGCGAAAACGACGCAATAGAGCTTTCAAGCGTGATTCTAAAATATCCAGTAAAAAGCGACGTGATAGATAAAAAATCGCTAGGGTCAATAAGGCTAAAATCAACTGAAATGCCCAAGGCGGCAAAACACCCAATTCTTTTTGTAGATTAAGGATATACGTTACGAATTGTTCGTAAGTCATGGTTTATCGTGCGTCGCCTCCATCACCATCATCGCTGGATGCTGCTTCATTATCTTGATACCTTGCTTCTGATATGCCTTGGTCAATGACATCACTCGCTTTTGCAGTCGGTGGTGGCACAGGGTCTTGGCGTGGTGGTAACTGAGTTGGTTCAGGTTCTGCGCGTCGGGGATAACTTTCGATATATACAGATGTACTTGGGAATGCCACACTCAGCCCTGCATTGGCGACAATATCCATAATGTCGAGATTGATTGCCTCTTGTTCTGCGGTGAATTCCGCCCAATCTGCAATCAGAACATAGGCAATAATGCGAATATTGAGCGAACTATCACCAAATTCAACAAAATTGACAATCACCGAGTCTGTATCAATCGTGTTGCGTTCCTTGAGCATCTCACGAATATTATGTAGGACATCGCGCATATGAGCCGAATCAGTGTCGTAGGTTAAGCCAAGGTAAAAATCAAGACGACGCTTGCTGAGGCGCGACCAATTGGTAACGGCTGCGTCCGTCAGTTTTCTGTTGGGGATGGTCACAAGAGATTGGTCAAGTTTACGCACGCGCGTTGTCCGCACACCGACTTCTTCCACTGTACCTATTACATCAGGGGTAACGATATAATCACCGACTTGGAAAGGATTATCACTAACGATGGTGGTAAAGCCCAGAACATTCGCGGCGGTATCTTGAGCAGCCAGTGAAATTGCCAGACCAATCACACCAAATGATGCCACTAAACCTGCGATGTTATAGCCGAATTCCTGCACAACGATGAGTAAGCCCATCACAACAATGAATACTTTTGCCACCACACGAATAAAGGGTAGTAGACGTTCTTCGACGCGCAAGCCAACTAAGCGATTTAAAGATTCAGTAGTGACACTGATAATGTCAACGAGGTTATAAACGAAGTAGAAGATGGCAACAATAATCAATGAATTGGCGATATTATCAGCTAAAGTATCAACATCCCCTTTGAATTCTAAACCTGCTGAAATAATCGCAATTGCCACACCAATCATCAAAATGCGTATCGGACGTTCAATGACAGTTAAAGCGCGGTCATCCAAATCGCTCTCGGTGCGTTTGGCATAACGACGAAAGGGTGCCATGACAAAATTTAGAATGACCACTCTAAACAATGCGGATACAACCCACACCAGCAAGGGTGCAGTCAATAAGACAATTAAGGCTTGTTGCTCAAGTGGAATATCGCGCAGAATTGGAATTTGTTGAATGACGTTCATAACTGCCTTTCGTTGATATCAGTGTGCCTATCAAAGTGACAGTAGCGTATGTCACTATTGGTATGATTAAATTTAGAAACCATTTGAGTATTGATTTTTAGGTACATTGGGAGCGTTTGAAACGCTCCCTTACACTTGTCCATAGTAGAGTTTGTGTAGGGGCGTGGTCTGTGACCCGCCCAAAAATACCAAAATGCTTAATTTTCAAATGGTCTCTTGGTAAATAACGGTTTGCTGATTGCTATTTATTATCCTAATAGTCTAAGTTTAGCGTGACTTTAACGTTCGACCAATAGGCTAAACCTAGCGTCTACCCTCCGTTTGCTTTAAGATAATGCTTGTGAAACTTTTAACAATAGAAGATAGAAAACGATGCAAGAGATACCATCCACAACCCAATTGATGCAACCTTTACAATTTGACCAAAACGACCTACAAGCCAATCGTGACGGCTTACTTAGCGATAATCAACGCGAACGCCTACAATCGCTGCAAGTACGCGCTTTATCAGTCGGATTAGGTGGCTTCTTCGGCTTTGCATTGCTAGCAACCATTTTCTTATTTTTCGGCTCAGAAAATGGCTTTATCATTATGACGCTGATTGGTATGTTCATCACCATTGTCAATGCAATTTTTGTCGGGATGTTTGCACGACAATATATGCGCTTACGTGCTGATTTACACGACGGTGATATTGAGGTCATTTCAGGCGAGATGGAACGTGTTGTCAAAGCAGATGGTCGTATGAACAATTTTCTACTCCGCGTTGGCGATGACGAATTTTATGTCAAGAAAGACCTCTTTCGCCTATTTCGTCACGAAGTCCACTATCATATCTATCGCGCTAAACACAGTCGCGTTCTGCTGGCTGCCGAACCAACCCCCTAATAATTAGGGGCATATAAAAGCCCCTCATCTGATACAGTGAAGTCATTAATCGTAGTAGAAATCGACCGTTAATGAATTCCAAAACCAAGACACTCACCCATGAGCAAGTCCTAATGCAAGCCTTTCGTTTTAATCAACGCGATTTAGTAGCGAATCGTGAAGGGCACATCACAAAAACACATGGTAGAAAAATTTTAGAGCGTGAACTGTGGGATAGAGATTCACACATTATGCGGACTATCTTGCCTTTTATTATTATCCTGATATTACCCGCATTAGTATGTATTCTTAGTGGTTTCACAGTAATTGAGTTTGCAATGAGTGATTCGCCAATTCCTGAAGGTGCAATTCAGGTTATGCTTGGTTCACTAGTTATCATCTTGATTTGTGTAGTTGGAATATACTTCATCACTCGCTCACTGTTCCGTGATGTCAATCAGGGCGAGGTTGTCACTATACAGGGTCTCGCAATTGTTGATAATAATCCAAAATCACCATCATTAACTGTCAACAACGTCAATTTACGTCTCAATCGTAAGGCACTCATCACCCTAAAGCATATGGAACCTTATGTTTTTCACTGTTTGCCAAAATCAAAAGTCGTTGTCTCAGTAGAGGCAATGCAACGATGAGTGACTACTCAGGTTCTTCTGATATATTTTTACGAATCTACATCTATAATTTTGGTGTCGTCTGATGCTAAAGCAGTCAGGCTATTCCTGTCGGACGCTAAAGCGTACTTTTTGCTCGTAGCTTTATCATTCTATCGCATTGAAAGTGGGCTTTAGCCCCCGACCATCTCAGGTAGACGGCTTTAGTCTCTACCGAAAATAAAGTTAACGGAGAATCACAAACATGAGCGAACAACCCAAACCTAAAAAAGATAAACGGTTTTCTGATGGCAGTAGACCAATGATTTACACCGAGTCACTGATGGAAATTTTCGGCTTTGATGCAACAGCCTTACGCTCTAATGATGGTGGCTTCGTCACTAACGCACAGAAACAAAACATCCAAGAAGAACTGAAGTCCGAGGCGGATTCGATGTGGCTCTTGGCGACTATATTTCTCGGTACGGCTGTCTTGCTAGCGTTGATTTTCACCTTTCAAGGCTACCCTGTGATGCCTCTTGTGATTGGTGTCGGTGGTTTGACAGCAGCAGTTTTCGGGATTGGCTATTTCCGTCAAAGTCGCCTTGCTAAAGATACTGACCGGTTGCGTGCTGTCAGTGTCGAAGGTGTGCCTATCATCCGTAACACATTGTCCGCGCGTGACCGTCAAGCAACACTCGAAATCGGTGGTCAGAAGCTACCCATCACCTACGAAGAAGCTATGGCACTCAGTGAATTTGAATTACCTGTGATGCGCATTTACTATGCTGCCAATAGTAAGCAAATCCTATCGGCAGAGGTCTTACATTCACCTGATGTCGAAAAACTCAAAAATGATAACTTACTCGACGAGGACGACCTCGTTTACAGTGGGCGACAATTGGACGACGAACAGACCATGCGCCGATGACTGACAAGCGCAAATATCGTCCTCAGCAACCATTAGGACACTTGGGCAAGGCTTTTCAATTTTCGCAAGATGACCTCGCAGCGAATCGTGCAGGTTATATGACCCTTGCCCAAAAATTCGGTCTTAAATTTTGGGAGCGTCCTCTGTATTTGTGGGCATTGCAGTTGCCACCACTTAAATGGCTAGCTGGCAAAAACCCGAAACAAGCGAGGCGCATCACAGGCAAAGTGAGGAAACATCATCATAGTCGTGTCGTAGTTTTTGACAGTGGTGGCAACGGGGGCGGACATCAAGAGGTGCTAGAACAATATCGCATCGAGATTGACTCAGGCAAGGGTGTTGAGACTTTCTATGTGCGTGCCAAACAGTACGGCGCACTCCCCGATAATTTAAAAGTCACGCTTTATTATGATGCGTCGGAGCAACGGATTCTCTCCGTAGAAGTGCCTTACGATTAAGAAGAAAAAGCGCAATCAGTACCAACATTATAGAAGTCACCAAAGATTTCTGAGAGTTTATCCAGTGTAGTAGTCGTGCGCTTGAGGGATGACATTCAGTATTGTCTAATGTACGTGTGTCACAATGAGTCCATACCTAATAAGGTCAATCAAGCTATCTTACCCATCTCATAGATCACACAGTGCCATGTTTAGAAGCATCGCTAGTGTTGTGTATCCAAAGGTAAACCATCGTGCCGGGACTCATTGAAGGTATTGGCTTAGTTGCCATTGTATTGATTGTAGCAGCATTGGCAGCAGGCATCGTTGAACGTGCTCCGCTATCATTCCCCATGATTTTTCTTGGGATTGGTTTTCTGCTAGGTGGAGGCGGCTTAGGCATCTTAGTTATTGACTCTCAAGACACCACACTGACGGTGGTCGCAACAATCAGTTTGGCGTTAGTACTATTCCTTGACGCGGTCAAACTGAATCTTGAAGAAGTTCGCCGTGATTGGTTTATTCCTTTTCTCACCATGATACCAGGAACATCACTCATCATTGTGGGGATTGCAACGACGGCTTACTATGTATTGGGACTCTCGTTCGTACAGTCTATCTTGCTAGGAGCAATTTTAGCTTCAACAGATGCTGTTGTGCTTCGTGATGTTGTGCGAGATACACGCATCCCTCGGTCAATTCGTCGTGCCCTCAGCGTTGAAGCTGGCATGAACGATATTGTAACTCTGCCGATAGTTCTCATCTTAATCGCTATATCAAATTCATTATTGGGTGGGTGGCAAGATTGGGTCGATTTTGTAGGACGTATTTTGGTTCTCAGTCCTATTATTGGTCTGCTAGTGGGTGGTGTCAGTGCCAGAGTAATGCAATCAGTTGATAAACGCTTTCAGATTCCACTGGAATATCAAGCCTTATATGGCATTGGGATTGTCCTCGCTGCTTATTTCTTTGGCACAATTGTCGATGGTGATGGATTTTTATCTGCCTTCTTTGCTGGTCTCGGAGTCACAGTGTTCAATTCGCGTCTATGTGATTGTTTCCTCGATTATGGTGAGACCACCTCAGAAATGATGATGCTCTTGGCATTCATACTTTTCGGAGCAGTGCTATCAACAATGGTGACAACTGTTGACTTAGTACCTGTTTTGATACTGGCAATGGTGAGTATTATTCTTGTGCGCCCATTTGCATTAGGTGTCGTACTCGGCGGTGCAAAGATGAGTGCCATTGCACGCCTTTTCATAGGATGGTTTGGTCCGAGAGGCTTAGGGTCTCTACTGCTAGCCTTGTTAGCCGTGCAAGGTGGGGTTGAAGGTGCAGATATGCTACTGGCGATTACAGGTGTGGTCGTCCTCATCTCAGTGGTATTACATGGAAGTTCTGCTACCCCACTCGGCGGATGGTACGGACGCAAAGTGGCTCAATCTCAAGAAACCTTTGCTGAAGAACGCGAGTCCACTTTTTCAGGTCTCTTCGATGGCGACCCCGATGACATTGTACGAATCGAACCTAATACCGTAGCTGCAATGATTGATAGTGATAATCCGCCATTGATGCTTGATGTACGCGCACGAGCACATTTTGACCGCGATAATATGTCGATTCCAGGCAGTGTCCGCATCCCCCCTGACCATATCAAGGAATGGGCGGAAGACCTGCCGCGTGACCGCATCATTGTGGCATATTGTGCCTGCCCAGATGAAAGTGCTAGCGGACGGGCTTCACGCCTGTTAATCGAAATGGGATTTGACGCTAGAGCCTTACGTGGTGGTTGGGATGAATGGCGTGGGCAATATCCGATTGTGCCACAGAGCAATACCATCACAGCAGATATGATTGAAACAATACTATAGAGAAGCGAGATTTCAGCATTAATACAGGCAAGGATGTTGAGACTTTCTATGTGCGTGCCAAACAGTATTGGCGCAATCCTCGATAAATTAGAAGTCACGCTTTATGCGTCGGAGCAACGGATTCTGTCTGTGGAAGTGCCTTATGACTAAGAAGAAAAAGCGCAATCAGTACCAACATTACGGCAATTTAGGGAAGGTCTTCAATTTCACACGCGATGATCTCAATGCCAATCGGCAAGGATTTATCACTGTGGGACAAAAATTAGGACTGAATATGTTTGACCGTAAATACATCATGTGGATTTATCAATTTTACCCCTTCAAATGGTGGGTCAGCAAGCATCGCAAAGCAGTCAAAGTAACAGGCAAGATTAGAAAACAATATTCGAACCGCATTATTTCATCAGGTGGAAATGACACAGATTACGCGATGGTTTTAGAAAAACGCCAATTGAGCATTGATTCAGGCAACAAAGTAGTAAGTTTTTTATTGCCCATCAAACAGTATAACGCTATCCCTGAATTACCGAATGTCACACTCTATTATGACCCTGATGAACATCGCATTCTTTCAGTCGAGCCACCTTATGACCAATCCTAAAAAGTTTAAAGTTGTTCACGCGCTCCCAAATCGGCAATTAGCGAAAGCCTTCAATTTCACATCCGAAGATTTGCAAGCTAATCGACTCGGATTTTTGACGCGAGAACAAAAATGGGATATTCCATCCGCATTACGCCCTATCACCCGTGCAATTGGCATGATTTTACCGACACGCCAACGTGACAAAGTAGATCATATGTGTGGTCGTCTGGAGCTAGGACGTGACCAATCCTTCCACTATGGTTTTGCGACTTTTCAGCAAACAGTAACTGTCAGTGGTGGTTACGGCGTAAAGTTCATCATCACCGATGAACAATATGCTGTGTTGGCACAATTTTCAGGGATTTATCACCATATTTACTATATTTATCGTGGGGATACCATGAGTCGCATTGTATCGATTGTCGCTAGTGATTTTCCGTGCTAGCCGAATATAACGACTATCCCATATACTGTATGTGACGCAGTTCTCATCAGGATAGGTTAGAGTAATGGTCGATAAATCTAAGCAAGCCCATGCTATCCGTGATTATCGTGTGCAAAAAGCCTTCAACTTCACATTAGATGACCTGAGTGCTAATCAAGCAGGGTTTATGTCTGTTGCACAGCAATGGAATCTACCAACATGGATGCGTGGATTAACGAGGCGATTGTCTTCTAATCGACTAGTCACATCACGTCCCAAACAGGTGCTTCATGCCTGTGGCAAACTGACTATTGCCAGCCAATTGCGTGATATTCATGGTGGACGCTTTCAGATTAAGTCCCACATTATCAGCATAGCCGAAGCGAATCTACGATTTTCAGTCAGCGAAGAGCAATCACGCGCCTTATCTGATGGTGCAGTCTACCATCTCTATTATAATCCTGATACGATGCAGATATTATCGTTAGAGCGTACAGCTACAGGGTGTTAACCATGCAACACTTACAACTCCAACGCACATTGAATTTTACTGTCGATGACCTTCGTGCCAACCAAGAAGGTCGTATCAGCGAAGCGCAATTTGAGAAGCACAAACCGCCTGAAGTCAGCAAACTCGCTTTATATGTCATCTTAGGACACGCAATCGTGATTATCGGCTTGCTGGGTGCGATTGCTATCGTCGCTCAGCGTCCTGCGATGTGGATTGTGGTCGGGGTAGTCGTTGCATTGGGCTTATTGCCCTTCCTCGTGATGAACAATGAAGGTAATATCAACCCGACATTGCGTGGTGATGTGCAAAAAGGCAAAGTCAAAAAAGCCTGTGGTATTGCGATTATCACTAAAAATCAGGGACGTACAGCTACTTCTTATGAACTCTATATTGATGGTATCACACTCAAGCTGACTGCTAATCAAGCGGGAGCATTTATCAGTGAACGTGATTATTGCGTTTATTATCTCCCACTGAGCCTGACGCTACTATCGGCTGAACCCTATGACGCGAATACAGTCTAGTAGGCTTGATAAGGTCATCCTACAATAGCTTATTCGCTAAGTAGAAGGTTTTATATGGATTTCGTAATTGCGCTGACACCTGAAGCTGTCGGCTTTGCTCTCCTCATCTTTGCATTGCGTGTGTTCAATTATGCCATTAGTACGATTCGTCTAGTTTTTATCGGACGTGGCGTACGCATTGGAGCAGCCGTCATTGCTTTTGTCGAAGCACTAATTTTTGCAGTGGTAATTGCCAATGTGGTACGCGATTTGGGTGATTTAGTCAATTTATTTGCCTATTGCTTGGGGGCTGCTGTCGGTAGTTATGTGGGTATGTGGCTAGAAGCACGCTTCATTGTTAGCTATAGCACTGTGACTATCATCACGCATAGGCTCAGCACAGAAATTGCAGAGGCACTCCGAAATCGAAATTATGGGGTCACAGTCAGCAAAGGCGAAGGGCGCGATGGTGAGGTCGATATTATTCGCAGTACGACCATCAACCGCGATGTCTCTTTGCTTGTGTCAATTGTGCAAAGTGTCAACCCTGATGCGTTCATTGATGTTGAAGCGGCTCGTTCACTCTATCGTGGCTGGATTCCTGGCGGTTCACCTCGTCGAAGGCTCACACCATGAGCGAAATACCTGAGCAATCTGCATCACTGCAAGCCGATGATGCCAAACGTGCCGTGCGTAATGTCGGCGTGTTGATGGTTGCGAGTATCATCAGCAAAGGTTTCCTGTTTTTTTGGAGTATCTGGCTGACCAATTGGCTCGGACCAACTAACGCAGGTGTTTACAGCACCGTTTTAGGGATTTTTGCCGTCGTTTTCCCTCTGACAGGTTTAGGGATGGGCATGATTGCTATTCGTGAGATTGCCAAAAAACCTGACCAAATCGGACAATATGCGACCTCCTTACTCTTCATTCAGACGACACTATCGGGATTTGTCTATGTGGTGATGGTCGTTTCGGCTATGACCTATGGTGGTGATATTCTGGGCTACAGTGCGATTGTGGGCATCAGTATCATCATTGATATGTTCGGGAGCATCGCCAATGATTTATTCATCGCGCAACAACGCATGGTCACGACATCAATCATGGAAATTGTGCATGTTGTCTTGCGGATTATGCTCGCAGGATTTGCACTCTATATTGGCTGGGGCTTGATTGGTGTCTATCTAGCGACCATCGCATCGGGGATTGTGCGTTCCTTGATTTTATGGGGCTTATTGCTTCGTCAGGAGTGGCAACTCGATTGGCAGATTGATTGGCAAGGTTTAGCCATCCCTATGCTGATTGATACGATTCCATTATCATTAGGGGCGATGTTATCCCTCGGCTATGACCATGCCGATAAACTGATGATGACGGGTCTAATTGGCGAAACCAACACAGGCTATCTCAGCCCTGCGTTTTTAATACATTTTGGCATCATCGAATTATTCAGCACAGCGATTTTAGTGGCAATGTATCCACTAATGGCGAAATATCACAGCGACGATAACGAGACTTTTGGTTACATCGTTCAAACTTTGATGCGCTTTATGCTCATGTTGGCTCTGCCGATTACGCTTGGGTTAACTGTTTTTTCCGATGATGTGATTCGCCTGATTTTCAATGACGAGTTCTTGCCAACAATTCCAATTTTGCGTGTCTATGTTTGGTATACCTTACTGACACTGGTCAGTAATGTCTTTGCACGCGCCTTACTCATCCAAAACCGCCAACGTTATACACTCATTGTAACTGCTTGCGCTCTCAGCTTGAATATTGTCGTCAATTTTGTTTTGCTCTCACAGACAGGCAATCCGATTGGCGCAGCGATTGCATCGGTGATGGCACAAGGACTCGCATTGATACTCCTCGCGCAGACCTTCCGTGCGAACGGCTTTAACTGGTTAGCAATTGTGCCAAGTTTGGGACGTGTTGCGCTCATCGGTGCTGTGATGGTCATCAGCATGATACTCGTCGGTGAAATTAACTGGATACTCGGCATTATCGTCGGCAGTGTGGTCTACCTTGTAGGACTTTTTGTGGGAAATGTCTTGTCCGTCGCCGATTGGGATTTGCTCTATCGTCTGACAGGAGCAATGCCTGGCGGACAGCTTATCCGACGCTACTGGCATCGTGACTTGAGCAACAGTCGGTGAGATGATGCCATGCTTCAAGTTTTACGTTTGATGTTGAGTCTGTTTATCTTGTGTTTGCTGAGTATCGTCATAGCGACTCATATTGGCAATCGTCCACAAGAGCGTGACGCTATTGCTCATTTTTTCGATATGGCTGATGATTGCGACATCGCGCCTTGTTTTCTTGGCATTGTTCCGAACCAATCATCCAAAGTAGATGTATATCGTTTGTTAAATGCCTCACCATTGGTGGACTCTGTAGACCCTTTGCAAGATGACATCGGCGAATCACGTCTCGTCATCCCTTGGAATGGCACACAACCTAATTTTATGACACGTAATGGCTATGTCACATTTTCTGCTGACTTTGCGCGATTGATTGTGCTCGACCCGGATTTAACACTTGGCGAAATGTTGCTCGCACTCGGTGAGCCCTCACAAATCCACATCATGAGAGAGTGGGTATCACTACGGTACTACGATAGTCAATTGGTTGTTGAAAGTGCCTTAGACTGCGACGGGGCAATTTTTTATTCGCAAGTGCAAGTTATTTATCGTCCACGTTTGCTCCAATCACCCACAAATACCATCAATCAAGGCAATATACTGGATGCTTGTTAGGCAAATTATGCTAGAATGATGCGCGTATCGTCAGCATTTGTGGAGTATTCATGACCGCCAGCCTCGAAAAACCGACCAATTCTTTCTTACGTATTATCAGTTTATTGCGCGTTGGTCCGCGTGCAATTATTTTGCGCTTCTATGACCAATTCACACGCAAACGCCGAGGCTATCCTGTCTGGAATCTGAGCCGTGTTCGTCCGTTTTTGTATGTTGGCGGACAACACTTTGCGAAAGGCTGGCACGCGATGGAAGGAGAAGGCATTACAGGGATTGTCAATATGCGAGAAGCTCACTTAGATGACCTCACCAATGGTATCGGCGGACAATCACATTTGCATCTCGCAACACAAGATAACACCCCTGTGCCGTTTGAGTATTTGCATCAAGCAGCAGACTTTGTGGCAGAAGAACGCGACAATGGCGGTAAAGTCTATGTGCATTGTGGCGTAGGGGTCGGACGTGCGCCGTCGGCAGCAGCAGCCTATTTCATCAAGCACGAAAATATGACCACTGTCGAAGCCTTAGCGACGATACGGCAAGTGCGCCCTTTCATCCATCTCACTGATTCGCAACGGCGGCAATTAGAGAAATTCGAGATGCAACTTAAACAATGATATGTCTACTCCACAAAAATCTAAACTTGATTGTCTTATTCATAGTATTGTCACTAAGTTCGATGACTAATGCTCAAGAACCTGTCGATGAAAGACAAGCTATCATTCAGCTTAATGATTTAGCTTATGGTGTTGATTGGACATATGATTCACAATTTATTGCAGTTGGAACACTGCAGACACTGAGCATCTTTGACAATGATTTAAACCAAGTTTCGACACAAGACGGTGTCATATATTCATTAGACTGGCATCCATCTGAAAATATGCTTGCAGTCACAGCGGGAAATTCTGTCGAAATTATGCACTGGGATGCTGAAACACTGTCGTTGACAATATTAGAGAAAATTCAATTATCTGAACGGGTATATTTTGTGCGTTGGAATGTGAATGCGTCTAAATTAGCTATTATTACAGGTACACCTACATCACAATTTCAAACTGGACTTGATGTGGCGGAGATAACCATTTGGGATGGTATAACATTTGTTCACTTACAGACGATTCCGAGTAGGTATTTGTTTTTGACAGGGTATTATCCAACAACTGATTTATGGGATTGGTCACCTAATGACCCAGACTTATTTGCTGGCATAGGAAATAGTATACGGATAGATGGTGACTTCAATACAGGTGATGATGTTGTTGTAGAAACCGATACTATAATTTATGTGCTTGACACTGTAACGGGCGAACGTATCCAAGAAATTTCTGTGGGGAATGGACCCGTTGGCTATAGTCTCGCATGGCAGCCCAATGGGGATTACATTGCAGTTGGTGGCGAAACAGGTAGTGATATATTCCACAGTGAAACAGGTGAAAAGATTGCTGGCGCAAATGGCAATCATTTTGATGTGTTCTCGCTTGCATGGCAATTAGACGGAACGTATCTCGCTAGTGAGCAAAGTATTTTCGATAGTCAAACATTTGACCGTCTTGGAACATATGACGTTGGTGATGTACGTATTGTATTGTGGAGTCCTGATAATCAGTTGATATTATTTGCTACAGGCAATAAAGAATTAGCCATATTTGCGTTGGAGTGATTATCAAATTATTCTCCCACTTTACTACTTGAGTAATTCGATTTGGGAGCAGTTCAACCAATTTTCTGTTTCAACTCAGCATGAGCCTCAGCAGTCCAAGGATGCAAGACGCGCAATTGCTCACGCATCTGCCAGATATAATCCAAGTAGACAAAACAGGCATGGTCGATACTTTTATCCAGCGCAGGGAGCAACTCATCAATGTATGGTGGATTGCCGACTTGATCCCATGCGATTTTATCTGCTACGAAAACCACTTTATCCAGCAAACTCGCATCTTTTTTAAGCGTCGTATGGCATCCGATGGCACTTAAGGTTGCAGAATGAGTCACATCGAATAATTCTCGTGCTATCACCACTGATAATTTCTGGTGAATAATCATCGGAAAGGTATCTTCTTCGGGTAGCACAGGCACATTCAATTGACGGGCGATTATCGTGCGTTCGGCTGATGGAAAAACTGCACTCACGTCATGCAACCAACCAGCGATTTCGGCTTGCTCGGCATCTGCACCAAAACGGATGGCTAATTCACGGGATTTTTGTGCGACATCACCACAATGCTTAGCAGTCTTCGGATGCCCATGCTGAATCAAAAAAGCAGGAACATCTTCCGCGAGTGCTCCTGTGATTTTTAGTGTATTTTTAAGTGGCGTTAAGGGATTCATCAGACGAATTGTGGCATGGTTTCAGCCGTCAGATGCGTAATATCACTGTTGAGGCGCATGACCCATTGACCATCCTCATAATCGAGTTTGGTGATACCCGCATTATTCAGCTTAAAGTGGGATTCGGGTTTGCCCACTAAGCGATGCGCGAGACCTGTCACGGTGCGTCCGTGCCCGACAATCAGTAAATTGCCTTCATAATCATTTAGTAAAGCTGTGATTGCCCGTTCCAGACGGTCAAAGCATTGACTCGCTGTTTCAGGATAATGTGGAATCACACGCGGATTGTGGCAAAACTCTAACATGGGGAACTCATCCCGACGTTGGAACGGTGGCGTAATCGTTGGCTCTTGAGGCATCATCACTTTGCCAAGCCATTCACCAACACCATTTTCGACATAAATTGGCAAATCAAGTGCCTCAGCCACAGGATGCGCGGTCTGCAAAGCACGATAATAAGGCGAACTGAAAATCCAATCAATCGGCTCGGATTGTAAGCGTGAGGCTAATTTTTGAGCTTGGTCTTTGCCTATGTCGGATAGAGGTGAATCGTACTTATTCCCATTCACTTTTTCGTACCATCGCTTATCATCTTCGTCCAAGCGATGTCCATGCCGTACCAAATAGATGGTGCGCGGTGTTGTCATTGTACTCCTATACTGAGACTATGTGTGCGTTCAATATAGTCTCAGTATAGGGGACAGAAAGCGAAACAAACAGTAAGAAACTAGTAAAACTAGCCAAAGATACAGGTCAGATAGAATTTATTGCTTGCGCCCTTTGACCACGCCCCGACAATTATCCGAACTACAACTGCAGGGGAAAGTCTTAAATAGATAATCTTCAGTTTCACAGTAATCCATAGTGATGAATTCGCCCATTTGAATATCGCGTAAGGCAGTGAAGGTGCGCGTCGCCATATCACAACTGGCATTAGGGTCACAAGAATGAAGCACACGTCCCATGAAGTAGGGGTCATGCAGATGCAAACCATCACACACTTGGAGGGTGTACTGGGTAATCTCGTCACTGAAAAAGCCCGTAAAGCTAAAAATGACATCCCCTGCTTTGAATTCATCACAGGTCATGACACCGACACCCACGCCATCATCAACGCGCACAATATCAAAGCGGTCACGGGTTGGTTCGTTAGCGAATGCTGGCATATCTTCTGGATAGAAACGGTTGGTCTTCATGGCAAGTACCCTTCTCCGCAATAATGTAGCGGAATACACACTGGTCACCAAGCGTTGACAGTGCATGTTTTATCGAAAATTGTTTTGATAAAAAGAACGTTTGAATCCCTATGCCATGTGTGTGAGGGGGTTGCTGTTCGGCTGCCTCGTGATACTTGCTATGTTGGGAAGAAGGAACAAAGTATCAATTGCAGAACCACGCACACAGGGAATCGCCCAACCTTGAGGATGATTATCTTGCTAAATGATGCAATCCAATCACACTCAATATTTATTATACACCACAATTATTAAGATTGTGTCTACTTAGGATGATGATATTTACAAGTTTTTTGCAAGTATATTCAAAGGTCATCGCTAGAATAGAACAAAAGTTTTAGGTATAATTATCAGTATTCGTCACACACAAGGAGAAATCTATGCCAAAACATCCTGAAACTGTCGATGAATATCTCGCTATTGGCTGCGGACGGTGTCCACTTGGTAGCACACCCGATTGCAAAGTTCACTCTTGGGACGCTGAATTAACTGCTGTGCGGAATATCTTACTCGAAACTGACCTCACCGAAGAAATTAAGTGGATGGTGCCGACCTACACTTATGATGGCAAAAATATTGTCATGCTGAGCGCACTCAAAGGCTATGTGAATCTTGGATTCTTAAAGGGAGCATTGCTCAAAGACCCTGCTGGCATCTTAGTCAAACAAACTGAAAATATGCACGAAGACCGCATCCTCAAATTCACAACTGTTGAGGAAGTTGCCCAAGTCGCCGACCATATCAAAGCCTATGTCGCTGAGGCAATCGAAATCGAAAAAGCAGGTCTCAAAGTCGAATCCAGAAAAGTATCCGATTTTGGCTATCCTGATGAACTCATCACCATCTGGGAAGAAAATCCTGAGTTTCAAGAGGCATTTGAAGCCCTTACCCCAGGACGACAAAAAGGCTACTTGTTGCACTTTTCATCTGCAAAACAATCCAAAACACGCACGTCACGCATCGAAAAAGCCATGCCCAGAATTTTCGAGGGGAAAGGTTTGCATGACCGCTAGCCATCCATCTGAATTTCGAGTTCGACAGTCACCGTATCACCTTGCTCTAGTTCTTCCGCTTTGCGGACACTGGCTTTGATGGGAATCAAGTAGCGTCCATCTTTTGGGAAGAGTGAGGTTGTCCATTCTGTGTCACCTATCCGTGCTCGAACGGGAATCACACCCCAGCCATAGGTCACTTCACTTGAAATGACCTCAATATCTTCACTTTGCTCGTCTGGTACAGGCACAAAATACCATGGCGCAGGTCCACGCCAGTAGATAATTTTACCTTCGCATTTTAGGACAATTTCCATTGTGTACCCTTTAGTGTCACTATCAATCGAACGGAATGACAAAATTCGGGCGATAATCGTCTGCAACTGTCACAAGATCAATCCGTTGTACAAAGACACTACCTCTAAATGTAGGCCATTCCACATCAAAGAAGATCTCAAGGCGTACAAAAGGATAGGGATTATCGGTTGATTCAATCACCCATTCGATATTATGTTGTTGTTCCAGACCTTGTGAGTTGATGCGTGGTAATTCCTGCATCCCACCATTAGCAGTGTACAAACGCGCATACACCTGAAAATCCGATGGTACATAAGGCAAATCTTCGGATGTGTAATACAAATTTGTTAGATAATCGACCTGAATCGCATAGCGTTGATTGCCATATAGTTGAATGCCATCTTGTGCAAAGCCTGATTGCCCGTTAATCCATTCCCACACAAATTCGACACCTGGTTGGTCGGTGTAGCGCACAAATGGAGGCAAACCACCTACTTCGGGCTTGGTCGTGAATGTCCAACCTTGTGGCACTTCAACATAACGTCCATTAACGTTAATGAGAGTCGGTTCGCCCTCGGCAAAACTAGGATTATTAAGAACAGAGCTAAATGGTTCTAGGGCATCATGCTGGTTTTGGATAAGAGGTCCTTCATCTTGTGCGAGGGTCAATATCGCCACACTGAGGATGAGTACAATCGGCAAAAGGTAACGGCGCATAATAGTAAAACTCCTTCTCAAATCATTGATATGATTATTGTGATGGATGGTGTGTAGTTTGGTCAAGCAAGCATAAGAAGCGTACAAGAAACGGAGGCTAGCTATTGAAAATCAACAGACAAAATACTATACTAATTTTATATCAATTGGCGTGATTGTCAGTGATGAGTCTAGCTCTCGCACGGCGCGAAGCTCCGAACCGTGTCAGGACCGAAAGGTAGCAGCACTAAGGTGACTTAGCGGGTGTTGTGAGTAATCTAGGCTCTTCAGTGCTAATCACGTTTTTTGATTCACAGATTACGCAGGAACAGCATCCCCACAACAGGCTAGGATAATCTGCTCTTTAGGAACATCACGCGCCAACAAGGCATCCACTAGCATTTTATCGTGTTGGTCAATCTCAATCACAATAGCATCAGCAATAATTCGACCTACCAAAACTGTCGAGACAAAGCGTTTTTCTCTCACATGAGCAACAACGATGACACTGTATATTTGCTCTACATCATTGCGCGTCAAGTATCCATAATCATTGAGACCTTTCCCTGCATATTTTTCCATCTCTTCAATCAGAATTTGTTTCAGAGTGCTAGTATCCATTGGATGATGTCCTCCAAGTGTTTTTTAAGAATAACATACCTAACGCATTTTGTAGAATTTCACCCTGCCCTGTGCAGATAACCGTCCCCTGCTACAATGTACATCGTAATGTTGATATGATGCGATGTACACTCATGACATTTGTCGAACCCCCTATCCAGCCCGATGATACGAAACCTAATTTAACACTCAGTGATACCCAAACCATTAGTAAACAGAGGCATGGTATTCCTTTGTGGATGATTGTGATTTTACTGCTTGTATCAGGTATCTCTCTTTTCGGGACAATTAATTATGCTCTCTCACGCTCCACACCAGCCGAAACAATTCTTGAGCCTCGAACAATCGTCTTGAGAGTGAATGGCGAACAAGAGGAAATTCAATCAGAAGCATCAACAGTGGATGACTTCCTCATCGCTGAAAATGTAGCAGTTGGCGATAACGACCTTGTGTATCCAAACCGTACTACGCCTCTCGCAGATGACATGATTATCACTGTTGCACACGCCCGTAGCGTCACAGTGACGACTAATGGCGAAGCAGAGATGCTCCAAACACCTTTCGAGAACCCATCTGAAATTCTGACACAAGCACAAGTCGAAATCAGTGACTCAGACCTCATCTTTGTTGATGGCAGTCAAGCAAGCCTCAGTGATTTGAGCAATTGGACTGTTCCAGCAAATGAAATCATCATTCAGCGCACTCTTGACGTGACAATTATTGATGGCGATAGCGAAACGATTCTCACCACAACAGCCGAAACTGTTGGTGATGCTCTCTTTGAAGCGGAGATTGATGTGTTCTTGACCGATACTGTCTCGCCTGAATTAAGCGTGACACTCACCGATGACATGACTATCACCATTGAACGTGCCAGTCCAATTACAATCCATGTTGATGGTGAAACAATCGAAACGCGCGTACAAGGCACAACCGTTTTAGATGCACTCGCCGAAGCAGGGATTGCACTCGTCGGTTTAGATTATACGATTCCAGCAACTGACCAAGCCATCACACAAGATACTGTGATTACGGTTTTGCGCGTCACAGAATCCATTGAAAGCACCGATTCAACCATTGCATTCGAGACTGTTTATCAAGCGAATAGCACCTTAGAACTTGACCAGCAACGAATCGCCACCGCAGGGCAACTTGGCACCGAACGCTTGAACGAGCGTGTGCGCTTTGAAAATGGCATTGAAGTCTCGCGTGAACCTATCGGCACAGAAATTGTCAGCGCAGCACAAAATCAAGTCATTGAATACGGTACAAATGTTGTGATACGCACAGTAAACACTCCTGATGGTGTGCGCGAATATTGGCGTGTGATTCGTGCTTATGCCACAAGTTATCATCCTGAGGCACTAGGAGGCGATAATATCACCGCATTGGGTATGGAATTACGAAAAGGTATCATCGCATCCAATCCAAATATCATCCCCTATCGAACGAACCTCTATGTTCCAAATTATGGCATCGGCATCATGGCGGATACAGGCGGTACACGGAGTTCACCCTATTGGGTTGATTTAGGATATAGTGATGATGATTGGCGTAGTTGGAGTCAATATGTGGATGTGTATTTGCTGACCCCTGTGCCTGCGGAGATAGATTATCTATTACCGAATTTTCGTCCCATGAATGGGATTCCTGATAATTGAGGATTGATAGACTTTTTGGTTATGTTTGGCGGACACCAAGAATGGTGTCCCTACGAAATATTACACTATTGTAGGGACATGCTTCTGCATGTCCGATATAGGTTTAGCATTAGATTAATCGCTACTCGATGACGAGGGTGAATGTGCCCCCTTCAAAGAAGCTATCATCATTCATGGATTCATAGAAGAATTGTTCAGTCGCAATGATGATATAGACTCCTGCTTCATCTGCTTCAATATCCGCTAGTGAGGCATCAGCAGCGAGGCGTTCGCCAGTCGGTGCAAAGACATGCAACAGCGTGAAGAATTGAGCATCTTCAAGGCTAATCGTCGCACTATCACCATCCTCAGCTTCTAAGTAGAAGACAGCCAAAGGCGTATCGACAGTGCTTTCGCCAGCAATACTGTTGCCAATGGATAAGACTGTTGCATCTAAGGTCACAACAGAGGCATCATCCACATTATCAGGTGTCGTTTGCCCTGTAACCGTCAGTGTGTAATCTAGCGTGTCGTCCGTAGAAACTTCAAAGGCATCGACAAATAGGACACTGGTCGCCATCACAAAGTAAATTCCATCATCATCGAGTGTGACATCAGTGATGCTTGCTGAAAGTGATGTCTCACCACTATCATCATCGGCTGATAGAACTTCGCCATCGCTATTGAACAACACAAGGAAGGGGTCAAGCGAATTATCGCCTTGTGTCATGATAATTGTCACGGTATCACCTGCACTCGCATTGAAGGCATAGAGATGCGTTGTGATATCATCTTCAAAAGATGCGTCAACTATCTCGCCATTTTGTAAGGCAGGGAATGTAATTGTATCCTCTTGCGCAGAGACTAATGGCACTACTACCAATAGTAACATTAGACCGATGAGTAAGCGTCGCATGTGTGTTTTTCCAGTTCCATATGTGTTTTTAACGTATCTCAATGATACTCCCATTTGCATAATTCCACATCTAATACCCCCAATAATGAGGGGGTGACACACCATCAGCGTAGTGCTGGCGTAGGTATCCCGTAGAGTACGACTTTAAAATTTGCCTATTTTGTGTTCAACTAGTCGCTATCCTCTATACACACTATCCCCTCACAGGAGGCATCATCATGAATCCACGCGAAGTTATGGAGCATTACAAGCTCAATCCAAAGAAAAGTTTGGGTCAGAACTTCATGCACGACCCCAACACAATTGAAAAAATCGTTACCACTGCGGAATTGATGCCTGAGGATACTGTTGTCGAAATTGGTCCTGGTACAGGTGAACTGACAGCGCGTTTAGCAGATTATGCCCGTCATGTAATGGCAATCGAAGTTGATGAGCGTCTTGCTCCCCTATTAGAAGACCGTTTCGCCCAAACATCAAATGTCTATTTTATGTTTCAAGATGTCCTCAAGACCGATATTTTATCTTTAGTAGGTGGCAAAGAGTTCGTTGTGGTTGCCAATGTTCCTTATTACATCACCACAGCAATTATCCAGCATCTGCTAGAGCAACCCAAACGTCCTAAACGTATTGTGATGACCATGCAGTACGAAGTTGCCGAGCGCATCTGTGCCAAGCCTGGCGATATGACGATACTATCCAATAGTGTGCAATATTATGGCAAGCCGACGATTGTCAGCAAACTCAATCCTGCTGTATTTTGGCCTCGCCCGAATATCAATTCTGCTATTTTGAAGATTGATGTTTATGAACAACCGAGCGTCCATGTTGACGACGAAAAACTCTTTTTCCGTGTTGTTAAAGCGGGATTCAGCCAGAAGCGCAAACAAGTCAAAAATGCTTTATCAGGAGGCTTGCAGGTCAAGTCAAAAGTCGCACAAGCCTATCTCGATACTGCCGAAATTGATAGTAAACGCCGTGCTGAAACATTCACTCTCGAAGAATGGGCACATCTGACACAGACCATACAAATGATGCAAAACAGTTAAATTGATGGAGACAGTCTCTCATCTTGTATCAAGGCTTGATGCGTATAATTTCATCGATTGATGTGTATCTGATTCAGAGGGTATAACGTGGCGCAAGCAATCCCAAAAGCACAAGCACCAGAGGGTAAGAATTTTCTCTATCATCTGCAAGCACCAAATGATAATTTGCTCACTTACTTTGAAGAAATTGCCCAACAAGGCGACATTGTTCAGCTTGGATTTTTACCTGCGTATTTGGTCAATCATCCAGACTATGTGCAAGAGGTATTGGTCAAACAAGCAAAATCATTTCATAAGCCCAATTCAGTGAAACATACTGTTGCACAGTTTCTTGGCACACAAAATCTATTCAGTTCTGATGATGCAGTATGGAAAGCCTTGCGTAAAGCAGAACAACCTGCCTTCCATATGCGACGCATCGGTAGCTATCTGAGCATGATGGCTGAACAAACCGACACCATGCTTGGCTCATGGCAATCAGGGCAAACGCTTGACTTTCCGCAGGTGATGATGGATTTAACCTTGAGTATCACCTCGATGAGCTTATTTGGTCAAGATATTGCCAATGCCAAAGCGGGCGAAGCCATCATCGAATTTTTAGATTTATTCAGTGACCGCGTCACGACTCCAGTACCCATTCCTGCTTGGTTGCCTTTGTCATCAAATCAACGGATGAAAGATGCGCTCAAAGTTGCAGATGAATTATTGTTACCTATCATTGAGCAACGAAAAGCATCAGGTGAAGATACAGGCGATATATTGTCGATGTTGTTGCTTGCCCAACAAAATGACGATACAGGCATTTTAACTGATTTACAGGTTCGCAACGAAGTTTATAATTTGTTCGCTGCTGGCTACGAAGTCACAGCTAACACAACCGCCTTTACGATGTACCTGATTGCAACGCACAGCACAATTTATCACCAACTCATTGCTGAAATTGATAATATCCTAGCTGATGGTCAACTCACACTCGATAAAGTAGGACAACTCACTTATTTAGAACAAGTGATTAAAGAATCTATGCGCTTATTGCCCATTACAGCCGTTGTCAGCCGAACAGCCACGGAAGACATCACCATTGGCGATTATCGCATTCCAAAAAATGCACAAGTTTTTGTTGCACCGTGGGCATTACATCGTCGAGTAGATATTTATCCTAATCCTGAGCAATTCGACCCAAATCGCTTTACACCTGAAAATGAGAAAGACATTCCTAAGAATGCCTACATTCCATTTTCGACAGGTCCGCGCGTGTGCCTCGGCAGTGCCTTTGCCATGTTGCAAATGAAAACGACACTCTCACTAATGCTCAAGCAGTATCAATTCAATGTAGCCGATGATTATATCTTTGAACCCTATTGGCGATTCAACACACGGCTAAAACACGGCTTACCACTGACAATTCAAGCACGTTAATTGCACTTAAATCACAGTACAAAGGCTATTTTAATGGCATTATCCGTACATTTTGCTTACACACCCACAGATGACTCAATCGCTCATTTACACGAACAACTTGACGACGACATCACAATGACATTTGGTGCAGATAGTCCAGAGAATGTAAATTATCATGTTTTGATTTCAGGTCGTCCTTCAGTTGAGCTACTCGATGCTAGCCCCAATCTAAACAAGCTGTTAATTCCATTTGCAGGTGTGCCAGCCGTTACCAAAGAACGCATGGCAGATTATCCACAAATTGCGATTCATAACTTACATCATAATGCGCCACCTACTGCGGAAATGGCACTTGCTTTGTTGATGGCAGTCGCCCGCAATCTCATCCCTAGTGACCGCGATTTTCGTCAGCATGATTGGACACCGCGCTATCAACCCTATCCCTCAGCATTATTACAGGGTAAAACGGCTCTGATATTAGGCTATGGTGCGGTTGGAGAACATTTAGGAACAATTCTCAAAGCGATGGGAATGCGTGTCCTCGGCACACGCCGACGCTATCATGATATAGAAAATGGAATTTTTCCAAGCGAGCATATGCCGAATTACCTCCCTAATACTGATGTGCTGATTGTGGCACTCCCTGCAACGGATGAAACCCATAACTTAATCAGCACAGATGAACTTTCAGCTTTACCAAAAGGCGCAATCGTCATCAATATTGGTCGTGCTAGTGTGATTGACCAGTATGCCCTCTATGATGCTCTCAAAAGTGGACATTTACATGGGGCTGCGTCCGATGTGTGGTATCACTATCCGCCTGATGAAGCCTCACGCACGCATACACCACCTGCTGATGTGCCGTTTCATGAATTGGATAATATGGTGATGAGTCCGCACCGCGCAGGGGCAGGGGGTAATCATGAAATTGAACTGCTCCGTATGGACGCGATTGCCAAATTTCTGAATTTAGCTAAGCAAGGCGAACCACTTCCGCATAGAGTGGATTTGGATTTGGGTTATTAATTTCCTTCGTCGGACGGCAAGAATGCCGTCCCTACAGATCACAAAAATTCGTAGGGATACACTTCTGCATACCTGATAGATTACATATTAATCTCTACCGACTGGCATTGAAGGCAAAAATAGCGTTGCCTGATGCTGCATAGACTACATTCTGCTCAGGGTCAGCCACCACATCATTGAGGCGTTCAAAGTGGGTTTCATCTTCAATACGGAAGGCATTCTGGAATGTGCCAGCCGTTGTAAAGTAATAAATGGTACGCAAGGGTCGGCTGATGATGTAGAAACCTGTGAACAGATTACTATCATTGAGGAACATAGCTTGTGTCACAGTTTCTTCGGGTGATTCTAAACCTGCTGGTAAGCCTCGATATGAGAAGCCTTCGTTACGTCCGCTAAAGTGATGTGCCATCGTACCATTACTGAACAGTGTATAGACGTGTCCGTTAATCGTTGCGCCCGATGAGCCAATAGCAAAATCGACTGCTTCATCCAGATTGGGTGGTACAACATCCCCAGAATAATATTCTGTTGGACGATTAGCGTAGTTATCTGTGCCACTGATGGGTGTGAATCGCCAAATTTGTTCAGCCCCTGTATCCAGTACGTACAAATTATCTTCCCAGAAGGTCATGCGAACAGGGTTGAGCAACAATAGCTGAAAATCCACTAATTGCTGAGAATCACACTGGTTAATTGCCAATGGGCGACAAGTAACAAGCAAACCATTTTCGTCGAGTGCACCGATGACATCATTATCATCATGGTAAGCAATACCCACAATGCGCCCGACAGTATTGCCTTCGACACGCGCTCCGATGCTCATGAATTGTATCGGTTGCTGGTCAATGACACTCGTGCCTGATTCGTTCAGTTGTAAGCGATAAACAATGCTATTGGCATTATCAAAGGCATAGATGCTATCCACACCTTGCAAGACCAATTCCCGAATATTGGCATCTTCATCAGGAGATGCCCAAATGGGTGTTGTTTGACGACGGGTGATACTACTCATAGTATCGACAGCAAATTGTGCCTCTCGTCGTAAGGTATCAAGGTTAATATCAACATATTCGGGACGATAGGCACGGCATTCATCAATAATCGTCAATGTTGCTGACCAAGCGTTCAGTGAGCCATCACGACTACTAGCAGGATTCGCATCCAGTCCGCGTGCGACATCAGCAGCATTCTGTGCCCGTCCGACACACTCTTCGTATTGTGTTTCACCGACGTTCCCCACCCACGAGAACATAACTGTTCCTACCAACAATAGTGGAATCGCAAAAACAGCCGATGCAATCACTGCTGTGTTACGTCGCCGTTGTTTGGGTGTTGATTCACTCCCAAAGAAAATATGTATCAGATTGCCGATGCGCGTCATGCTATGCCCTAGCCCACGCGACACACTAATCAGCATCCCCTGAAAACGTTTTTTCAGGCGATCTTGTGGTGTGACACGTTTACGTGTTTCTGGAACGACTGCTTCTGGCGGCGTATCGGTATCTACGATGGTCTTGGCACGCTCAGAAGCAGTTTTTGCACGGGCAACAGCCACTTCCGCAGCAATCACCGACGACGATTGCCCTGTCGCAGCAGGTATCATCACAGGCTGTTCAGGTGGCACAAATTCAACCACCATCATCTGAATTTGTAGTGTCACCAACAATTTGAACTCATCCAGCACATCTTCAATATTACCTGCGAGCAATGATTGCTCTAATTTTTCGCTGGTGATTTCCGCAATGCTCGAATCTGCCAAAATCATGCGCGAGCCACTATCGAGGACGAAACGCCCTAGTTCAACTTCGGGGATGGGTTGCACACCGAGTGGTGGTTTGAAGAGTTTATCATCATCGGTGAGGGTCTCTGGAACGGACTTCATCTCGCCATCATGACGCAAAACCAAAGTTACTGCCCCTGCACGCGCCACATACAAATCTGTTCCACGCATGACCGCAATAATCATATTGGCTTCGTAGTGCTTGCGTCCACTGGTGTTATGTTCAAATAGATTGTTATTGAGTGTATTGAAGACATCACGCATGGCTGAGGTTACGCTACCTGTGTTGCTAAAGTAACGTTCGGCTGCCATCAAGGACATTTGTTCATAAAATGTATTCGGCGCAATGTTGCCTGATGGTAAGACCAAGACAAATAGTGTATCAATTTCGCGTCCACGCACAGCGCGTTTTGGTGCAACTTCACACAATGAACCTGGTGGGGTCGTTTTGATTGTGCGCCCACCTGCGACATACATATGCCCTACGAGGGCTTCGAGTTCAAAAGCCATTCCGAATACGTACTCTCAAATACCTGCCTATTGCACGATATTTTACAAGAGAAGCACCATTTGTGAAATGTCACACCCGTGAGGAAATACAAACGGACGCATCCTATGACGCGCCCGTGCAATCTTATCAATGCTTTTAGTAGTCTATCATTCGTCAGCGATGAAACTCACACCACTGATTTCAAATTCTTCTTCGCGCATATCATATAGTTCACCTGCGGTTGCATAGAACATAATATAAAGTTCATTGCCATAGATATGAACATAAACCGCTTGCACATCAACGAGATCTGCAAAAGCCTCTGTTTCGACGAGGAGGAAACCCACCTCGCGGTCATCAGTTTCTAGTACATCACGGTCAACCACATCAGAATCGTTATCGTCCAGAATCTCTTCAATGTCATCTAACACCTCGTCAATATCACGATAACCAAATGATGAGCCAATCAAAATGAAGATAGAATCAACAAATGCGCCTTCTTCCTGTTCACGTGCAGCAAGGAAAATCGTCATATCATCTGCATCTTCGGCAGCAGCTTCGATGCCATTATACGCTGATCCAAGGTCATCAAATGCTTCCACAGCTTCATCTTGGTCTTCGCGCAGGTCAAAACCAATGAAGTCATCAGGGAGCAAGAGTTGGAAGTCATCGGCTTCAAATAAAACGAAATTATCAGGGATGTCCGCGTTGTTATTATCAGAATCGCCATCATCGTCTTCTGGTTTATCAGGCAACGCCCCTGTTTGGGATTCCTCAGCTAGGGCGATGGCGGTTGCTTGGGCATCTTCTGCGCGAACAATAGATGTTGCTTGAGCATTAATCGTCGCCTGTGCGAAGAGAAGGTCGGCTGACTGTGTCGCCACTGTCTGACCTGTTTGAAGCAACAAAGACTCATAGCCTGTTTCAGTCGCATTTGCATCAACTAATAAATCACTCTGCTCGGTGACGGTTGCCACAACATTATCGAACTGATTACTCTGTTCGGTGACAGTTGCCACAACATCATTGAATTGACTGCTCTGTTCAGTAGCTGTGCTAGCGACGTTTTCTGCAAATTCTGTAGACTCAGCTTCTGCTGTAGCGAGTGCATCCGCATTGGCTTGGGCGGTATTTTGCGCGATGACAATATCCCCTGCAGAACGGGTCGCAGTCAGTTGTAAATTACTCTGGCTTGTGGCTGCTTCATCAGCAGATTGTGTGGCTGTTGCATTGGCATCGGCAAGATTGATGCTCGATTGGGTGCTGGTGGCATTCGCTTGGTCTGCGAGTTCGGTAGCATCCGTGTTCGCTTGGTTGAGCGTATCTGCCACTTGTGTCCCTGATGCTTCCGCATCTGTTAAAGCAGTTTGTGTATCAGTCAATTGTGTATATTGATTGAAGGTAAAAATTCCAAGAACAACAAGCCCGACGGCAAAGACACCTGCTAGAATGCGCGAAACATTTTCACTCAAAATATTACTCCCTGTGGTTGGTAGCTCTATTTTGAGTATACTCGGACAGTGTTCGTTATATATGTTAAGATTTCACAATTGAGTTATAAGTTGGTTAACGTTGGGCTTTGTGGTCAGTAGCAGTATAAAAGAGAGTCCACCCAAGGTGAACTCCCTCAAAAATTATCTAATCGCCTGTAAACTCAAAGCTCAAAGCAGATGCTTCAAGCAATACGAGTAAGTCATCATCAAACTGACCAACCGTGTAAGCAAGGAAGTAGACGGTATCATCAATCATGTAAATATAGCCGAGTTGCTCTATATTGATGCCGAGTATCTCAGCTTCTAGCTCTAGTCGTCCCACCTCTTCACCATCAATTATCAGCACCTCGTTTGATGTAACTTCAAATTCTGATGGCAAAAAGCTAATTGACTGTTCGATATAGTCTTCTATCGTCATTTCAGACGGGAGTTCTTCAATTGTAAGAATCAAATTCGACACCGTACCATCACTAGGATTAGGCTCATCACGGAAGCCTATCGCAATGTATAGAGGCGGTCCTTGCTGTGCAATGCCAACCATCCCAGAATATGCTAAGCCAAGGTCACTAAGGGTATCAATCGCATCATCTTGGTCGGTGCGTAAATCAAAGAAAAAATAGTCTTCTGGTACCGCGATGGTGAAATCCAGCCCTTTGACAGACACTAAGCCATCGACGACTTCAACATCATCAGAGTTATCTGTACTATCTGTATCCTCTTCCTCATCTTCTGGTTTATCAGGCAAGGCTTCCTCAGCCGCTTCTTCGACAATGGCTAAAGCGGTTGATTGCACATCAATTGTTGCTTGTGCATTAGCAATCTCGACAGCTTGTGTTGCGATGGTGTCATCTGATTGAGCGAGTGAGCTTACATAGCCCGTCTCTGTTGCACTAGCATCTGCTAGCATATTGCTTTGTTCGGTGACGGTTGCCACAACATCATTGAATTGATTACTCTGCTCAGTGGCTGTGCTAGCGACATTCTCCGCGAGTTCAGTCGCTTCAGCTTGAGCAGTAGTAAGCGCATCGGCATTAGCTTGGGCGGTATTCTGCGCGATGACAATATCCCCAGCAGCTTCCACAGCAGAACGGGTTGCGGTCAGTTGCAAATTGCGTTGACTTGTGGCTGCTTCATCGGCGGCTTGCGTAGCTGTTGCATTGGCATCCACCAATTGATTATTCACCTCTGTATTGATCGCATTCGCATCAGCAAGATTCATACTTGCTTGGGTACTCGCTTCATTGGCTTGGTCTGCGAGTGCAGTTGCATCTGTGTTTGCTTGATTGAGCGAATCCGCAACTTGTGTGCCAATAGTTTCGGCTTCCGTGAGTGCATCTTGTGTATCAGTCAATTGTGAATTCTGATTGAAGGTAAAAATCCCAAGCACTACCAGCCCGACGGCTAAAACTCCTGCTAAAATACGTGAGATATTGTCGTTCAAAAGATTATGCTCCTATGATTAATTGCCCTATCAGAATATTACTCGAACCCACTCATCCTCGTTGAACATCATGATAAAAATGCTATACAAACTCAGTCATCTTGGCTAATGACGAAACTCTGACCAATCGCTTCGTATTCTGCGAGACGGTCATCAATTGCGTCATCAATAGCACTCAGCGCAATTACATAAACCGACTCGGCGGTCTCATCATAGTAAATGTAGAGTACAACATGCGTGATGACATCGCGTGCGCCTGTCTGTTCACTACGAACACGCCCAACCTCTTGCCCATCAACACTAATAACCTCGCGCTCCATAATTTCGATGCGATTGGTTGGCGTAATCAATTGCAGATACGCATCCATTGTGGTGAAATCTTCGACAGCTTGCTCAATGATGATAATTTGGTCAATTGTGCCATCCGCATTTGGTGTATCCGCAAAACCGAGAAAAACGGTACTTGGTGGCGAATTGATTGCTGTTGTCAAGGCTTGAGCGTAGGCTGACCCCCGTTCGCGGAATGTCTCAATCGCCTCAGTGCGGTCACGTTGAGCATCGTAACTCAAGAAGTCCATTGGCACGAGCATCGTGTAGCCCTCGCCCTCAAACGAGACTAAACTATCGGGAATCACCAATATTTGTTGGTCGGTCATCTCATCCGTTGTATTAGCTTCTTCTGTGATTTCTGCTTCGGCTGTCATTTCCATTTCTGGCGTTTCTTCAACAGCAACGACTTCTGTCGCCTCTGCTTCGGCTGTCACTTCGGTTTCTGGGGTTTCTTCAACAGTGACGACTTCTGTCATTTCCATTTCTGGCGTTTCTTCAACAGCAACGACTTCTGTCACTTCGGCTTCAACAGTCATTTCGGTTTCTGGAGTCTCTTCAACGATAACGGCTTCCGTTACTTCTGCTTCGGCTGTCATCTCCATTTCTGGCGTTTCTTCGACAGCAACCGCTTCTGTCGCCTCTGCTTCATCAGTAGCGAGTTCGTCTAGGCTTGCGACACTAGTTGCAATCATATCTAAGGCTTGTTGGGCAGCCGTTAATTCTGAGGCTTGTGTGCTGATAAAGTTGGCATTCTCAGTCAAGGCACTCTGTAGATTGCTCTGGGTTGCTTGAGCATCAGCCAGTTGCGCGGATTGTTCTGTTGCGAGGTTCGCTAACTCTGCCGATCGTGTTTGAGCAGTTGTGAGCGCATCCGCATTGGCATCTGCTGTTTGTTGGATATTCACCAAATCATCCGCAACTTGTGTGACGGTTGCATTGGCATCATCAACTACATTAGCAGATTGTGTCGCAGCTTCATTGGCTGTGTCGATTGCTAATTGGCTCTCTGTGCCGATGGCATTGGCTTGTGCAATCGTATCAGCAGATTGGGTGTTGCTTGCTTCTATATCATTTGCCAATTGGTCTGAGGTTGCTTGCAGGACTGCCACTGTCTCTTCGGCATCGGCTAGTGATTGCTCTGCCGTAGCTTGCATCGCAGAGAGAGCTTCATCAGCCTCTAGTGCGGATTGCTCTGCTGTGGCTTGCATCGCAGAAAGGGATTCATCTTGTTCAGCAATCGTTTGGGCTTGTGTTGCCTGTATCGCATTGGCTGTTTCAACCGCTTCGGTCATCTCACTTTCGGCTGTGTCGAGTGCTAATTGTGCATCGTTCAAACTCGCAAATTGAGAGACAGCAAAAATAATGGCAGCAATAATGCCAATGCTCAATGCGCCAATCAATATACGAGATAAATAGTCGCTCATTTAGTGTTTTACTCCCACATTGATATTGATTTGCCCTAGATTGTAACGTTAATGGCAAATCATCGCATGTTAAGAGATTGAAATGGACGCTATTTGATGATTCGCTGTTTCAATATTTTTTGGGCGGGTCATAGACCACGCCTTTACACAAAGTCAAAGCAATAAATTGCAAGGGAGCGTTTTAAACGCTCCCAATGTACCTAAAGACGAATATCCAAATGGTTACTATGTTATGCAAGGCATGTTCTAATCAAATGAACGGAATATAGCGACGAATCCGACGCAGGATACTATAAGCATTGACAACAAACGGTGTCGCAATTTGTACGCTATCTTCTGCACCGAGCAAATTATCCGTGATAACAGATTGCGTTGCTGTGTATTTGAGGATGCCGACATCACCATTACGCCGACCCAAGCCACTTTGCTTTTGTCCACCAGATGGTACACTCGGTGTACCTGACCCATATTGCGCTTTGTTGATGCTAACATCACCACTATCGAGTTGTGTAGCGAGAGCTTTGGCACGTTTTAAATCGCTGGAATAAATCGAAGCGGATAGACCATACTTACTATCATTGGCGAGTCGCACCGCTTCGGTTTCGTTAGCGACTTTCATAATTGGCATCACAGGACCGAAAGTTTCATCGCGCATGATGTCCATGGTATGGTCAACATCCACCAAAATTGTTGGTTCAAAGAAGAGTGCACCTAAATCTGGACGATGATTGCCCCCTGTGATAATGGTTGCCCCTTTTTTGACTGCATCATCAAGATGGGCTTGTGTGCGGTTAAGTTCAGCGTGGTTGGTCATGCTCCCTACGATAACATCCATGCCGTCATCACCACTCATTGTGATGCGCTTCGCATGATGTTGGAGACGGTCTAACACAGCATCATAAATTGGTGCTTCAATGTAGACACGTTCGATACTGACACACATCTGACCTGCATTCTCGAATGCGCCTTGAATTAAGCTGATGGCTGTTTTATCGGGGTCAGCATCTTTGAGGACGATTGCAGGGTCTTTACCACCAAGTTCAAGACTGAACGGAATTAAACGCTCAACGGCTTGATGCCCGATTTTTTGCCCTGTGGCGGTACTCCCTGTGAATTGGATGAAATCAACGTAATCCACTAAGGCTTTACCTGTACGCCCATCACCCTGCACGATTTGCACCACATCGCGCGGAATCCCTGCTTCGTACATCAAGTTAACACCCCATTCTGCGATGAAGGGCGTAATTTCACTTGGCTTGAAGACAATCGTATTCCCTGCCATCAGCGCAGGAATCATATCCATGAAAGGCAAAGCAAAGGGATAATTCCATGGGGTGATGATACCAACGACCCCTATCGGCTTATGGTAGATCGTCGCTGTTTGCACAATGGGGAAAATCGACTGGCGACGTTTCGGTTTCAGTACAGATTGTGCATTATGAATCCAATATTGCCCAACACCATCAACTGTCGAAAACTCAAGGAATGCCCCACCATCGGACTTGCCATTTTCACGACGCAAAACCTTGATTCCCTCGCCTTGATTATCCCAGAGCAAATCGAGCCAACGTCGGATGAAGAATCCTCGTTCTTTAACACTGAGCGAACCCCATGCCTGTTGTGCAAAACGCGCCCGTTCAACAGCATCGGCAACTTCATCGGCTGGTGTCACCTTAATTTGGTCAATCACCGCTTGCGTCACAGGATTGATGACATCAATCATCTCGTATTCAATATTTTGTTGCTCAGGACGTTCGACAACTGCCATCGCTCACACTCCACACACTATTTATCAATCAATAGCATCATTATAAAAACAGAATAACTTTCTGTACAGTGTGTCTATTATCTATTCTGAGCGCATGGCATCTCGCAACTCTCGTGTACGATTAAATTCTTTCGGTTGTGATGTCATACGGACATAGTGTAAAAAGCTATGCAAGTGTCGATTTACTATCCCGAAGATTGAAGACAGTGTCATCATTTTGCGGTCTTTTCGATTGACTGTTTTGCTTGTGCCTCGCGTTGCAATACGGTATCTGTTGGCATCGCGCATCATATCTTGTTGCTTCGCTTCTTGTATCATTTGAATGAGGTGTGGATTGTGCATCGTAGTGTCTCCCTATTTCATCGCTTGTCTTAATTACAGTTTATGCTCCTTCACTAGCAGATGTCGCACGGATTCTTGTTGTCTATATTGGTGATGTTGCTCACTAGACGGTTGCTTTAGTTCTGTAGAAGAACTGCTCTTTCACTAGAACTTCATATCTGGAATATAGAGTTTGTTTATTGCTAGTGCTAAAATCAGCAAGACTATTGTTTGAAGGGACACATATTTATGATACGGAAAGCACTTGTGCTAAGTACCATTGCTGTGCTGATGATACTCGTCGTTTCTGTCTTACAAGCCGAAACTGAGACCGTTGAACAACCCTCGATTATTTTTGTGAAGCAAACCCCTGTTGACCACACAGGCGGTACAATCGCTGATATTTTTACGAACATTCAAGGCACAAATCCGCGTGAAGACCAACCTGTTGGCGGTGGCTTATTCCGCCTTGATGCTGATGGCACACTGACAAACCTGACTGAGAGCTTTGGTCAGGTGGCTGTACGCGACCCTGAAATTAGTTTCGATGCAACCCGTGTCATCTTCTCAATGAAAATTGGCGCACTCGGCGTTTGGGATATTTACGAGATGCGTGTCGATGGCACAGAAGTCCGCAAAATCACCAATGGTCAGGCAAACAGTTGGGATCCTGCTTATTTATCCGATGGGCGCATTGTGTATTTATCGGATGCACTCGATTTAATTGCCCGTCGCAATCAAAATCTGCCAGATAGTCATCTTTCAGAAGGACGGGTCTATGTTATGAATGCCGATGGGAGCAATGCTCAGCCCATCAATTTCAACCCCAATGGCTCGTTTAATCCGCTTCTTTCCCAAAGTGGACAGATTATCTTCACCCAATGGGATTTGCGCGATTTGCGTCCTAACCCAACAGCCCCACCTGATGGCGAATCTTATAGTCGCTTTTTATTATGGGAAATGCTGGTCGATGGTAGTCGTGAAGGACATCCCATTTTCGGCGCACATCTAGTCGAAGAATTTGGCGGTGGCTTCATGGAAGTGCGCGAATTACTTGATGGCAGTGGCAACATGATTGGAACACTCACTCAATCCCTAGATACTTTCGGTGCAGGTGCAATTGTGCGCTTCACACCACGCGGTATGCAAGATGCTCAGACCTATGACTATCTGACACCCAGTACAACTTATAGCGCAGGGACAACCAATCTCAATGGACGTTATCGCTCACCGTATCCTCTCCCTGATGGGCGTATCATGGCAAGTTATGCTGATGGTGCAGTCTTCAATGGACGTGGCACGCCGAATTTTGATTTGGTGATTCTTGATGATGAAGGCGGACACCAATTGCTCTATGGCGACCCTGATTTTTGGGATTGGCAAGCTGTCGCTATCGTTGAACGTCCAGCCCCGCCTATCACTGAACCGATGGCACTCGATGACAGTGTCTCTTATGCGATTGTCAACACAATGGATGTGGAATTACGGAATCGCAATGCTGATAGTGTCGTCAATGGCGATTACCAACCTCTCATTGAGCAAGGTACGGCAGCTTATGTTCGTATCTTCAACCTGACTCGTCCACCTGCCCCTTATGCAGGAGGCAATCCTGATGACCAAGATAACGGCGTGCGTTTACTCGGTGAAGTCCCTGTCGAAAGTGATGGCTCATTTGCAGCGATTGTGCCAGCAGGCGGTATGATTCTCTGGGATATTGTCGATGCAGAAGGCAATGTACTGGTAACAGAGCGCGTTTGGCAAGAATTTGCAGCAGGTGAAGTGAGAACCTGTGGCGGTTGTCATACACCCGACGAAGGTGGTGGGCGCACGACCAATATTGCTTTGGATAACCCTGTCAATCTCACGGGTATCGATGTTGACCGTGACGACAACGGACAAGTTGATTTATTAGAAGCCTACTATGAAGCAATTGGGCAATCTGAGTAGTTACATCGTTAGAACTCAAGAAAAATCACCTTTTAATTTATCGAAAAAGGCAACTTTTGCATCTTGAGTCAGTTCGACATAAGGAATCCCAAGTGCATCATCACCACAACCGATGAGGATATTAAAATCGAGGGCGAGTAAACTATCAAAACTAGATTTCACATCTGAATATTTCTTGCTTCCAATCACCCAACTGTTGCCGTTGAAATAAATGAGGTCACCAGTGAATAAGTAATTTTGATGGTTGAGAGCAAGCAAATAACATACACCGCCCGATGTATGTCCAGGTGTGGGTATAACGAGGAGATCATCTTCTAACTGTTGTTGAGTAAAATCGAAGGCTGTTACATTATGAATTCCTCGTTTGATAATCTTGGGTTTTTCAACTTCACTACAATAAATTGGTGCATTAAACTTAGAGGAAACGTGTTCGACATGCTTTCCTGCAAAGTGAAAATCTGTAATATAAATCGCAGAGATGCCACCCACTGCATCAATTGCATCGTATTCATTTTCGATAGAAGCTGTTTGTGCCATTCTAGCGAAAAAAATATTTCCTTGTGGTCTTATTACTAAAAAAGAATAACCCCATCCACCTGATTCGCTATCTCGATACACCTTGAAAATATTTGGTAACAGTTCTTGCATACAACACATCCTCACTCGGGAATTTTACATAATTTTAGCACATTTGTTCAAAAACAGCATCCCATTGGTATGATTTATCTTTGCATGCTATAATTAGAACAAAATTTCTAATTATGAGGTGGACTATGTCCGAAGATAAAGCCTTCCGTACAGCACAGATGGAAAAATTCGCCACGTTACTTGAAGATGCGGTTCGGTCAATCAAACCTGATGCTGATTTCAAAATGAAGAAAATGTTCGGTGGTGCTGGCTATTATGTCGATGGTGTGATGTTTGCTGGCATGTACACCACACCTTCTCTTGCGCTGAAACTCAACCCAAAGGATTGCGAAGCCCTGTTAGCAATGGACGGTGCAGAGCAAGGCATGGGTAAAAATACGATTCAATTGCCTCCTGCCCTTTTGGAAGATGAGGCACAATTCCGTGAATGGGTGGCGAAGAGTTTAGCATATGCCAAAAGTCGCCCTGTTAAGAAGAAAAAGAAGAAATAAGGTATGTTTTCAGAATAACTCAATTAAATAGTTTGAGTTGATCTCATTTTCCTTTTTTAGGATTGATGCCCTTAATTGTCCATTTGAGAAGTGGTAGAGTCAATGAGACAAGCAACACCAGCAGTAACAAAATCGCTGACCAAATATCCGAATGCAACGCCACGCTCGCCAACCAAACAAGACCCAATTGATACAACAGGTTCACATAAGCACGATAACGTTTCAGAGGATGAAGATAACGGCGAAAAACAAGAAAATGACCCAAAAGAAGAAACATCAAGGCAACAATGTAGATGATAGCATTTTCTTGTATATCAGCAGAATAGTTCAAGCCATAAATTGAAGTTAGAATTACCAATCCAGCGAGTCCTAATGCAATTAAATTCCAAGATATCCATTCATCGAATGAGCGTCCCGTTTGATTGCGTAGAGCCGTTCGTTGCCAGTGCATCATCATCCAATATGCGACAAATGGCACAAAGACATAGGATGCAATGCCTAGAACGAGTTGTCGTGCCATTGTACCAACTTCAAGCCCCATGCCGTTGATGATTGTCCATGCCATCAAAATCACAATGATGCTACAAACAAACGCCAAAATATGGCTTACAAACCAGTCCGTTTCAATTCCTGATGATGCTCTTATTTGCATATACTCTGCAAATTTAAATTTGTTTTTAGACTGTCTATCTTCCATCATTTAGCTTTCCCTCGTTCACTGTTTAAATCATAACACAAAGAGGACAAGCCATAGTGACCTGTCCTCTTTATTATTATGATAAGTGGTAGAGCAATCTCTCTACCTTTTCGTGATTGTTACTCGTTATCGAATGCGAGGTCGCCGTATTCACCATTCATGATTTGGGTGAATTCTGCACTATCGAGTGTTTCACGTTCAAGCAGAATCTTAACGAGTTTTTCCATATTCTCACGGTTTTCGTTGAGAATAGTTTTTGCTCGTTCATAGCCTGTTTGCAAAATCGTTTTGACTTCGTCATCAATGGTGCGGGCATATTCTTCACTGTAATCACGGCTTTCGCCCATATCACGACCCAAGAACACAGGTTGATTGCTACTGCCATACGCACGCGGACCGAGTTTTTCGCTCATACCATATTGTGTAACCATCGCACGCGCCCAACTGGTTGCTTGGCGTAAATCTTGGCTTGCGCCTGTCGTGAATTGATTGTAAATCAGTTCTTCGGCAGCACGTCCACCCATCGCTGCTACGATGTCATCCAGATATTCTTCTTTGCTCTTGAGCATCGCATCACGGGTCGGCAATGGCATCACATAGCCACCAGCACGCCCACGCGAAACAATCGTAATCTTATGCACAGGATTAGTGTGCTCTAGCAAGTGGAAAAGAATTGCATGACCTGCTTCGTGGTAAGCAATGCGTTCTTTTTCTTCTGGTGAGATGATGCGACTACGCCGTTCAGGACCCATCACCACGCGCTCCATGCTCTCTTGCATTTCGCTCATGCCGATATTTTTCTTATTACGACGGGCAGCTAGAATCGCGGCTTCGTTGACCAAGTTTTCAAGGTCAGCACCACTGAAGCCTGCAGTGATTTTAGCAATCGCTTTGAGGTCAACATCAGGTGCGAGTGGTTTCCCGCGTGAATGCACTTTGAGGATTTCTTCACGTCCGCCGACATCAGGATTATCCATGATGACTTTACGGTCAAAACGTCCTGGACGCATCAACGCTGGGTCAAGGATGTCAGGGCGATTCGTCGCTGCGATGATAATCACATTGGTATCATTCTCGAAGCCATCCATCTCGACCAAAATTTGGTTGAGAGTTTGTTCACGCTCATCGTGACCACCACCGAGACCAGCCCCGCGCTGACGACCCACTGCATCAATTTCGTCAATGAAAATAATCGCAGGATTTTCAGCTTTGGCACGTTCAAAGAGGTCACGCACGCGACTCGCACCGACACCAACGAACATTTCTACAAATTCCGAACCACTGATGCTAAAGAAGGGTGCGCCAGCTTCACCAGCGACAGCACGCGCCATCAGTGTTTTACCTGTCCCTGGAGGACCCACCATCAACACGCCTTTTGGCACGCGCGCCCCCAGACGGATGAATTTTTCAGGTTCTTTGAGGAATTCAACAACTTCTTTGAGTTCTTCTTTGGCTTCTTCCGCACCAGCAACATCTTTGAAGTTCACTTTCGGACGTTCCATATCACGAGTGACACGCGCCCGACTGCGTCCAAAGTTCATCGCTTGGTCTTGCCCACTGCGAACACTACGCATCATGCGCCACAAGAACCACACAATGATGATAATTGGGATAATCACAATCACTAATTGGAAGATGATTGAGCCTGTTTGGTCGCCTGGTTCATAAGCAACATCGACAGCACTCAATTGTTCAGGGGTCACGCCATAATCCGTTAGCAATGAAATCAGGCTTTGATTCGGGCTAATGTAGGAGCGTGCTTCTGAGCTAGCATTTTCATTTGCTTGTACGTAGTCTTCTTTGTAGGTAATCGTAATTTCTTGACCACCTGTGACCAAGATATTCTCAATTGGAATTAGCTCAGCATATTGAGATTGTTGCCATGCAAGCAATTCATCTTCGCTACATGCACCACATTCACTATCATTGAGTTCTACTTGAAATTGTTGCGCGAGTTGCGAAACGGCAAGGTCGCCATTACGCCCGTTCAGAATGTCATTAATCTGATTGAAAACCAACAGTAAGACAATCACAACGAGAGCCACAATCACCCACACTTGGCGTGGATTCGACCCGTTGAGAAAGCCATTGCCATTGTTATTATTTTGGGGATTCGGATTATCGTCCTTATCACCCGTTGGATGGTTACTCATAAATTATTTCTCCAAACACATGACGAAAAGATGTGTTGATTGACAATTACGGTCTGTCATAATAATAGACCCAAGTGCTTTCAAAAAGGTGACAAATTCGTTTAACAAACGATTCCATAACTAATACGAATTTGCAATCTTATGTATAATATGGGTTGGCAGTGTGCGTGGTTGTATGGAGAAGAGACTGTGATAACCTGTCCCAATTGTTCTTATGAAAATACTGATAATGCAAAAATTTGTACCCGATGTGGCGAATTGCTCATCTCGCCCGCATCAACCCACATCATTGATGATGCTGAGCGTGGTAATGAAAGCAATCCCAAATATGGCTCTGTGCGCTTCAATAAAACCTTGCGCCTTGCTGTCTTAGATGGAGAAACACAATTTGAATTTGACCGCGACGATGTTCAAGAATTAGTTATCGGGCGACGCGACCCTGATACGGGTGAATTCCCACAGATAGACTTAACACCAGAAAATGCTAACAAACATGGTGTTTCGCGCAAACATGCTGTCATTGTGCGTCGGGAAGGTGCATTGCACATCCGCGATAACAACAGTTCTAACGGCACATTCTTGAATGGACAACGGCTGATAGAAGATCGGATGCGTGTCCTGCGTGATGGTGATGATATTCGTGTCGGCAACTTGATTTTGCGTGTTACATTTGCGTAGGTAGTCTATCTATTTAGGGATGCTATCGGTTATAATGCCTGTCCTGATGATACAAGGTCATCTCGAATTAATCATCGAGCGGAGAACAGCGTACATGATTAAGTGTCCCGATTGTAGCCACGAAAATGACGATGGCGCAATTATTTGTGAAGCCTGTGGGTATTTATTAATCGACCCCACAGTATCAACCAAACAATATGACAACACCGATTATCAAAAAGGTGTCCCGCGCTGGGGGTCTGCGAGTTTTAAAGGGCGCACGAACCTTCTGCTCAATGTGGTCGATAGTCATCATTCATTTGTCTATAACTACGATGAGATTGAAACGATTACCATTGGTCGCAATGACCCCAAGAAGAAAAATCCTAAGTTCCTAGATTTAACAGTCGTTGGTGGATTAGAAGCAGGGGTATCGCGCGAACATGCTTTCATCAAGCGACAAGGTGGCAAATTATTCATCGAAGATAATGGCAGTGCCAATGGCACATTCCTCAATGGACAAATGCTAGCCCCGAATGAACCGCGTGTCATGCGTGATGGCGACGAAGTACGGCTTGGGTATCTGACAGTACGGGTGACATTCGCACCGATTGAGTAAGCCCAATGGTCTAAATATGACTTGGATTAACGCCATAATCCAGTTACACTCCAGCATATTACACTAAATATGACTCGATAAAATCCATGTAAGGCAACATAATTTCGATGACAGACCGCACCAATGAACAATGGTTGAATGACTTACGCGCTGATGGTCAAGTGCAACAAGAGGCTCTTGAAGATTTGCGTAAGCGCGTTCATCGCAGTATCTATTATTATTTAAGCCAAGACCGCAGTGACCTACGCGACCTTGCCCAAAAAGAGATTCAAGCGATGGCAGGCGACATGGCACAAGATGCTGTCCTGCGTGTAATGGATAACTTAGACTCATTTCGTGGCGAAAGTCGTTTTACAACATGGGTCAACAAGATTGCAGTTCGCCTAGCAATTAGCACCTTACGACGCGCTCGCTACAAAAATTTTAGCCTAGATAGTTTGACACAAGATGGCGATTTTCTGTCCGCAGATGCCAATCTCGTCACCGATGCACCTCCTAATCCTGAACGCGCTGCCGAACGCGATGATGTCTTCGACAAAATTATGCTTGGCTTCCGTGAAGCACTAACCGAACGGCAGTATCAAGCACTGGTTGCGGTTGCACTAGAAGGCGTTCCGATGGATGTTGTTGCTGAGCAAATGGATACCAATCGCAACGCCCTCTACAAACTGATTCATGATGCACGGCGCAAACTCAAAGCCCACTTAGAATCACAAGGTTTATCGACTGACTATATGATGAAACTCTTTGAGCGTTAATCTTGCACACGCACTAGCGGACGCACCAATGGCTTGCCAAAAATGCGTAAGCCATATTCAGTCAATATCGCCGATAACAAGCGTAGCATCGCACCGAACAGCAAAATCCCTGCCAATGATAAACCTGTTGCCGCCACTAGATTTCCTAGCATTGGTCCGATAAACATTGAGATGAACATAATTTCATGATAGGCAGTCGAAGCAGCCATATCATCAGCCGATGTGCGCTCAGTAAAATAACGTAATATCGCCACGCTCGCAGCATTCCAACCAATCCCCGTCAGTGCGGCACCAATCAGAGCCAATTCAAGCGAGGGTGCAATGGCAATCGCTAAACTTGCTAAAGCAGTCACAAACATCGAGAGCGCAATCGTGCGCCGACTGCCTAATCCTCTGATAATTGGTTCTAGTATCAGCATGATACTGGCACCAGCAATCAACTCAATCATACCAAAGAGCGCGATATAGCCTTCATCTGCGCCTAAATTGCGCTCCAAGAACAGTGGAATTAGCGCAAACACACTAAAATATCCGACGAAGGTCAACAGAGTGATATACGCCACCGACTGAAATTCATCTGTTTTCAATAAACGTTTGAGTGACCCTTTTTCCCGACGTTTAGGTTTGTGCGCTGGCACAATTGGTTTCAGGCGTGTGAGATGCCATTGACTCAGCAAAGCAAAGCCGAACGCAATCACAAACATCACTTGATAGTTCAATGGAAATAGTAGTGATTCTAGCAATACGCCAAATCCCAAGACCCCCAATAGAACCATCACATTCAGCACAAATTGTCGCCGTGCCAATAGCGATGCAATACGGTCATCAGAAATCGTCTCGCGCATCATCACCACGAAAATCGCATTGGACATCCCTTGCATCATTGCAGGGATAGCTGCTGATAGAATCAGCCACAAGACACGCCATTCTAGGGGGAAAAATGGTGCAAACGCAGGGAGCAAAAAGACCAAGCGAAAGACAAAACTAGGAATTTGGACAGCTTTCACTGAATTGGTGAAATAACTGCGCCACCACGCACTCATCGCTGTGCTGAACACAAGCACAATTGCTGGCAATGCAGTCAGTAAATTCAATTCAAAAGCATCTGCCCCCATCCGAATGGCGTAGAATTGCATAAAGCGAGATGTTGCTGCAAGTGCAATGCCAAACCAACCAATATCCCAAATGAGATGCTGGTAATTCGCACGCACAGAAACCGTCGTAACGTTCATGATGCCTCTATTCGATATTGTCAGTAATGGATGAATGTTTGTGACCTTATTAGTTATCAGTAACGGTCACTAGATAGCAAGAAGACATAAGATGGTGTTACTACAATTTGCCGATATTGTAGAGAAAAATATGTCGAATGCAAGTCCCGAACTCATTACAACGTTGATAAAATTTGTAAAAATAATGAGTGCAAATCACGATGCACTCTGATGACGTGTGACAACATCGAGCAAGTGCTTAGGGAGCACAGGCTTCAACAAAAATTCAATCGAAGGCAACATATCACAGTATGCCTCAAAATCGCGCGTTGCTGTCACAATCACAACATGAATCAGATGCTTATTTGGATAAGCTTGTAGGTATTGCAAGACATCATATCCCCCAAGAATTGGCAGACGAATATCTAGGATCATAAGATTGGGCGGTGTGTGGTCTTGAAGTAAATCAATCGCTTGCTGTCCATCATCAGCTACAGCGACAGCATAGCCAGAATTTTCGAGAACTCGACTATATAAATCCTGTAATGGGATTTCATCTTCAACCACGAGTGCTTTGAGCATAAAGCTACCTATAGCGAATAATTGTCATTGCATATCAAGATTATACAATCTTTATAGTATTTTTATATCTTAAGGTTGTTTTGATCTTGTTTTAGATTATTGATGCTTGCGATGAGCCATTAAATAGAAAAGGCGACTCACATGAGTCGCCTTCGTTTTGAGCAATGCAAATCTTAGTCGCGTCCGCCACCGAAGAGGCGCAACAGGAACAAGAAGAGATTGATGAAGTCGAGGTAGAGTTTCAACGCACCCATAATCGACAATTTAGCAGCCATTTCGCTTTGGCTTTGCCCATAGTAGACCATAGATTGTGCCATCTCTTTGATTTGTTGGGTATCGTAAGCTGTCAATGCGGTGAAGATGAGTACACCAGCCACACTGATGACAAGATCGAGCATTGAGCTACCCAAGAACATATTGACGACAATGGCGATGAACAAACCGATGACACCCATCATCAAGAATGTACCAAATTTGCTGAGGTCAACCTTGGTTGTAAAGCCAACAATAGTCATCGCACCGAAGAGTGCCGATGTTGTCAAGAAAGCATTAGCAATTGCCATGCTTTGACCCTGCGCGATATAGGTGAAGAAAATTACACCAAAGAGCAAGCCGTTAACAGCAGCATACAAGAAGAACAAACCACCAGCCATGGTCGGTGACAATTTGTTAAAACCGAAGTTGATGCCTAGCACCAAGCCCAATTGCAACAAGACAATCCCGAGCCACCATTGCGATACACCTGCAATGAATTCGATTGGTTGAGCAGCCACAAATGCTGCCACACCTGCTGTGGTCAACAAACCAAAGACCATCCACATATAAACAGTCCGCATGAGCGCACTAATGTCGATGTTGGATTGTGACTTCCATGGTGCATCAACGACTACACCCTGTCCATCGTTGCTATTGTTAAAGTTGAAATCGTTCATGTTTACTCCAGAAAATTGATTCACACTTTTTCTACGATATAGTATACATTATATAACATAGAATATTAAATTTATGTTGTCGTCCCCCAAAAATTGGGGGGATTTTGACAATTGATTGACTCATATCAGGATGGAAAACAAATAATGGCACATATTGTTGTACTAGAAGATGATTACACACTCCTAGAATTATACAAAGATGTCTTAGATACAGGCGGCTATGATGTTTTTGGTGCAACCCGACTACAAGAAATCATTGAGTATGTAGCAGAAAACGAAGCTGATGTCATTGTGGCAGATTTACGCCTGAGCACAACCCCCGCCCGTGAAACAATACAAGCTTTAGCCACAATCCACCAGCAAACCCAAATTGCAGTGTTACTCGTCTCTGCTCAAATGATGATTTACGAAAAAACTTGTCGTGAAGCAGGCTTTGAGCATTTACTGACAAAACCATTTCAAAATCATGTTCTGCTAGCCAAAATTGCAGAAATTCTAGGAGAGTAGCACGAAAGCCTTCTAACATCATTCCCTGATTGTCAGTCTCTGATGTAAAACAGGCATATTCTGGTGATATGCTTGTTTTGTAATTAATCCTATGCCGTGTTAAGCCAAATTGCAATTGTCATACCCATTGGGTCACGCACAATCAGATGCTTATCGCGGTCATATTCACCATCATGAATGGGAACATCATTTTTGGTAGCACGTTCTTTCACCGCCATGAAGATTGGCTCAGTTACTCGGATCACCCACGAGTCCAATTCTTTATCGCCCTCATGAGCAGGAGAAATCGCCCAACTGCTTTCAATCGGCAAGCTATCCGTCGCACGGATGAACACAAGCTGAACATCCCCTACTTGATAGGTCAACCATCCATGCTCATCATCATTGCGGAAGAAGGTTTCTTCTAGTTGGAGTATCTCGGTATAAAAATGACGCATCGGAACAACATCAACACACCATCTGAAGAGAGTATCAATATAGATTGAATGACTCATAATACACCTCGCAATAGAATTTTTGTTCTAATTGTAAACAATATTGTTACAATCTGCAATATACCCACTTAATAGGTTTTCTGAAAAATCTTTAGTTCGGCATAAGAATATGGTAATTTTGTAGGCAACTAATACTACTTAGGGAGAGATAAGCATGTCTGATAAATATTTTGTCTCTGATTACAATTCTTACACGCATTGTTGTCAAAATACCTACCGTGCTGAATGTCGTGATAGTGAAGCAAAAATAGATACAGTAGTGGCAAAAGATGAAACGAAGGTATCTGGCAAAAAATCGCTCAAATGGTGGCAACGCCTCTGGGAACACGATACCCAACGTGCAAGCTCGTAAAAGCAAGATGACCCTACTAGGACTGACTTATTAGGGTCATTCGTTTAATTTAATATAGGCAACTGTATCAATCGAAGAAAAGAGCCACAATCGCATGTGGCTCTTTCGTATTTAGCTTAGGGGTTTACAGTTTGATTGATGGCATCAATTTGTGTGGTAGTATCTGCGGTGACAGTCACAGAAACCTCAAATCGTTCAATCGTGTCATTGGAACGCACAACTATATCGTAAGTGCCAGGAGGGACATCAAATTGTCCTGATTGTCCACCTAAATACATACCATCTTCTGTGTAGATTTCAAATAAGGGATCACTCAGTTCATTACCATCGCCATCAACCAATTGTAGAGTGCCAAGTGCAGTGTCGAATGGAATATCAACCGTTTCCCCTGACCCAACGACAACCTGCATATCAATAGGGACAACTCCTCGAATACGAATGTCATAAGTATCAGGCGGTACATCAAATTGTCCTGATTGTGCGCCTAAGTAACTGCCATCAGTTGTGTAAATTTCAAAGAGAGGGTCATCCAAGACTACGCCTGTTTCAGCATCAACCAATTGCAATGTACCAACCTCTGTTGCAATGGCAATATCGCTCACTTCATCACTAACAACCGTCACATCGACTTCGACAGGAATCGTTGAACGCACTCGCACCGTATAATTCCCAGGAGGCACATCATATGTCTCTGATTGTGCGCCCAGGTACATGCCATCTTCTGTGTAGATTTCAAACAGGGGAGATGCTAGAAGATTGCCAGTTGCTTCATCCACAAGACGAATTGTGCCAGCATCAGTGTCAACGAGTACCTGTGTTGTTTCATCACGGACAACAGTCGCTTCCGTAGCAACAGGGATAACAGTAAACACCTCTAAGCGATAGTCATCTTCTAACAAGCGGGCTGATCCAAAATAAGACCCAACATAACCGTCATCAGCAAGACGATAAACGGCGAATCGTACCTCATCCAATAAAATGTCATCTTCATCGACAAGTTCTATTGTGCCGATAGGGAGGGGATTCACGACGACATTAGTCGTTTCATCGGCAATAATCATAATGTCTTGTGTTATGAGTTCTGTCGCATTAATTTGGATAGTATATGTTCCTACAGGTACACTTGTACTACTGACAAAACTACCGACTGCTTCATTGGTTTCAGTATTGATGAGGGTAAAAGGAATATCAGGTAATGGATTGCCATCAGGGTCAACAATTTGTACATTACCTGTCGGTACAACAACCGCCGATGTGAGCGACTCAATCAAGCTATCAGCATCTTGAGCATCATAATAAACACCACCTGTCACCTGTGCAATACACTGCAATTGCGCTCGTGTAGTGGCATCAACCGCAAATCCCACTGTATTTACTACTAAATCAATGCCATTTGCAACTAAATCGCTGGCGACAGCACACGGGTCACCCGAACAAGTTTCCTCACCATCGGAGATTAATAAGACCACATTGTCACCATCATTATCAGGAAAAGACGAAGCAACTTGTTGAAGTGTATCACTAATTGGTGTGTACCCAATAGCATTGATGTTAGTCACAGTTTCTTGAAACTGCGCTTCATCAATTGGTGAATATGGCAAAATTTGCTCAATATCTTGGCAAGATGCCACAGGATCATCTTGTGGTAATCGGTGCCCATATGCCCAGAGCGATACATTCGTTACATCATCTGCTAATGCTGAACTTGTTGTGATGACAGCCTCTCGCGCAATCGCAATGCGTGTTGTGTTATCCAACCCTGCTTGCATTGATCCACTGGCATCAAGAATGATTGCAATGTTACGACCACTAGTCTGTGCTGATAGCTGTAATCCACCAACAACTGTGATAATTAAACCCAGTAAGAGGAATACTTTCCTAAATGTCACGATATTTGCTCCCATGCAAAAGTTAGTAAGTTCCAATATCAGTCTAGCATGTTTCTTGATCAACACAACTCACCCAATAGTCCGAACATATGACCGCTCATATGCACAACACACCAACACCGCATTGTGATACCCTTAAAATAACGTCAGTTTTAGATAAGCATCAATTATTTGAGTGCTTGGGTGATATCAGATTTTTGTGTGAGTAAGGCAAGTTATTCGTCATTGGTTTTTGGTCTTTTAAGACCTACTAAGAACTAATTGCTAAGTGAACTTTCGTAAAGGGTTGGAAAATATATAGTCTATTTTGACGGACACGATAGATCGTGTCCCTACGGAAAGCATATCACTGTAGGGACGGCATCCATGCCGTCCGCCTGATAAACAAACTTTCATTAAATCTTTTCGATAACTTACTTAAAAAACCAATAACCAAGCACCAAAAACAACAAACTCAAAACCAATGGAAACTTTTAATTCTGAGACTATGACACCAAAAACACATCAATCAGGACAAAACAGCACCAGCGATAGTTAACAAATACAAACAAAGTCCCCTGTTATCTTCTGTTTAACAGGCAAACTTTTCTAACTAAAACAGTCAAGTTGGGGTATCATCACCAAACAAACACAAATCACAGGAACACACATGCTCGATAACTTCCGTTACCAATACCCTATCAAAGTCCGCTTCGCTGACCTCGATGTTCTCGGCCATCTCAACAACGCAACCTATCTAACCTATATCGAATCAGCACGCATTCAGTATTTAGAAGATGTGTGTGGCAGGCGTTCAGGCGGTTGGAACACCCTCGGCATGATTCTCGCTCGCACCGAAATTGATTATCGTCTGCCGATTGCCTATGAAGATACGGTCGTGGTCTATGTGCGTGTAGCACGTCTCGGTGGCAAGAGCTTCGATATGCTATATGCTATCACCAAACAAGGCGACACGGATGATGCCCCTGTCATCGCAGCCGAAGCAAAAACGGTCATGGTCTCCTACGATTACCGCAACGATACCAGCCAAGCCGTCCCTGCTGATTGGCGCACTAAAATGACCGCCTATGAACCTGCCCTTGCCTAGTTACGAAGATATGTAGGGGCGCATTGGCGTATGCGCCCGTATGTCAGGCGGTGGGATCAGCGTATCCCACCCTACATAATTCAGGCAATTACAGAGGTAATTATCGGCGAGGGGCTTGGAAAATGCGTGGTGACAAATTAAAGCCAAATTGCTTCAACTGGCTCATGAAGCGTGGTGGGAAACCTGTTGCTTCTAAATCACCGCCACCCTCGTGTGAATAACCGAGTTCTTTCTGACCTGGAGTGCGATAAACGAACAAGTCTTGCAAGGTGACGCTATCGCCTTCTAGCCCTTGCATCTCAGAGATTTGCACCACTTTACGGCTACCATCTTTGAGGCGTGATTGTTGCACAAACATATGAATCGCCGCCGCAATCTGAGCCCGAACCACCTCCAATGGCAAGTCCATCCCTGCCATCATCACCAAGGTTTCGAGACGCGCAACCGCATCGCGTGGTGAATTGGAGTGAACCGTTGTCAATGAGCCGTCATGCCCAGTGTTCATCGCTTGGAGCATATCAAGGGCTTCCCCTGCACGACATTCGCCCACCACAAGGCGGTCAGGACGCATACGCAGTGTCCCTTTCACGAGGTCACGGATTTCCAGTTTACCCTTGTCATCAGTACCAGGTATGGCTGGTGCAGTTTCGAGGCGGACAACGTGTCGTTGTGCCAATTGCAATTCCGCAGAATCTTCTACGGTGATGATGCGCTCATCTTCTGGGATGAAGGAACTCAGTACATTGAGCAAAGTCGTCTTACCTGACCCTGTACCACCTGATACAACGATATTCAGGCGTGAAACAACACAGGCTTCAAAGAATTCAGCAACATCAGCAGTGAAAGATTTGAAGTTAATCAAGTCGGTTACGGTTAAGCGTTTTTCAGGGAATTTACGAATCGTAATCGTTGTCCCTAGTAATGCTGATGGGTCAGAGACGATGTGCACACGCGAACCATCGGGAAGACGGGCATCGACCATTGGGTTTTCACGGCTCAAGTCACGCCCAATTGCACGCACGATGCGTTCTGCTGTGAAGCGAACATGCGGTTCGTCATCAAAGACGATGTTGGTCTCTTGCAGTTTGCCTTTGTATTCCGCAAAGATGACATCAGGACCATTGACCATAATCTCAGAGTATTCTTTGCTATCAACCAATGGTTGAATTGCTCCGAATCCGAGCAAGTCATCAAGCAGTCCATCAAGCAAGATTTTATGTTGATCTTTAGGCAAATTAACTTGCATTTTCTGCATCATCACTTGTAGGCGTTTTTCGATGATGGCAGCTTTTTCTTCATCATGACGATCCCAGTCATCGGCTTCATCAGGAGCAGCCAACAACTTACTACGGAATTGTTTACGAATTTGTGCCAGTTTGGCAGGGGTACGTTCTTTGGGTGGTACGACGTAGCCTGTATCAAGCACCCATGAGCCATCAGGACGCACTTCAACAACGGTGACTTTGGTAATTCCTGCCCCGACAACAAAGCCTGTGTCACCAGCTTCTTTGTGCCGTTCCTTGACATTGCGTGGCACTTCGGGGTCTTCATCAAAATCTTCGAGTAAGTTATCGAGTGCATCGTGGTCATTGTTTTCAGTTGGATGTTCCAGCCGTTTTGGACGACGTTTAAGTTTTTGTTGTGATGGTGGTGCTGACCGATTGTTGTCTGACGAGCGATTGCGATTTAAGAGCGACATAGATAATATATCCCCATGATTAGCAAGATTGATTTGTTTCAGTGTATGCGCGTCTACTCAAAATTAGCATTAAGACTGCGTATTATTTGTGGATTCTTGCGCTGTATTACGAGATACAAACAGATAGAGATGTCATCTATGGACTATCATTTGAGCTAGTTTGGCATATAATCACAGTCATGAAAGTTCACACACTACAAAAGCGACTTGATGCGCTTTAGCTTCCCCAACTGATAACATCCACGGAACGGTGGGTGCATTTTGAGTTTCACAATTTCACCTTCGGCGGACATCAAATGGTGTCCCTACAGTCAATTTCTATATCATGAAAAGTTAATTCAAAAGGATAAGCGATGCTAGAAAAATTAGCAGGTATTGCAGCGCGTTATGACGAGATTGAGCGCATGATGGGCGATACTGAAATTGCATCAGATTATGAGCGCATTGGCGAACTAAACAAAGAACGTACTGAGTTGCAGCCGATTGTCAATTCGTACAATACGTATATCAAGCAACAAGAGGAACTAGACGGTGCGCGTGAATTACTCAGTGAAACTGATGATGACGAGATGCGCGAAATGGCAGAACTCGAAGTAGCCGAACTCGAAGAGGCACAAGAAACACTCTATGAGAAGTTGAAGTTCATGTTACTGCCAAAAGACCCGCGCGACGGTAAAAATGCTATCATCGAAATTCGGGCGGGTGCAGGTGGTGATGAAGCAGGTCTTTTCGCTGGCGATTTGTTGCGGATGTACACACGCTTCGCCGATAAGAACAAGTGGAAAGTCGAAATGCTAGAAGAGAATACGAGTGGTGGCGAAGTCGTTAAGTCTGTGACATTCATGGTGAAGGGTGACAATGTATTCAGTCGCTTAAAATTTGAGAGTGGCGTGCATCGTGTGCAACGTGTGCCAACGACAGAGTCGCAAGGTCGCATCCACACCAGTACGGCGACGGTTGCTGTCCTCGCAGAAATGGATGATGTCGATGTGCAATTGGATATGAGCGATGTGCGTGTCGATGTGTTCCGTAGTCAGGGGGCTGGTGGACAAAGTGTTAACACGACGGACTCGGCGGTGCGTATGACTCATGTTCCGACAGGGATTGTGGTCGAAATGCAGGATGAACGTAGTCAGTTACAGAATCGCTTACGAGCACAAAAAGTGCTCGTGGCACGGCTGTATGAAGCGGAACTCGAACGCCAACGGTCGGAACAAGAAGCTGAACGACGCGGGCAGATTGGATCGGGTGACCGTAGCGAGAAAATCCGCACGTATAACTTCCCACAAAACCGTGTGACTGACCATCGTGTGAATCACAGTAGTTACAATTTGCCTGGCGTGATGGACGGCAATATCGACGAATTCATTGATGAATTGACTATCGCTGAACAAGCAGAGCTCCTGAGCCGTGCAGGTGATGATGTGTAAATTCTTTCGTAACTCCAAGTCGGACGAGGCGTGCCTCGTTCCTACAATATATCTTCGTCAAAGATAGCCTTTTATGCTTGATATTAAGACAGCTTTGGCGAGGGCTTATCAGCAATTACAGAGTGTGAGTGATACAGCACGTCTTGATGCACAGGTATTGTTATGTTTTGTGCTGGATGTCGAAAAGCCTTATCTCATTGCTCACGATGACCATGTGCTGACCGATGCAGAGCAATCTAAATATGATGCGTTGATTGCACGTCGGGCAAGCGGTGAACCAATTGCTTATATCGTCGGTTACAAAGACTTTTGGGATATGCGTTTTATGGTATCCCCTGCGGTGCTGATTCCACGCCCTGAGACAGAGCATCTAATAGAGGTCGCACTCGAATGGCTCAAAGATAAACCCAATGCAGTCGTCGCCGATATTGGTACAGGAAGTGGTGCAATTGCAGTGACCATCGCTAAGCATAGCAATGCACGGGTTCATGCAATTGATGTTAGCGACGATGCGCTTGCGATTGCTCAGACGAATGCTAGAGATAATCAGGTGAATGTCACCTTTCATCATGGTAATTTGGCACAACCCTTGATTAACCAAAGTATCAATATTGACCTGTTGCTAGCGAACTTGCCTTATATCGCTACCAATAACCTCGCACAATTGGAAGTCCGAAAGCATGAGCCAACGCTTGCATTGGATGGTGGCGACGATGGTTTAGACCTTGTACGTGAATTGCTCAAGCAAGTGCCTGATATTTGTAATGATAATGCCCTCATCTTACTAGAAATTGGCATGGAACAGGGACAAGCTGTTCGTGAGTTGGCACAGGCATTATCCCCTCAGTCTGTGCGTGTGATACAAGACTTGGCTGGTTTAGACCGCATTATGGCGATTGTACTCTAAATTCAAGTATGACATTCTCACCCATTTGGTTAGAAAAGTTTGCGTGTTATTCAGCAAAAAGTCGTGCCTAGTGGATGATTTTGGTGCTATAGTCTCAGAATTAAAAGTTTCCATTGGTTTTTGGTTTGTTGTTTTTGATTGTTGGCTATAGTTATCCCGTTCAATCTTTTTTCGAAGCGAAGGCGCAGAGGCTCAGAGATGCAAAGAAATTGGTAAAGATTCAATTATTTATGAAAGATTCTCGGGGGCATATGCAGATGCCCCCTACAGACAATATACTTAAAGGATAGCACAAGCGAGCGTTTATGTGTTGTGCATATGAGCGGTCATATGTTCGGGATTTTAGAATTATTCAGGACATCCTGTTGGATGCCCTTACGAGGTATTTGTTATTGTGATTCTTCGGTGGTGGCTGGCTCTGGTGCGGAGCTATCATCAGTTTCGGATTCGTCGGATGATGCTTCCTCAGTCGTTGCAGGTTCAGGGTCAGCAGTATTATCGGCATCAGACTCATCAGTTGATGCTTCTTCAGTGGTGGCTGGCTCTAGTCCATCGTCGGTCGATGCTTCTTCGGTTGTCGCTGCATCAGGAGAGCCTGCTTCCTCAGTAGTGACAGCATCAGGCGACGCATCATCAACTGCTTCGGTGACGGCTGGTAGCGGAGAGTCAGCTTCTGCGCTGAGCGGATTACCATACCATACACCATAAACCCCAAAGCCAAGCAGTACAGTCAGAAACCAGAGTGAGAGAGTAACACGCATTGGAGTTTTGATATTTTTGATGCGATAAATGACGATATTCTCAAGCGGTGTGTTCTCTGTCCACATCAGTAAAACGAGATATGTAGCGGATAGTTGAGCAGTTAAACCAATTAGACCATGAATGGTTGGCAATAAGACAAATGGTTCACTGATATTCTCAGGGAGTTCGGATGCAACCCCTGCATAAGAATTGAGCATAACGACACCAATCAATATCCAGTTCAAGATAACAATGGCGGTCATGGTCAGTTGATGTTGTGGTTTGAACATCTTGCGACGGGCGAAGTAGTAGCCGAGTAGCATCATTGGCGTTAAGACGATAATGTAAATAAGCAGTGTGATTGTTCCAGCACTCATGGCAAATTCCCCTTAGTGATTCAATAAAAAATAGGCTTCACAGTATCCTATATCTTAGAGTGAATACGATATAACAGCTAGATTTGGATGTAGTATGTTCCGAAATGAGAAAAATTGCTTCAAATTCATTCAAATTGCTGTGATAAGTTATCCCAAATTTGAGTCGAAAATCGGGTTCAATCGGGAAATTATCCCACATCTTAATCATCCCATAAAATAAAATTGAGGGCTAATATGTAATATTTTTCTATATTATTTTGGGTTATGTGGGATAACTAAGGCTCATTAGATACAATATACTCTCAGTTTGTGTTTATATGTGGGATAAATTGTAATGTTTATTTTTTGTAATCTTTAAGAATTGAGGGTGGAGTTATCCCAACCTTAAAATTTTTGATTTTGGGGTCGAAATCTGTTGAGTAAGTTGGCAATTTTGGGTATACTGTTAGCTACCTACGAGTTAAAAACTCTTCGGCTTAGAAATAGCCACTTAGGGGAATTGTTATCAGCTTGCACCCCAGTTGATAACGTCAGAAACGACAATTCTGATACAACATGACAAATATGAAAATGATATGCGGAAAAATTAGGTTATTTTTCCGAGGGAATTTTATTGTCTCTATTATTTTGGGGTAGGGGTTCGTTGTCATCGATTGATAACAACCATCGAGAAAGAGTTTAACGACGTGATACCGCAAGACGCTTGGAACGCAACATTCAACCAATTAGAGTTACAGCTTGACCGTGCTAGTTTTGATACCTGGTTACGACATGCTGTATTGCTTGGTGTTGAAGATGGCGTTTTTGTGGTTGGGGTGCACAATAGTTACGCTCAAGATATGTTGCAACATCGCTTGTATCGTAATGTTCGGCGAGTGCTGAGTGATGTTCTGGGTGAAGTGACTGAATTGCGTTTTGAAGTGATGCGTGAGCAAACAAAAGCTCCGAGTTTTATGCAACCGCAAGATGAAGAAACTGCCCCACTCTTCCGTTTCATGCAACAACAGCAAACCTTGCCTGATTTACCAGAAGCATCTGGCAATCGTCAATCTCATGGATATTCAGAACGACTGTCTGAGCAAGATTGGTCAGATTGCGACCTAAACCCTAAACTGACTTTTGATCGTTTTGTGGTGAATAACAGCAATCAAGTGGTGTATGAAGCAGCGTTGGCTGTCGCGGAATATCCTGCAACGATGTATAACCCGTTCTTCATTCATGGTGGTGTTGGACTCGGCAAAACGCATCTTTTGCAATCTATCGCGCATATTTGCCAACAACGCGGTCTACGCACACTATACATCCCTTCTGAAATTTTTACGCATGATTTGGTTCATGCGATTCGGACACGTACCACAGCAATGTTCCGCGAGAAGTATCGCTCTGTGGATGTGTTGCTGATGGATGATATTCAATTCATTGGTGGTAAAGAGAGCACACAAGAAGAGTTCTTCCACACATTTAATGCGCTAGTGAATTTTAACAAGCAGATTGTGATGGCGAGTGACCGTCATCCGCGTGAATTGAAAACACTTGAAGACCGTTTGCGCTCGCGTTTTCAGGGGGGGTTGGTGACTGATATTTCGCCACCTGAATTTGAGACACGCGTGGCGATTATGCAGATGTGGGCACACGAACGTGGTGTTAAGTTACGCCATGATGTGATTGACACAGTTGCTCTACGTGCGCCTAAGAATGTGCGTGAACTAGAAGGTGTTTTTAATCAGATTGTTGCTCAACAACGTTTTGGCACAGGTGAACTAAAAATTCCGAGAGTGGAACAAACATTAGAGCGATTCAGCCAGCCCAGAGAACGAGTGACTTTGGAACGCATCATTGAGGTTACGGCTGAAAAATTCGGTTTCCGTGCTGATGAACTCAGTGGCAAACGACGTACCGCCCGTATCAATAAGGCGCGTCAGATTGCAATGTACCTCTGTCGAGAATTGACCGAAGCCTCATTACCACAAATTGGTCAAGCTTTTGGTGGGCGTAGTCATACGACGGTCTTGCATGGCATCAACAAAATCGAAGATGAACTTGATGCAGACCGCATTCTTGAACAGCGCATTATCAAAATCCGTAAGATGCTATCAGGCGCGAAAAACGCATAATCGCGCCATATATATCAGATGACTATGTGAAAAGACAGGCATATACCTGTCTTTTTTGTTAACCCATTATAGCTTCGCATTGCGGAATTGCTTTGGTGATTGTTGTGTATATTTCTTGAAAGTGGCATAAAACTGACTGATGGAAGTGAATCCTGATGCGATGGCGATATTTTCAATTGGGGTGTCAGTTAATAGTAGAAGACGTTGCGCGTGGGCAATGCGGTACTGCGTCAAATAATTCCATAAGGTCATATGAAAGACATTTGCAAACAATGTAGAAACATAGCTAGGATGTAATTTGACATCATCAGCGATCATTTGCAAAGAAAGAGGCTCAGTGTAATGCTGTGAAATCATATTGGCAATCTGTTGAGCATGTGTGACGCGGGTATCAGATTGTGGTGAAATGATATTGTGTATCGACTGTTCTTGATGAAGACTAATACGCCGAATGAGTGCTTGAATTTCTAGTAGAACAATGATCTCTTTTTCAGGCGAAAGCATCTTCAAATCATAGACCCATTGTTTGAATGTTGCATCAATCAAATTAGATACAGATGCAGTGTTGGTCTGGATAAACGGTATGCCACGCATCAAAGCATTCATTGAGTGATGAAGTCGCCAGCGCAAAAAAACATTCAGAGGTAGTGTAATAATGTATAGCGTACAAGTTTCAATAACTCGTCGTAATTGATGAGGAATCGCAGCCCAAAAAAGGATGAGATGCCCTGCTTTGAGATGTAAGTTTTGAGCATGATATAGATAATGGATTTGACCATCAGCAACATAGATTAACTCAATATCGTTATGGCGGTGGGCATCACGCATGGCATCAGGTTGGATTTCCCACACGCGCAAGCCAAATTGATAGGTTGGCATCTCATCACTCCATATTTTGAGTCTGCTGATTTCCAAATATATCAGAAGAAAACCAAATAAACTGTAATTTTATCAACTTTGTTTGTCATATAATCAGCTTAAATTTAACTTTAAGATGATAAGGTTTTTATAATGGTTCAAATTACAGATGCACAGAAGAAACAATTTCAGCAAGAGGGTTACCTATTATTAGAAAACGTCATTCCTGATGATTTATTACAAATTCTGAGGGATGAGTGTGAACGGTATATGCACCTTATCAACCAAGAGATGGATGCAAAAGGTGTGGATGTGATGGGTCTGAATCATCGAGATAAACGTTATTTTATCCCGATGAAATACAAAGACAGTGAGCAATTGCCGACCTTTTTATTCAGTGAGTTAATGGCGGATGTTTGTCAGGCAACGATTGGCAATGAAGCATACTTATTTCTGGAACAATATGTCGTCAAGATGGCAGAAGTAGGCATGAAATTTTCGTGGCATCAAGATTCAGGTTATATTGATTTTCCACATCGCCCTTATTTGACTTGTTGGTGTACATTAGATGATGTTACAGAAGAAAATGGGACGGTCTATATTTTGCCATTTTCGGACGCAGGAACGCGTGAGCGAATTGAGCATACAATTGATACAGAAACCAATGACCGCGTTGGGTATCATGGGGATGCAACGGGGATTCCTGTTATCTTACCTGCTGGTAGCATCGCTGCATTTTGGAGTACGACCTTGCATCGTAGTGGTGCAAACACAACTGACTCGATGCGACGTATCTTTTTAGCACAGTATTCTGCAGAGCCTTTGCTGAGTCCTGATGGTGAAGCATGGCGTTGGGTTGAGCCATTCATCAAAAATGGAGAGATTATTGCAAGCAAGACATCATAACAAAATCAAGGATTGCCAGTGATGCCTATCAAACGAGCGACGACTGTTGCTGACGCAAAAGCCCAAAGTTTTGACTTGCCAGATTTCAAAGATTGGCGACGATTTGCTGGTCTGATTGATGGCTATGCGATTGCGGAAGAACTCAAGCTCGAAAAATCTTGGCACGCCACACAAAAAACACACTGGCAAGAAACAAGTGACTGGGAACTTGATGTATTACATCTGCGATTGGTATTGTTTTTCGCTTTTCGTAGTGACTATATGAGCGGTTATACTTACACAGAGCACGATGAGATTGTTGATAGTATCCTGCATGAACTCAGTAAACAGTTAGATTTGCCGTATGCTGGCAGGGATAATGATTAGAGCTAAAGACAGGTATAGTCCTGTGTTTTTTGTATCAGATGGTTGTCATGAGGATGATAATCATCATTAACCAGAATATAGTTGAATCTTCATCGGATAAATCACAAGTATCTTCGTCATTTTTGCGTTTATCTCGTTGAGATATAAAACTCGCCAGCAACAATAATCCGAATAAGCCCATTAGCATATTGTCCATCAGGATAATCCAGTATCATACAAACAGTGATGCTCCTATGGTAGAAGATTCAAGGACACTGCACATCACTATCACTAGCGAATCAGTCTCCCCCATCTGAGGGATTATCATCTTTGTTGAGAGCATTGGCGTTGCTAATAGCACTCCAGCCGAGACCATATTGTATCAGGAAGAAAAAGCCAACAAGTGTAATCGGCAACCAAATGACGATATGGACGACAACAGCATAGGCGAGTGCCATTGTTTCGCCGATGCCAACGGCAATCAGCACCGAACTGACGAAAAATTCGTAGATGCCTACTTGCCCTGGCGACGCAGGAATTAAGCCAGCAAGATTAACTGTCCCAACAACGAGCAATGCAACAGGATAGCTCAGTTGTAAATCGAAGGCTTGCATGACTATCCAGTAAACACCTGCTTCGATTGCCCATGTGCTATAGCTGGTCACAACCGCACCGATGAGATGCAGTGGACTCCGCAAACTACCAAAGCCAATGAGGATGCTTTCTGATAGGTCGAGTGCAACCGTTTCGAGGCGTTCTGGCAAAATGGACGCGAGACGTACAATTAACCCTCGCAAGGCTTTCGGGAATGAGGCAAGAACAAAGAATACAATCACCGCGATAGCGAAGATGGGGACTGCAAATTGGAGTATTTGTTGAATTTGTTGTGAGGTCACATCCAGTAAAAATAAGCCAATCAAAATGAAAGAGAGCATGACAATACCATCAAAGACACGCTCAACGACGACTGTTGTCGCTGAACTGGTGATGGGCATATCATGATTGCGCTTGAGCAGAAAAAGGCGCAATGCTTCTCCTGCGCGGAGTGGATAGACATTGTTCCCCATGTAGCCGATGGCAACAATTTTAGTGAGGTCAGTCAATGGAACAGATTGAACGGATTGTAGTAAAAATTGCCAACGCCACGCTATCACAACAACGGCTATGAAGTAAGTCAGCGCACCGACAAGCAACAATCCCACATTAACATCACTGAGACTGCTCATAAAATCTTGGGGTTGTAAGCCACGAAAGGCAATCACAAGGAAAACAATACTAATGACAACACCGATGACGGCAGCGAATCGGCGTGAGTTGTTGTTGGATGATGTTTGAGTGGTTTCGGTCATAGATTTGGTTTGGTATCTGTATCAGACAAATTGTGAGGGCGAATTTTAGCAGTCATAGGACAAGATGCCTATGTGATAATTACAAACCTTAACTAAACGTTGAGGAAACATTGGCTATACTGAAGTTATCTTAATAAGCATTCATATTTGATGTGTATCTGTAAATTCAATTACTTTGGATTTTAGGACATCCCGTTGGATGTCCCTACAAAGTATTGTAGCGAGGCGCAATGGTGTGTCTGAAAGCATAAATATAGCAACAATTTACAGATTTTACACATAGGTTTTTAAAGGATACCTAGATTGGTATCCCTGCAATCATATGGTTTTCACAGGATATATAGATACGAGAGTACACACACATGGCACAAGCTGACCTTTATAATATGTCTGATGTCTTCATCAGTTATTCGCGCAGAGATAGTGACTTTGTGCATCGCTTGTTTGACGATATCAAGGCAACAGGCAAAGAAGTCTGGGCAGATTTTGAGGATATTCCGAAAGCGGCAGATTGGTGGCAAGAAATTCAAGCAGGGATTGATGCTGCTGATGCTTTTGTCTTTATCATTAGTCCCGATAGTGTTCGTAGCGAGATTTGTCGGCAAGAGATTGACCACGCGCTTGAATCTAACAAACGGCTCTTGCCTGTTTTGCATCGAGAAGTGATAGAAGAAGCTGATAAAGCCTTAGTTCATCCTGCAATTTCATCTCACAATTGGATTTTCTTCCGTTCGCAAGATGACTACGATAAAGCATTCCAGACCCTACTCGAAAGTTTAGAAACAGACCTCGACCACAATCGAACATTGACCCGTTTGCTCGTCCGTGCGAAGGATTGGCAAGATGCGAATCAACCGAAGAGTTTGCTCCTGCAAGGGGATGATCTCGCCAATGCTGAGGGATGGTTGACCCATGCCATTAACAAGAATCCTGCGCCGACGAGTTTACACGCTGAATACATTCAAGCAAGTCGAGCAGTGGCTATTCAACGGCAACGACAACAATACACTGCTGCGATTGGTGGTATGGTGCTTGCCATCATTTTGGCTACTTTTTCGATATGGCAGATGTATCAAGCCCAACAAGCGCGTGATGCTGCCGAAGTTGCCCGTGAGCAAGCCGAAGAGAGTGAACTGGAAGCACGCGCTATTGCTCTCGCAGCGAGTAGCGCACAAGCCCTTGCGAACAATAATCCTGATTTATCGCTAGTACTTGCTCAAGAAGCCATTAGCCTTGATACAGAACTCGAAACAATCACGACTTCGTTAGCGGATGCAGCTTATGCCCCTGGTACAGTACAGAAGTTAGAGGTCGGCGATATTTTGACAACAGCCGTCTATGCGCCTGATAGTAGTTTTTTTGTTGGTGGGTATATGTCTGGTGAGATATGCCTTTACGATGGCTCAGCTTACACGGAGATGCAGTGTCTGGTGAGTGTCAATAATCGCGCTCATTCAGGTGAGATATTGTGGATTCATCTATCCTTTGATGGTACACGTCTTTTGAGTTCTGGCGGTGATGATCGGCTACTCATTTGGGATGTTGACTCTACATCGTCTACTTATGGCACAGTGATTCACAATGTCATGATTCCAAATTTATCGGCTAGTGTGTTAAGTCAAGATGGCACACGCGCTGTATTCGGCACCAATGATGGTATGGTCGGTGTGTGGAATGTGATGACCGATACCATGCAGACGATGGATTACGTGCATACAGTCACCATTAATGTCTTGGCTCTAAATGGCGATGACACACGCACGCTAGCAGGGACAGCCAATGGCATTCTACTAGAATTTGATTTAAACGACCCACTGTATAGCGAACGTTTAGTGAATCCGAGCAATCGCTCATCCATTAGCAGTGTGGCGTATAGCCCTGATGGGACAACCGCTATCGCTGGCGATGATTCTGCGACCTTAACAGCATGGGATTTGGATACACGTGCTATTTTCCGTACTTTTCAGGGGCATAATGAGAATGTAACGGCGATTACTTTTGCGGATGATGGACGCACGATGTTCACGGCAAGTTGGGATAACAGCATACGCGAATGGGACATTGCATCAGGGCGGATGGTGCAAGCCTTCTATGGTCACAATGGGGGTATCAACGCACTATCGATTGATGCTGAAAATCGTTATTTTGTCTCTGGTGGCTTTGACCGTACCATTCGTGTGTGGTTGGTACATCCAGTGATTTTTGAAGCACAATATTTGACTAGCGAACGCTCCGAAGCTGTTTATACCTCTGATTGGAATGATACTCACATCGTGGCTGGTAACAATGTCGGTGAGGTTTATATTTATAACCGCAACACTGGCGAGGTACTACATGAGCTTGAAGAACGTGAGTCGAGTGTTATCTCGCTTGCAATTCGTCCGAATGGGAACAATTTTGCTGTGGTGCTCGAAAATTGTGTTGTCGAATTATATTCGATGCGTGGTGAGCGTTTGTGGCAAAGCAACTTAGAGGACGATAATGGTTGTCGTCAGATTGATTTTCGTCCAGACCACGATGAACTGCTTGTGATGAGTGAGGTTGATATATATCGCGTGGATGGGCGTGCAGGTGAAGTGCTTGGTACTGTTACATATAAACACAACAATACGAATCTACGTAGCTTTGAATTTACTGCTGACGGTAATCGCTTATTAGTCGGCAACAATTCAGGACGCGATAATTTGCAACTGATTGATTTCGCAACAGGTGAGATTATCCGCACCTACGAAGGACATACCGATGGTGTGCTAGGCATTGATATTTCTGCGGATGGTACACGGATTGCATCTGGGTCGTTCGATAATGATGTGCGTATCTGGGACTTTGAGACAGGTGAGCTATTACAATTGCTAGAAGGTCACAGTGACCGTGTTGTCGATGTTGATTTTAATCCATCAGGGAATGCCTTGATTTCGGCATCCAATGATACAACGATGCGCCTATGGGATTTGGAGACAGGGATTCTGCGTTACACTTATCAGTTACACACAGACCGTGTTGTGACCAGTCAGTTTTCGCCTGATGGCACCCGTATTCTGACAGCATCATATGATAGCACGCTGATTATCTGGCGATTCCCACAACATTTGGATGAATTAGCACAATGGGTTAGCAATAATCGTTATATCCGTGAATTGACCTGTGGTGAGCGCAACATTTATCTCTATGAGACGAATGATTGCGAATGATGATAGTGTTTGGTGTACTGTATCTGAAAAATAGATAGCAGATATTAAGCTATCACTATGTAATTGAAAAAGTTCTGGGTTCTGAGTTCTGAGTCTTTGTTCGTGAATGTCGTACAGAATCTCAAAACAATAAGCCTCTTGTGCTGGGAAAGCCTAACATGGAGATTGTAAGAGTGAAAGTTTGAAAGTGTTGTATCAAGCTATTCACTCTCAGAAGTCAACGGAAGATTATGATTTTACGGGAGAGTTTCAAACTCTCCCTTACACTGTCACAGTTTTTATGTGTAATGGTATGGTCTAAGACCCTCCCAAATGAGCATATTTGATGCTATTTCCCGAATATTCAGACGGTTTCTCAGTGAGTTTTTTGAAATTTGAAGTGCTAGCGTTTTGATTTGTGGTTGCCGATGCGATAACCGAGAAGCCATGCCACAGCAATCGCGCCACCAATGACAAGCAAGAGTGGTTGCCAGCACCAAAACGCGATATTGAAGGCGACGATGGCCCCACCAAGGAATACTGAGGCGGCTACCATCTGGATGCCAGATATTTAGATTGCTACTCCCCCAGCAAGCATGATGATTGTGTGCGTGGTCATTTTTTGATTTATTTTGCATTTCCATGATACTCTCCTAATTTTTAGTTTTTATATGTCAATATTGACATAAATAAATACGCGATAGGTTGCTTAGTGTTTTACATTATTGTAGAGACTTATCATCTACTCATGCAGAGCGTTTACGAAATAGCTTCATGATACGTGCTTGTTGCCACATCAGAATGCCACTGAAACCCACTACTGGAATCGCGACAAACTGTACAATATTGGAATAGAGTGTGTTATTAGCAAGTTCTGGAATATAAATGAATAGAATCAGCATAATCCCTACGATGATGTGCAAGTAACGACTGATTGTCCGAATTTGCTTATTACTCATAAGTTTGCCTTTGTTTTTATATTGAACTGACTCAGGATGATTTGCTCAAATACCCACTGAGGGAGCAATGATTTAAGTGATTTGAGCATGGTAGCTTGCTGACCAACTGTGTAGCGTAAACGCGGTGATTTTGTGCGGATAATCTTGCTAATTGTTTTTGCTATATCTTGTGGTAACAGCGAACTAGTGCTGGATAGTTCTCTCATTTGTGCAATCATCGCTTGTCGTTGCGTTGCATAAGGCGAGGCGGTGTCTGCAATATTCTGAATGGAGTGGTCCAGAGTATCAGTCCGAACGCCACTAGCAATCACAAGAGAGGCATAGATATTGTATTGTAGTAGTTCATAACGCATGGATTCCGTGTAGCCTTCGAGTGCAAATTTGCTAGCAGAATATGCACTATTGAAGGGTAAGGCAATGTGTCCGCCTATTGAACTGATATTGATAATTTTCCCGTTTTTTTGTTCACGCATGATTGGCATGATCGCTTGCATCATGCGGACACCACCAAAGAAATTCGTATCAACTTGCTTGAACATTTCATCAAAGGTTGTGGCTTCAGCTTCGCCATATAAATCATAGCCAGCGTTATTGACTAGTACATCTATATGGTCTGTACGATCCATGACAGATTGTATGCTTGACTGAACTGACTCCGCATCGGTGACATCAAGCTGAACGAATGTAAATGGTTCACTATGATTTTGCTTAGGTGAACGACTTGTGCCAAACACCTGATGTCCATCTGAGGCAAGTTGACGAGCAATTGCCAGACCAATCCCTGATGATGCGCCTGTCACTAAAATGATTTGTTTATTGCTCATATCGTCAAAGCTCCTTGAGTTGTTACATCAGATTTTGATTGAATAAGTTGGTAGAGTGCGACACTGTGCAACAAGATAGAGAGTGGCACTGCCCATAGCGAAATAAGTGATAGCGGTTGTTGTGCCAACAATTCGACCCCATGCAAATCAATCACTTGGATGACTGTGGGTGCAGCGAATAGTGAGAGCGTTACAGAATAGGCAAAATCTGCTAAACCAAGGATATTCCAGCCAATTAAAAGTGCGCGATTGTTGATTCTGAATGCGAGGATAAAGGCTGCCAACAGACCAACAGTGACATCCATGATGCCTGTTGTCAATGATAATGCTGATGCCATTTCATCATTAAACCAAGCGAGTAAGAAAACTGCACCCAAGACACGATAAACCTGAATGACAATGATGCCATATAAGGGCAAGCGCATCATAATTCGTTGGAGAGTGTCTACGCGGAATAGCATCCATAAACCTATCATGACGGGAATTGTCATCGCAATTGCCATCGGTGGTGGTAACACTGTGAAATCTGTGAGTAGGTTATTGAGGCTCAGATATACCGTCGCACCAAACCAGACTGTCAGTATCACAATACCTAGCAAACGATATTCTTTAGTAGAACGATACCACCAGTAGCCTAAAATCATGATGACAATCACATGTGTGATAATCAACAATCCGAGTATTTCTGTACTGAGTGCTTGCATGTCGTCATCCTTTATAGTTTGAGTGAGCAGAAATAGAGTTTACAAAGCAAATAGCAGACCAATACCCAGTGCAAGCAAGCTGATAGCGAGTACAATTGCGCCGATGTAGATGAGTACAATTAGACCATTCGGTTTTTCAGGATTGGTCATCGCGGAGAAGAAAAAGCCACCTGACACGAGCAAGGGTGAGGCGAAGAATCCGATTCGTAATGCCCAAAGTGCTGTGTTGTTCCACGCAAGCACATCAATGAAGATTTGTGCTAGCAAAACCAATAACACGAGAACCCCTGCGTGAGCATGTCCTGCACGGAAGAAAGCCGCTTGGAAGTCACTTTGGATGACATCGCGCTTCGGCAGTTGTGAGAGTAAGAAGTAACCACCAAATTCGATGGTCGGGATAGTGATGAGCGTAATTGCAATCATCGTCTGTGCTGCTGAACTAAAATCCATTTTTATATCCAATCTATACATGTTAAAATTGACATATTAATAACAAGCAAAATTTTTTAGTGCGACTCAACAGCCGTAATTGTTTCGTCTAACCAGTCAATACAAAGTCGTTCGTAGCGTTTACCAAAGTCGAGTGTGCGATTCCAGAAGAACATCTCGTGTTCAATTTCGGGTGTCATCGGGATTTCGGGAGGGAGCAAGTGTGCCATTTCGTATCCCTCATAGATAGCCAATTTTTGTAAGTGCAATTGCCGTTGAGCGCGGAGTTCATCAATGACATGCTCTTTATCACGCTGTCCACTAAAAAATGCACGTACCATCATCTCATTTTTGACACGGGGTAACTCCATCATGGATTTATCCAACCATGCTTTGAGTTTAGCACGTCCTACATCAGTGATAGTGTATTCGCGTTTGGTCGGACTGCCCTCTTCATCAAGCATTTCTGATGAGAGCAGACCATCTTCTTCCATTTTGCGAAGGGCTGTATAAATCTGACTATGATATGCGTGCCAGAAATGTGCTGTTGAATCTTCCATCCGTGTTTTGAGGTCATAGCCTGTCATCGGATAGTAATTCAAGAAACCAAGCAGAATGTATTTGAGCATTATTGACCTATGTCACTTTTGACATATTCAAAATACTATAGTTATTATCTGTTTGTCAAGCATTTAGGTATAACCAAATGCCCATCGCTATCAATAAGCCACCCAATAGTAGATAACCTAATGCGCCAGAACTCATGGCATCTCGAATCAGAATCGACTCTTCAGGGTTATCAGGATTGAAATACACTGTGAGCTTATCAATTTTGTGAAATCGTTCGAGGACATATTCTGCTTGTTGGCGATGCGTATGGTGTCCTGTCCTCCCATATTGTAAGCGGTTTCCTGTAAAAATCTCTTTGTTTACTTCGTAGCGATACAACACTCTTGGTCTGTAGTCATCAACCTCTCGATTACGCACGATACGCTTCGTTTTAACAATCTCTGTTTCGAGCATTTCACCGATTGTTCGTTTCCAGTTGCGCGTCTCAAATTGCTTCCAGACTTTGAATAAACCCCAACTTGCAATGAACAACCCGCCCAAGGTCAACCAGATTAATAGTTCTATATTGGCTTGAGTTTCCATTGTTTGCTCCTATCTATGCTTAATATCGTCATTTTATCATTGCAGTGAACCCTTTACGCTTAAGCAATTTGGGTTATGCTCTTAGCATCTAGTTAACGAACCACCAATCGAGGAATTTATGCCCGATACGATTACTGTTTTTGTGCCATCTGATGAGATTGTCCCGAAGGATGAACTCTACGAATTAACTGCTATTGAAGACATCACTGAGATATACACGCTGGATAATCAGCTAGAGGGGTATCGCATTGCATGGGATGATGTCGAATTGGTAATGCGTGTCCCTGACCCCGATGTGCAAGAGGCGAAAATTGATGACTTCTTAGCCATCACTGACGAATTGTTGGATGGGCGGCGCGATAAAAAAGCGAAGAAAATCTGGCGACGGGCAGAGCGCATGGTGCAGATGGTTGAATGTACTGTCACGCCTGATTGGGATGAGGCACGTAAGGCGCAATTACTGGTACAGGGCTTGATGGCATTTTACGATTACGCGCTAATGTTTGCGAAGGGTGCGGTCTATAACGAAAACGGCAATATCGAGGTCGGGCGTGAGGATAGCAAACTCAAGTATTGGGTTGACCCCGTAGAAAAAGATAAGTCCGAGACACCTAATGAGCGTAAGAAAGCCAGCTTACAGACTTTAAATCGTGAAAATGTGCCTCATATCAAGCATCTGCGGAATCTGCCAGACGATGCTTTTTTCACTCTACGTCCGCTAGAAGAGGTTGTGAAGCGAACGATTGCACTTAATTTAATTTCGCGCCGTGCAGATGGTGAATCACGCGAGTGGCTGATTGAGAAGCTGGCACAGTATCAGCTAACGAATACACTCACTGAGCAAGAGACGATTTTCAATGAAGATGACTCACCTGATGAGTACATTGTTATCATGTTCAGTCAACGGATGGAGGCGTGCTGGCTGTTGCTATGGGCATTAGGCTTGATTCCGAATTTAGCGCGTCCTGATAATTTTGCGGATGCAGTCCGTGCGAATGAAATCATTGACACTCGTTCGCTTGACCAACTGTTGATAGAAGCCAAACACCGCAATAAATCCGAGATTTTAGATGCGTTGGATTTGCATTTTCGCTATCATTGGGCGGTGGTGGATGCCGAACTCTATGGCAAAAAGTCACCGACAGGTCTTAAGCCTGATGTGGTTTATCAACGGCATTATGCGCTGAATTGGCTGGTGCAACTCCGTGACCAAGATTGGGACGAGATTACAACGGATACATAATTTGGTGATTAGTTGTTGGTGATGGAGGTTATTAGATGCAAGACTTTCGCAAGTTGCAAATTTGGCAGTTATCACATGAGTTAACTTTAAAATTGTACAAAGTTGTTAGTTCTTTTCCAGATTCAGAAAAATATAATCTAACAAGTCAAATTAAAAGGTCTGCTTCTTCAATTCCAGCAAATATTGCAGAAGGTTGTGGACGTAAAACAAATGGTGAATTAGAACATTTTCTATATATTGCGATGGGTTCAGCAAGTGAATTGGAGTATCATTTGCTCTTATCGAAGGATTTAGGCATCATCGACACGAATTTGCATTCAGAGTTGGAGAATGACATTATCATCTTACGTAAAAAGATGAACGTATTTATTCAGCGTGTATCTGCCAAACGCAAATAACCAAAGACCAATAACTAATGACTAACAACAAACAGACTTCCTTTGCAAGCCGACTTGAAGAGATTGCGCTACAGATGGCGAAAGGTGTCTCGTGGTGGGGTTATCCGACTAGTTGGGAGACACTCGATATTGATGAGAATCGGTCATTATGGGCATCATATACGCCTGATTACAAACGCAACGCGCCTCTAGTAGGTGATACAACTGCGGATTTAGCGATTATAGGGGGTGGCTTCACAGGTGTTTCGGCAGCTTATCATTTTAGCAAGCATTATCCTGAAAAACGCTGTGTCATCTTGGAGGCGAAAGCCCTAGCGAATGGCGCAAGTGGGCGCAACGGTGGCATGATGCTCAATTGGATTAACGGCATCGAGGATGAAAGTGATGCCATGACCAAGCGTGTCTATGAGTTCACCAATAGTGGTATCGACATGATTACAGGACTGATTGAAGAGCATAATCTGGATGTGAGTTATCGTCGAGATGGCTCAATGGAGGTCTACACTGACCCTGAACGCGCTGAAAAAGCACATCAAGGAGCAGAGCATCTCAATAGCATTGGCATCCGTATCAAATTTTTGACTGCTGACGACATCAAGCCATATATCAACTTAGAGAATGTGTATGGTGCGACAGTTGATATGCAAGAAGGTCAACTCAACGGGGCGCAATATATTCGAGCATTGAAGCCTGTGCTGGAAGAACAAGGCGTGCAAATCTATGAAGATACGCCTGTACTGACTGTCAACGAAGGCGCGGACATTGTGCTAACCACGCCACAGGGTCAGGTTCGGGCGAAAGCGATTGTACTCGCAACCAATGGCTACACAGGCAAACTAGGCTATTTTCGTAAGGGGGTGTTCCCGTTACATTCGCATGTATTTGCGACAGATGCCCTATCTGATGAGCAGAAAGCACAAATCGGCTGGCAGGCATTATCAGGTTATTCCGATGATTTAGACCGCATTTCCTACAGCAGTATGACACGCGAGGGACATATTGTTTTCGGTGGTGGAAGCAATCAATCGTATGCTTATCTCTACAATAATAAAACAGCGTATCGCAAAAATGCTGAATCGGCTTTTCGTAAGATGCAACAGACACAACTGGAGTATTTGCCGACTGCGAAAGAGTTGCCAATCTCGCATCGCTGGACAGGAACATTAGCGATTAGCCTCAAGCGCAATTGTAGTATTGGTGTGTTACGCAATCGTGTTTTCTATGGATTGGGCTACAGTGGGCATGGTGTGACATTAGCGAATCTGGCTGGCAAGGTCATCGTCGATATTTATGGGGGTAATACAGCCGAAGCCAAACAACACGAATGGTACAATCAAGCCTTTGCGCCGATACCCTTAGAGCCATTCCGATGGATTGGGTATCAAGGATTTACGAGGCTCACAGGGCGTTCTCCGAGAACATAAGGTTAAAATCTTAACGCAAAGGGGATTTTCAATACGCATTTGCCCAACAGGTGCGAACCACTAAGATATTGTCTGTATTTGGTAGCCAAGCCATTTCAGGGAAATCTTGCTCGAATACCTCACGGTCATAGTAAATCTTTATGAAATGGCAATTTGGAAAATATTCTAGATAGAATAACGTTGTGATAGTTGCAATCCATGAGTGGATTTCTTGCCAATCTGATGCCCAATATCCAGTTAATGTGAGGGTTTCATATACACCATCGCGCTTAATGAATGACTCGCCAATATTATCTAAGGCAACAGGTGTCATATACATCCCATTTTGCTCGTACCAATTTTTTAGAGACTGTGGTGTAACTTCATAAGCATAGAAACGAGTTTTTGTTGACCAACGTAGATTAGGCTCGTTATTTACTGTGGTATGGAGCAACTCAATATCATTAGGAATAGGGAAATCAGAATCTGTTGCCCATTCGCCACCATAGACTGCAAACATCCACATTGAGATATAGCAAATAAATAGAAACCCGAAAACACTGCCTATAATTGTCAGGCATCCTTTGTATCTTTGAGGTTTAGATTTTGATTTTCGCTTTGACATTTAAACTATTCAACTAACAATCGATGTTAGATTTTATCACATAGCAATAGATCGTTGAGTCAAAAAAGCCACAGCTGAGGTAGGCTGTGGCATACGCAAGTATTGCGGAGGATTACTCGTCTAGTAATTCTTCTTCTGCAACGTTGAGGTAGACTGTGTCATCTGTGACGCACTCAATTTGTTCTGGCATAGCATATTTATCAGGCTCAAGACCACGCTCTATGCGAATAAAACCGTTGAGATATAAGCGTTCATAGACTTCTTTTGGATGACGTGTATTCATGGTAAGTGCATCGGCAAGTACGTCCATGATATTTTCAATTTCTGGTAATTCCGCTTCCGAACCGCCATCCGCATATTGAACGAATTCGACTGTCCCTACTTCGTTATCATCTGGTGTGATAACTGTCATGCCTTCTTCAATATGCTCAAAAGTTGTTGTATCTATCATGTGATAGCCTTTCTTCTATGCTTATTGTTTATGATTACAGCGTAAAGAAACTATGTTATCAGCACATAGGATATGTATCTAAACCATGTTGGTTTAGATGAGTATAGGATGAGTTATCATTTCCTGTATAATTGTAAATTAAATTTAT
>JBCCSC010000033.1:0-82878 GCA_039200705.1 Chloroflexota bacterium
ATATGTGAGATGGCAAGAAGCAAGAGATAAGCATCAAGAAGCTCATCAAAAGAGATTGTTCAATTAAGTAGAACCGATATGAGAGCGCCTTCTAGGCGCAATGTTAAAAGCCACCGCTTTTAGCGGTGGATCATTTACTTGCATTATAATATTGCATTTCTAATGAATTGAGCTTTTTGAGTATTTCTAACTCCATGTAAGAAATTGTCTCCAGTAGATTTATGTATATCTCAAATCGACTGCTTGTTAATTCATTCAGTTTAATTGAGTTTATCAGAATTCTTGCAAACATTCGTATTTTATCTCGTTGGTACGTATTTATAGCAGCACGGTACACGACAACAAAGGAATGAATAAATTCTTCGGATTCAATGATTTCAGGTGTAAGTAATTTTTCACCTTTAGCAAGTTCATCAATGAGAGTTTGAAAGCGTTGTTTTTGTATTTTTGTCACAGCATGGTCAATTGCTTCTTTGCCAACAGCAATTTGGGGAATAAATAATGAGACAGTTGTTAGTAGTAATGCAGTGAGTGGATTTTCATCATAGTGTTCAGAAAATGTATTTGCTGATTTGCTTACGATATTTTTCTTGGTCACAGCTAGCATCCTTACATTATCTACTATTAATTGTATTAGATGCACCTGTACTAAATAGCCCCACAGATTAGGGGTTTTGCAATTTGTCCATCAAACGAGTAACCTTCTCAAGATTCACCTCAACATTATCCACCGAGTCTAACCGAATCACATTATCATGTGTCCATGACTCAAAATTCTCTGTAATTCGTTCTACATCTGCCCAAGTCGGATTGTTCCAATGTGCAGGATGATTTGCCTCTGCCCGTTGATGCCAGCACGATTTCCACAAGGTTTCATCAGAGCAATAACAATAGACAGGTACAAATTGTGCACCGAATTGTTCCGCGATAGCTTTTGCTTCATTCCGAAAGCCCTGCTTGCCAAACACAGCATCTAGTACACAACCAACACCGACACTCAGTTGTACTCGCGCCATCTCCAGCGTCCACAAGTAGCCATCGACTGTGTTTTCGGTTACTAAGCCTCGTTGATACAAAAATCGCTGTGTGTCATCGCGTGAAAAATACGGAAGTTTATAATGTCTTGCAATCACTTTTGCAATCGTTGATTTACCACTAGCTGGCACACCTGAAAACATGAATAGATACATCTGAAAAACTCGTAGATAGACATGAATAATGTGTGCATTATAGTAATAACACAAATCAAAAGAGCGCATCCATTCAGATACGCCCTTCAATCGTCAGGTTACTGACTAACTATCTAACTATTCATCATGCCACGTAGAACATATTGCAGAATACCACCATGTTTATAGTAGTCGACTTCTACAGGTGTATCGAGGCGCACAATCGCATCGAATGTCGTCACTGTGCCATCTTCGGCAGTCGCAGTGACTTGAAGTGTATCACCAGCTTGGATATTGTCATCGACAGGGATATCGTAGGCTTCATGACCTGTTAAGCCGAGTGAATGCCATGATTGACCATCCGCGAATTGTAATGGTAAAACGCCCATCATCACGAGATTGCTGCGATGAATACGTTCAAAGCTCTCGACAATCACTGCTTTGATACCTTGCAACAGTGTACCTTTAGCAGCCCAGTCACGTGATGACCCCATACCATAATCTTTGCCACCGAGTACAACCAAGTCAGTGTTATCTTCTTTGTATTTCATGGCTGCTTCATAGAAGGTCGTTTCTTCGCCACTTGGCAGATGATAGGTAACATTACCTTCGCTATTCGGAACGAGTTTGTTACGCAGACGCACATTAGCAAATGTTCCACGAGTCATCACACGGTCATTGCCACGACGCGAACCATAACTATTGAAATATTGCGGTTCAACATCACGTTCCATCAAATATTTTGCAGCAGGACTATTGATAGCAATCGCACCAGCAGGTGAGATATGGTCAGTGGTCACACTATCACCAAACAAACCAATTACACGCGCTGATTGAACAGATTTAAGCGTTGCAGGTTCAGCAGGCATATCAATGAAGAACGGTGGCTCTTGAATGTAAGTGCTGTCTTCATTCCATTCGTAAACAGCACTATCAGGGCTTGGAATTTCGTTCCATTTTTCATTGCCTGTGTAGGTATTGCCGTATTGTTCAGTGTACATATGTGCCGTTAAGCTACTTTGTACGACATCCAAAATTTCTTGACGTGTAGGCCAAATATCAGCTAGGAAAACATCATTGCCGTCATTATCTTGTGCAATCGGCTCGTTATTGATGTCAATATCGACTGAACCAGCAATTGCATATGCCACAACAAGTGGCGGAGACGCAAGAAAGTTTGCACGCACATCAGGACCAATCCGCCCAGCAAAGTTACGATTCCCACTCAGTACAGAGGTCGCAATCAAATCGCCTTCATGGACAGCTTCACGCACAGGCTCAGGTAGTGGACCACTGTTACCGATACAAGTCGTGCAACCGTAACCCACTGTGTGGAAACCAAGTGCTTCTAGATGTTCAGTCAGACCAGCTTTGTTGAGATATTCAGTCACAACTTTTGAACCAGGTGCCAAACTTGTTTTGACGTAAGGCTTACGAGTGAGACCTTTTTCGACGGCTTTCTTAGCCAGCAAACCCGCAGCCACCATCACGGATGGATTACTGGTGTTGGTGCAAGATGTGATCGCTGCAATGACAACATCACCGTGTTTCATATCCAGTTCTGTGCCATTATCTTTATATTTGCCCGTGTTGCTCAATTGCTCTTGGCTGAGTTCAAAGCCTTGTGGACCTTGTGGCGCAGTCAGAACATCATTGAATTTGCTCTTGAGGTCTTTCAGCAAAATACGATCTTGTGGGCGCAACGGACCTGCAACGCTTGGTTCAACGGTACTCAAATCAAGTTCGAGGGTGTCGTTGAAGCGTGGGTCAGGGGTCGCATCTGTGCGGAACAAACCTTGTTCTTTGCTGTATCGTTCGACCAGTTCAATTTGTGCTTCATCACGACCTGTCCGACGCATATAGCTCAGAACTTCATCATCCACAGGGAAGAAACCCATAGTTGCACCATACTCAGGTGCCATATTCGCAATCGTGGCACGGTCAGGGAGTGTCATACTACTCAGACCAATGCCGTAAAATTCAACAAACTTACCGACCACACCTTTTTGACGCAACATCTGCACAATCACCAACACGAGGTCAGTTGCAGTTGCACCTTCTGGTAATTGTCCTGTCAATTTAAAGCCAATAACTTCTGGCATGAGCATATAAACAGGTTGACCGAGCATCGCAGCTTCGGCTTCGATACCACCTACACCCCAGCCGAGGACACCCAATCCATTAATCATCGTTGTGTGGCTATCTGTTCCAACGAGGGTATCAGGTAGAGCAACTTTGTTGCCATCAGCATCGTCTTGCAGTTGAACAACACTCGCTAAGTATTCGAGATTCACTTGATGCACAATCCCTGTTGCAGGAGGCACAACTTTGAAATTATCGAATGCTTTCTGTCCCCAATGTAAGAATTCATAGCGTTCACGATTACGGACAAATTCTTTTTCAGCATTGATGAGAATCGCAGCATCGCTACCGAAGGCATCAACTTGTACAGAATGGTCAATCACGAGGTCAACAGGCACCATCGGATTAATTTTAGCAGGGTCACCCCCAAGACGCGCCATCGCACTGCGTAACGCAGCTAAATCGACAACCGCAGGCACACCTGTGAAGTCTTGCAAAATCACACGCGCTGGACGATAGGGAATTTCAACGGGATTGTGATTATCAGCATCCCAATTTGCGATATTATGAATATCTTCTTCTTTGAATTGTGTGCCATCAAGATTACGCAAAGCATTTTCCAACAAAATCTTGATACTGAATGGCAATGAGTCGATATTGCCAATCCCTTGTTCACTTAATTTGCTCAGACGGTAGATAACAGCATCGCCATTACCTGTGTCAAACGTCCCACGAGCATCAAATTTGTTAGTCATAGAATTTTGAGTCCCTCGTTACTGTATTTAACTATAAAAGTGGTTGACTGCTGTTGCCCTTCCCTGAGCAGATAGCAGGTGCGGAATTAATCTCTTACTCATTGTACCGAATTTCACTTACTTTTTTGAGTCAGATTTATACCCAGCCACAATAATGTGGTGATTTACAAATGATGCTTCTGCTGTTCCCCATTTCTCAACTTGCATCCATTCTTTGATAGCATCCGATGCGCTTGCCACCATCTCAACCAACTGAGCAATTGTTGCCTCGTCATTCCCTTGACGTTTCGCCCAATCAATAAACTGGTGACGCTTCGTTAATTCTCGTGTATTTTTGACTGTCAGACCTGCTTCGGTAAAAGTTTCTATCCATGCTGATGCAGATAGCGCATGATGATGACTAGGGTCACGTACTTTCTCAAATTTATCAACGATAGTCGCTACATCAGAATTTTCTGGTAACACATGGTCTTGCACTAACAATAAACCACCTGTTTTGAGAACACGCGCACTCTCTCTGACAAATTGAGCAATATCAGGGAAGTGATGGGGCGCAATACGGCAAGTCACAAGGTCAAATTGCTCATCTGCAAATGGTAAATCCTCAGCATCAGCAACTTTAAAAGCTACATTATTAATATCTTGTTCACGGATGAATTTTTCAGCAACGTCAAGCATCGTTGGGGTGAGGTCACTTGCAATCACAGATTTAACTAGCGGTGCAAATTTTAGGGCAGTATGTCCACCACCTGTCGCAATATCAAGAACATGCCAATCAGCTTGCGGCTCTGCAATTGTGACCAGCATATCTAAATCAGCCCCTTTTGCATGGGTGATGCTCCTCACATAACCTTCAGCAAATTTTGAGTAACGTTGCTTGTTCAATGCTTTTGACATGACTATCCCTCCGTTCTATCTAATAAGTTTGAACAGTAGCTTTGCTTATAACTATCACGATAGGTGATTCCGTGAAATAATAGAAGATGATACTGATTTGATTGACCATAAAGATATTTTATAGTGTGAGGTGGCATGGAAATTGGACAATTAGAAGCCTTTGTGCGTGTGGCGCGTGATGGTAACTTCACACGAGCAGCCGACGCACTCGGATTGACGCAACCTGCGGTTAGCACAAGAATAGGTCTACTGGAAACTGAACTCGGTGGGCAATTATTCGAGCGTAGGGGACGCATTATGCTTCTCACCCCACTAGGCGAACGCTTTCTACCGTATGCCCAACGCATGATTAACTTGCGCGATGATGGCTTACAAGTTGTCAAAGATTTTCATACTGGGGTACGCGGACAAGTAAAGATTGCTGCACCAACACCATTTTTGCTAAGCTATATGATTGACACCTTGAGTCAATTCCGCAAAGAATTTCCAGCCGTTGATATTCTAATTCGTGAGCGTAATAAGACCACCATTTTTGATTTGCTAAATGATAACTCAATGACTTTAGGCTTAGTCAATGCACCTGTCTTTGCAAGAGATATGATGCAATTATTGCGCTTACGTGACCCGATTGTGCCGATTGCAGGGGCAACCCATCCATTAGCCCAATATCAAGACCAATCGTTGCAGATGCGCGACCTCTATCAACATACTGTATTTCGTGTGTCGATGTTTCCACAAATGACAGCATTCATTGATGATGTTGTCCACTTAGCGCGTGAAGGCAGTGGTGGGGCCGTCATTGCTGTACCGATGGTAATGGCACGTCGTCTCGTGATGATGGGGCAAGGGATGACCTTTCTGCCTGCGAGTTATATTCGTGCACCCATTCAGTCGGGGGAATTTATTCGTCTTAACATAACCGATATGCCTCCGCTATATAGTGAACCTGTCATCACTGCACACCGAAGTCGAGAAATTGACGAAGCACATCAATCATTCATTCATGTTTTTGCAAAAATATGGGATGACCTGATTCAATCATAACGCAAGCAGACAATTAAATATGCAGTATCATTTAAAGTGATGTGGAATCAATCAATTAGGAAGTTATCACAATGCCAGATGAATCATTTCACGGAAAAACTGACCTCAATACCTATAAAGTGCTACGGAAATTACAACAGAATGTACGCTCTAATATTCCAGCCATCATTGCGCAACGAGCAATGAGTTCGTTTTCGCTTCAACACGAACCCCCACCAACAGAAGCTCTCGACACAGTGTTCCTTGTGGTCTATCCACAAAATCCCTTTGTTGGTGAACCCGAAGTTCGTCGGATGCGTCGCAATGATGTTCAATCAGGTCTCGTCAATGCACGGGTACAGGTACAAGATAGTCGTGGTGTCTTAGCACTCCCTAATGAAGAAGGACACTATATGTATTGGGTGGGCACACCTGAATTCGACCAAGTGAATGCCTTTTATTATACTACCTTCACATTACGAATGTACGAACGCTATGCCCATAGGCAAATCCCATGGTCATTCCCCTCAGCACGCCTCAAAATTGATCCGCATGTTGGTAACTTAGCCAATGCCTTCTACAACGAGCAAGAACAATTACTCGGCTTTCATACCTTTATGAACAAAGATGGCGAACAACATAGCACAGCGCAAAGTGCCGACATTGTGACGCATGAAGCAGCCCATGCTATTTTGGATGGTTTACGTGATTTGTATAATGAATCATTTGGCTTAGGGTCACGAGCATTTCATGAAAGTTTCAGCGATATTTCCGCTATGTTGGTTGCCTTGCATGATGACTCACTGATTCGTCGTCTAATTGAATGGACAGATGGCGATTTACGTATGAGCAATTTCATCACAGAAGTCGCAGAGCACCTCACGGACGAATTGCGGAGTAATGACCAACCCCAAGAACACACAATTTATTTGCGAAATGCCTTCAATATGTTGGTGGATATCCCTTTTGAAGAACTGCCATATATGCCCGAAGACCCCGAAACAGAGCTAGCACGTCAAGAACATAATTACTCACGCCTATTTACAGGAGCAGTGTACGATATTTTAGTGGGTATTTATGACCGTATGCGCGAAAATAACCAGATGCCATTTGTTGCACTCTATCATGCGCGTGATGTGATAGGACATCTCTTGACACTTGCGATTGAACTAGGACCCATTGGCGAACTCAATTTCTCTGATATGGCGAAAGCCTTCATCAGTGCAGAATTAATTCACTACAAAGGTAAATACAACGCGATTCTGCGTTATGTTTTCGATAAACGAGGTATCCTCAGCAAAGTCGAAGCAGATGCCCATCGTGCAAGCTTAAATGATTTGCCTGATGTCATCTTGCCCGAAACCATCAACAATGCCTTAGCATCAGCACTATTCTTGGAAGAATCTGTCTTGCCTTCACTTGAAATTACCCCAAAAGATGCCTTGATTCCCTTGAGTACCTATCGTAATGCCAAAGGCTATGTCTTCATGACTTTTTTCAATTCACGTACAATTACGCTGATAGGTGAACAATATAAAGGCTATGATGGTGTTGAAGTGGATATTTTTGGTGGCTTAACGTTGATGTTCGACCAACACAATCGCGTAAGAAATGTCTGCTATCGTCCTGTAAGCGAAACGGATATTGAGCAGATTAAAGTCGTTATCCAAGAAATGATTGAACACGATAAAATTGTTGATAACTTGTATCCGCCAAATGCTAGTTTCCGTGACGCACCAGATGGGCTTATTATTCCAGGGCAACCTCTCGATAAAGCCGAAGGAAATAAATTAGTCAAATACCCTGTGATATTTGATGAAATCCCATCTAATATCTCTGAATTACGAGATTATCTGAAAGGCATTCGCAAAGACCAGATGGAGTAAGCCACTCTTAGCAGAAACATCCCTTTGCTGTACACTCAATCGACAGACTATAAATAAACATTATTAGGAGAAAATTCGCACATGGCGAGAAGAAAAAGCCCAAAACAACGTAAAAAAGAACGTCAACAACAAAAACAACGTAGCCAACAAACCTACATCATTATTGGTGTAGCAGCAGTTGCTGTTTTAGGTGCAATTATTTTTGCGTTGACTAGTTTACCAACAGAAGCTCCTATTCCCGAAAATATTGACCAACGATATTCAAATCTCATGCAAAGCACAACGGATGAAGGCTTTGCACTACTCGGTAACCCCAATGCACCTGTGACGGTTGCTGAATATTCCAGCTTCTCATGCCCAGGATGCGTTGATTTCCATTCAAATGTTTTCCCACAATTACGCGATGACATTGAAAATGGCACAATCAATTTCGTCTATATCCCATTGCAAACAGGTTCAGTACCTAATGCAGAAGGAGCTGCCAAGACCGCAATTTGTGCAGGTGAGCAGGGCATGTTCTGGGAAATGCACGACGTTCTCTTCTCATGGCACGAAACGTATGGCAACTCTGCTTTCCAAGATGGTCGTATTCGTACAGGTGTGCAAGAACTTGGCTTGGATACGGGCACATTCAATCGATGCTTCAATAGCAACAACACCAATACGATTCTCGCGGCTGCCATCCAGCAAGGGGTTGCCAGTACCCCTACCATTCAAGTCAATGGGGCAACGGTTGCAGCAGATTTAGGTGCAATTGAGCAAGCTATCCAGAGCAACCCAATTCCTCCAAATCTCGAACCTGGGACTATTAGTGTAGAAGATACCGATGGTGACATGACCGAGGACGAAGAGCCAATGGAAGAAGAACCGATGGACGAAGCAACCGAAGAAATGTCTGAGGATATGGAAGAAACAGCCGAACCAGAAATGACTGAAGAAGCTGACACCGACGAAACAGATTCCGAAGCCGAAGCTACAGAAGCCTCGGAATAAAATAGTAATGTGGGCTTATCAAGATGGTAAGCCCTCTTTTATGTCAACTTTTTTTCGCTAACATCGGACCTAGTGCATGTCCACCAAGGATGTGCATATGCAAGTGGAAAACCTCTTGCCCACCATCCTCGTTGATATTGACAATAAGTCGATACCCACTTTTATCAATACCTTGCTCTTTAGCAATTTTCGCAGCTACGATAAATAATCGACCCAACCGTTGCTCATCATCGTCTGTGACATCGTTGACAGTCGCAATCTCTTTCTTAGGAATAATCAAGATATGCACAGGGGCTTGCGGATTGATGTCTTTGAATGCCAGCACAAGTTCATCTTCATAGACGACATCGGCTGGAATCTCTTTATCAATAATCTTTTTGAAAATGGTACTCACCTTTATTCCCCTTTGAAGTTTGGTTCACGTTTTTGAATAAATGCCATCACACCTTCTTGAAAATCTTGTGTCTTGAAAGTGATTGTTTGTAACTGGGCTTCATTTTCAACAGCTTCGGCAAGTGACCGTTCTGTTGCTTTGTACATAGCACGTTTTGTAAGACCTACTGCAACAGTCGCCATACTCGCCAGTTGTTTACCAATAGCTTGTGTCTGCTCAGCTAAGTCATCATGCGGTATCACACGATTAATAATCCTAAGTTGCAATGCCTCATCTGCTGATACGCGGTTCTTACCATTGGCAAATAGAGATAATTCTAATGCTTTACTGACTCCAACCAATTGTGGCAAGAAATAAGTTGTGCCAGCATCAGGAATGATGCCAATATTGGAAAACGCTGCAAAGACAAAACTGGCTTGGTCGGATGCAAAACGCATATCACAGGCTAGCATAATGCCACCCCCCGCGCCAGCGACCACGCCATTAATCACTGCCACAACAGGTTTTTCCAACTGCCGAATCGCCAGTACAATTCGATTCAAGCCTTGACGGAGTGCTTCGCCAATATCAAGTGTACTCATCATTGATTGCATTTCGAGCAAATCAGCCCCAGTGCTGAATGCCTTTCCTGCACCTGTAATAATGACTGCCCGAATATCATAATTCTGCGCACATTGCTTGAGTGCATCCAATAAATCATGATACATTTGCACCGTCAGCGCATTGTATTTTTTAGGGCGATTCAGTGTGATTGTCGCAAGCCCATCATTAATATCAAAAAGTAGTGTTTCATAGCTCATAATCAAATCCTCGTTAAATTAATATTTTGAGCTATTGTAACGCGAAGCAACTGACGTGCGCCAACGAAAAACGGTAGCTTCATCACTACCCCATCCAAATCAGTTTACATCACCATGCCACCATCAACGACTAACACTTGTCCTGTGATGTAATTGGCATCCTCACTGGCAAGGAAGGCAACTGCTTTCGCAATGTCTTCGGGGTCACCCATACGCCCAAGTGGAATATGACTCAGAGCCGTTTCTTTAACATCTTCAGATAAATCTGATGTCATATCCGTACCGATAAATCCAGGTGCGACTGCATTAACCGTAATTCCCCGTGAAGCAACTTCTTTAGCGAGTGATTTCGTCAGACCAATCATGCCAGCCTTACTCGCTGAATAATTTGTTTGTCCACCATTGCCAGAGATACCAACGACACTCGTGATATTGATAATACGACCTGTCCGTTTACGCATCATTGCCCGACTTGCGGCTTTGGAACACAACCACGCACTACGTAGATTAGTGTTAATCACTGTGTCAAAATCATCGGGCTTTAGCATCATGATAACATTATCGCGCGTTGTTCCTGCATTATTGACTAAGACATCAATCTTGCCATACTCACTTGTGATGGTTTTCATCATCGTGGTCACTTGCTCGTCATCGCTGACATCTGCCTGATAAACCATGCCATCGCCACCAGCATCTTTGATGAGGCTAAGCACCTCTTGTGCAGGACCTTCACTACTGTTGTAATTGACAATCACAGTTGCTCCACGTCCCCCAAATTCGAGGGCAATCGCACGCCCAATGCCTCGACTTGCACCTGTCACAAGAACGATTTTTTCACTAAAGTTAGTCATAATTTGTCTCTCCTATATGCGGTAACAAAAAAGGTCGATCTGTCAGCAACCGACCTCTTAAATGAATATATCTACTATAACGTTTGGCACGCCTATCAGCTACGATTATTGCCCAAACCAGCCAATCAGAGTATTGCTCCCTCGTAAATTAGCTGTCAAATTAAACTGACCGAAGCCATTCTCTGTAGCAGAGTAAATATCTAAGCGACCATCGACATCAGACGTAACACCTGTGAAGACTAAATTACGTCCGTCAGGTGAAAATTGAGGATTACAGATACTTGGCGCAGTCCCATCTGCAACCCAATCAAATTGTGTGTCAGCAACCCGCACACCGAATGGACAACGTCCACTTGTGCCCCCAATCACAACTCGTTCACCCGACGATGACCAATCCATGCGGACACCAAATCGAGGGAAAACTAAATTTTCCGAACGCCGACGAATGACCTCACCATCAACAGTCATCATCACAATTTCAGTCTCATTGAGGGTGGCTCGCTGAAATAATAGTTCATTACCATCAGGTGACCATACATCGCTCAAATAGAGTACAGATTCGTCATCACCTGCTAGGGCGACACGCTCAACTTGGTTGCTGTTGACATCTGCAATGTATAAACTACGTTGTGGATTGAGCAAGTCAGTTTGATTGCCAACTGCGAATACCAACCGTGTATTGGTCAGCCAACGCGGTGCTTCTTCAACATAATCATCAGATAATTGCCGTACATCTCCAGTTTCAAGATTGAGTAGATGGACTGTTCCACCAGAAGGTGCCTCTTGAATTAGGGCATCACAGGCATCATTGTCCGCAGGATTCCAAGACGAACATTCCGCACGGTCTGAGACAAATGCCATGTATCGTCCATCAGGTGAAAAAGCAGGAAACATATCATAACTAGGGGAATCTGTTAGGTTAATACGTTGACGTGTATCACGCGAATATAAGAAAATATCGAGTGCATAGCCTGTCTGTTGTGTGACTGCTAGTTGCTCACCATCGGCTGTCCAAACAGGCTCACTGAAAATGCCTCGCTGTGTCAACGTGGTTGTTTCCCATACACGCGCACTGAAATTCGTCCCTTCAACAGGAGCGATATTCAAAATATACAGTCCAGGGTTAACACCAGCCACAAAATATGCCAATGCTGTGCCATTCTGTGATGGGTAAAAGCGATTGCCTTCAGAGGTTTGTAATTCAAGAATTGGTGTTCTATTTTGGGTGCTAGGTGCTGTTAAATAAACAATTTGTTGTGTATTTTGTGCTTCGCCTGTTGCTGTGTTAGTGATGCTTGTTTGGTTATTGCTATTTGCAAATAGAATCAGCGGAGTATCGATACCATCGGCTAAATTTGTTGGAATATCTGCCACATTTAAACGGTCTACTCTCAGGATGACCTCTGGTAATGGTGTGATAGATGCTGTTGGCGTAATACTCGGCGTAGATGTTACAGTCGGCGTATTTGTTGCGGTTGGTGTATGAGATGCTGTGGGAGTGGCACTTGCTGTTTCAGTCGGTGCATTTGTCGCTGCAGGTGTTGTTGGAGCAGGTGCTGTCCACGTTGCAGAAGGTGTAGGGGATAACTCTGTTCCTAGATTACATCCAACCAACATACTCATGATGCAAACAAATACAATAAATCTCAAAATCAATTGCTTACTCCTCAAGTGACCACAACATACAGGCGAATAGCATAGCACAGGTTATAGTTAAACAACTATCCACAAGCAACCACTGATTACCCTACTTTCACTCTTGAACGGTAATCGTTAACTCGCGTGACTCACTGCGGTCTGCGTCAAAAATAACGCGCATCGTAAAAGATTGTGTTTCTGTCAAACAAATATCTTGAGAACTGCTTTCGGACACCAATTCATCGTCTAAGTAAATCGCTTGTGCGCCAAAAGCATCCCATCGCAAAATAGTGCAATCACCAGAATTAATTACATAATTATCCGCCCGAAAACCAATCGCAATACTCTCATTGGATGTTTCACCATCACTTGGCACAACTAACTCTTGCCCTACGTTAATTCGTGCGACATTTGTCAAACAATTACCAGTTGCTAATTCATCAACACGAATATCGTAGCGATTTGCAATCGTAGCGAGTGTATCGCCTGAGACAATAGTGTAAGTTCCATTCCAATCATCAGGTGGCGGACAATTAGCTTGCTCAGGTGTTGGAATGTCTGTTGGTGATAGAGTAGGCGCAATAACAAAAGCGTTTTGGTCAATGGGTCTGGGCAAATTGCTTAGCACTAAGCCTCTTGGACGTTGCAAAATGGGTGCAACTTCGATAGGGAACGTTGCAAATCCATCTACCAAAGGGACATTTGCTTCTTGCCCAATCCCAACAATGCGGTTCTGCCCTTGTGTGCTGATAATGGCTGTACCTTCCAGCACTTGAATCGTTATAGAATCTCTCACCACAATTAGGGCTGTACCAGATAATGTGATGGATAAATCATAAGCACGGAATATCGTTTGTTCTGCTTGCGACTGTGCCAAATATCCATTATTGCTTGCAATGCACACCAGAGACCTATCTGAGCTTTCCCATTCTCCACAAATGGGAGGTAATGTCGCCGTCACGACTACAATTGCGGTTGGTGTTGAGTCAGTACACCCGACACACAAAACGATAACACACAACAGATAGAGCCAATTACGCATCAGTCCTCATCAAACTCATTGAGTTCGCTAGCTTTATCCTTCAGCATATAATATGACCCTCGCTTTTGACCAAGTTTGACCAAAATTTCTTTTGTCACAAGGTCAGCAAGGTCACGACGTAGGGTTTCAGGATGCACATCACCGAAAAGTTCTTTCAAATCACCGTTGGTAATCCGTGAATTATTGCTCGTATGCAAGAAAGCAAGAGCAGCCTCTTGGCGTTCGTTAATTGCTTGCCCCTTGTAAACACCATCAAAACTGATGCTTCCATCAGGTAATTGACGGGCATCACCAAGTGCATTGTAAATGACAACTTCAAAGCCATTAGATCGTTCATGAAAATCAGGCTCTCGCAAATTCTTGGCACGCATCAAGTCAATCACACGGTCAACACCATATCCTAATTTCTCGATGAAGTTCATATCTGCCAATACTTGCACGATGATAGGATTGCGCGAAAAACGTTCGTCACGCAGATTTTGCAAAGTCATCGGACCTGGTAGACCACCAGGACTAAAAACTTCCATGCGATTGCTGTAAATAAACATGCGAATGTTATCACCACGAATACTATAATCACGATGCGCTACTGCGTTGATGACCAACTCACGGGCTGCTTCCATTGGATACTCGAAGGTTTCTTCTCGACGCATTTTATCGCCAATAGTCACAGATTTACGCAGATGATCCACCAAAAATGTCTCTGCGCGTCGGATTTGTTCAGGCAATGTACCTGTTAGGTCTTGCCGATTGAAGGTATCGCTCATCGTTTGTCCTGCAAAGCGCACCGCCGTGATGTCCCCTGTGACAAAAAATCGTTGCGGGTCTCTGCCGAATAATAAAATGCCAGCATTTGTTGGATAGAGGTCGTCACGATACTGTACGAGACATCCGCGCTTGAGCAGAACATCTTCGACATCTTTTTTACTAAATCCATTGAGATTGTGAGCATAGGCTTCTGCCTTGTCCCAATCAATATCATCGAGGGTCGCTTCGTGAGCAATACCAACTTCATAATCCATCTCGCCCCGTTTAATCATCAGACGACGCAAACTCGTGGGGGAGAGTGGCACATTCTTCTCACCACGCCGACGCAGATATTTCCCTTCATAGGCATAAACGTGTGGCATCCCTGATGGTATCTGTGCCATAACGAGTATCTTGCCCTCGACTTCCACAATTTCAGGAACAGGGATAATGAGGGGTGGCTCGGTGGAAAGGGCAGCTTCAATCAGATAATCGCTAGCTTCTTGTTGATTATAAACACCAACAATGTGCTTATTATCAATACCCATAATGACTGTGCCACCATTGCTATTCGCCATGGCGACCATTGTCTCTGCGATATGCGATAACTCATCAGACTCCAATGCCCAACCGAGCATCGTACCTTGACCATCGTTAATTTGTGTCTGAAGGTTATCAAGCATCATATGATTGCCCTATATTTTAACTATCTCTAAATGTAGAAACTAATTGCCAATGATGAGTCTATGCGACAAAACATCGGCAACCTATTGTTAAGATTATTTAATTAATTATCACTTTCTTGGTCGTCTTCCACAAGTGATTCGTGGTTTAAATCTCGTTGGCGTTGTTCTGGCATCTCTAATAACACCAATGCACTCACTTCTGACATATGTTTGACAAAATGAATATTTAAATCTTTCAAGGCTTTTTTGGGAATATCGGCTAAGTCTTTTTCATTATCGACTGGCAAAATCAAGTTTGAAATTCCTCGTCGTCGTGCTGCTAAGACCTTTTCCTTGATGCCACCAACAGGTAAAACATGACCTCGTAGAGTCATTTCGCCTGTCATCGCCCAATCACTGCGTATTGTTTGCTCTGTAAAAACAGAGATAATCGCGGTTGCGAGTGTGATTCCTGCCGACGGTCCATCTTTAGGAACAGCCCCTTCAGGCAAGTGAACATGCACATCGTAGTTGTCAAAATCATCATGAGATACATCAAGGTCATCAGCCAATGACCGCATGTAATTCCATGCAATCTGTGCAGATTCTTGTAAAACATCGCCTAAACTACCTGTCATTGTTAGGTTGCCTTTACCTGGTAACAGACTCGCTTCAATCGTTTGGATGTCACCACCTCCTGATGTCCACACTAAGCCTGTCACGACCCCAATACTATCTTCTCGGTTGACTTGTGAGTCAATAATGTACTGTGGTCCGAGATATTTTTCAACGAGATTTGGGGTAAGTCGTTTTGGATATTTGCGCTTGAGAGCCACAAGTTTCGTGATTTTACGGCAGATATTAGCAATTTCACGTTCCAGATTACGCACACCAGCTTCAAGTGTATAATGCTGAATAATATGAACAATCGCACTATCCAGAAAACTAATCCCCCGACGCGATAAACCATGTGCTTTCAACAATTTAGGAATCAAAAACCGTTTGGCGATTTCAAGTTTTTCTTCTTCTGTATACGCACGAAATTCGATAATTTCCATGCGGTCTTCAAGAGCTTCAGGGAGTGGATATAACTCATTCGCTGTAGCGATGAAGAGTACCTTCGATAAGTCATAAGGTACTTCAAGATAATGATCGGAAAATGAGTGATTTTGCTCAGGATCAAGCACCTCTAGCAAGGCGGCGGCTGGGTCACCACGATAATCCTCTGTCATTTTGTCTATTTCATCAAGCATAAAGACAGGGTTAATTGTGCCTGCCCGTTTGATAGTCTGAATAAAACGCCCTGGCATTGCGCCAATATAGGTGCGTCGATGTCCACGAATCTCTGCTTCGTCACGAACACCTCCTAAACTAACACGCACAAACTCGCGCCCAAGTGCTTCTGCAATACTCTTTCCAAGTGATGTTTTTCCGACACCAGGCGGACCCACAAAACACAAAATGGGTGACTTCATATCGTCACCAGCGAGCTTTCGCACAGCAATGTGTTCCAGGATGCGTTCTTTGACTTTTTCCAGCCCATAATGTTCACGATTCAGGACTTTTTCTGCATATTTTAAATTTAGACGGTCAGTGCTGTGTTTTCCCCAAGGTAAGTCCAGAATCCAATCTAAATACGTCCGAATGACACCCGCCTCAGGAGACATAGGCGACATAATGGCTAATCGTGATACTTCTTTTAGGGCTTGTTTTTGTGCTTCCTCTGGTAAATTCGCAGATAAAATTCGGTCTCGTATAGTCAGCGCATCGTTGTCTTCAAAGTCACTTTCACCCAGTTCTTCCTGAATGACTCGCAATTGTTCACGTAGATAGACTTCGCGTTGCATTTTATCGAATTCGTTTTGTACTTGTGTCTGGACATCATCGCGCACTTCAAGTGACCGTAACTCATTTTCCAGCAAATTATTCACCAATTGCAACCGCTCATTGACACGATGCTCATCCAGTATCATCTGGCGTTTTTCAGTATTTAGCGGGATTACAGAAGCGAATGTATCAGCAATCTCGGAATAATCTTCCAAAATATGTAATAGTTCCAGCAAATCTTCACTGATGGTGTCGGTGAGGTCAGCAATATCGCTAATAATATCTAAGCCGACATAGCGCATATCGAGCATTTCGCCTTCATTGAATAGCATTTCCTCAACAACACGCGCCTTCACTTTGAAGAATGGCTCATCTTCAATAATTTGAACAACTTCAACACGTCGTCGTCCTTGTGCCATCAAAAATGTGTATTGGTCATCGTTATCAGTGATGTTGAGTAGGGCAACTTCAGTCCCAATACGATTAATTTGCTCCAGTAGATCACGTTCGTCGTTTAATAAGTGTGCATGATTGACATAAATAGCTGTCTGTTGATTGTCGATTGCATAGTAAGCAGCGCGTGAATTATGTAATTCATCAAAATCAATCGGTAATGGTGCGATGCTATGGGGCAAGATGACATCATCATGCACAAGCATCATAGGAATCGTAATTAAACCATCATCATCAGGGGTCGCGTTTACAATATCATCAAAGGCGAAATCGCCGTTGGTGTCTGTCATAAGATTTGATTTACTCTAAAGTGTTTAGGATTTTCAAGTAGACCCATCATTTTAAAGTCATAGAACGACGATGTAAACGGTAAAGGACTTGACACTTGTCGTTGCGAATTGCCATCGGTAGACTTGGGACGATTTCTGGAAAGATATGTTGGAGATGCTATGCGCTTCCCGATTTGGTTGACAGTCGTATCCGCAGTTATAGGTCTTATCTTAGTATTGGGCATTGGTGCATTTTTCTTACAACCTCCAACTGACTTAATTCTATCAGCAGGTTTTGATAGCGATATAATTTCCCCAAATGCTGACCAAGATAATGATATTACAGGCTTTCAATATGAATTAGCGCGTAATGCAACCATCACAATTTCTTTTGAAAATGAAACAGGTGAAACCTTCTATTTTCGTCAAAATCAGCAACGAACAAAAGGGGATTATCGCGTTTTATTCAGTGGTGTGGTTGATGGTTACTTAGTTGATGGTGAAGATTTAGTGCTTGACCTAGCAAATGATCCAACGGGCATGGCAGTCGAACGTCGTCTGATGCCTGATGGTGTTTATACATGGCGACTCATTGCTGAAAATGATACGGAATCAGAAGAAGCAAGGGGGACATTCACGATTCAAAACTCCGACTCTGATTTGCCATTGATGACCACGTTCACCATGAGTGGCGATACCTTTACGCCTAATCGAGATGGCGTTAGTGACCGCGTAACCATCAATATCTTCGTGGAAAAAGATGCAGATTTGCGTGTCTTCTTACTGACAGATGAAGGGGTAGAATTGCCAATTGCTGAGCGTCAAGAATGGTCTTGTTCTGATGCAGAAGACTGTGGACGCTATGCCTATGATTATGAAGGGGGTGTTGATTTAAACCAATTGCCACCGCCTGATGGTATGTATACAGTTGTTGCTCTCGCGCAAGATGCAGAAGGACAACGAATTCGACGAGAAACTACTTTAACGATTGCGCGCGGTGGCGTACCACGAGCAGAAATTTCCCCACAAGCAGTAGATAGTGATGTCTTCTGGATGACTATGCCTTATGATGACCGCTTTTTCAGCGATAGTGAAAACATCGGCGAACTCATTGGCGAACCAGAAATCCCTGATACAGTCTCTCAAACGCGAGTATCTGTGCCTTATGGTGATATGTTGGTTTTTCGCTTAACTGTCAATAACTATAGCGATGTTCCTATCCGTACAACCATGCCTCCTATTGGTACTGTCTATGGACAAGACCAACGCTATGCTGCAATTGATGCTTTACAAGAAGCAGGGGCATGGCGCGTCGGTGTGATGTGTGACACGACAGGTACAGACTTCCCTTACCGTTGGGCAATCGCCGATGCCGATGAATTAGTCACCATTCGTGACGAGCAAACAGGTCAAGAATTTCAGTATCTTCCTGCGAATACCTCAACGGTTGTCTGGGGGGCTATTCGCATGACAGAAATTAACGAGTTTGCTAATCCACAAACCTGCTGGGCTGGTCTCATGCACGAAGGGGTGGATGTCAGTGTCGAAAATCGTTTCGTCGGACCTATTGAAGTTGAAATTGGTGACCCACCAACAGCAAGCATTAATGATGATTAAGCAGTAAGATGGTATCATTATAAATACTACTTATGCTTAATCCGCGAGGATAACGATGACAATGACAAGGCAACTGCTGTTACTTTCACTGATATGTGGATTTGCACTATCAGCGTGTGGTCTCACGGAAGAAGTGCCACCAACACCACGACCACCAACTATTACACCAACCAAAATTTCGACACCATTGCCTTATGTCCCAACGGAGCTACCTGCTGGCTTCGATGATGATAATCCTATTCAGATTGTTATCGTTCCTGCTGACTCTGTCGTTGCTTCACAACGATTAGATGAGTTTGAATCAGCACTACAAAACTTAACAGATGTCGTTATCAGTGTAGTACTTGCTGATAATGATGATGAAGCCTACGATGCAGTGTGTGCCTCTAGTCAAGGGATTGTCTCGGCAGGGTGGTTAGACGGCATGAGTTTTGTTGCTAATTCACTGGCAAATTGTGGTATTGGTATTTTGCAAGCCCAAACAGAGGCAGGCACAGGTGAACTCGGTGTCATGCTAGTCAATATGACAGCCAACGAAACTGAGGGTGAAACAGATGATGATACAGACACCGCCTCTGAAACGGATGACGACGAGCCAGAAACAGAAAATCCTGAACTAGTCGCATCTGCAAATGGTGTCATTTGTCGTCTAGGTGTCGATGACCTCTATAGCTGGACATTACCTGTGCTCTACTATGGCGCAGAAGGAATTACACCTGGTGATTTGTTAGAAGTCAATGATGTTACAAATAATGATGAATTAATAGCAGATCTCGAAAGCGGTGATTGTGACGCAGGTGGCATGTCCTTGGCAGATTGGGAAACCTATCTTGAAGCTGATGAAGATGGCTCATTGGCAGATGCTGTTGAAGTTGTCTTCACATCACCAGAAATTCCTTATAATGTATTTTCATTTTCTAGCGCATTATCCTTAGATGCCATTGCAGATATTTCAGATGCTCTCTTACAAATGGAATTTGCTACAGGACGTGTCGAACCCTCAGCCGAAGCAACTGAAGACCCTAATGTAGACTTACCCAATAGCTTTGATAGCGATTTACTAGACGCATTCTTTGGTGATGCTGTTCTGATCCCAGTCAACGAAGAACGCCTCAATGAATTATTCAGTTTGTTTTCTGCGACGGGCATTAATTTTGCGGAGCTAAACGATTGATTGACCTCGCTGTTGTAATCGTGACATGGAATGTGCGTGAAATTGTTTTAGATGCCCTACGCACACTCTATGCCGACCTAGAGCAATGCAACCTTACAGCGCAAGTTGTGGTCGTGGATAGTGCATCATCAGATGGTACAGTCGAAGCAATTCGGGAAAACTATCCACAAACGACTGTGATTGCCAGTGATGAGAATCTGGGCTTTGCGAAAGGCAACAATGTCGGAATGCAATCGCTTGGCTTTGGGGATTCAACACAAGATGTGACACAATTACCGCGTGCTGTCTATTTACTCAATCCCGATACCCTGACAACGATTGGTGCAACGCAAACGCTCTATGAGACCTTATTTTCAGACGAGCGAAATGGTGTTGTTGGGGCACGCCTAACATTTGGTGATGGCAGTTTTCAGCATTCTAGCTTTATGTTTCCAGGCTTACGTCAGCTATGGGTTGAATTTTTCCCTACACCTGGTCGATTAATAGAGCATCCTTTCAACGGACGGTATTCGCGCGATAAGTATCATAGTGAACAAGCATTTGAAGTTGATTTTATGCTCGGAGCGACCATGATGCTCCGACGAGAAGTTATTGAGCAAACCAATATGTTCGACTTACAATTTTTCATGTATGCCGAAGAAGTTGATTGGCAGTGGCGCATCCACAATGCAGGGTGGCGCATCCTTTGTGAACCACAAGCACATGTTGTTCATCTTGGTGGACAAAGCACGGGACAGGTTCAACCTCGTAGCATCGTTGATCTCTGGACAAGTCGCCTCCGTTTATATGGTAAACACTATAGCGCATGGAAATTATTGCTTGCTAAAGCTCTCTTAGCAATTGGGATGATGCGCAAAATTCAACAAGCCAAACAAGATAAGCTCGATAAAGCAATTATTGATGCCTATCGTCAAGTAAGAACACTCGCCTTATCATGAATAAGCTAACAGCAATTGTCTTGACCTATAACGAATCTGAACATATAGAAGCCTGCCTGCAGACGCTGACTTTCGCAGATGAGCGCATCGTCTTTGATTCATTCAGCACAGATGATACTGTTCAAATAGCTGAAGCAATTGGGGTACGGGTCATACAGCATCATTTCGAGAATTTCTCAGCACAGCGTAATGCTGCATTGGAGGCTGTCCGTGATTCTACCGAGTGGGTACTTTTTGTTGATGCTGACGAACGGGTGACGGATTATCTCGCGCAAGAAGTGCAAACTGTGATTCAATCAGATACCTACGATGGCTATCAAATCCCACGCCATAATTATATATTTGGCAAACTCACTAAAGGGGCAGGTTGGTATCCTGATTATCAAACCCGTTTGCTCAAAGTAGGTCACGCGTACTACGAAAATCTGGTTCACGAGACTGTTGTTTTAGACGGAGAACGTGGCACACTGTCACATCCGTTTATCCATCATAACTACAAAGATTTGCCACACTTTTTACAGACTCAACGAAAATATGTCCGCTATGATGCTCAAATTATGCGCGATGAAGGTATCAAACCTAAACCACAGAATTACATTCTGCAACCTTTACGTCATTTTCGATGGCGATTCTTCCAATTACAGGGATTTAAAGAGGGCTGGCATGGCTTCCGCTTGTCAGTGTTGATGGCGTGGTACGAATTCCGTAAATACTGGATTTTGCGCCAATTATGGCAAGAAGGCACAAAGAGTAAGTAAGTGTAGGGTACAACGTTGCACCCTACAGGATTTTTTATAGCAATTCAGGATTCAGTAGACCATAGCCACCTTGCTCACGTTGATATAACACGTTAATGGACTCTGTATCAGGATTGAAGAATAAGAAAAATGTATGACCCAACAACTCCATTTGTTCAATGGCTTCTTCTTCGTGCATGACAGTAATCGCTACCTGCTTACGGCGCATAATCATCGAGTTTGTCTCAGCACTTTCCTCATCACTTGTCGTGAATACTTCATCAGGAATTGGCTCTGCCATTGCAAATTCTTCTTGTGACATAGCATAGCGTTCGCGTAGGCGTTTGCTACGAGGTTTGCCTTTAAAGCGACTGATGCGCCGATACATTTTATTGCTTGCACCTGTGATGGCTGTTTTGATGCTGTTGTAATCTTGCTTATCAAGTTTTTCTTCGGTTCGCAGAATCGCACCACGGTCATGACGCACAGTAATCTGTGCCGATACAATATCAGGTCCGCGATTGCTTTTCTGTTGCGAAAGGTCTACATGAATACTCTCGATATTGGGCATATAACGCTCCAATTTGCTGAGCTTATCATGCACAAACTCCTCCAAATCGTCAGTTGAACGAAGATTATGAGTATGTAGTGTTAAGTCCATAAGACCCTCCAAAATGGTAAAAATGGTTATTAATTTGATAGCTCTGCAATCGTAACAGTTACACCATAGACTTTTGTTGCACCAGCATTTAGCAAAATATCTGCACAAGTTGCCATCGTTGCTCCTGTTGTGCGAACATCGTCAACTAGTAGAATAGTCTTTTCCGTAACCGAACTAGCCTCTGTTAATTTAAAGTCACCTGCAACATTGTCAAGACGTTCTGCTCGTGATAATCCCACCTGTGATTGTGTCTGTGATGGGCGAATGAGCAAATCATCCCGATGTGCTAAGTCCAAAGCTGTTGCCATTGGCAGACTAATCTCTTTAGCTTGATTATACCCTCTCTGCTTGAGTCGCTTTGCGTGGATTGGCACGGGTAAAACCATGTCAATCATCCATTGTTTTGCTTCAATGATAGGCACTAATCGCTCTGCAAGAATTACCCCTAAATGTTGCTGTCGTTGATATTTGAGAGCTTGCACCGATGCTTGTAATAAATCACGATGAACACCACTCGATAGAATATCCACTAAAGGAGGCATATTCTGGCTGATTGTTTCAATTGGTATTTGCGCTAAGTCTCGTGTGCATCGCTCACAAAAATGCGTATCCACTCGCCCACAAAATTGACAACGGGGCGGAAAAATTAAGTCAAGCGCATTATTCAAAAATACCTTTGCCGATTGGTACAAAAAAAGCCCGCTTTCACGGGCTTCTTGTGTGTTTTTAGTCCGTGTCATGAGAATCCAAAGAATTGTTCTGCAATACGAATAGCAGCAGGTCCCATCAAAACAATCCAAATCGAAGGAAAGATCAACAATACCATCGGAATCATCATTTTAACGGGTGCTTGCTGTGCTTTTTCTTGGGCACGTTGACGACGCTTTACACGCATTTGGTCGGCTTGTACGCGCAAAATTTTCGCCATACTCACACCGAGTTGCTCTGCTTGGATAATCGCAGCAGTAAATGAGTTCACATCTGGCACATCCATGCGCTCTGACATATTTTTGAGAGCTTCACGGCGTAATTTCCCAAGCTGAATCTCACGCAATACACGTCCGAAGGCAAGTGCGAGTTCGTTGTCCCATTTTTCGTATACTTTACCCATTGCTTGGTCGAAACCAAGACCTGCTTCCACACAAATTACAAGCAAATCGAGTGCGTCAGGTAAACTTTTTATGATTTCTTGCTGACGTTTGTTGATGCGACTGCGTAGTGACATCACAGGCAGTTGATTGCCGATGACAATCCCACCACCGACCCATAATAAACCTGTGAGACCTGATGCTCCTAGCGTAACAAAACCAATGAATAAGCCAGCAACACCACCCAAAACTGTGAAGACGATGCGTGTTAAGAAAAATTGAGTAGGGTCGGTACTCAAACCTGCCAGTTCAATTAAGCGACGAGAATCTTCCAATTGTTTCTGAGGTGTAAACTTAGCAGTGAATTCAGCCAACCGCTCAATCACAGGGAAGAGAACACGGTCTTGGAATGACAGTGACAACTCCACTTCTTCCAAAGATTGAACATCAATTTCACGGTCGCCAAAAGATGCTAAGCGGTCTTCTAGCGCATCGCGCTCATCTTCACGGCGTAAGCCAACATAGACCATACCGCCTAGGAGGGCAATCACACCGACACCCAGTACCAGACGTAGAATAGTTACAAAATCCATAAACCTTAAATCCTCAACTCAGTTTAGATTTCAATGTCGATGATTTTTTGGATGACAGCCGTACCAATGCCGATCAATGCGAGAGCCAAACCAAGTAGAGGCCATCCACACAAGCGATTGGTGAACATATCACGCATATAACCAGGGCTAGCAAAATTCAAAAAAGCTGCCAGAGCAATTGGCATAAAGCTGATAACATAGCCTGTCATACGACCTTGAGAGGTCAATACACGAATCTCACCTTTCAGCTTAATCCGTTCACGAATCGTGCCACTGATAACTTCCAGAATTTCTGCGAGATTACCACCAACTTCGCGTTGAATGTTGACGGCTGTAACAACCAAATCAAGGTCTTCACTTTGGATACGATCTAACAGATGTTGTAAGGCATCAGGCATATCAATCCCAAGCTGAACCTCACGCACAACACGGTCAAATTCAATAGAGGTTGGTTCTGGTGCATCTCTAGAAATAGCTTCCATTGCTTGCAGTACACTATAACCAGACCGCAATGCGTTAACCCACAAACCTAATGTATCTGGCAATTGGGTTTCAAAGGCAATCAAACGTTGATTAACACGACGGTTCACAAAAAAGCGTGGGGCAAAAAATCCGACAACTCCAAACAGTGACGAAAATAGAATATCGCCACCTGCCAAGAATACGAAGCCTATTACAAAGCCACCAATAGAAGCTGCGAAGTGCGAAGCAGCATATTCTGCAACGGTTAATTTGAGGTCGGCGCGTGTTAACTTAGCGCGTACGCTCTTGCCCCATTCTTGATTTTGAAGTGACTCATTGATGGGAGCTAGCAGGTTACGACTCTGCTCAATCACAGAAACGCCTTCTTCTTCAAGGCGAGCATCCGCTTCTGCTTGTGCATCCTCAAATGATGCCATCATTTCATCAAAGTCATCATAATTTTCGATGCTTTCGAGACGTTCATCTAATTCGCTTTTGTCTCGACTGCGAAAGACGAAAAATGCAATCCCACCACCAACTAACAACAGGGCAGCGACACCACCAATAATTAATTCAAGTCCCATACAGATAACGCTCCGATAAACAATTCGTTCATTTCTATTGTAAGGATAATGACAACGGTGCGTCAACAATGGCGCACCGATTGATACTGTTTCCTGACAATTATGTAACCTTAGCGACGACCACCAATGCCGAAAACACTCGGCGGTAGGTTAATACCAGCATCTTCAATACGTTCGTAGAAGCGTGGTCGGATACCTGTAGGTCGAATGCGTCCTACGATTTTTTCATTTTCGTATCCAGTTTGCTCAAATTCAAAGATATTGGACATGGTAATCATTTCACCCTCCATACCTTGAACCTCTGTGATAGCTAAGATTTTACGAGACCCATCGCGCAAACGTTGCTGTTGTACAATCATATCAACGGCACTAGCAACTTGTTCACGAATCGCGCGTACAGGCAAATCCATCCCTGCCATTAAGCACATGACCTCAAGGCGTGCCAAGGCATCACGAGGAGTATTCGCGTGAAGTGTCGTCAAAGAACCATCATGACCTGTATTCATTGCCTGCAACATATCGAGTGCTTCACCACCACGACATTCCCCCACAACAATCCGTTCAGGGCGCATACGCAAACAGTTAATCACCAAGTCACGAATACTGACTTCACCCTTACCTTCAATGTTTGGTGGACGACTTTCTAGTGGAATAACATGTTCCTGTTGTAGTTGCAGTTCCGCAGCATTTTCCACTGTGATAATACGCTCGTGATTGGGGATGAAACTCGATAACACATTGAGCAAGGTAGTTTTGCCAGACCCCGTACCACCTGATACAACACTGTTGACCGCACCAATGACTGCCGCACGCAAAAATTGTGCGATTTCAGGAGTCATGGAACCAAAACGAATTAAATCTTGGATGGTGAGAGGCGTTTTTGAGAATTTACGAATTGTAATGGTCGGACCACACAGCGCAATAGGGCGAATAACCACATTTACACGAGAACCATCAGCCAAACGTGCATCAACTAATGGCTGGCTTTCATCCACACGCCGACCAAGTGGTGCAACAATACGGTCAATGATACGCATGACATGCTCATCGTTTTCAAAGGTGACACCAGAGAGTGTAACCTTACCTTTTTGCTCGATGAAAATATTCTTTGGTCCATTGACCATAATTTCAGTGATTGCGTCATCACCTAGCAAACTCTCTAACGGACCTAAACCGAGAATATCAGCCACAATAGACTCGAACAAACGCTCACGCTCTGATTTAGAGAGCAACATATTTTCTTCTGCTAAAATAGCATTGAACAAATCTTGGATTTGATGGCGTACTTCATCTTTCTTGGAAATATCCATATTCGGGTCAAGCTCAGAGAGTAGACGGTTTTGAATACGGACTTTCAGGTCAGAGTAATTATCACTGCCACCACCCTTGCGAGCATCAGCAACAGACCGACGACGTGCCATCGCAGCCTTACGGGCGCGGTCATCACCACCCCCACTACTGCCACCGCTACCCCCTGAACTACCAGTTCGTTTTAGTAAAGACATTAGGATAATCTCCAGTACTTTAGCTTATCGGTTTCCGAATAGCCCAGTCCAACTGCGTTTTGATTGTGTATCTGGCTTTTCGTCGAAATCGTCCTCAAAAAATTCATCAGACCCCACTAATTGTTTGAAGAGGTGATTCGAGAAAGCGAGTAATTCTTTGATGGGTGTTTTAGATGTGTCACGGTCTGATGCAATCACAGGAATACCACTTTGAATTGCATTTAAGATTAACGTTTCATCAACTAGAGGGATTAAACCCTCCACAGGTCTTTTGAGAACAGATTGGATTCGCTCTGGTGCAATAACCACTTTGGAGCGTGGATTAGAAACGGCTTTATTGATAGTCAACACTGTTTTAGATGGATCAAACTCATTTTGGTCGAAGAGATCGAGGACAAGTTTGACATTTTTGATGCACGTAATTGTTGGTACAACTACAAGAACAATCTTGGTCGCTACATCGAATAAATTTGCTGTCACAGCATCAATGGATTTTCCCAGATCGAGTACTACAAAATCATAATGGTAGCGAATCTGGTCAATCGCAGAAGCAACTGCTTCTGGGGCTGAATCTCGTATATCCATCCCAAACGAGGGGCGTGAAGGTCCTAGTAGAACTTTCATGCCACTACTGTGTGTTGAGATAATGCTATCGAAATATTCAATGTCGAGGTCACCTTCATGGTCTACCACATCAACAAGGGTAGTGGGTGATTTCAAGTTGAGAGAAAAACTCACATCACCAAACTGCAAATCGCAATCAACCAGCAGGGTCTTGACATTTTCTTTCATCAAGCCTGATGCAAGGCTGGTTGCGAGCATCGTAGTGCCAACACCACCTTGTGGACTGTAAACAGCGATGATGTGCCCAGCGCGGTCACCGCCTTCGGGCTTCTTTTCTTCTTGTTGCATTTGCATGATGTCATATTGTGCGCGATCCAGTGCCTTAAATTGCCTACGAACACCTTCATACTGATCATACACATTACGAATCGTGCTGTAGAGCGCATCCATCGTGACAGGTTTCGCCAAGAAGAAACGCGCTCCTGCTAACATTGCTTTCTGCATGTAATCAGGATCATCTTGAACGGACATCATGATGACACCAGCAGTAGGAACTGCTTTGGTAATTAAACCTGCTGCTTCCAGACCATCCATATCAGGCATATTAATATCCATGATGATGATGTCTGGACGCAAATCCTTTGCTTGTTCAACACCAGTGCGTCCATTACCTGCTTCACCGATTACCTTGAAGTCTTGCTCAAAAGCGAGCAACTTTTTGATGCTCTGTCGCGTTTCTGCAATATCATCAACGAGCAGAATCTTAATCGTTCCATCATTCTCATTTGGGTTACTCATCGTGCACCTGCTACTCGCTATTTTTCATCGTATTTGTTTATCGTTTTTTAGTTGCCATCACCAGTTTCTTGTGCGTTATCAACATTACCCTCATCACCTGCACTACCTGATGCAAAGATATTCTGTAATGTGATACCACGGATACTGCGGATGGCTGGTTCAATGCCAAAGTTCAGTGTCTCTGGGACAGCAATATTGTATGTCTGTAAGATGTAATTCAGTGTAACAGGACTTGTATCTGGTAACCCTTGAGTTCTTGCAGACCGTAAAGCAAATGTCATCGGTATGCTAGCTTCTGCCATGTAGGTTAGAACAACAGCATCTTGTGGACGCACTGCCAAAGTAACAATCGTTGGGCGGTCAGGGACTGGAGTTGGCGTTGGTGCTTCTCCGTCCACTGGTTCTTCGCCTTCAATTTCTGGTGTTGGTGTTAAAACAGGTGTTGATGTTGCTAGGAAAATACGCCCATCGCGTGGGAATTCACCAACGTACAAAACTTGTGCATCGGTCACAGTCCGTTGAGTAACAAGACGTGGACGTTGTTGTTCTGATGGCTCAATGATAACAGGCTGAATTAAATCATCTCGTGTTGTAATATTACCTGCACCAGAAACTGAAATAGCATCCGATACACTGACTGAGCGTGTGTCGAAACCATCAGCACGGAATGAGTATGATTCACGGTCACCCTGTGTAACAAATTGATCAGGTGGATTGCCAAAATCTCTGGTAACGATTTGTTGTCCCGTTTCAGGATCCGTAGTGATGCTACTGAAATAGCTACCAAGCACCATTGTATTAGGCAACTGAGTTTGGAAATCTTGGTCGATGTCAACAAATAACATCGAAACAATCACATCAACACGGTCACCAGGTTGTAGCGCATAAGCAACACTCGTAATGCGATCAATTGGTACAGCAACAGCAACAGTTTCTGGTCTCAGTATAGCTGCTGCATCAGACCCGACACTACCTAGTGAGTCGAAGCCATCAACTAATTTGCGAGATAACAATAACTCATTGATAAAAATATCTGTTGCCGCAATTTTGTTCACCACAAAATCAACCTCTTGGAAAGTATCTCCAGGAATAGCATCAATGGGGTAAAGTACCACTTCAACGCGGTCTGGTGTCACCAGCGTACCACGAGGAATATTTTGTACAGCGATTACAACGGGAATCCGTTGGATAGTTGGTTCTGCTGGTACAATCGTTGCATTATCTTCAGCTTGTGCAACAGATTGTCCATCGACTTCTTCAGTTGCTTCAGTACCAGCCGTATCACCACCAAGCACTGCATCACATGCCCCCAATGCAAATGCCATGATAATTAAAAGTGTGATGAACACATTACGATTCATAAATGTCCTCCGCGTAGTTGCGTTCGCACATTGTGCGAGGTTAATAAGCTAACTCGTTCATAGTATAGCGCAACTCGCAATATATGCAGGTAAATTGATCGGCTACTCTATGTAAGTTAGTGTATTCCAATGAAGTTGCAATCGAAACGGGCTAATCGTACTAGTTTAGTCCGTCGTGTATCTGAGTCTAATCGCCCGTCGGCAGTTCCATCCGAATCCGTGTGCCTACTGTTTCGTCGCTAGATACATCGACTGAACCGCCAATCATCTGCCAACGACTATTCAACATCCGTAATTGCTCGATGCGTGCATCGGTGTATGTTTCATCCGCATTCGCATTGAAAATATCATCAGCATCGAAGCCACGCCCATCATCTTCGACACTCACACGCCACATATTGCTAGACATATCGACCGTGATTTTAAGCTCAGTCGGAGCAGCATATTCGCGTGCCATGCCCATCGCTTCTTGTACCCCTCGGAAGACCATGACCTCGCGATAAGTTTCCAAACGACGTTCGTCGCCAAGAATATCAAGTGTCACTTCTATGTCATTTTTCTCACGATAGGATTCGACATAGCGACGAACTGTTGGGGCAACACCCAAATCACCTAACATCATTGGACGCAAATCAAAAATGTATTCGCGCACTTTTTGAAAAGTTGTGCTGGCTTTATCCTTGAGGTTGACCAGTTCTTCCGCAGCACGTTCGGGATTACGGTCAAATAAGCGTTGACAGATTTCAGCTTGTAAAATGAAATTCGTTAGTGCTTGTGCTGGTCCATCGTGCATGGTGCGTGCCAAACGTTCACGTTCTTCTTCTTGAGCACGAATTAAGCCTACAATGTCAAATTCGCCACTGCTTGCGCCACCAGCTTGTCCAGTACTTGGTTCAAAGGTATCAACGCCTCGTACCACTGATATAATACCTTCTAGCTGACCGCTTTGATCGTTTAGATAATCATAATTGGCTTCAAATTTTTCTAATTGTCCCCGCATTGTTGCGAGACGAAAGCGCACGTCAAGTGCTTCATCGTATTTATCACGAATATCTTCACGGGGGGTTGTATCAAGGTTTTCTTTTATACTTTTGAGTTCGGTTGCAATGCCTGAATAACGAGATTGTTCGCGCTCAACGGCGGTTTTCATGCTATCTATTTGGTCTTTTATTTCTTCTTGACGACGTTTGATACCCATCAACTCTCGCTGAATGGTATCAATCATTTCATCAAGTGGATTGACATCTACAAAATCACTCATCCCTTACACCTCCTGCTGCGAGTCATTATCAACACGTACCCAACCACGCCGAATCGCTGTCACAGCAGCTTGTGTACGATCTTTGACATTGAGTTTCTTTAAAATTGAGGTCATATGATTCTTGACCGTCTGTTGACTAATGCCGAGTTTATTAGCGATTTCTTTATTGATCATGCCATATGTCACATGCTCAAGAATTTCCATCTCACGAGGACTCAATGGAATGTAATGTCCTTCATTATCTATCATGTAAGGACCTGTTGATTCGTCAATTTGTTGCTCTAGCCACACATCACGTTCATCGCGTGACATACGCTTATTCAAGGCTAAATAGTATCCGTCAGCAACATCACGGATAGTACGAACCAATTCTTGTGCATCGACATCTTTAGGCTGATAAGCTGATGCGCCACTACGCAAGGCATGTATCACTTGTTCATTATCGTGGTGTGCTGTCAAAATGACGATAGCAATATCGTCATAGTCATTCTGAAGATGACGTGCAACTTGCAAACCGTTCATACCTGGCAAGTTTACATCAAGTAACACAACATTCGGGCGATTACTCGCAATTTGTTCGAGTGCTTGTTCACCACTTTCACTAATGCCTACAATCGTAATATCATCTTCAAGGTCAAGAGCAGTCTTTAGCCCTGACCGAAATAACGGATGGTCGTCAACAATCATCACTTTAATAGTCTTTGTAAATTTTGCCATAATTATAGCGGTTTTGCCCCTTATACTAGTGGCACCGCAGCTCCTTTCCCTGTGGTGCAGTGTCAAATTCGTGCAAAACACCTATCAAACAACAAAATATCCATTGTCTGACCACATGCGTATCTCACAAGTTGTGTTCTATGCCCCACGTATTTGTGCATGGTTTGATACTAAGGTACTACTTTGCCTGAGTATAGCATGTTTTATATCTTTGTAAAAACAATCCCGTCTCAATCCTTTGTATTTGGAAGCCTCGTCAGTTGCCAGTTTAAATTACTCGGATGACAATAACCGTAACTATTCGACAAGGCTCTTGTAATGTTTTACCCCTATCTCTAATAATAATACGTATAACTGAGATTGAAGGATAAAACATTATGGAAGAGGTAACGCTCGGCATTGCGCTTATTGCGGGTTTACTCTCATTTTTATCACCATGCGTCTTGCCACTTGTGCCAGCCTACGTCAGCTATATGGGTGGACGCGCTGTACATCAAGTTGCCACAACAGCAGGGGATACTAAAGCGAAACGTAGTGCCCGTTCTCGTCTCGCTATCTTGACACATGGTTTAGCATTTGTACTCGGCTTCACAGTTGTTTTTGTAACGCTCGGTATCGCAACCACAGCCTTTGTGCAATATGTCGGGGCATCAGCAGCTATCATTACAGAAATTATCGCACGTCTTGGTGGCGTGATTATCATTTTCTTTGGCTTGCACTTTATGGGAGCATTGCGCGAATTTTTTGCATGGCTACGCAAACATCCTCAATATCTTGAAAATTTTCCAACACTCTTGATTTTAGGGGGTATCGGAGCAGTCGCAGTCATGTGGTTCTCGGCACAAGCCGTCCTGACTTGGTCTGTCGGAAACTTACTTATTCGTATGTTTGTCCTTGTCTTACTTGTTATCGCACTAGGTTTTCTATATACACGCGGACCATTAGGCACACTCTGGCGAGGCATTTATACTCAACGAGAAGTTTTAGGTGGATTGCCTACAACGATTGTCTTCGCCGTCTTGAGTGCCATTGTACTTGGTTGGGCATTTGTCGAGTGGATGGTTGCGTTGCCTGTCATTGCAGTCATTTTCATATTGCTCTTCGTGGGACGTGCTTTTGATGACCAAAAGGCATTCTGGCTAGAACAAATCACCCGTCTCGAAACTGCACTTTACAGCGACACACGCGGTGATATTCAAGCTGATGGTACAGGCAACTTGAGTGGCTCGTTCATCATGGGTGTGACTTTTTCTGCTGGTTGGACACCATGTATTGGTCCTATCTATGGCGCAATCTTACAACTCGGTTTGCAAGGTGAAGCAATCGCTGCTGCCCCTCTGTTGGGTATGTATTCACTTGGACTTGGGATTCCGTTCCTACTCACAGCAGGTCTACTAGATGGCGCACAAGGGATTTTGCGTCGTATTCAACGCTATATGGGTAAAATCGAATTGTTCACAGGCTTTTTGCTTGTATTTGTTGGTTTACTAGTTGCTAGTGGACAACTACAAAGCCTCAGCCAAAATTTGACACCAGAACAAACTGAATTTTCAATCAACATCGAAGAATGTGGCACAAGTGTAGCGCAAGGGCATATTAGCTTTGGTCAATTCGGTGCGTGCATGAATGGTGATTTACACTCTGTGGCTATCGGACAAGGCGTATCTGATGAATTTACTGCCAACAGTGATGAAATTACATACATCATCAACATTGACGAAGCACAAACAGTTGATATTGACCTCAGTCGTATTGAAGATGAATTCCCTGCGGTTGTCACTGTGCATGATGCTGAAGACAACGAAATTGCTCGTGGTGAAAACATCACAGCAGTCGATGAACGTAGCTATCGTATTCTGGAAAATGTCGAATTACCGTCGGCAGGTCGCTATAGTGTTGTTGCAACACGCACCGATGGCAATACAGAAGAATTCCAATTCCGCCTAACAATCCGCCGTGACCAAGGTGATGTTTCAGATACCTCTGCACTTGACGTAGATTCCGTTGGTGAGATTGAATCGTTTGCATCAGACGAAGTTGCTATCGGCATTGATAATGGCAATCGCGCACCCAATTTTGAAGCTGTTACAGTCGAAGGTGAAGCTGTTTCTCTTGACAATGTGCGAGGACAAGTTGTTCTCGTCAATTTCTGGGGAACATGGTGTGGTCCTTGTATCCGCGAAATGCCTGATTTGCAAGAAGTCTACGAGGCATATCAAGATGAAGGTTTTACAATTCTTGCCTTGGCGACTCGTGGTGATACAACTGAAGACGTAATCGAATTCCGTGATGACTTTGATTTAACATTCCCTCTAATTGTGGATGAAGGGGATGTTATTTCAGATGATTATGGCATCATCAATCGTCCGAGTACCTTCATCCTTGACCAAAACGGCGTGATTGTCTTCCGTCACTTTGGTCCTGTGGTCGAAGCACAAATCACAGAAGTGCTTGACACCTTAATCGACAGCTAAACAGAAACATAATTTGAGCGTAGGGCTACCTACGCTCTTTGACTCATATGATGCTTTCATGGATACAACGTCTACTACTTTACGTCATCGCTCTTACATCTTCCGTAGGAGCGATTGCACTTCTCATTTGGGCTGGGTTACCACATCATGCTGATTTCACAGGATTTACAGTAGATGGTATCTACGTCGCACCTGCCATCGGCGAGATTGCACCTCCGATGCACATGAATACCTTAAACGGACAGCATCTACATTTGGACAACTTTCATGGCGATTCCCTCATTATTAATTTTTGGGCGACATGGTGTGCGCCTTGTGCTATCGAAATGCCAGAGTTACAGTTACTCCACGAAGAAACAGCGATTCAAATTGTCGGTATTAATATTGGTGAACACCCAAGTGTGATTGTGCCTTGGGTCGAACGCTTCGGCTTGACATTCGATATTGTGCTAGACCCTAATGGCAGAATTTACACGGATTATCGCTTATTGGGGCAACCGACTACTTACATCCTCAATCCAGATGGTATAATCACCCATATTTTTCATGGTCCGACAAACGCTGATGCACTCCAACGTGCCATTGAGACACACCAATCATAATGGATAATGCCCATGAGCCAGCCAAAATCGAAATCATTTGACGAACGCATGGAACGCCTCATGCTCAGTATTGCCCGTAATTGGCTACGAATTGCACTTGTTGTGGTCGGTACATATGCAATTTTGCCTTGGGTTGCACCAACCTTAGCACGTCTTGGCGCAACTGCTCCTGCGAATGTACTCTATACATTGTATAGTCCGATGTGTCATCAATTTGCATTTCGCTCAATCTTTTTGTACGGTGAGCAACCGTTTTATCCTCGTGAAAGTGTCGGTAGTGATTTTGTTCCCTATGAAACCTATGCGAGTAGCATTCCAGAACTTAATGCTGGCACAGGCACGAACGACTTCGCACCTGAGTTTTTCATCCCTGCCCGACAGTTCAGAGGTAACGAGCAGATGGGTTACAAAACAGCGATTTGTGCGCGTGATGCTGCTATTTACCTTGCATTATTCTTTGGTGGATTGATTTACTCTATCCCAGCAATCCGTCGTAAACTGCGCCCTATTCCATTGTGGATATACGTAATTGCAGGGCTAGGACCCATTGGCTTAGATGGATTCAGTCAGCTATTCAGTTATTTCCCCTTTGAATTTTGGGAAACGCGAGAAACTGCGCCCTTCTTCCGTGTGGCGACAGGGGCAATGTTCGGTTTGATGAATGCGTGGCTGATTTTCCCTTATTTAGAACGTGCCTTCTGGGAAAGCAAGCGCGATATTATTACGCGCTTTCGTGAGCAGGGCATTGAAGTTTAGAGTATTCAACTAAAATCAAGAAATCGTAGGGACGGCATTCTTGCCGTCCGATTTTTTGCTGAAAAAGAAACTACTTCTTATCATCTGGTTTGCTAAGGCGTGACAAGCGTGCTTCGTACTCATCATCCACTTTGCTACGATTCACGGGGTGCGATGTCGGGCGTGTCCGTGAACGTTCTGGTGGGTCATTCACTTCTGGCATTTGACGCGGTTCATCACTCATCACTTTAGATGTGTATTCTGAGATGAGATTGCTCAAATTTTGGCGTGTATTATCAAGTTGCTTGACAATCTGTGCCCCAATTTCTTCCACATTCGCTTGACCAGAAGATGTGGTTGATGATTTTGTGTTAACAGGAATTGATACATCTTCATCATCGTCTGCTTCTTGGCTAGCAACTTCTGCTGCTTGAATGGTACTGTCGAGCATGTTCACTTGACTAATAAGTTCTTGCGTAATGGTGCGATGCTCTTGTAAATCAGCTTCAATCATTTCCAAGTCACGCTGAGCCTGTTGCATACGTCCTAATGCAAAACGTGCATCATTTTCACGCCCATCACGGACAGCTTCATTCGCTTTGTCGTCAAAATCAGCGATTTCACCATAGAGTTTATCAGCTTTAGCTTGTAATTCACTCTCGTAAGTAAGTGCTTCATCAATCCGTTGACGTAATAACTGAACATCTTTTTGCAAACTACCACGAATATCTTGTCGTGATAACGCCTTTTTGCGTGATTTACTCATTTGTTCATCAATTGGGTCAACAATGTTATTGATGTGAGCTTGTACGAGTGTATTGAGCTTATTTAGAAAACTATCAGGCATTATTCTATCTCCTGTTGATTGTCCTATATCCATTATACATGATTCAGCCCTCACAAGTTGCATCGTATGCCAAACGATAAATTGCCATACTATACCCTTCGCCACGTATCTCGCGTGTAATATCAGAATCCGTGTAGAAAATTCGGCATAATCGAGGGTCATCAGGATTAGCATTCGGTACTTGGTCAGGGAATGCCATGAGATATTGTGCGCCATTGGCTTCCATGTAGTTCCACAAAGCATCACCATCGGACACAATCGGGATAATCTCTGGCGTGACCAATCCTGCAATATCAATCATATCGCGTGGCGCAAAATAGCCGACTGCACCAATATCATGAATTGCCATCAACTCATCGTGAGGAATATTCTCGCGGATATACTCTGCAGAAGCGATCATTTCAGTATTGATGACAGCTACATCGTTGCGATAAGCATCCAAACCAATGGATACAAATGCCAACGTGACTGCGACTGCGGATATGGCTAAGGTCTGTACACTGACTCGTCTTAAAAGCGTGAAAACTGATTTGTCACCTTGTTTGCGTGTTTGCTGAATCATCCAGACTGTACCCATTACGCCCACAAAAATGAATGCTGGTAAAGTCGGCAACACGTAGCGTCCATGTTGATATGCTGCTGGCAGACGCGCAGCATAAATCGCAATATGACTCAACCCCCATAAGATGGGTAACGCGAAATACAATCCATGTAAACGATTCTTACTGCTGAATTGTTGCCAGAGATAAGCAATCATCCCAGGAATTAATAAAATTTGTCCACCGACTAGAATGGCTAAACTTAATCTGCCATAACGCAGTAGATACGGTAATTCGAGCAAGAGAGCGTGTTGCTCAAATTTAGCATTGGCAGTATTTGGTAGCAAACTACCCGTTAATTGCCAGTTGAGCCACGCATAGGGACTCAACATAATTCCGAACCCAATCGCAGCACCGACTCCAAAAATGATAACACGTTGGAATGTCCCTTGCGGACGCACAATCAGCATCAATAAAGCAGCTATTCCACCAAGCACAACGCCTTCGGGACGGGCTAGGGCAGTCAATGCTGTCACAATGCCAAAAATAGCACCTCGCATTGCGACTGCCTGTGTTGCTTGGCTACGTTCCGCTTCTATCTCTCGCCATGCCAAATAAATCAGCAATAGAGTCAACATGCCGAAAATCATCGTTTCCATGCCAGATGCAGCCGCCCATATCAAATGCCATGATGATACGAGCATGATGCCGACTCCCCATGAGGCGAGAGAACTCTCTGGCAAAATGTAACGCCTCATGCGTGTGCCAATCATCGCTGTGAGTGCAAGGGCTAATGTGCCAATTAAATGTGTCCACAAAAAGTAAGGAATTCGTAAAAAGTATCCTGTTGCCAAAATCACTGTATATAGTGGTGATGTACTCGCAGCACTTGGCTCACCAGAGATAAATGCCCACTCCCCATTTAGCGCAAGATTACGCCCATAGACTTGATGAATCCAACTATCATCCAGTGGAAAACCTGATGCACCTGCACCAAAAACAAACAAAGCGACCATCATTGCAGATAACAAGAGTAAGACAGCATCTTGTCTAGTTACGGTCAAAGGCATAGAGCATCGCTCCTGAAATGTCAAAATCAAGGGGGATAAGGAAATCGGGAATTTCATCAAACATCATCGGAATGGTGATATTGCCCTCTTCAAGTAAGAGATAATCAATGTCATAGATGTTTGCAATGTCGAGAGCTACATTGGGTGTTTCATTGGGAATCGTCACACCTTCTATACCCGTATAGTAATACAAACGCGATGGGTCATTGAGCATGACTCGTGTATTCGGCTCTATCGTGGCTTGGAGTGCTAATACAACCTGATTATCATCTGTGATAGACCGTCCAGCGAGTTGAACACTAAATGCTACCACAATCACAACAAAGCCTAATGACAATATATTTTGGGCGAGTACAGGACTCCAACTCTTTCGGCGTTTGGCAACCCACCTGACAACATCATCCAACCCCATCAACCCTATTACTGCCCATATCGGCACAAGGGCTGCAACAGCGTGCCAAAAGCCACCGCGCATCCCTGCTTCTGGAAAAACGAGTGCAAATGCCAGATGAATCCCAACAGCAAATATCCAAAATGGACGCATGAATGGGTCATGCCGACGATTCCAAACACCTAAGATAATCAATGGGAAAAATGTAATGATGCCCTGATAAGCAAGGGCTTGTAATGGAATTCCATTGACGCTAAATAATGCTCTGGAACGTGTCTCAATCAGAGCTTCACCACCATTAGCCAATAGAGTATCGAGCGACGCATCAGGCGGATAATTGAACAAGTCATCATAGGTTTCAAAGTAGGCATTTTGAGTGCCACCTGTTGGTAAAATACGTCCAATTTCATTCAGATTACGAGCAAACCAAGGCGACATCACCAATATATAAGCTAATGTGAATGGCACTAACCACAAGAGGCGTTGCATGTAACGGTCACGATTGAAGAACCAAATCAGTACCGACCAGCCGACTAAGACTAAAATCAAGCCATCGCTACGAATCAGGTGCCCAAATCCTGAAAATATGCCTGCGAGTATCCACCAACGCAGATTATGCTTCTCAGCAGAAATACCTTTAGCCATAAAAATTAGTGCACCCGCCCCAAAAAACGCATAAGGTGCAAAGGTATCAGTTTGTCCCCATGTATCAGTGAAAAATCCCGAAAAGACCGTTAATATCCCTGCCATCCATGCAATGCGCGAACTTTTGGCATAGGTTTTACCGAGCCAATAGGCTAGTAACATCGCGCCCCACAAACACAATGCGAGTCCGATTTGGGCAGCACTATAACTCACACCAAAGACGAACATGCCCAGTGATGCAATGATAGATGTTCCAGGCATCCAATATAGATGCGATGGTGCAGGAATTTCGTCAGGCGCACCGATATATGTCCACAGATAATGGTCAGTGAAACCATTGCCTGTCAATAAGCTGATAGCACCGTTCATGTGATAGTATGAATCAGCATAAGCAGGGACACTATTGTAGTAATAAACCACCACAAACGATAAAATCAGCGCGAATACGGCATAAATCATTGCACTACGAGAGACTGTCACGTTTCGTCCTCGTCATCATCTGTCAAATCAATAATTTTATCTGCGAGGACATCAGCTTTATTCGCAATCAGACTATCACCATTCTCTGACCAATCATCGAGCAACGGCACAAGGTCATGCTCCGTCAGAGTAGCAATAATGGCTTCATCAGCCTGTTTGACAACACCATCCAACGCCATCAATGACTGAAAAGTTGCATCCGTACTGAATTTTTTCCCTAAATCCAACATCAACTCTATTAAGGGTTCAGCTAACAATTTTGCTTGTGCATTGCTCAAAGCATATAAGAAGGTATCAGCATTTTTGGGATGATTCCGAACGAGGGTCACCAAATATTGAATAGTATCACTTTGTCGTTGCTCATTGAGCGATAAACGCATCAACTCACGCGACAGAGCATCTTCTTCTGCACCTACTTCCATACTGATATGTGGATTATGCCGTTGTAGCACCATGCCAATTTGTAGTAGTGCGAATTGTTGTTCATCATAGTCACTTGAGACAGCGTCGCGTAGTACTTGTTCCCACGCTTCCATTACTCTACTCATTATTGTTACTCCATATCACAGCAAGGTCATCCCGATAAACTTCCGACCAGCCATCCAAATTGTCTAGTCCACCGATGATTGGTGCGTTTGCTTCCACAATAACGAATCCAATATCATAGGTCGCTAGCTCAATTGCCAAATCATCCACCTGATTCAAGTAAATTTGTGCATAATCAAACACAAAATCACCGTACAAATCTGTCCGACCATCCACAAACACAGGATAATCTTCTGTGGCAAACATCAAATAGCCACCCCAATTGTAACTGTTGAACATCTCACCAGATAGTTGATGTTCGTTGAGATAAGCGACTGCGCCAATAGGTAAATGCTGTCTCTGAACCTCATCCACATTATCAGGCAACAATAAGCCAATTGTGTAAAGTAACGCGCCACTTATTACCACAATCAACAATGCAAGATTAATCATCGCCATACGCTGTGGTACACGCTCTCGTGGATGCAATACGTAGCCTCGCTCTGTCAGTACATTGTCAAGGTGATAGCTCAAAATTGGTACAGCAACCACCGCAAATACAGCAATATTGCGTGAATACGATAAAGCTAAAAATAATGTCCCAATTAGCAGGAAAAAACTTGACCAATCAAATTTTATTTTGCTTATCCAAAAGGCGAAGAAGCACAACATCATGGTTGCAATAAAAGGATAAGTCTCTCGCGCTTGAAAATTCGGTGGTTGCCATTCTTGGATGAAGGCTTGCAAAGGCTCAATGCCCACCGTGTTAAATGGCACTAGAAGATTATCAATATCATAAGGCGAGATGGCTAGGAACGGAATTGAAATAATAGTGAAAGCCGTCAGCTTACGCCATCCAGACCATGACATCTGATACCCATCATCTGCACCAAATACGTGATTAAAGACTTCGCCCACGATGAAAGCGATTAGGAAAAGATAACCGATTGCCCAACCAGCATGTAAATTAGCCCATACCCACATCAAAGGGATAATTGCCCACAAATAATCACGGTCATGACGCTTGTAGCTATAAACAAGCCATAAAATGACTGTCGTGAAGAAAAAAGAGAGCATCTGTGGACGTGCAGACCAAAACAATGCTGCTGTTGCCGATCCCAAAATAAGGATAAATCCCCGTAGATAGACATTACCAGCACTCACTTGATATAGGAGTGCCATGCCACCTGTTGCTAATAGGGCGGTGTAAAGAGCTAATCCCACATTGCCTGCACCCTGCCAGATGAGACTCATCACAATTTGTGATCCCCAACTGTGATTAATCCATGTTTCACCATTCGCCGTATGTGAGAATGGATCGCCCATAATCGTGCCATTATCGAGAATGTATTCACCACTACGGAGATGCCACCATGTATCCATATCAAACGGAACACGAATCGCCATAGTAAAAATCAGCACAAAAATGATGATGAGGCTAGTACGTTGTATCGTCAGCCGACGCATAGAAACACAACCTTCAGTACAGAATAATCAATGCCAAGATAATAACTCGCACTTTATTGTATGCGCTTATTCCAGTCCAAAGGTTTAAGATTTGTCTGATAGCATCACTGACCACTCATGCGTAATACTTTGCCGACAGTTCGTAGCAAAATACCGAAATCTAGCAACAAGGATTGATGACGAATGTAGTAGAGGTCATATTGCAACTTAACGAGTGAATCGTCATCATTCGCACCATATCCATAGCGAACTTGTGCCCAACCTGTTACGCCAGGGCGAATAATATGACGGGTGCGATAAAAAGGGATTTTTTCCTGTAGACGTTTAACATGCTCAGGACGTTCAGGACGCGGACCTATCAAACTCATATCGCCCTTGAGCACATTCCATAGTTGAGGCAATTCATCGAGACGTGTTGCTCTCATAATTTTCCCCATCCGTGTAACACGTATATCGCCAGCTTGGGTAAAAACTGCGCCTGTTTCTTGCTCAGCATTGGGTGTCATAGAACGCAATTTATAAATGCGAAAAGGATGCCCATTTAAGCCCACACGCATCTGTGAATAAAAAATATCACCACGAGAATCAAGATAAATCGCTAGTGCAATAAACGGCAAGATAGGGATAAAAACGATTAAACCGATGACAGCCAATACCACATCAACCAATCGTTTGAGGAATGGATAGGGATTAAATACCGATGTTCCGCTAATAGGCAATACAACTGCCCAATTATCGCCGACATGCTCAACAGGCACACGTTCAGTGATGCGCTCATAAAGTAGTGGCATGGGCGTAATCACAACACCTTGTTCGTAAGCATCCATCACCGCTTGGAACACTTCACCAGATAATTTGCGTGTGGATGTTACAACAATTTCGCTAATGCTCTCATGCTCAACAATATCCAATAAATCGTCTGCGCTACCTAGAATAGCTGTACCATGCAGAATTTCATCTGCTTGCTCTGTTTCGCTGATGATACCAACCACAGAGTAGGTCTCTTTCGCATCTTGTTGGAGTGTTTGAATAATCGTTTTAGATGCCCAATCTGTACCAACAATCAGCACGCGACGCTTAGCACTCGCCCATCCAATCAACGCAGGATTGAGCAAACGCCATAAAAACATCCAAATGAAAGCAATTAAGCTATAATAGAAAATGAACAGACGAGGCAATGACGTTCGGTCTGAAAAGAAAAAGATAACCACGTACAAGGCAATCATTTGAATATGAATGATGACCAGTCGTTGTAGTGACCTCCAGAAATCAGCCGCAATCGAAAATTCGTAATAACCATTGGCATTTGCCAGCACAATCCAAATACCTGCTAAAACAATGAACCACATCGATTGTGATAGTAGAAAGGCTTGGTCATAAGCAATCTCGCCAACATATGCCCAAATACCAAGTCCAACAAACACAGCAAGTATGATACCGAGCAAATCACCTAGAATCATCAGTAGACGACGCTCAGAAATACGTAGTTGTACCCGACGCTTGCGTTTAACTGATGGCGCAAAAATCATAGTGGATTCACTGGTTTCACGCATACCCATAATTACTCTTCACCCACCTGTGTCTCATAAATTGTCACAGTCTCAAATGTCGCAACAGGGTTCAATATCTCAAGACATGAACTGTTACCTAGTTTTGTCTCACGAATGCCATGTATGACATAATCAACCTCGAAAGTATCAAGCAGGGCTTGGCAATCGCCTGTATCAGCTTGACCATACCATGTTGTCACAGCTTCTAAGGTTTCTTCTGCATCAATAGTTTCCGCAGGATGTCCATAAACAACATGAGCATTTGTTCTCACAGGAATCCACAAACTGACATCAGGTGATGCTAAGATGACAGTATTATTGTCAACTTGTGGTGCAAGCCAAGAAAATGCCTCAGTGTATTCATTTTCAAGTACAACTGCATTGATGCCTGTCCAACCTGCCAAAATTGGATAAACAGGGAAGAACATCCAAACACTATGCGATAAAATCATCACAGTCAGTACCACAGGGTAAATGCGCGGACGATGCATACGCCGAATCGCCTTGAACCAATAATCTTCTGATGCACGAGTTGCAAAATATCCAATCGGAATCATCAAACCCAATAATACATATTGGTCAAGTACAACTGGTAAATACATCGTGATAATCATCACCACCAGCCATAATAGCATGAGGCGGTCACCATCTGGCTCAAATCGACGAATTGCGCGCCAAATAGCAGGTATTGCAATTATTAATGGCAAGCCTAAACTCGCCAATAGAAATAACAGTGAAGGTATTTCCTGACGTTGCATCACCCATGCACCAACATGAGGATTATTCATTAGGGTGATTGCATTGTAGGTAATCACTGGTAAGGCAGGGACGAGAATCCACAAACCCCAGTACCATTCGAGACGAGTGATTGATTTCTTAGCATACCAATTAAAACAGACATTGAGGATATAGGCTAAGCCAATAGGCAAGAGCGCATCAGGATAGATAAATGCCAAAACTAAACTCGCAATAAAGACAATCGTGCCACCATTTTCAGTAGATGGATTCGATTGTTCGCCAGGACGCAAGACAGCAATCATGATAGCTACTATCACAGCAATACAAGAAATAGCTAAAGGATAATGTAGATTGGCTGCTGTAGCGTAAAAAGGGAAGGCTTGTGGCAAGTTCAAATCAGGGATAACAGGTGCAGTCGTCCCTGTAAATAATGGGGCTAGCAACCAGCCGAAGCCAGTGCCTAAAGACGTAACTATGAAGAATATACGACGTGGACGAGGCTTAACCCAAATACTCGCACCAAGATAGTAAAGCGTAATGTACATGTACAAGCTGACGAAAATACGCATGACATGAAACAACGTCGTCACAGATAGTTGTGTAAATGCTGTTAGTTGACCAAGCAAGCTATAGATAGGTTGCATCAATGCAGGCGTTTGATTTGTTGCTGAAGAATACGCAAAATCAACTAAGATGTCACTGTTCGCCCCCTGTTGCATTCGCGCTAGGCTACTGGCTGTATCCATATGGTCGTGCAATAGTCCCATAAATTGATTTTGTTGTGGTGCACTCCCAAATACCCATACGATAAGATAAGGCACAAGTGTCATCAAAACAAAGGCGATACTCACAGATAGTACCCATCGCCATTCGCTACGATCAACAAATCCTGTAAATCCTGTTTGCATAAAAAATCCCTAACGTATTGGGCAAGAACTTATACATATAATAGAATAAGGTCACTAAAGACTGCATAAAGATAGTTAAATCATAACTAGTATAAGCCAACAACGGCAATTGCCAATAATAGGAGATCAGTACGGAATGTCATCTGATGCTGAACAGCTTTTAAAATTACAACAGATGGATTTAACCCAACGTGACCACAAAGCCCGTTTGACTGAGATTGAGCGTGACCTTGCGAATCATGCCCCTGTCAAAAAAGCGCAAGCCAATCTTCAACAGGCAGAAGAGGCTCTCAAACCTCTGCAAACACAATTGCGTGATCTCGAATTACAAGTGCAATCTACAATACAAAAACGAGAACGCTCACAACAACAACTCTACAGTGGGGCAATCAGTAATCCTAAAGAACTACAAGATATTGAACAAAATATCGAATCCTTACAACGGCGACAAGCTGATTTAGAAGATAAACAACTTGAATTAATGCTAGAAGTCGAAACTGCTCAAGAAACACGAGAAACGGCTGAAACACACCTTGAAACAGTTATGGCGCAGATGGCAAGTTCTAATCAAGATTTGTTAGAAGAAAAAGAAACCCTTGAGTCAGAGTTAGTCACACTTGGCACTGATCGTCAAAAATTGACTGCTGCCTTACCAGCCGATTATTTTGCTCTTTATCAAGACTTACAGCCGAAGATGGGATTTCGTCCTATAGCTCAACTCACAGATGAACAGGCTTGTTCCATTTGTGGTGTACAACAAACGAGCCTTCACGCCCAACAAATCAAACAGAGTGATGATTTATTACGCTGTAGCAGTTGCAATCGTATCTTGATTGCTATTTAACTAACTCGCGGAAAAAGGATACAGAGATGGCATTTTTTGATTTTGATTCAATTAGTTTTGGACTGGGTGCAACCAGTGGGGTGCTCACAACACTAGCTGTTCAACGTGTTGCACGTGTCATCCGCGAACGGAATGCAGGGCGAGAACGTGCGACTGTGCGTACCTATGCCTCACGAGAAGCCGATGAAGGCTATCTATCTGCCTTAGTTGAATATGCGCGCCAACAACATCTATTAGGACATAAAATCCGTCTTGAAGATATTCTGATTGAACCGCGTTTTATTCCGCCATCACCTATCTTGGAAATACCTAATCCTGATGAACCGATTGAAAATGTTTTTCAAAAAACACCTATAGTACATGATTATCCCCATCTACATGCGCCGTACAATTTGAAGACACTTTCTATTGCAGAAATTAGTCGTGGACATCGGCGAATTGCGCTCATTGGCTTACAAGGCAGTGGACGAACAACGGCATTGCTCACCATTGCGTTGTGGAGTTCAGGCTTCATGGAATTTCCACCACAACGAGATAGTATTGTCGAACAGCTTGAATCTGAACTTGACCCTAAAAAAGATGTACCAATTGATACACAGGTGCTACGGATTCGTCGGCGGATTGCAATGGCACGCCTCGCAGAGCAACGAATCGGCACAGATGAAGAATATGCCAGTGAAGCCAAAGACCCAACCGAAAAAGATGAAGAAGTGCTGATTGAAGCACCATCAACATTTCGCAATAGTGCGCCCATCTACGTTCATCTAGCAGATATTGTGCTGGATTCAAACGAATATGGACGACAAGTTGATCCATCAGAACCACTTATTCGTGCTTTGCAACATCAAACAGGCTATGTAGTTTCACGTCGTTTAGTGAATAAAACCTATAAATTGCTAGAAAGTGGCAATGCACTCATTTTAGTCGATGGTTTTGATGATATTCACGTCAGCAAGCGTCCACAAGCCATTCGCTGGATGCGTGCTTTGATGGATTTCTACCCTGATAACTTCTTCATTTTTGCTATGCCCACCGAAGGCTATGGCTTACTGATGGAAGCAGGGGCTGTTCCTATCTATTTACGTCCTTGGCATAAACAAGATATGTCCGTAAGTGTTGATAAAATTCAGCGAGGGTGGAATAAGTTTAGTCGCCAAGCCATTGAATACGATAAATCATTCTACGAGACAATTGGCGATTACACCCAAACCATCAAGCCCGATGGGAATCGTCTCTCACCATTCGATCACACACTTCGTACTTGGTCAATTTTCAATGGAAACGAACTGCAAGAAGAGGATGAAAAACAGGTAACATTCGCAGACCGTGTCCATGCTTATCTCAAAGATATACTGCCTGTCGTCGATGATGTCTTGCCTGAACTCAAGCGTGCTGCAACTGTGCAACTTGACCGAGGCTTCATCACCCTTGAAAATCTAATTGATTATGCACTTTTCAAAACTGAAACAGGTGAAGACCCTCGCCTCACACGTACTCTGACTCAAGAGGTGATGGCGTTGGCTGATACGTCCGAACTGCAAGTGACGGAAGACCTTGATGATGATGCACGCAAAGAGAGAGAAAAACTAAGCCAAGAAGTCAGTAAAGAACAAACCAAACTCTTGGAGCGTTTCGTCAAAGCAGGCATACTCATATCTTTTCGAGGTGGACGCTACCAATTTAAGCATAAAATTATTGCATCTTATTTGGCAGCCATTGACCTCAGCGATGCACGTCCCGAAATTGTCTATCGCAAATATGTCAAACCAGATTGGGAATATGCGATGAATTATCTCGCAGGGATGCGCGATGTGGACTTCTTAGTCGCAGAACATCTTGATGATGACTTAGACATTCGTTTCGAGAAAGTTCTAAAGTTGACCAATTGGCTCAAATATGCTCCAGAAGATGTGCCTTGGCGCAATAACTTATTGCGCTACCTAGGTAACGTGTTTGCAAGCCCTAATCAATTCTCTGTTGTGCGTGAACGGGTTGCGGCTGCTCTTGTTAGTTCGCGTGATGCTGGTGCACGAGTTGTCTTCCGACGTGGCATCGGTACAAAAAATCCTGATGTACGTCGTTTGTGTTGTTATGCACTCGGTGCCAGTAGAGATGAAGGTGCAATTGATGCGCTTTCCCAAGTTGTGATGCAAGACCCTATCATTGATAACAAGATTGCAGGTCAGATGGGATTGGTCGCTATGGGTAGTGAAGAAGCTCTCCTGACAGCTATCGACCTTTTCGACATGGCATCGGATGAAGCCGTGCGTCGGGCTGTCACTGAAAATCTTGCTGCTGACCACGAAGTAGGTTATCCCACGCTTAAAGACATGCTCGAATCCGAGAGCATTACTATGCGCCGTGCTGCACTCTATGGAACAAGTCGTGTGAACACACCCTGGGCATGGATACTGATTGACCGCATTTTTCAGAATGATACCGAATCATTCGTCCGTCTTGCGTCAGAAGTTGTCTTGCGTCAAAAATTTGAGACTTACTTCTATGAACTGCATCCTTATCCTGATGCCCTAGAAATGGAGTGGTTTATCTTTTGGGAACAAACTCAAAAAGATTTTGGTGTCCTAGCTTACGACACAGAACCTGAAGAAGCATTTGAACATGCCTTCAGTAAATCAGATAAACCTGAAATTCGTTGGTTAGTGACAGGTACGCTCGGTCAAATTGGGGAATACGCAATGGTCGATAAACTCTACAATGCCTTGCGAGATTCTGATGCAAATATCCGAGACCGTGCCTATCGTTCTCTAGCAGAATTTCAAGAACAACTTGGGAAGCCGATTCCAATTCCAATTACATAATACCACAAGGGCAGAGGCATCATCATAATGATGTCTCGGTTTTTCTATGGATCTGTCTCTACAGGAATAATAGATTGTTCAGCAGAGCAGGGATACGCAGTGTTAGAATCGCTGTGATAAATATATTGCTCATTACCCACACTGACTACGATATGATAACCAGAGATTTCGCGTTCTGTGTAAGTTTGCTCATCCTGCGGACACCCTAAACTCGTATCCTCCCAAGTAACAGGTTGCATCGTCACAAGTTGAATACGCCGAGTGGATAAATCAAGCTCATTTGCAAGTAAATTCTGTACTACCAACAATATTTCTTCGGCTAGAGGGTCAACTGCAATTAAGACTTCATCCTGCATAATCTGTGGCATACTACACTGGATAAAACGCTCTGTTCCTTCGGTGTGATAGTCATAAACCAATGTCCCAACCAGTAAACGATAACGAAAACCACTTACGGCTGTTGCGTTAATATCGGCATCATCGACATCGATACATCCTAAATCATCACCTGACCAACGCTCAGATTCAACAGATACTAATTGGACACGATTAATAGTCACACCTAAATCATTAGCCAAAGACAGCATGATAACTTCTGTGAAATCGATATCAAACTCAGTTTGTGTCTCAATTATAGGTGTTAGTGTTACAGCCGTTGGTGTAATGAGCGAAAATGGCGTAGCAGTATCAGGTGGAATGTCAGTGGCTACGATGGGACGTGCAGTTGATGTTGCAGTCGATGGGATGATGGTAGCTGTGGCGATAGCAATAGGGGTTTGCACAGGGCTACAGGCAACGAGTCCCCACACTAAAACGAGGAGACTCATTAACTTTATATTCTGGTGTACTACAAATGTCGCCAACCATCAGTCTCCGTTAGGCAATAATTTCTCGTTCACTTCACCTGCGGAAATACCTTCAATGGTGACGATTTTATCCCGTTTTTCTTCACCACCAACGATGATGATTTGGGCTTCATCAATACCAAGTTTGCTTGCCAAAAATGCAATGAGTTCGCTATTTGCAGCAGGGTCACCTGCAGGAGATGCCATCAAGCGAACCTTCAACGCGCCTTCATCAGTTCTGCCTATTATTTCAGTTTCGGTAGCTCTTGTTACGACACGTACAGCAAGTGCAGCACCACTACGTGCATCTGTAATTTCAAATTTACGCTCGGTCATAATTGTCCTCTTTGCTCTCTAATTGTGAGAGTACCAAAATAGTTACCCTACTAGTTTAACATCAAAGCGACAGTTTTTGAAATTAAGCTGTCGCCTGATAGTAGTATGATACTATTTACGAGAGAGCTTCTAGTCTTAGAGGCTCAACAAAACGCGCGAAATCAAGGTGATTGCCAAGAAGACAACAATCGGGCTGAAGTCTAAGCCTGAGTTTTGTGGCAACATATTACGTACAGGTTGCAATACAGGTTCAGTCGCCTGTATCAAGAACTTGACAATTGGATTATTGTAATCCAGATTTGGAATCCATGTCATCAAGACGCGTGCCAACAAAATAAAACTATAGATTTGTAGTGCGTAGACTAGATATACGATTACGATCATTGTTTATTTCCTCCACTTTAGGAAACTTTAGTTTACGATACTAACTTAATGGCGTTCGCCAAAAATTGCACGACCGACACGAATAATTGTTGCACCTTCTTCAATTGCAACAGGATAATCGTTGGTCATGCCCATACTCAAATCAGGTAACGCGATGTCTAAATCGCTTTGTAATTCATCGCGTAATTCCGCTAAGCCTGCAAAAACAGGACGTGTCTGCTCCATATTATCGTAAAATGGTGCCATCGTCATCAATCCAGAGACTTTGATGTGGGGCAGAGCAGTGATTTCACGCATCGCTTGCCACAATGCCTCTTTCACTTTTGGATTTGTTTTCCAGTTTGAAGCCTCAAAACCATATTTCGCCTCTTCACCAGAGATGTTGATTTCGACCAATGTAGACAAGGTGTGTTGTGTTTCTTCTCCCAAGTCAGAGAGCTTATGCGCGATTTTCATACGGTCAATTGAGTGTATCACTTGGAATAATGGCGCAACATCTTTCGCTTTACGACTTTGGATGTGTCCAACAAAATGCCATGTTGCTTGTTTATCCACCTGTTGATTAATCTCAGGCACTTTTACCATAGATTCACCGACACGATTTTCACCAAAGTGTGTTAGACCTGCTTCCATCGCGGTCAAGATATACTCGACTGGGTGTGTCTTACTAACTGCTACGAGAGTCACATCACTTTTGTTGCGATTTGAACGCGCACAAGCATCAGCAATCACATCTTGGACTGCTGCAATGTTATCTCGAATTGCTGGCTGAGTTACTGTCATAGTTGCATCACCACACCGAAGCGTCCTGTTTTTCCTTTTTCAGCCCGATGAGAGAAAAAGTCTTCTGTCGTCTGGTAAGTGCAGATACCTGCAACCTCAATATTCTCAACACCAACAGCGACTAAATCACGTCGATTCGCTTCCCACAAATCAACATAAGCTGTCCCATCATCAGGGTCACGCGTCATCAAACCATCTAATGTACCGAAGTGTTCTTCGACAGCTTCGACGACTTCTTCACCGACCTGAAATTTTTCGGGTGAGATACTTGGACCAATCACAACTTGAATATCTGCTGGATGACTTCCGTAGGCATTTTCCATCGCACGAATCATATTGCGTCCCACCCCTTTGACTGTCCCACGCCACCCCGCATGAGCCAATCCAATCGCATTCTTATCGGCATCATGGAATAACAACGGCACACAATCAGCATAACGCATGACCAATGGTGCATCTTGCTTATTGGTAATGACACCATCAGCCCGTGCAACCCACTTGCGCCCTTGCACAGCACCATTTGCCATCACGACATCTGCACCATGTACTTGCCATGTGGTGCAAGCATCCTCACCATTCACATCAAGCACTTCATACATCAACTGATGATTCTGACGCACTGCATCCAAATTATCTCCGACTGTGCCACCCACATTGAGTGATGCCCAAGGTTCAGCACTCATACCGCCATGTCGTGTGAAGATGCCATGCTTGATACCATCAAACAGGTCTGATTGATAAAATTGTAAACCATTGTCTTCAAGTCGTTTCACGAAATCATTAGCCTCTAACAACACTTGTACATATTATAGCGTGAAAAATGTTGCCAATTTGCAAACGCAACATATGAATCATCTTAAAGTTCTCGTCAAACAAAAACGCCACCAATACTTGTTGATGGCGCATGTAACAAAATCGCGTGTAATTAGAATTGACAATCCATGAGTAGGAAGCCTTCAACTTCAACGCTGAGTTCAGCATCTGTAGTAATAGTATCACCATCATTATCTTCCAGTGTTCCATTGATAGTCGCTACAAAAAACTCTCCGACATCACTTGGCATAGAGGTGATTTCAAGTTGTCCATTACTATTCTGGAAGTAGAAGGTAAAGTCACCCTCAGAAATTTTACCTGAAATAGATAAAACAGCTTGTCCTTCAACGTAGCTTGTTTCACTGTTTGAATCAAAATCAGCCAAGTCATATGTTCCAGTTTCAACACTTGCAGGAAGGTACAGGTCAAATTTAGGTGCTTGCGAGAATGTTTGAATATGAATTAGGTCTTCTGCACAGCCAAACGACAATTCCTGTTCAAAGATGAACTCTTCTGCACCAGAAATACGAATGATACTTTCTCCATCTGAGGCTTCATCATTTTCTGTTTCACTGGATTCTGTCGTAGTTTCAGAGCTTGTTGTAACATTGTTCTCGGTATCATTTGCTGACGTATCTATGTCAGTACTCTCACTGCCACAAGCAACCAGCATGAATATTAATAAAAGCAATGCTATGGAACGAAACATTTATGTTAGTCCTTTAAAGTATGGATACTGCGTGATTGTATGAGGATATTCTTGCAGTGACAATTGAGATAGTGACTTGTTATCACATGCTAATTATTGTGCCATAAATTAGCATAGATAATGATGTGTCGTATTAGGCTCATCGGTTGGCAACAGGAATGACGAATTTTAGGCCTGACCACGTGTCATCTATTGACCCAACTTTGACATCAACTAGCCCTTGAGCTAATCCCATCTCTCGTATCACATCGCGGTTGAGGTCTGTTTCAATTTTGCTAGCTTTCTTCGCCCAGCTAATCCAAATCATGCCATTGGGTTTTAAGGCTTTATGCAAAGATGGCAACATATCTTGTAAATCTTTAGCCTGTAAAAAGAAACAATGAATGAGATCAAGTTCACCTGTCTTCAAATCGACAATTTCAACATTGTCAGGTAAACCTCCCAATAAACCAAAATAATTTTCAGGCGCGTTAATAATATGAATTTTGAAAGATGGTTTGATACCGAGTTTTTTGATAAGAGGTGTTTTGCTATAACCAGAACTCATTTATGCCCTCCAAACAAAAAAGAGGGGCAAAACCCTCTTCAATGATTTCCTAATTGTATGATGCTATGTTAGCGACGGCGTGCTCCACGCTTGCTCGCTTCAACGCATTTTGCCCCTTTACGCCCAACAATCGTCCCGTGACGGACACCAGCAGGAATATCGATGCGGTCGCCACCTTTGAGTGTCACACGTTGATTGTTATCAGGTAGGGTGACTTCAACCGTGCCATCAATCACATAGAGAACTTTGTCGTAATTGTGACTGCGAACTGCATAACGATGATTTGGCATATTTGACCACATGTAAGGACGCAAACCATCTTCTTTCATCTGTGCCACGATTGCCATCATAGAAGGATGTTGACTACCTTTCCAACGAAAAATCGAGACTGTTTGTGCTTTGCTTGGCATAGAATTGATTGCCTCTTGATAATTTAACAAGACTCAATAAACAATTTATGATTAATCCTATACGTTTTTATAATAAGTTTTTTGGGTTGTCAAGCAATGCCATCTTAATAATCGATAGCGTAGGGTAAATCTGATGAGATGCTTATCAAGTTAAAAAACTATAACGTTTTTTGCAGTAACCAGCAGGGATCGTTTACATAACGTACACGTCCACGATGGTCACGATATTGCCATTGACCAGCATCATCACTATAAATTGTATAGCCTTGCCGTTGATAGAGACGCAACGCCCCCTCGTTTTCTTTCGAGACAGCAATCGTCACGTACTGAAAATCACGCTGATTTAAAATATCTTCAGCAGTATGGATCAGCTTTGTCCCAATATGTTGCCCTCGGAACATTTCCATCACATGAAAAGAGTATAAGTAGGCTTTTGTTTGCCCATCAGATAAGCGCGACCCTTTACTATGAAATTGGATGAACAAGCGTCCCACAGGGAAATCTTTCACATCAGCGACCAGCATCAACCGATTTCCTGCTACCTGTCCTTGATACGAGCGCATAAATAAACGACGATAATGGCTAAACTGACCATACCATTCTAGTTTTGCTAAGTCGCTTTGTTGCAATTGACGAATCTGCACAGTGAGTTCCACAGTTGTCTGACCAAAATCAATCTGTGCGCTCATCATATACCTCACTGATAATGCTATTGAGTAGTCTCTGTTCCTGTACTTCATCAGCAATGACACCATCAATCCATGCTGACCGCACGCGCTCTAGTATCTCGCGGAATTTGGGTGATGGACGCAATCCACGGTCTTTAAGTGTATTGCCGTTAATGTTAGGTGTGATGTGTCGCCACGCTGTATAAAATTGCTCTAGTCGTCTGTGAATGAGGTTGTCATCTGATAATAACCACACAGCAACTAATGTTTCAGATGACACGTTTTCTAATCGCTTGACAATCTCACTTGGCTTAATAGTTGCCTGAATAAGCCAATCTGTTTCTTGCAATAGCTTAGATGTCGCTTGCATTGCCTTGATTTGAGCTTGTCTCAATAGCAAGCGTTCACCGATTTCACCAATAATGTCTTCAGATAAATGCCCCAACAAAACATGCCATTTTAGAAGGTGTGAATCAATGTTCCATGTTGGATAGTCACTTGCATCAACTCGCTCAAAGGTCGATGCTAAATTGTCATCTAACTCAAACTTAGGATGAATCGCTTTCAAAACATCAAGGGACTCCAGCTTTGAGAGTGCACTCATAGCAGATTTTTCTTGCAAGATGAGATTGAACTCGTTTTGGAGGCGTTCCCCTGTAATTCGTTCCAACATAGGCAATGCGGTAGCAATAAGTTCTGTCGTTCGTGTTTCTATCGTAAATCCTAGTCGCTCACTGAAGCGTACAGCGCGTAAAATGCGTGTTGGGTCGTCAATAAAACTCAAACTGTGCAGTACACGAATCACTTGTTTGTCTAAATCAGATATACCACCATAGAAATCAAGAAGTTGCCAGCGACGCTTTTCAGGACTGAGTTGGATAGCTAGCGCATTAATCGTAAAATCGCGCCGACGTAAATCGAGTTTGATGCCACTGTTATAAACAGTTGGCAGGGCGGTTGGATGCTCATATAACTCACTACGCGCAGTCGCAAAATCGAGATGGTCAGGTATAGCATCTAAATTGATGTCAAGAGCAATACTCGCTGTCTCATCTAGTGTCCAAGTCGCTGTCCCAAATGGTGGATGAGCGTGAACTGTCCCACCAAATTTCACTTGTAATTGTTCAGCAAAATCAATAGCATCACCTTCGAGTACAAAATCGACATCAAAATTTGCGCGATTCAATAATAAATCACGCACAATGCCACCAACCATGTAAAGATAACGATTATCCTTCATCGCCTCATCTGCAATATGCTGAATTAGTGTCACTGTTGCATCACCGAGCAACTGTTGCGCTTGAACAATATCAATTTTTGGGGCTAACTCATCTTGTGTATCAGGATGTGTTTGCGCCCAGTGTTTGATTAAATCAGTTCGAGTGACAATCCCAATGAGTTGATTCGTATCATCAACAATCGGAATCTGTCCCCAATCACTGTTGACCATTGTTTCTTCGAGCAAGCTAATCGCATCATCAAGCGATAGACTGTAAGTGCCACTTTTCATAACTTCACGAACAGTTGCTCGCTTGAGACCATGTTCGAGTGCTTTATCTGCATCTTTGAGTGTCAATAAGCCAATAACTTGTTCGTTATCGAGCACAGGATAGCCTTCATGTCCAATGCGTCGAATCCTTGTGATGATGTCTTCAATTAGCTCATCAGCAAGAACAGTCTGTACATCACCAAAGGACATAATATGAGCAATACGCTTCGCTGGCTGAATATGTGACGAGAGATACTCCCAAACAGCTTGTTTAGTTTGCTCTAATTCTGCGTCGTGTATCGCCGAGGCTGATGCGCGTGGATGTCCACCACCACCAAAATGACTGGCTAATTGTCCTACATGAATCGCATCAGATGTGCTACGCGCAATCAATTGAACATGCTCAGGCATTGCCACTAAAACGACAATTGCATCAGCATCCAAAATATCGCGTAAGACTCCGACCACTGTGCTGATGCTATGAATCACAGAATCGGCGGATGCAGTGCAAATAACTACATCAAAACCGTTGATGCGACGACTATCAATATCATCCATCAAAGTATCAAGAAGGTCTTGCTGTTCTTTATTGAGAGGATTGCTCAAAAATTTCTGAACAGTATCTAGGACAGCCCCTTGTTCCACTAACCAAGCTGCTGCTCGAATATCACGGACAGTTGTCCCACCATATAGAAAATTTCCCGTGTCTGCATAAATGCCGAGAGCGAGCAATGTCGCTTCTAAAGATGTCAGGTTGATTTGTTGTGCTTTAATTTGCTCCACTAAGAGTGTTGTCGCTGCCCCAACAATTTCACCTGCCCATGTTTCGTAAGGATGCAACTCACGTTTCAGAGGATGATGCTCAATAATCGTGGTTGGTGTATCCTTACGTAAATCGCGCACATATAATCGACGCGCTGTATCTGTAATGGTGACCAGAGTGACAGCCTTACCATCTTTGAAGTCATCCCACAACACGAAGGGCAGACCATTTTTGTAGAGTGTTAGAAACTCTCGAACATTGCGATGCTGATGTTTAGGTAAAATGGGAATGGCATCAGGATGGAGTTTATAGACACCAAGCATTGATGCAACCGCATCAAAGTCAGCATTATCGTGTGATAAGATAATCTTCACAGGCAACAATCTATTTTCAAATGACTATTGTCACCAGTATAGCAGTTTTAGGGCAACAGGAAATTGTATGAAGCAGAAGAAAAAGAAAAATTCTCAGAGTTTCAACAAAAAATACATGATGAAATTAATGTTTCGTGGTGTTTGGTTCGCCGTGACAATCTTTGGATGTGGTTTTATATCACTAATTATGTTTCTGCATCCTTCTAATCAATGTTATAAAACCCCATTCCCGACTAGATTAAGTGTCGAGAATCTAGCGCGTATACAAATTCCTAGCTCAGCACAAAACATAGAACGTAAATTGGTAAGTTATAGCGAACTCGCAGACCATACTAACTGTAACCTTTATCTAGAATTTACGATTGAACCAGAAGATTGGCTGGCATTGTATGATAGTTCATTAATCAATAATGATGTGTCGCTTCCATTAGAAGAGGTTTGGGACGATATTGATTACGGATACGAGGTAGCTAATTGGGAAATGCCACAACCTAGCGTGCAGATATATTCTTTTTACCGATACGAGTATAGCAATCCCATTCCGCGCCTAGAGCAGTGGATAATTGTAGACAAATCAAATAGTGAACGATGGCAAATTAATATCATCACCCGTGATTGCAGAGGATTTTGTTAACATTCAGTTTGATGGAAACGGTATCCCTATATCGCTAAATTCAATCGCCAAATCACCAGAAGTAATGTAACTAATCGGCATTGTCCACAAATCCACAATGTTCTCTTCACCGACTAGTGTTACCCACGCATCACGCTCATTCTCAGTTGCCCACAAAAATAACGCCAAATGTGCTTGGTTCTCAGCAATGATGCCATCACGCAATGGCACAAGACGCACATCCAAAGATAATGCAGAAAATTGAACTATCAGTGTGTCAATTGCTGGCACTTGTTCAATTGCCATTATCATCTGGAAGCCATCAGGATAGCTACTATTGGCAAGAGTTGTGCGAATCTCGGCAGAGGATAATACAGTTGCTTGTGCTGTCGTCTGTTGTGCACCGTTGATGTTCAAATTACTGACAATTGCTTGGCTATCAACCACAAAGGGAATCAAATCTCGTATAGTCAAATCATTTAACGGCGATAGATTCGGATTGATAGCTAGTGAAACCCGATGGACTTGCGGTGATTGTTGCCAGCCATCCAGCGCACCATAACTTACGACGAGGTCATAATCACTTAGCGCACTATTTCCATCAACGATTTCAAAGTCTATAGGCAAGTCGCCAACATAGGGGGCAATATTTGATGCAATCCCAAAACGAACCACATCCACAGGAATAGGGGAAGGTGCAGAGGTCGCAGTTGGCGTAGCAATATTCGCAATTGGTGTAGCTTGCGCCTCACACCCCACCAATAACATGCACAGCAACAAAAACGACCAGAATCGGGGCATCATTACCCTGCAAGAATCCAACTAGCTAAGCCACGCTCAAACATACTGAATGATACAGCCGCATTGAACATCGCACTCACACCAAAAATCAAGCCTGCTGACCTATCATCACGCCCACGCATAATGCTGAAAATTCCAGGTAAAATCACCACAAGGAATAACATATACAAAGAGTAAATGACGATGCGTCCGTTGTCTTGAATCGTATAGCCATTGAATAGCAAAATCATCCCAATGACAAAGATAACAGCATTCAAAATTCCATAAACTGCAATCGTCCCGAAGAAATTACCAGAGAGGTCGCGCTTACTCGCACTCAACCATGCTGCATACACGCCAATTGCAAATGAATAAATCATCTGCATCCAGAATAGTCGCTCATGAATAAATACCAGAAAATCCATTATCTTGTGTATCCCTATAAACCATCAATATAAGCGCATTGTAGCACTACGCCTGATGAAACTCTAGCCAATTCCAAGTAAGCCTACATCATATAATAACCACATAAATGTGACCATATTTGCTGTAATCAGCACAGGACGTTGTACCATCCCTGACGTATCTGTTTCGTTCCCACGCATATCAATATCCCATCGGAACAAACTCACGATAAAGATACTCGCACCCAGCACCCAGCCCAACCAAAATGGAAAAACACGGTAAATAATCGCAATTATAAAACAAATCACTGTTAGTACCGCACAAATCGTCATCGCTCGTACTGTGTTCGCACGCCCAAGGAGCATCGCTGTATTATTCAGCCCAGCTACTTTATCAATCTCAAAATCATCGACTTGATTGTAAAATTGTCCATATGCCGAAGCGAACGACACACCGAAAATCACCCACCAACCCGTTGAAATAGTCGTATCATAGACAACATAACCACTGATGAGCAACAAGGCACTCAACATCAGCACGTGCGATAGCACATCTACAATCGGACGTGCTTTTAGGCGAACCACAGGCGCAGAATACAGAAAACTCAAAATGAGTGTAGTCAGTCCAACAATCAGTGACCACAAGCCACCTTGCGCGAATAAAATAGCCGATGATACAAATACAGTCACACAAACTAATCCTGCTTCACGCACACTGAGTAAACCTTGACTAATCACATTACTTTGTGTCTTCACAGGATTCCGCGCATCATCAGGGGCATCAATTACATCATTAATCATAAAAGCAAAGACCATCGCCAAAATATTCGCAATCGTCACAGGCAACAACCGCCAATCCAGCGTCGCATCCGATTGATTTGTTGCTATCAACGCACCAATGATAACTAGGGGCAAGGTATATGGCACATGCTGTCGCCACCGTGATAATTTTATAAGTATTCGCACCTTAGAAATCAAAAATACACTCCATCATTGCTGACTTGCTCATTAGCTGAGATGCTGACCAGCTAAATATCATAGGGTAAGCATCAGGCAACAGTCCATTGGCAAAATTGGGTATTCAAGCGTATGATTATTCACATGAAAAAACACTATTTTGCACTCATTTTTCTGACATTGTTCCTGACATCCTGCAACCTTGCAGCGAGTACACCCGTTCCTGTTGCGATACAACCGACACGCAACTATATCAATATCTCACAACCTGCAACAGTCGCCGTTGATCCGACTGCCACGCGCCTTGTCAACCGTATTCCAACCAATACACCTGAATCAGAACCCAACACCCCTGAACCAACCGTATCGCCTTATGTGTGTGGCGTTGACCCTGTAGGCGAACATATCCAGCATAGCGTGATTGGCAATATTGATTACAGCACCAAAGATATCACGGTTGCTCAACAAATTCGTTATCGTAACGACGAAACAGTTGCCTTATCAGAGATAGTTTTTGCAGTTGAACCCAACGCTTATGATGGCTCATTTGCACTTGAAGGACTTGCCCTCAACGGGACTGAACCCTTCCACACACTAACACGCAATCGCCTGACAGTACGCCTCCCTGTTACGCTCAATCCAGGCTGTGTTGTTGCAGTGGATATGCGCTACAGCATTGCTGTCCCACGCATCGGCATCGGAGCAACCTCATTCAAAGGCTTCTTTGGCTACAGTGACCGTCAGATGAATCTCGGACATTGGTTGGTGACTCCTGCGACACGTTATAACGAATCATGGCTTTTGCATGATGCTCAAACAATCGGTGAACAAAATGTGCTTGAACAAGCCGATTGGGATGTCACGCTCAACGTCAGTGGTGCGAATAATATGGAAATCGCTACTGCTGGTAATCTGCAAGAATCAGGTGATAATCAATGGCGATATACCCTCAATAGTGCACGCGATTTTACCATTAGCCTCAGCCCCAATTGGCTCATCAGCGAAGATATAGCCAGTGATGGCACGGTGATTCAGATTTATCACTTTGGTGATACTGTCCGTAACCTAGAGACAGGCACAGTCAGTGGCGCAAGCCATACCTTAGATATTACCGTACAATCTTTTGAGCAATATGTCTCACTTTTTGGTGCATACCCCTACGATAAATTCCTTGTTGTGCAGGGAGATTTTCCTGATGGCATGGAATTCACAGGCTTAGTTTTTGTAAGCACCAATTGGTTTTACAGTTTTGAAGGTGGCATCCAGAATTATCTCTCGCTCATTACCATTCACGAAGTTTCACACCAATGGTGGTATGCCCGTGTCGGCAATGATGCAGCCTATGCTCCTTGGTTGGATGAAGCCCTCGCTACCTACAGTGAATACATCTACATCGAAGAATACTATCCACAATTCCGTGATTGGTGGTGGTCATTCCGTGTGGCGTGGTTCAATCCCGAAGGCGATGTTGATAGTGATGTCTACCAATTCGAGACAGCACGAGACTACATCAATGCCGTTTACCTACGAGGCGTGCAGATGCTTCATAATCTGCGCGAAGATGTCGGCACAGAGGACTTTTTCGATTTACTGAGTGCTTATGCTCAAGCAGGTGATGGACAAGTCGCTACCCCAGAATTATTTTGGTCGCTCTTCTCAGAAGAACAACTGGCGATTACTCAAGGCACACGCGATAACTTCCTCAATAATCCTGTCATCGAGATGACCACAGGAGAATGAGATAATGGTCAGCATCGTAGTTCTTAGTGAATACAAGGATTTTATACGCGAAATTCGTCAGAAAAGTGGTGATTTCAATTATGCGCGTGTTTATAGTGATTTAGTAGAACAAGGAGCAAATTCATCAACTGACTACATACTAATCATTCATGGCACATTCAATTTTGACCTGTCTATTTTAGATAACTTAATCATAAACCCTGCCTACACAATTCTTGTTACTCAACATTCAAATCAGGCATTAGTGAATCAGTTGATGAATTACATCTCCGAAGTATGGTATTTCCCTTTACATTCAAAGCTAGTTGAAACAAGCCTCACAAACGCGAAATTAGTGGTCAATGCACAATCTCAACTCTCTGAATATATAGGATTCCTTAGTTCTGAATTGAAAAACCCCATTAGTTCAATCAGAGGTTATACAGACGTTTTAAAAAACGGACTAGTTGGAGAACTAACAGAGCAACAACAACAATTTCTGGAAACAATTCACCTCAATGCACAATATATCTATTTAACTCTTATTGATATACGAGATTTAGCAGACATTCGCTCAGGTCATTTCGGGCTACGCTATAAAGAAGCAATCGACCTGAGTAGTATTTTAGAATCTATTCAAGTTGACCGATATTTATTAGGGCGCACGAATAGTATAAACTTTGAAATAGATCCTGATTTGCCAACAATATTTACTGAACAATATCGCTTATATCAAATTCTTGAGAAAATTATCCGATCAGGATATGAGTCCAACATCATGATTAAAGTAAACGATAAACAAGATTTCATCCAATTTCAAATTAGTGGATTAAAGCATCTAAACCTAGGTAGCAAACAGAGAATGTTAATTCTTGGAGACTTACACTCACAAACCATTGTAGAGAAAATCGTTTCTTTATTTGGTGGCAAATTTTGGTTTACAGAACAAGAAGATACTAATACATTCTATTTCACTGTCCCTATCATTCAGGAAACGAATAAATAAACTTTTTGTATTTCTGTGTCTCTGTGGTTCGAAATTAAGGATTATCATTCATGCCTCTCCCAATTGACGAACAAATTACGTTTCTTTACTGTCAAGACCTCGCCACCACTGCTCCCTTCTATGAGGATGTGCTTGGTTGGGAACTCGCTGTCGATCAAGGGAGTTGTCGCATTTATCATGTCACAGGGCGTACAGCCTATTTTGGTATCTGCGAACGCGCTACCCCGCGCGAAAAAGATGGTGTAATTTTCACTCTCGTCACGCAAGATGTTGATGGCTGGTATGAACGAATCACCTCACACGGCATCCAATGCGAATACGCGCCACGCCTCAACGAAACCTACAATATTTATCACTTCTTCGTCAAAGACCCTAATGGTTACCTCATCGAATTCCAAAAATTTGAATCTATCGATTGGGATGAATCCAAATAATGTCAAACACTGTAGGGGCGAAAGGCATTTCGCCCGATGAAAATCAGAGAATTATCGAACTTATAAATAAATCTCCGAACATATGACCGCTCATATGCACAATACCCAAGCGATAAAATCTGCTATCTTTGCTACACGCACCTTTACAAATTGACTAGGAGCGCATTGCCAAGTATCTGCAATCAGAAAATAAAATTTTGCACATTGAGTCAGGATTTATAAACAAAGTTCTCTGTTATCTCCTGTTTGACAGGCAAACTTTTCTAACCATTCAACAAATCCAAAACTAACACAAATTTTGACAAAATTTAGCCTGTCGTTTTCATACCAGCCGCTATGCCGTTAATCGTTGCTAACACAGCTTCCAAGATTTGTGGATAGTCAGGACTATCGGGGTCAGTATCACGCAATTGACGCAACAACTCCACTTGAATGAAATTCAGAGGGTCAACATACGGGTTGCGTCGCTCAATTGATGTTTGTATTGCAGACATATTTTCCAGTAATTGAGCTTGTCCTGTCACATCACAAATCATGCGATAGGTCAATTGGTGCTCGTTTTTAATCCAATTGAACATCGTCTCGCGCACAGTCTCATCATCAACCAGCCGTGAGTAAATTTCAGCGATGCCCATATCTGCTTTTTCAACATCTAACTCGGCATTATTAACCACTGTGCGGAAGAATCGCCAGTTTTCATACATATCTTGTAAGATAGCAAGCCCATCTTCGCGTTCATTGCACAATGTCTCAAAAGCTGTGCCAATCCCGAACCAACTCGGCACAATCACACGCGCCTGCATCCAGGAAAACACCCACGGAATTGCACGCATCGCAGCAAAACCGCCTTTACTACTGCGTTTCGCTGGGCGCGATGAAATCCGTAATTGTGATAATTCGTTAATTGGTGTTGAGGCTTGCCAGTAGGTCAAGAAATTCTCATTTTCATACACAAAGTGGCGGTATGTTTTGCGTCCAGCTTCCGAGATGATATTCATCGCTTCAATCCACTTAGGTTTGAGGTCGTAATCATCTTCTTTGCTGACAGCACGAATCGCAGCATTCATTACCTGCTGTAAATGGCGATGGGCAATATCTGTGTTGCTGTAACGATACGCAATTACTTCACCTTGTTCGGTAATCTTAATACCACCTTTGAGTGATTTCGGTGGTTGGCTACGAATAGCGCGATTAGTAGGACCGCCCCCACGTCCGATGCTACCACCACGTCCATGGAACAACTCAAGCAGGATACCTTCTTTAGCACAGGCATCAGTCAGCTTCTGTTGTGCCTGATACAAATTCCAATTAGATGCCAGATAGCCACCATCTTTACTGCTATCGCTATACCCAATCATGATTTGTTGATGCAACCCACGTTCATCGGAGCGTCGCTCCATGTGCTGACGATAAATCGGATTGTTGAACAAGTTACGCATCACATCAGGCGCATTTCTGAGGTCATTAATAGTTTCAAACAAGGGCACGATTTGGAGTTTATCTGCTACACCAACCTCACTAGCGAAGAGCAACATCGTTAGCACATCGCTTGGTTGCTTACTCATACTTGCAATAGATGTGTCAATTACATCTGCGCCATACTGTTGATGTGCCTCGCCTACCATCTGCCACATGCTGACAATTCGTTGTGTAACAGGGTCAAAGTCATCTAGGTGAGTCGGGAATAGTGGGCGGATATTTTGAATTTCTTGGTTGAGGAGGTCTTGCTTTGTGCTTTCGTCAGCCTCAAGGTAATTCTCGTGAATGCCATAATGTTTGAATAACGCATGAACTGTGCTGGCATAATCCCCAGCATCTTCACGAACCTCAAGTGGTGTCAGATGCAAACCAAAGATACGCACCTTACGAATTAAACGACGAAGAACTGTTTGTGCGATGCGCGTCGCACCATACTCTGCAAGACTATCACGAATGATTTCTAAGTCACTGAGTAGCTCCTGACCTGTTGCATAACGGTCACCACTCAAATTTTGCCAGATGACATTCATTGCACTACGGAATGGTTCACCAGAAAATGTGTGTCCACTACTATATGATAAGCCATCAATAGTCGATTCCTCAGAATGTTGTGTTAAGTGCTCGCGCAACTCTGCAACTTCTTGTAGATAGGCTTTGCGTGCCGCTTCTCGCAGGGTATGGAGTGTTTCCATGGTCGCATCAACTGTCACATTAGGATTGCCATCTCGGTCACCGCCAATCCATGACGCATAACGGAGTACAGGCGGTAGTAATGACCAATCCTCATCAGGATACTCTGCTTCCAATGTTTCTTGGAGCGTATCATAAATATCGACGGCTGCATCCATGATGACGGCTGTTACGAAATACAATCCAAAATCGACTTCATCTGCAACTGTGGCTTGATTTGCACGAATGGGACGAGTCTGCCAAAGTTCTTCGATTTGGGCTGCCAACATGGTTTCGAGTTCTGCTACTTCGCGTGGTAGCAGGTCTTCACGTTCAACACGACGCATCATCTGTGTGATTGTCCGCAATTTGATGAGAACTGCTTTACGTTTTGCTTCACTAGGATGGGCTGTTAGAACGAGTCGCACGCGAATCTGGTTTAAAATGGCACGTAATTCATCAGCGGATGTCCCTGCATCCTTAAGTTGACGAATTGCACTAGGGATAGACTCTCGCAAGCGGTTTGCCCGTTCACGCTCACGAAGCACACGAATACGTTGCTGGTCTTCGGCGATATTGGTTAATTGGAAGTAATTCGCAAAGGCTTTTGTGAGAACTTGCTTATCATCGAGTGATGTTTCACGAATAATTTTCTCTAATTTTGTCGCAGCATCAGGAATATTACGACGACGCGCTTTAGCTGTCTTGCGAACATTTTCAACTAGTTGAAAAGCTGGCTCGCCATGTTGCTCTTGGATGATTTGTCCCAGTAAATTGCCTAATAGCCTAATATCACGACTTAACAAGCTAACGCCTTCTGTAGTGAGGGTATCCATGTGTATTCTATCCCGCTTGCGTAATCAGTACTGAGCTTAGGATTGTACCGTGTTTCACAATGAGTTGCTAAAGCTATCTGCTAAATTTACTAATCCACCTTGGATTTCAGCATTTATCTGCTGATAAAGTGCAGCATCATTGGCTGTTACAACTTGACCATCAACTTCAACTTTACCAAGAATCACTTGATTAACACTGACCCAAGCATCATCTGCTTGCAAATCAATTTCTTGTGTGAGATTTCGCATGTGATACACCGTGAAATGATACTCTGTTAATGCTCCAAAAGTTGGCGATAATGTGGCTGCAACAACCATATCAGGTAAGATTAAATCTAATCGATAATCATCATCAAATACCAGAGTATTGGCAATTTCTTCATCAATTTCTCTTACGACTGCATCCTGTAGCGTAGCATCATGTGGACTCCGACGACCTCCAATAAATTGATATTGGTCGGCATTAGCATCATATTGCATCAAGAATTCAGCCTCTCCTGTTTCTGGATTAGTTCGTTTGATAAGAACTTGTACGACTTCCTCAACACGGGAAGGAGATGGTGTCTCAAGTAAGTTCATTCGACGTGTTTCTAATTCATGCAATAAAGATGCACCGTTTTGGAGGACACCTGTTGCCTCTCGATGGATACCTCTTGTCTTCCAATCGTCAATCCAATGTAAATCATTTTCTACATACGATGCTAGACTCGTCAGCATATACTTTGCTGTCTGTGACCGTGCTTTAATCCTGCGTTGTGAGTCAATCTGTACGATACCAATCGTTTGTAGCATTAGGGCGTATCCGTACAATGTATCTGGATTACCATCTGCCACGATACTTTCAAGTGTTATGGCATCTTGATTTGATTGTGGAATGTGTCGTAAAAATGCAACGATGTGTTCAGCAACCATAATATGTCCTTAGTGATATTAATCACATTTCATTATAGTCAATCTACTTGTCAGTGCTGTATACAATTAGTGATTTTAGCTTACAATTAGCCTTATATAATCTAATTCGTAGTAGACTAACACTGGTAAACATAACTGATAAGGATTTAGCTTTGAGACACCATGATGTTTGGCTAGAAGATAAGGATTATCCTGATGAAAAAGATATTGAAGAATTTGGTTATGACTCACCTCCTGATTATGACCCTTTGACCATTGGCTACATTGGTGACAATCGCCCACCATTGTGGTCAACTAGACGAGTTGTTTTTCTGATTTTTACGCTTCTGATTGTATCTGCTTTGTTTTTGCCGTTCTTTTTGAGATTATTTTGAGATTGAAAACTCTGAATATTCTCCCAACAGCTATCACACAATCGCCACTTAATGCGCGACTAATCAACTGTTGACAAATTAATAACATCATCTTCCTCTGCACTCGATAGAATGACCACATATTTAAACAAACAGATGTATGCGGATTTGAGGGAGAAAATCACTATGGCTGATAAATTACCTATTCTTGGTGCAGCGATGCCATCTACATGGCTTGACACACATCGTGCTTGGATTTTGGAGCATCAACGTGATCTCGAAATACAAGATTTTGCACGTCCAGATGTGCTAGATAATGATAATCTAAGTTCACATCTTCAAGATATTAAATCCAAATTAGATGGGTACACGGGTCGTATGGGCATTCATGCACCATTTTGGAATTTGACACTCAGTGCCTATGACCTCAAAATCCGTGCAGTAGTGCAAGAGCGTTTCAAACAAGCATTGGATGTCGCTGCTGAAATTGGTGCAACACATATGGTCATTCACAGCCCACTGCAATTTTTAGGCGCATCAGGCAGTCTTACACAACCTATGATTGCGGATAAGCCACTATTTGAGATTATTCACGAGACCCTTGAACCTGTTGTTTCACAAGCAGAGCAAGTTGGTTGTATGCTCGTTATTGAAAATATTTTCGACAAACGTCCAACGATGCTTACTGAGCTTGTGAAATCATTCGACTCAGATTGTGTACGTCAAAGCCTTGATGTGGGTCATGCTTACATCAATTATGCAGAGGGCGCACCACCACCTGACTATCATGTACGGGTAGCAGGCGATATGTTAGGGCATGTTCATTTACAAGATACAGATGGTTATACAGACCGCCATTGGACAATTGGTGAAGGCAATGTGAATTGGGAAGAACTGTTCCGTGCATTAGGCGAATTGAATAGTGAGCCTCGCCTTATTCTGGAATTACGAGATTATGCAAGTATTCCACAAGCAGCACAATGGCTTGCAACGCGTAATCTTGCTCAGTGAACCTGTGTCTCTGCAGGTCATAAAAATAGGGGAATGATACACATCAATCTTTAATTCGTTGACAAAACTAAGCAGTTTACTCTAGTCTACAAAAGGTGATGTACATCCTTAGACTGGAGTAAAAATGCTATCAATTGTGAGAGCTTGTGCAGTTGTTGGGTTAGATGGAGAACTCATCGAAGTACAGGTCGATTTTAATCCACGTGCAGCTATTCCCCAATTTACTATCGTTGGCTTACCTGATTCAGCCGTGCGTGAGAGTAAAGAACGAGTGCGGTCAGCTATTCGTAATAGTAAAATGCGCTTTCCGAATAAGCGGTATGTGGTCAACTTATCACCAGCCAATATTCCGAAACATGGTCCTGCATATGATCTCGCGATTGCAATCGGAGTGCTTGCTTCAACTGACCAAATCCCAATAGAACAAATCGAAGATGCACTTTTCATTGGTGAGTTATCACTTGATGGACGTATTATGCACGTCAATGGGGTCTTGCCGATGGTTTATGCTGCTCAGCAAGCAGGTATCACAACAGTTTACGTCCCAGAAGAAGATGCGCCACAAGCGGCTGTTTTACGTGGTGTAACTGTTATCCCTGTACGAACTTTGGGTGAATTGGTTGAACACCTATATCAACTCAAGCCAATTATGCCGTATCAAGCAGATGTCGATTTTTTTACCAATCAGCAACCCGATCCACGTTTAGTAAATTTCTCACAAATAAAGGGACAAGAACATATCAAGCGTGCGTTAGAGATTGCAGCCGCAGGGCATCATAATGTGCGGATGATGGGCAGCCCTGGGGTTGGTAAAAGTTTATTAGCACGAGCAATGCCAGCAATATTGCCCTCACTATCATTGGAAGAAGCAATTGATGTAACGCGCATCTATTCTGTAGCGGATAAAATGGATGGTCATGCGATTGTCTCACGTCGTCCATTCCAAGCCCCACACCATACAATCAGCCAAGCAGGGTTGGTTGGCGGTGGCACAATTCCACGTCCTGGAGCGGTGTCTCTGTCCCATCTTGGTTTGCTTTTTCTCGATGAATGTACAGAATTTTCTACGAAGGCATTGGAGGTGTTACGGCAACCGATTGAAGATAAAATTGTTACGATTAGTCGTGCCAAAGGCTCGTACACCTTCCCTGCTAATTTCCTGTTAATTCTCGCCCATAATCCATGTCCATGCGGTTATTTTCAAGATGCAACACGCGATTGTACCTGTACGCCGACGATGATTAATCGTTATCAAAGTAAGCTATCAGGACCTCTCCTAGACCGCATTGATATTCACGTCACTGTACCACGAGTTGATTACGATAAATTGACCAATACCAACAAGAGTGAAACATCTGAAGCTATCAAAGCACGAGTAGAGACAGCACGCCAACGCCAAACAGAACGCTTCAAAGATTATCCTGATTTACATGCCAACGGTGATATGGGAGCAGGTGAAATTCAGGCACATTGTGTATTAGACAACGATGCGCGTGATTTGCTAGATTTGTCAGTCCGTAGAATGCAGTTGAGTGCACGGTCTTATCATCGTGTTCTAAAGCTGAGTCGCACAATTGCTGACTTGGACGCTCAAGAGATGATTCAAGTACCACATGTCGCAGAAGCACTACAATATCGTCCTACATCGTAAGTAGGATTCATGATGACTGTGACTGATTTTTGCAATGAGTATTTCCTGTTATAATGCAAGTATACTGATAAACCAAAGGAGCAAGTCCGATGAGCCAGAATGTTGATGGGATGGTTCGTGCTGGTGTGGATGCCTATCGCGCAGGTAACAAAGCTGAGGCACGCACTTTGCTAGAACGTGCCATTGAAATTGATAGCTACAATGAAACTGCATGGCTATGGCTAAGTGCGGTTGTCGAAACCAAAGAAGAACAACAAACCTGTCTTGAAAATGTTCTTGTCATCAATCCTGATAACAGCCGTGCCCGTCAAGGTCTCAAAAGTTTGGGTGTTGACCCTGATACAGTTCTTGCGGAGACCGAAGAAGAATACGTTGAAGAAGATCCCTATGCTGTGCCATCAAGTAGTGCAAGCGTAACAGGTAGTCTGCCTGAAACTTCCTCAGAAGAATATGATGATTGGGTTGGTGCCTTGAACATTGGTGGGTCTGATACAACAACCGATAGTCCTGATAATACCACGACTGTTAGCGAAGATTTGTTTGGCGATATTGATTTTTCCGCTGACGATGGTGCATTTACGCTAGATGATAATATCTTTACCGAAGCTGTTTTTGCGGAAGACCCTTATGAAGATGATGAAGTCTACGAAGATGCCTATTATGATGAAGGCGTTGGCTATGATGTGACAACCACTGATAGTGGTTATATTGATGATAATCTCTTCAATGATGATGGCTTCGACGATGGCGACGATATGTTCGCTGACTATGGCACGCTCGAAAATTATAATGATGCCATAGGTGATAATCTGCAATATGATGATTCTCAGTTCATAGGTGACCCCTTTGCAGAAGTACAAGCTGAACCAGAAAAACCTTCTGCACCGTCTGAACTAACTAATGAAGAATTGCTCCAACGAATACCAAGTGAAATTGAAGCAACTCGTGCGCCTGGCGTCGATGAAAAAATTCCACAATATCATTATATTATCTTGGGTGTATTAGCAGTCGTAAATCTTGGTGCGTTGGCATTTGTTGGCTTACAATTTGTGAGTTAAGCATAGACAAGAGAGATGATACTCTGATAAAATTCTACGTTGCTTAAAGTCAGAGAAAATCTTTCCAGAAAGGAGATAGCGGATAATATTCATCCGTTATATCAATTATGCCAAATCATAAATCAGCCATCAAACGGATGCGCCAAAACGAAAAACGTCGTGAACACAATCGGACTTACATTACACGCTCACGTAACTTTGTGAAACGCGCACGCGCTGCAATTAAAGCGGGTGAAGCGAATGAAGCTGAAGCAAAAGTTCGTGAAGCTATCCGTGATCTCGATAAAGCTGCTAGTCGTGGCATTATCCACAAACGCAATGCAGCACGTCGTAAAAGTCGCCTCATGAAACAACTAGCAGAACTCAAAAGTTAAGTTTTGTTAGTCCTCATCATGATTTCTATAATCCGACCTAGTGGGTCGGTTTTTTGTTTAATGAAACCTCGAAACGATACCCTTTACCACGTACTGTCTTGATGTACTGTGGTTTACTAGCGTTGACCTCCATTGCTTGGCGCACGGAACGAATATGAACATTCAGAGTACGTGTATCACCTGTGTAATCTGTGTCCCAAATGTGTTGCATCAACCATTTTCTGTCTAAAGTTTCATTAGGATGTGTTAGAAATGCTTCGATTAGTTTAGCTTCTTTTGGAGAAAGCACTGTCTCGTTATCATGCGCGATGAGTACGCGACGATCTAAATCCAGTAAAAATTTATCACACTCTACAAGGCGCATTCGCTTATTTGATGTCAGTAATTCAATCGCAGTCATTAGCTTGCGAACAGGAATAGGTGTACATAAAACAGTGTCGGCTGGACTTGTTTGCTTCTTTATACGGCTATCATGCAAATGAATGATATGCTTATTGGGGAAATTGTTGCGTAATTGCTTACAAATGCGAGTTCCACTAGTTTTAAGCGAAATCGCATCTAATATGATTAAAGTAGCTTCTGTTTCTTTTACTTTGTCGATACCTTGTCTGCCACTTCGTACAACATGTGTTGTGTAGTGTTTTTGCAATGCAGATATAAAATTAGACCTTGTCTCTGCGATGAGTACAACGGTCATCGTCATAAAAACTTTCCTGTATCTAAGCTACTTAATCACCGCTTGTCAAGAGATGTGCTATCAGGCACAATCACAAATAAATATCATTGATGTCAGTTCATTGATGATTGGTATCGAGGTCGTAGTGTTTGATATAAAGCTAGAAAATTATAGCATAGAAGGGAATATGACGCAGGGATTGCGTTCATAATTTATGATGAAGCATCTTATCAAAACGATTTTTCAACAAACTGCTTGGCATCCTCTTGATGAACTAGCGCAATGGGTCATCGAAGAAGGTATTCGTGTCCAACAGATTCCTGCTCCTACATTTGCTGAAGACGAACGTGCTAAGTACGTTGCGGAGAGATTTACACAGTTAGGACTTACTGACATCCGCATTGATGAACAAAAAAATGTCTATGGCTTACTAAAAGGATTGAACCGTTCTGTTCCAGCTCTTTTGGCAATGGCACACACGGATACTGTTTTTTCTGCTGATACTGACCTCACAATCCGTTATGAAGATGACTTAATTTATGGACCTGGACTTGGTGATAATAGCATTGGTGTTTCGGGCTTATTAGGTTTAGCCAAGTGGTTGCATAATACAAAGACACAACCTGCTTGCGACATTTGGTTCGTAGCCACAAGCTGTGAAGAGGGTCTTGGTGATTTAAAAGGAATCCGTGTTGCTTATGAAACCTTGTCTGACCAAATTGGTCTCGTTATCAACCTAGAAGGGTTGGCATTTGGGCATATCTATCATGCTGGGATTGCAGTGCATCGCCTACATATTACTGCGAAGGCAGAGGGCGGTCATAGTTGGTTGCATTATGGTCGTCCAAGTGCTGTACATGGCATTATGGAACTTGGCGCACATATTAATCGCCTTACACCACCAACCAACCCACGCACAACCTACAATATCGGTATGGTTGATGGCGGTTCAGTAATTAATGCGATTGGCACAGAAGCTAGCCTTTGGCTTGATATGCGCTCGGAAGAACAAACCTCACTCAGTCAATTGCGCGACCAAGTATATAAAATAGTTGACTCTCTAAAACGTGCAGGCTTGACCTTCGATATTGAAGTTGTTGGCAATCGTCCAGCAGGGAGTGTGAGTAGTAACCATCCACTCGTTTTAGGGTCATTGACGACACTGGCGCACTTGGGGATTCGTGGCTCACTCGAAACTGGGAGCACGGATGGTAATATTCCACTGGAAGATGGTTGTCCAACAGTCACGATTGGCATCACACGAGGCGGTAATGCTCATCGACTAGATGAATACATTGAAACAAAGCCTGTTAAAATGGGTATGAAGCAATTGATAACGCTGACACTTGCTTCGGTACATTACCAATATGAACAGTTTCAACAACTTGCAGGGGATTAAATACACAAATGAGGATAATCTGGATGACTATCCTCCAATGAGAAAACTTTACAAATCATTGATGACATTCAAGAATGTGTCAATTTCATTCTTTGTGTTGTAATGAACAGCACCAACTCGCACCATGCCATCATCTTCACGTCCGAGACGATTCATAACCTCTAGTGCATAATAGTGACCTGCCCAAGCAAATATCTGATGTTGTGCCAATACCTCAACAATCGATTGTGGTGTATGACCATCTTTTACAAATGTCACGGTTGCCACACGCTCATCTAACTTATCTAAGTCAGTGACACCTGCTAGTGTTACACCATTGATGGCTTGTAATCCTGTGATGAGTTGCTCTGCTAGTTCAGTTTCATAGGCTTGCAAGGCTGTGAATGCTTGTTTGAGATGCAGTTGTCGCCCACCGTACCCTTCAATAGGTTCGGGATTGTTACCGCGTAAAGATTCTAGATATTGAATAGCCTCTGCTGTGGCTGCAATTGTTTCAAAACTTAGTGTGCCATTTTCCCACCGATAAGGTGTTGTATCTTTTGATGGACGTACTTTGTAAGCAGGTAAGGATTCCAATAAATCGTATTTACCCCACATAATACCAATATGTGGACCAAAGAACTTATATGCTGAACACAAAAGAAAATCACAACCAATTTCTTGCACATCAATTGGGACATGAGGCGCGGACTGTACAGCATCCATAACAAAATATGCTCCAACAGAATGAGCAACTTCAGCAATTTTCTTGACAGGATTAATTGTTCCTAGCGCATTTGAAGCATGAACTGCTGCAACGACTTTCGTTTTTTCGTTGACTACATTGTCGAGGCTTGCCATATCAAGTGTGCCTAGCTCAGGGGCAAAATCAACCCATCGGACTGTCCAGTTATTATCTTCTGCAATAGTTAACCAAGGCGCAATATTAGCATCGTGATCCATCCGTGTGACGACAAGTTCACTATCGCTTGGTAGTGTCTTAGCAATTGCCCGACTGAGATTAAAATTGAGTGCTGTCATTGAAGGTCCAAAGACAATTTCTTCTGGACGATATGCAATGAATAAATCACGCACAATTTGACGTGCTTCATACAGCATATGGTCAGTTGCTTTGCTGGTAGCGAATACACCACCTTGATTCGCATTAATCCGAGAAAAATAATGCACAACAGCATCAATTACTTGTTGGGGGACTTGTGTGCCTGCTGGATTATCGAGAAAAATAGGTTGTTTGCCATCAATCTCTTGACTCAAAGCTGGAAATTTTGTTCTAATTTCAGTAATATCAAAGGTCATTTATAATATCCTTGTGTGAATTATTCTGGCGTTAGACTACCACAGAAGACAAAATATCGTTAAACTAATTTATGACGCTTAATTAAACTGGAAATGACGCATGGCGCAACCAACAAATTTGGTTCTTGAGAATCAACTCCTTAATGACGAAATTAAACGACGCTTGAACCAGATTCAGGCACTTAATACTGTCGCTGCAACTATCGGACACTCACTAGATTTGAACAAAACCTTAAATACGGCGATGGAAGCTGTGTTGGAATTGGTTGATGCAGAAGCCTCTGGTATTAGTCTGATTGACGAAGTGGCACAAGAGGTTGTTTTACGTGCCCAAATTGGTTGGGTTAATGATTTCGTTGAAGAAAATCCTATGCGGATTCCCTTGGGTAAGGGTATGTCTGGTGAGGTTATTAATAACGATGAAGTCGTTTTCTACAATGACCTCAGTGGCGATGAAAATTATGCGGTTTCTAGTTTCAAGAAAGAACAATTTCGTTCGATTATTATGGCACCTATGCACGCGAGTGGTGAGATTATAGGCATCATCAGCGTCATGAGCAGTAAACCACATCAATTTGATGACTTAACTGTTACGATGGTTAGCTCTATTGCTGATACTGTAGCTGTCGCTATCGAAAATGCTCGTTTGCATGAACAACACGTCGAACATGAAAATCGCCTCAACGCGATTTTACATTCTACTGCTGATGGTATCTTAGCTACAGACCGCGATGGGCGTGTCCGCGTCTGCAACTATGCAGCAGCGATTATGCTTGATGTTGAGTCACAAAAAATTGTCGGAACACCTCTGCGTGAAGTGAATATCCAATACAAAGTGCTTGACCAATTGTTATTGGCGATGATGCCTGAAAATAAAGACGAGGAAATCCAAAGTTTCCAAGTTCAAGTCGAAGGTGGACGAACAATTTCGGTTCTAATTTCACCTGTCCAAGCACCAAGTCAGGTTAGCCGTGATATACCACTCGATGATGGCTGGGTTGTTGTGTTGCAAGATATTACTCATCTCCGTGAAGCCGAGATTGCACGAGTGCAATTTATTCAAGCGGCTGCCCATGACATGAAAAATCCTCTGAGTGTCACACAGAAATCTATCAGTATGTTAGATACCATGCTCCCAAGTGATGATGAGATGATTGCAGAAGTCATTCAAATGGCAAGTAGCGGTGTCGGACGAGTGCAACGTTTGATTGATGATTTGTTGAACATCGAGAAAATTGAAAGTGGTTATCAATTCAAGCTGGACGATGTTGATGTGCGCGAAATGCTGTATGAAATTAATGCACAAGTGAAGCCACTCATGCAAAGTCGTAACATCAATTACACCATGATAATTAATGATGATGTGCCTGTGTCGATTCGCTTAGACCGTGAATGGATGCAACGTGCCTTGCATAACTATTTAGAAAATGCGAGTAAATACGCACCAGATGGGGCAGTTGATTTTAAAGTTTATGCTATGAATGGCAACTTATACTCAGAAGTCGTGGATAGTGGCTCAGGTATTCCTTTACAAGCACAAGCACGTTTGTTTGACCGCTTTTATCGTGTGGATAGTTTACGCAAAGATGTAAGCGGTAGTGGTTTAGGGCTAGCTATTGTGAAATCAGTGGCAGAGGCACATGGTGGCATGGTCTATGTCCGTAGTAAAGAGGGTGAAGGTAGCACCTTCGGTATTCGGATACCCATTAGTTAGGTCAACCAACTTGTCATACGATGCCCATCATCACTCACACAGTCTTGCTAAAATCTCATGTTGGCGATGCCCCAATTGTGGGCAAATCTTCTTCACGACAACAGCAAATGCCTTACCAGTCAGTTGTGCGATTTGCCAGCAAGCGATTGTTTGGCAAGAATTAGGTAATCATCCGCGACGTTGGCGATGCCCAAATTGCGGACAAACACTGTTTACTGCCCCTGATGATGTCCCACCTGATATGTGTGATTACTGCCAAGACTTTACAACATGGTCACGTATCTTTGATTAGGCTCTATCAATCGCTGAGCGAACATTGCGTGCAATTTCAACAAATTCTTGTGTGTAAGTCATTTCAATATTGCGAGGACGTTCCAAAGGTATATCTATATCTGCGATAATGCGTCCTGGTCTTTGGCTGAGGACAATCACACGGTCTGACATCAAGACAGCTTCATTAATGTCATGCGTGACCATGATAATAGTCTGCTGATACTGTACCCAAATACGTAGTAAATCCATACTGATTGTTTCACGAGTTAAAGCATCTAAAGCCCCAAAGGGTTCGTCTAGTAATAAAATTTCTGGGTGCTGAATCAACGCACGTCCAAGCGCGACACGTTGTGCCATACCACCCGATAATTCGCTAGGGTAAGCACCGCCAAATGCCTCTAAACCAAGCAATGGCAGAATATTACGCACAGCTAGGTCACGCTGAGCTTTAGGCAAATCTGTCATTTCAAGAGCTAAGCCAATGTTATCATGAACTGAACGCCAAGGCATCAGGGTTGCATCCTGAAACATCATGCTGATGCTATCATGTGGGTCACGTATAATTTCATGACCAATTGTGATTTGCCCTCGACTAAGAGGCTGTAAACCTGCGATAGCTCTGATGAGTGTGCTTTTACCGCTACCACTTGGTCCTAAGAGTGCGACGAAAGACCCAGCTTCAACTTCAAACGAGATAGGTCCAACCGCAATGAGTGCCTCCCCATCATTAGATGAGAAGGTCACTGTCGCATGTGTTATTGCGATGTTCATTCTTCGGTCATCGGTAAGAAGTCATTGGTGAAATATGTTTCGACATCAATGGCTTCATCTAATAAACCGAGTGTGATAAGAGTCTCTTGCATATTGCTCCATGCCTCACCATCAGAAAAACCGAGTTGCTCCGCATCCCAGAAGTCAATGGATGCAATTAACACTTGGAATTGTAACAACGTTTCTGTATCGAATTGTTCACTTAATGCGTCATATTGTGTTGCACGATTCTCTGCAATATCTTCACGAGTAGGGTTGTTTGCAAGGAATTCATCAGTTTCTTCAGCTAGGTTGATGAGTGCCTCTTCTAGACCAGGACCTAATGGTAAACCTTCAATGTATGGCGCACTGAGTAAATAAGCGCGTGCAGGATTGTTGATACTCAACTGCAAACTTTCATCCCAAATCGAGACGAATGTCTGGACAAGTTCAGGATTATTTTCGAGGGTTTCTTGATTCGTAATGAGACCGTTCGACACTAAATTTAGAACTTCACCAATGCGTAAAACATTGACTCCTCTAACATCGCCACAATCACCATTTTCGGCACGAGTCGTAATTTGCAATGGTTCATTATTAGCATAAACAACTGATGCGTCTACACCACCAACACAGAAGACATCAGGTGCAGCAAAACCAATACTATCTACCGTGAGGTCGCTAATATCAAGCTCTGCGGAATTGAGTAATGCAATCAGACCACTATAATTTGCACCGAAAGGTCCTGGAATACCCACACGGAGGTCAACTAAATCTTCAACCGAGTTAACTTCAATTGCATCGGAATAGACAATACCAATCGGGAATTCTTGCCACCATTCATAGACATATGTGATAGGGCGGTCTTGCGCGACTGCTTGAATAACTTGTTCGCCACTGACGATACCAATTTGGTTGATATTTGAGGCAACAAGATCAACAACCTGTGGTTCTTCCAGATATTCGACACTCACATCATAGCCAGCATCTTCGTATAGACCTTGCGCGATACCCACATAAATTGGTGCATATTGGATATTGGGAATAAAGGTTGTGAGAATCGTTTGCTCTTCCAGTTCCTCTTGCGCTGTGGTTGATACAGCAAAAATGGATAAAAGCAGTACAGCGATAATTGTAAAACGATTGGTGTATTGCATTACGATAGTTACCTTTCTAGGTGAATAATTCATCTGGTACGGCGTTGCCATTTGAGCAACGACCATTCCAGAAGAGACACAAGTGAAAATAAGAATAGTGCGAGTGCCGTCATGGTGAATACAGCCACAAATACAAGTGGTGTGTTATATTGACTCCGCGCACTAATCACGAGAAAACCTAATCCCGCATTCGCATTGACGAATTCTCCAACTACTGCGCCAATGACAGCCAGTGTTACGCTGGTTTTCAGACCAGTTAGCAGAATAGGCATAGCAGCAGGTAATTCCAATTTAAGGAAAATGTCTAGCGGTGAAGCTTTCAGAACGCGCATTAAGTCGCGCAAGTCTTTGGGGACATTGCGAATACCCACAATGACATTCATCAAAGTAGGGAAGAAGACAATCACAGCCGTTGTAATTACTTTACCCGTGATACCATCCCGAAACCAAATGATGAGCAGTGGGGCATAAGCAACGACAGGTGTTGCTTGGAATGCCACAATAATTGGAGATAGTAAGTCTTCAAGGATTTTGATTTTTGCAATCAGATAGCCAAGCAATGCACCGATGCTAACACCATACATCAATCCAAGTAACATCGCGGTCAGTGTGACGGAACTGTGTCGTAAGAGAATACCATTGGTGAGATTTTCCCAAAATGCTTCTCCCACTTGTGCAGGACCTGGAATGATAAACTCTGGATAGATACCTGATAGAAAGAGGAGTTGCCAGCCCGCGACGAGGACGGCAATCGTGACCAATGGTGCGAGATAGCGCAACCATTGTCCATCAAAATGTATAGATTGTTCGCCACGTTTGCGTTTGTTGAGTTGTTGTACTTTTACAGTCATATAAAAACCCCGTTGCTAACGCTTGAACAATCGGGGTGGGGTACACAAAAGACATACAGCATGTAACATAAATCCACATTACATGCGCGTCAGATGTATATAAACACAACAACACAATGTCAAATCACTGACAATGGTTGTTTCCCTTCTCTCATCCGGACTGTAACCGTCGGCTTTGGCTCTTATCCAAATCCACCAGCATCGCAATATTCACGATGACGCACCTAATCAAAATAGGCGACATGGGTCACGGGCTCGATGTGTCTGACCACACCATACCGTCGGTAGGGACTTCCACCCTGCCCCGAAGGTTGTTTGCATTTATTGAATTGTGATTCGATTATAGCAAAAACGTATTCACTGTCTATAGATATTGTTCAAGACGTGGTTTCGCTTTGCTACTTCTCATCTATAGACGCATTGAGTGGGTCATCTTTTACGGAAGCCAGTGGTTGATTAATGATAAAGTCATGTTGAGCTTTATCCATGTACACATCATGGTCAACAGGGTTTGCATTCAATAGGGTAAATAAAAAACGACCACCACTACCTTGTGAATTGCCTTCCGCCCAAACGCGCCCACCATGAGCTTCAATGATGTGCTTACAAATCGCCAGACCTAGACCACTGCCTTCTCGACCAGAGCGTGCTGTATCCACTTGGTAAAATCGCTCAAAAATTCGTTCGCGTTGGTCATCAGGAACACCAGGTCCATTGTCGAAGACACTAATCGTAATATCTTCATCACTATTAACCGCACTAATGGTGATAATATCTTTCGGAGGAGACCACTTGATTGCATTACCAATCAAATTGGTAAAAACACGCCGAATATGCTCACGGTCACACAACACACGCATTTTGTTCGGGATGTGCTGTACGACTGTGATATCCTTGTCATCTAATTTTTCTTGTAGTCGTTCAATAGCAGCATCAACAATTTCGTGGATAGGTTCATCCACCAATTTCATAATGGCTTGCTTCGATTCAATCATTGAAAGGTCAAGCAACTCTTGTACAACATCCTCAAGTGCACCAACTTCTGATGAAATCTCTTTCAGAGAACTGATGCTTGCTTTACGCTTAGGGCGGTCAGCATCATGAAATAAACTGTCAATGACAAAGCGAATCTTAGTAATCGGTGTTCGTAATTCGTGTGAAATGTTTGCAACCATGTCCCGACGGGCACGATTAAGGCGCACAAGCTGCGTAATATCTTGAATTGCAACACCAATAAGGGTTTCATTATTCTCGTGGTGCATTTGAGTTCGAGCACGATAATAGCGTTTATCAATCACGAATTGTTCTTCAAGCGTCTCATCTTCACTTGAAGCGCGTGCGATAATATCCTCTAAGTCAGGAGCATCAATTTCATCAATGAGCTTTTTGCCAATAGGGTCACCTGACTTAAATAAGTCTTTTGCCATTCTGTTATGTGCAATGATTGTATAATCTGCATCTAAAACGAAAACATAATCGTAGGATATATTCGCAATCGTGGCATATAACGCTGTGCTTTGTGCTGAATTTGTTTGAAATTCTTGTAGTGATTTACGTAGACTAGAAATATTTTCTTGGAGTGATTGAGCAACTTTCTGATTATCGTCTATTGTCTGTTTTGCTTGTTCGACTTGCTTGTTTGCTTCGGAATACAGGTATAGTAGATAGAGTGCTACTAAAGCGCATCCCGTTGCAATAACAATCAATACAAGATCCATAAAATCGTCATCATCCCTCGAAGCGATACCCAACACCACGCACTGTGATAATGCGACGTGGATTAGATGGGTCGTCTTCTACTTTTTCACGTAACCAGCGAATATGCACATCCACTGTTCGTTTATCAACGAAGTAATCGTATCCCCAAACCTTTGTCAAGATAAGGTCACGCGATAAAACAGCATTTTTATTACGCATGAGTTCTGCGAGTAAGTCAAATTCTTTGTTGCTGAGTTTAATTTCTTCTTCACCTTTGAAGACACGTCGTCCTGTTAAATTAAGACGTAAATCATCAGACGATAATTCATCTTTGATAGGTTCACCTGAACGGTCCTCAATGCGACGCAATACGGCACGTACACGCGCTAAAAACTCACCCAAACCGAAAGGCTTAACGATATAATCATCTGCGCCACTTTCTAAACCGACAATTTTATCGACTTCTGTCCCTCGCGCTGTCAACATAATGATGGGTGTATGACGAATGGATTGTTCGTTACGAATCATACGACACAAACTGAGTCCATCAAGTCCTGGTAACATGATGTCCAAGACAAGCAGATTCGGTTTTTCAGCACGGACTTTATCCCAACCTGATTCACCATCCATTGCAATCGATACATTGTAGCCCTCGGCACGAAGTTTATCGGCTACATTGTTTGCGAGTGTTTGTTCATCTTCAATGATGAGAATATTTTCGTTCGCCATATGTCTCTCTCTATGCCTAAACTGCGATTAAATTTAGCAGTAGTGTGATAAATAAGCGTTAAATCTTGCATTGGGTTACTTAATGTTAGTCATGTATTGAACGGACACCATCCAAACTCGTTGCATGTCGAATACCGTTGCGAATTGCTTCTGCCACAATATCGGCAGCGTATGCACCAATCAAAGTGACATCTGCGTCAATTTCTCCTGATGCTAAGGCAAAAATTGTGTCTCCATCACCCATTGTATGGGCAGGGTGGATAGCGCGTGCAATGCCATCATGTGCCATTTGTGCCACTTTGTTCGTATGTGCCTTTGATAGTTTGGCATTCGTAGCAATGACACCAATCACTGTATTTTCGTGAGCATCAACCTGTGGTGGATTTTGTGCTAAGGAACGGAATAAATTGAGTGTACCAACGAAGTTGTCATCATCATCCCGAACACCTGCCATAATTTTGCCTTGCTCGTCTAAGACATCTCCAACTGCATTAACAGCAACGATAGCTCCTACCCATAAGCCTTCTGTAATTTCAATGCTTGCTGACCCGATGCCACCCTTTGTACCAAAAGATGCACCACGTAGTTTGCCAACAAATGCTCCTGTTCCTGCGCCGACAGTCCCTTGCTTCACAGCATCAGCCGAAGCATTTTGTATTGCTAAATATCCCATTTGTGCGTCAGGGCGTATGCTACTATCGCCAATGTTTAAGTCAAAGAGAATGGCGGCTGGTACAATGGGTACGGTGTAACCAGCACTCGATTTGTAGCCCATATCATGCTCTTCCAGATAAGAGACAACACCTTGTGCTGAAGCTAGTCCAAAAGCACTACCACCTGATAATACGATTGCATTAACTTCGGAAACATGATTATGAGGTGCGAGGAGGTCTGTTTCGCGTGTACCAGGTGCACCACCACGAACATCAACACCACCGACAGTTTTCGGAGGACAGATAATGACTGTACAACCTGTCGCAGCATCTAAGTTAGTCGCATGACCAACTTTGAACTTCGGAACATCGACCAGTGTGTTGGTTGCCATTGGCATCCCTTTCTGGTTATGTCGAACACAATTGTATTGTAACGGATGCAATTAAAAGGGAAAGGGCAGACTACTTTATTGATTGTAAGGTGGAGGAGGACCTCCTGAATTCACAAATACTCTCAGTTAAAAATTTATTCATCGACTATCCACATGAATGGGCAGTTTGTGGTGGGTGGTCAATAGATTTGCATCTTGGTAAACAAACAAGAGAGCATAAGGATATTGATATTTTTATTTGGCGTAAGAATCAAATATTTGTTCAACGTTATTTGTTGGAACGTGGATGGCTATTAGAGATTGCTCATAATGGAGAACTGTCAAAGTGGAAACGAAATGACTACATTGAATTACCAATGCACGGTATTTGGTGCAAGCATGAGGATTTTGAGCCTCACTTCATCGAATTATTGTTGAATGAATGTAATGAAACACATTATCAACATCGGCGAGACATTTCGATTCAATTACCATTTGGACAAGTAATTATAGAATCTGAGGATGGAATTCCTTACTTAGCTCCACAAATCGCACTACTTTACAAATCTCACCGTCTTAATAATGATAATCAACACGATTTTGAAGTAGGATTTCCTACATTGAATGGAGAACAACAAAAGTGGTTACTGACAAATATTGGTAAATTATATGGAGGTAATCACAAGTGGCTAAAATATTATCGTAAATCAAGCTAGACACAGATTGATTTGTGTATAACGTGATGCGAA
>JBCCSC010000034.1:0-80477 GCA_039200705.1 Chloroflexota bacterium
GCTTAACGAGACTAATATCAATTAACGGATTATTTAAGCTGTGGTTTGTCTTTTATGAAACCCAACTATGACCTTGCACGTCAAATAATGATACAGCATCAGCTTATAGCTAATGGAATCACTGATGCGCCTTTACTGAGTGCATTCGATGATGTACCACGACATCTCTTCGTATCTCGCTTTCAAAAACATTATGCTTACAGTGATCGTATACTCAGCATTGGTCACGGTCAAACCATGCTTCCTCCATTTGTAATTGCGAAAATGCTCCAAACCATGCGCTTAAATCAGCTTGAAAAAGTGCTAGAAGTTGGTACAGGGTCAGGGTATTTAACGGCTTTGCTGATGCACCTTAGTCATTATGCCTACAGCCTAGAACGGATTCCTCAATTAGCAGAAAAAGCCTCTGAGCGGTGGCAAGAACTTGGGCTAGTCAATGTCGATTTACATATAGGTGATGGCAGTCAAGGATTAGCGGATATGGCGAGTTATGATGCGATTATTGTCACAGCATCTGTGCGTAAGATTCCTAAACCACTTGCATTGCAACTCAATCCGCTAGGTGGACGGATGGTGATTCCAATTGGGGATGCACATCAACAAAAATTAAAGTTGATTCGACGCGAAGCCAATCAGTGGCATACTCGCACAATCGAGCGTGTTGCTTTACCTCCAATGATTGGGCGTTATGGTGAAATACCTCCATCGGCAGGTGTGTGAAATAAAGTGAACAGGTAGGGTCACCTGTCCACATCACTAACGACTAGCCACCCTTTTTATGACCGTGGCACAATTCGCAATGTCGAGAAATTGTTCACAGTAATCGCACGGTTATCTCCCGTTAGCGGTGAGTAGATACGGAACTCGAAGTCTGTCTCATCAGGTAATGCAACCGAATAGACAATGTAATTGCCATCTAATGTCCATACAGGTGGACCATAAGTGCTAGATGCTTGGAAGGTTAGGTCACGCACTGAGCTACCATCTGCTGTTGCCAGACGAATCGCGCTTGAGTCCTGCACAGTATTCAAGAATACAATTTGGCTTTGGTCGGGCGATAGTTGCGGTTGCTGGGCTTGTCCACGCGCATCCGTAATTTGCTCAACAGTTGACTCAGGGTCTGATGCAAATGGGTCAATTGTGAAAATATCATTATTGGCTGCTGATACACGGTCTGAACTGAAAATGACTAATTCACCATCAGCTGACCACGATGGCTGAGTATCTTCCGAAATTGAATTATCCGTGATTTGGTCGGATAAGCCTGTACTCACATCATAGAGGAATAACTCAAAATCACCGTCAATATCACTTGCAAAAATGATGAACGCTCCATCAGGTGAAATCGCTGGTTCAATAGCATTTTGTAAGGTCGAGTTTGTAATTTCAACGCGCGTTTCCAAATCGTTGATATTGGTCACAAACATCTGTGATAGTTCAGCATTAAGCGGTTGCCCACTATTAGGTGACACGATTAAGCCACCCGAACTTTGTTGTGTTCTTCTTGGCTCAGGTGAAGCCAAACTAGGTGTAAAAGTTGGAATTGGAGTAACTGTCGGTAACTCAATGACACGAATTTGTGTATAAACTAATGCCCCTGTTGCAGGGTTAAAGTCAAAATCACCCACATTAGCAACTAGTTCGTTTACCATTGTCCCATCACCGCTCAATTCAAAAACTCCAGGCGAGTTACTACCCTGTGAACCAAGGACAACGTAACTATAGCTCAAAACAGACGGCAATGTTGCTGATGGCACAGGCGTATTAGATGGCGTAAATGTTGCAGTGGGTGTAAATGTTGGTCCTGATGGTGTATTGGTCGCAATCGCCCCTACAGCTTCTGAGTCGAATGTTGCTGTTGGAATAGCTGTATTAGTAGAAGTTGGGATACTAGGGTCAACTGTTGGTCCTGTTGGACTTGGTAAAATTGCTACTTCTGTTGGTGTTTCTGTCGGAGCTGGCGCAAGCAATGGTGGAATGAAGATTGAGCCAATCAGCAAAACCCCTAGGATAATTGCACCACCGAATAAAAAGGGTAATAAATTGGAACTACCACCCTCACTTGTTCCTGCACGTTCAGCAGGGGAGGCACTACGATTACCGCCAACAGGCGCAGGTGTGCGTGCAGATGCACTAATCGCAGCATAGTCAATAGATGCACTTTCACCCAAAACGCCTACCATACTGTTCAAGGCATCTTGAGCTGCCGTGTTGCTTGGATTGATTTTCAGCACGCGTTCAAGGCTTAAGCGACGTTCTCGCTGACTTTCAACAACTGATGCTAACCAAATCCATGCTTGTTCATTATTACGATCTTGCCGTAGAACCCCTTCAAGGAGTTCTCGCGCTCGTTCTCGGTTTCCCTGTTGAGCGGCGCGTATACCAGCAGCTAATTGTCGATTTAATTGATTTTCAGACAAGGTTCTATCCTTCCGAGCGGATGAGCAAGAGTTAACGTAACAACAGTATTCTACAAAAGAAATGACTTTTTCGCATTCAACCGATGTTCCCACCGAGATTGTGTATGGTTTTAGCACTAATTTGACTGATATGATGAAACTATCATAACTTTATCACACATAGCGAGATAATTTTGATGAAGACTATTGGACTCATTGGCGGATTAAGCTGGGAATCATCTATTGAATATTATCGCATCATCAACGAAACAGTGCGCGAACGTATGGGTGGTTTGCATTCAGCAGATTGCTTGATGTACTCATTTGATTTTGCCGAGATTGAAGCCTTGCAGATGGCTAGTGATTGGGAAACTGCAACGCATCGGATGATTGCTGTAGCCCGTCAACTGGAGCGTGGTGGCGCAGATTGTATTGTGATTTGCAGTAATACTATGCACCGCATGGCAGATGATGTTCAAAATGCTGTTGACATTGACTTGATACATATTGCTGATGCAACCGCTAATGCAATCAAATCACAAGGTATTCAGCAGATTGGCTTATTGGGTACACGCTTCACAATGGAGCAAGGTTTCTATAAAGGACGTTTGGTGAAGAAACATCATCTTGATGTGATTATCCCTGATGATGCAGGTCGAACTATTATTCATGACATCATTTATGACGAACTCGTTGTCGGCGAAGTATATGATAAGTCACGCTCAGCATATCAAACTGTGATGCAAAATATGATTGATAAAGGTGCACAGGGAATTATCCTAGGCTGTACCGAAATCGAATTACTCATCAGTCGTCCTGAGCATAGCCCTGTTCCGACATTCCCTACTACTTACTTACATGCCCTTGCAGCCGTTGATTGGGCATTAGATAGCTAACTACTTTCCCTTTGGAGATTCACCAGATGTTAAAATGTTTTATTCTATTCATTGCTATAGGATGTTTAGCAGCATGTACTGCGCCTGAAGTAAGTCCAACACCTGATATTGATGCGATTGTGTCAGGGACAGTCGAAGCAGAGCGTCGCGCTTTTTTCATGCCTGTTTTACAAAATCCATCTGATGATGCCTCATTCGCTAATCCAGCCGATGTTGTCCTAGAGTGGGATTGGGCGCGTGATTTACAAGAGAATGAATTCTACGATGTGCGTATCTGGCGCGAAGGTGAACCTGCATTTGGTATTACATGGACAAGTGAACAACAATTTGTTGCAGGTGATTATTTATCACAACAAACCGCAGGCGAGTATTTATGGTCAATTGCAGTCGTTGAGGGTAACGGGGAAACACGCGAGTTAATCAATGTGATTGGAGAAGCCCCGCCAGAACGTCGTTTTACCATCGAAAGTACGACTTTACCAACAGCGACACCTGAACCGACTGCACCACCTTTAACAGTTGAAACTGTTATTAATCAAGCACCTGATAATTTCAGCATTGAGATTGCACTCCATATTGATGAAGCACCAACGTCGATTAGCGATATTGAATTTACTGATGATGGCACTCTACTCGCACTCACAATTGATGGGCGTATTTATTCGGCTAGTGATGACAACAATGATGGCATCTATGAAAATTACCAGCAAATACTATCAGAAGATTTGATGTTTTCTTGGGCAGTCGGCATGGCAGTTTATGAAGAGCGTATTTATCTCTCTGATGAAGGACAGATTGGCTATGTCGAAGATACTGATGAAGATGGCATCTACGAAACTTACACGACTTTGGTTGATGATTTACCTGGACGTGAATATCCACTTCATTCTAATAATGGCATCCTGATTTATGACAATTTGCTCTACATTGCTGTTGGGTCTACTACGGATACAGGTCCTATCCGCCGTGAGTATGAGTCGTCTATTCTAACAATGGAACTAGATGGCGGTAACTTGAGTGTTTTCGCGGAGGGTTTCCGTAATCCCTATGATTTAACCATGTCACCTGATGGGCGGTTATTCACGGGTGATAATTCTCCAGACCGCTTAGATCAAGAATTAACATTTTTACCACCAGAAGAGTTGAACTATGTGCGTCAAGGACGGCATTATGGTTTTCCTGATGTTTATGGTGCGGGACGTGCCTTACGCGACATTGATTACGAAACCGAAGACCCTGTAACAGAATTTATCACATCTACAGTGACAGTGGGCTTAGTGTACTATGGTGCTGACCAATTCCCTGAAAGGTATCAAGATGGTGTTTTTGTTGGGCAATTTGGGGGCATGACACCTGCGCGTAACGTCCTTTTCGTACTACTTGAAGAAACAGACGACGGTGGTTACACGGGGACTTATGAACCCTTCATCAACTTTAAGTTAGGGTGGCAACCGACATCACTTGATGTCGGTCCCGATGGGTCTTTATACATAGTTGAGTGGACAGAAGGTTTAATCTTGCGTGTAACCTACATCGGCGAGTAACAAGAATTTAACCGCCGACACCTTGTGGTAACTCTACAGGAGTGTAATCATCTTCCCACCATTCAGGATAGGGCGCAATCGGTGCGTTGAAGTAGTAGTCAAGGATTCGGCGCGTAATCGGTGCGCTCACTTCTGAACCATTGCGCGAATTGGGTACAATGACTGCAACAGCAATCTGTGGATTATCCGCAGGGGCATAGGCAACATACCAAGCGTTCGGTGCACCAGCCGTTTGTGCTGTGCCTGTCTTACCACATGATGTATACGTTGGTGGCACTTCTGCTTGTGCAAATGCTCGAATAGATGTGCCAAAATCAGGGTCAATTGGCACATCGCACATACCTTCTTGAACAATAGCGAGGGCAACATCAGTGACACCCAGTTGTCCTTCCACAACAGGTTCTATTATTTCGAGCACAGGTGAGCCGTTACCACCCACTTGTTCTACCAAATAAGGGCGATAGAGTGTGCCACCATTCGCTACCGCCGAGACTAAACGTGCCATTTGAATTGCTGTCACGGTTGTATCCCCTTGACCAATTACATTGTTGATAGCAAAAGTGACATCCGTTGGTTCAGGGATTGCGCCTGCTGCTTCAATTTCTGCTTCTAAGCCATAAACATTTGTTGGACGACCGAAGCCCCAACCACGCACATAACTTGATAGCAAATCTGGACTAGTTTCATACATGATTGCACCGACTTCCCAGAAGAAAGGATTACATGATGTCGTCAAAGCTGTTGCCATCGTGATTTCACCAGCCGCGTCTTGGTCGGATACCACACGCCAATCTTCACGGATACCGCCTGTATCACCAAATCGCTGTGAGCCATCCCATGTTAACTCACAGTTGAAGAGTTGGTCTTGTCCCCATGTACCTGAATCACCTGCTGCTAGCGCAGACATAATTTTGAAGACTGAACCAGGAAAATAGTTCTGTGTGAGCGCATGATTGACTGTGGCTGCCTCTACAGGCAAAAATTGATTTGCTTGTGTCGCATAGCTTATTTGGGAACTTGCATTGGCTCTAGTGGTATTGGTTGACCAATAGGTTGTTTCTGTATAGAAAATCGACGGGTCAAAAGTCGGGAAACTAAACATCGACAAAATTGCCCCTGAATTGACATCCATCACTACAGCACCACCGCCAGAGGCTTGTGTTACCCAGTTAGGGGAAGCAAAATTCCATGCATCAATGAAGGCTTGAGCCGTATTCCACTGTAATTCTCGGTCAATTGTCAAACTCACTGACGTGGATGGTGAACCTGACGATGTGCCAAGTTCACGCAAGGTAACGCCACTCGAATCAACAAGGCGTAGCGATTGTTCTGCAACACCTGCTAAGGCATCTTGATAAGCAAATTCTATACCTGCTAAACCTACAAAATCACGGTCACTGTAGCCACGCGCACGCCAATAATCGGCATCATATACACCTGATTCTTGAACAAAACTGATATATCCTGTGACGTGGGCTGCTGCACCATGCCCGAAGTAAGTACGTCCATTGCGTGCTTGTACTTTTGAGCCAATAAATTCAACTTCAATATCTGTTCCACAGATTGCATCCAAATCCGCACGATTACGTTGATAGGTTTCCCCATCTATTTCGCCAACAAAAAAGGCAGAGTCAGCGGAGCGGTAATCGTTATAGATATTGATGAAATAGGCTTGTGGACGTAGCAACAAGCGCGATAGCAGAAGCGTACAATCTTCTTCTGTGTTCATATCGGATAAACGCATGATGAGACCATAAGTTGTGCCATTTTCAAGCACCAAAGGCAAACCATTAGTATCATAGATGTCGCCACGCGGAGGCGATTGGCGTGTAGGGTCAAGACGCACATTGGCTGTCATACCATTGATGATATCCATTGGCGACCATGCAATCGTCCATCGTCCATCGGTTTCAACGAGGCGCATGGTTCGATTATTATCTGCTATCTCCCCAAATGAGATAGAATCAATCAGAACATCGTAAGTGATAGCAGTCGATGTACCCTGTGTTGTGATGTCACCAATCTCATAGCTCACACCATTGAAGCTAATATCAGCATGAGTTGTTTCATAGAGGTCAACAAAGTCTTCTAAGGGGTAGACTTCTAGCGAACGCGGATGTAATAGACCATACATCGTCTCGAATTGCTCGTCTGTCCATGCCGATAGAAAATTTTCAACAGTTTCTTGTGGTGTATTGCCCCGTTGCACACTCACAGGTGCATCAGCAGAATCAGATGACTGTGGTAGTTGTGGAATAGCATCACACCCCACCAATAGTCCTAGTAAGAAGACACTCCACACAAGCTGTATCGTTTGTTTCATCAAGTTGATAATCCTTCAAATACCTTTGTACCACTATAATTCCCGACTTCCTGAAAGTCTAGTTGGTGCTGTTCGCGTAGGATAAGCGCACGATACATTTTGTTACGGTTTGTTTATTCACACTCGCATGAAAGATGGAAAAGGATACAATGAATGACAGATTGATTGAAATCATGTGATTTTATGCAAACACCAACACTACTCACACTCACACAGCAATTACGCCAACTCCCAACAGTTACTCAAGCGGGAGTAACACTTGTTAACTGGATTACAGCCGAACACGGGATAGCATATTTGATGTTGCCAACAGGCTTAATCACATCAGAAGGCACTGAACGTAAACCGCAAATTGTTCGATGGCTCAATGACCGTAGTCAATGGCGTGATACTCAAGCCCCTCAACTGACAGATGATGGTTTATTTATCCCTCTATATTACAACGGTAGAACACAAGGGATTGTGGTTGTAGAAGATGTTGATGAGAGTGCATATAGCATCATTCCGCTAGTCGAGATATTAGCAACACGCCTCGATACAGAACATACAGCCACGATGGTTTTTAAAGCACGCCAATTAGCAGAAAAAATTAATTTGGCAAATCAGCTAGAAGAGATGCTCAAAGATGCAACACAGGGTATTTTTTCTTTGTTTGAGTCAATTAATGCTGTGATTTACTGGTTTGATGAGAGTGATGGACGTGGTGAAGCTGTTGCGGAACATCCTTCACGAGTAGCCATTGGACGTGATTTAGGCTTTGATGGTTACACAAGATTCTGTGAATTACTTGATAATCAGAACCCCGTTATTATTAATGAGGCTAATGATAATCCTCAGACGAGAACTCTTCGCACAATGATGCGAACCATCGGCGCACAACAATTGGTGATGACACCGATGCTAGCGTCAGGTCGCTTGGTTGGCGCAATTCTACTAACATTTAACCAAGCTGAACAAGAGCGACAACTATCAGGGCGTGAACAACAACTTTTGCAGATGTTAGCTCAGGTGATGAGTAATGCTATCTTACATCTTAGACGGGCGTCTGAGGCAAAAATTGAATTACTTGATAACACGAATTTCAAACAACTTATCGACAAAGCCACTGTCGCAATAGATATTCATGCCCCTGATGGCGAGGTTATTTATCGTAATCAGGCATGGAATGATTTATTTCTGCGCGACCCATCCGAGAAGCAATTCTTCAGAGACCGCTTGCTCAATGATGAAAAGAGCATGGCGAACGAACTAATCTATCCCAATGCAACGCGCACGAAGGGCTGGACAAACTTTGTCACCTTGAAGCGTAAAGATGGATCTGAGTTTGATGCCCATGTTTCGGTAGTTGCTCTGCGTGATGCTAATGAAACAGTTATTGGGTATAGCACAATCACCGACGATGTTACCGAATTGCATCATGTGATGGATGCACTCCAAGCCCAAACAACGCGTCTCGCGGCGGCTGCCAGTGTCTCACAAGTTATTATTACGACATCTGACTTACAACAACTCGCAGATGACTCATTGCGTTTGATTTGCACACAATTTGGTCAAGATTTCGCACAAATTTGGCAGATTGATCATTCTCGTAACGAATTAATTTGTATTTCTGCAACTAATGCTGTTGGTGATGTAATTGAGACGATGCAAGGGCAAGTAACGTCCTTATCACAAATGCGGAGCGCGATGTGGGTTATTAATCATGACAATGTATTGTTGATTGATGATGCACAAAATGATGACCGTCACTGGCAACATCCGAGTTTGCCACTTGTTGGCTCAGAACTTGTTATTCTGTTACAAGCTGCACATCAAGTGATTGGTGTCTTGGTGATTCAAAACAGGAAAAGCCACGCAATTTCTACCGACGATGCTGATGTTATCCAGACAATAGCCGACCAGTTAGGGGTAGCTATCTTCAATACCAGCCTGTTTACACAATTAGAAGAACGTATTGCAGATATGACTGCAATGGGTGCAGTCAGCTTATTAGTGCAAGCAGCCTTTGACCTCGATGGCTTGATGCGTCGTATTCACGAAGCGATGAAGCGCGTGCATCCAACAGGTGATTTCACATTCGCTATCCAAGATAAAGTCAGCCAAATGCTGACAATCGTATCCTATGTAGATGGTCAAGCTAAACAAACCAGTCGCTCAATCGGAGATGACCTTGTTTCGCATATGATTACACAAGCGTCGCCGATTTTTTGGTTAACAGCAGACGAACAAGTTGCAACCTCTGCCTTTTTTGGTTTTCCTCACGAACAATTATCACAATCATTCATCGGCTTACCTGTCATTGCAAAAGATACCGTCATCGGCGCATTGTATACAGAATCCGATGCCTATGGCACATTTGATGAAAATGATTTGCAATTCATGCTGAATTTAGTAAATAGTGCAGCCTTCGCTATCGAAAACATGAATTTGTTGGATGACACAAAACGTCGTGTGCGCGAAATGGAATTGGTCAATAGTATTAGTCATACCTTATCCGAAACGTTTGGTATGCGTATCATGTGGGATCAACTTGCAGACGATTTAGAGCAACTTTTCCTGCATGGTGTCGTCACAATTGCATTATTGGATTCTACAACTAATAGGCTTCATGCACCGCTCATTGGCAATGACCAAGTGATGTTAGCTTCACCACCATACGCTTTAGCTAATGTTGTCATGCAAAATGGGATTTCACTCGTTTTTCATGACCTAATGACAGCAGATAGTCGCCTAGAAGCCCTACAAATTGACCCATTTACACTAAATCTTGGAGCATTGCGTTCATGGGTCGGGACACCACTTAAAAATCGTAATAATGAGCCAATTGGTGTTATTGCCTTACAGAGCAATCAAGCTGATGCCTTTACAGACAGAGATTTGTCACTCCTGAATATGGTAGCAGCACAAACTTCTTTGGCACTTGATAATGCCTACTTGCTCAATGCCGAACAAGAACGGCGTGAAGTCGCTAATAGTCTCATTGACATGGGGCGAATTGTTACATCTACTCTGAATGTGGATGATGTTTTCGCACGGATTCTAGAACAAATTGCGCGGTTAGTGAATTATGAACGAGCGACAATTCTGCTTCCGATGCCAAACAGTGGCTCTCTTTTCGTCTATGCTGTCGATGGTTTTGAAGAAATCTATCGAGGGCAATCATTGACTGTTAATCAGTTGAGTCCTCTATGGAGCGTGATTCAGTCACAAGAGCCTATTGTCATTCCTCGTGTACATCAATCGGATAAGTGGCAAACACAACCTGACATGCTAACACTAGGGCAGGTTAAGTCTTGGATGGGTGTACCACTCGTCGCTCAAGGGCAGATACGAGGTGTTATTTCACTGGATACAAATGGCAAAATTCCATACACATTTGATGATGCAACACATATTTTTGCATTGGCACGGCAAGCCTCTATCGCTATAGATAATGCACAGTTGCACACCGAACTTGAAGATAACGTTAGAACACTCGAAATTCGTTCAGAACGCCTTGCTACAATGCACCATTTAGCAAATTATGTTAGTTCATCATTATCGCAAAGTGCTGTTCTTGATCATACTGCAAATCTTCTGACTGATTTATTCAAAGCGAGTTATGCCTGTATCATCCGTATTGACGATATGGATGGCAATGGCTATCTGGTTGCTGAATATCCTCTGATGGATACCCAAGGTCAATCCGTGATGGTCAAAGGCACACCTGCATTCTATGAGTTTCAAGAAATTGTCCGTAATCATACTGCCTTGATGACACCATCTGATAGTGCCTTAGCCCAAATTATTCCAGCAGATGTAACAATAGAGGCTTGTGCGGTTGCACCATTAATTGCTCACGAACGAGTATTAGGTTGTATTATCTTAGGCTTAGATGATATGGCAAACCAATTTGATGAAGATAACTACGAAACTTTCATGACAATTGCAGCACAGATTGCTGTCGCTATTCGTAATGCTGAGTTATTCCAAGATGCCATTGAAGCCAGCCGTCTTAAAACTGAATTTCTAGCTAATGTCAGCCACGAACTCAGAACACCGCTTAACGCAATCATTGGATACAGTGAGTTACTCCTCAGTGGAACATATGGTGCTCTTGAAGATTTACAAGAAGACCGTCTCGAACGGGTCTATCGTAGCGGTCGTCAGCTATTAGCCTTAATTAACGATATTCTTGATTTGTCTAAAATCGAAGCTGGCAAAATGGATCTTGACCTTGTCGAACTGCAAATTGAACGCCTCATAGAAGATGCAACCAGTACACTACAACCACAGATTGATTTCAAAGGTTTAGCTCTGCGTGTTGATTTACAAGATAATTTGCCCTCGGTATATATTGACCCACAACGTATGCGCCAAGTGCTAATTAACTTGCTCAGTAACGCTGTTAAATTCACCAAAGAGGGAACAATCAACGTTCAGGTTGAACGGTCTACAATTAGTTTAAGAGAGTTCCCAGAATTACCACTACACATGACGACACAAAATAATACTTGGTTACACATCAGCGTGAATGACACAGGCATCGGTATTGATGAGAAAGACCAAAAAATTATTTTTGATGCTTTTACGCAGGCGGATGGCTCAACTATTCGTGAATATGAAGGTACAGGGCTTGGCTTAGCCATCACACAACAAATTATCAAAATGCACAAAGGACATATCTGGTTAGATAGTGAATTAGGTGTTGGTAGTACTTTCCACATTTTGATTCCGAGTATGGAAGCAGTCCAAGCACCGCGTTATGCTAGTCCACCAGAGGATGACCGTCCGTTGATTGTGTTAATCGACGAAGACGAGATGACATTACAACTGATGTCTGAATATCTAAATCCAGACCTTTACAACGTCATTACGACTCGTGAAACACAGGAAATTTTCAAAATTGCCGATGAGATTGTACCATCACTTGTCATCATGGATTTGCTGATGCCCCGTGCTGAAAGTCTGCCTCTGCTCGAAAAAGTGCTCTCATACCCTCAATTACAAGATGTGCCTGTGGTTGTATGTTCAATTTTAGACCGAGAAGCCGAAGCACTTGAAAAAGGGGCTGTAGCCTATATCAAAAAACCTGTAACCCGTCGTGACTTGCTCAATCTAATAGATGAGTTGGTATAGTAGACTGATGATAGATTTATTTGTATACGGCACATTGCAAGATCATATGGTGCAACAATCGTTGATTGGACGCATGATTGATGGGGCAAAAGATACTCTAGAAGATTACACCATCAACACTGTCCTGATGCCTCCTTACCCCGTTGCTGTGCCAAAAGATGGTGGACGCATTGATGGTCAGGTTCTTATCATCACTCAAGATGAATTGACCACACTTGATGCTTACGAGGGTGAATGCTATCTGCGGATTCGCGTTTGGTTAGTGAGTGGACGCGAAGCATGGGTTTATATCGTGAACCCAGCTTGTTATCCTGATGAGGATTTTGCTATATCACAAATGGATTGATATTTTGAGTAAACGCATTCTCTTCATTTCTCGTTGCCCACCTTATCCTTTGCACTATGGTGACCGTTTAATTCTATGGCATTTAGCTCGCGTTTTGCATGAGCGTGGATACACATTAGATTTACTCGCTCTCACACAACAGGCTAGTGACCAAAGCGAAATTACACATTACCAGCAATTTTTCAATAATGTACGCTTATTTCCCGAAGTCCAGCGAACGCATTGGATGTATCTTCAACGTTTAGTCGGCAATCATTATCCTAAGCAGGCATCATCGGCATGGCAATCTGATTTATGGCAAGTGATTGTTACACAGTTAAGCAATCAGACTTATGATGTTGTACATCTTTTCGGCGGCGTTCATGTCTATGAGTTTGCTCATCTGCTACAAGATTATCCGACAGTGATTACACCTTACGAATCATATAGCTTGTACTTAAAACGTGCCCTCGCACAATCGTTCACACCTCAAACATGGTTCAATCGCCAATTGACTCGTCAATTTGAACGTTGGATGTTTAGCCCTTATCAGCGGACGGTTGTTCTTAGTAACGACGATAAGACTGAATTACTGAGCATCAATCCTAAGCTAGCAATCGATGTGATTCCTAATGGTGTCAATTTAGAAGATTTTTCACCACGAGCAACACTGCGTGATGATGCTACAATATTGTTTGTTGGCAATTTTGATTATCCGCCTAATCATGATGCTGGTATGTTATTAACAACAGAAATTTTTCCTCAGATTCAATCTGCAATTCCTCATGCTAAGCTACAACTGGTAGGTAATGCACCGTCTGATGTCATGCTGGCTCTTGTCTCAGATAATATTATCGTGACTGGACGTGTTCCAAGTGTCCAAGACTATCTCGCTAGCGCGACAATTTTTGTCTGTCCTTTACGTGTTGGTGCAGGTATCAAGAACAAGGTGCTGGAAGCACTAGCAATGGGGATTCCGACAGTGGCAACACCGCTTAGCATGGAAGGGATTGATGCTAAAGATGGTCAGTATGTGCTAGTTGCTGACATTGAGCAGATGGCATCTGTAGCGATCAATTTAATTCAGGACAAGCCTTTGCAACAAACGTTATCACATCACGCTCCTCAACTCATTGCTGAACGATATAGTTGGAAGAGTGTCGTGACACAATACGAAAATCTCTATAATGCTGTGGTAAAAACATGAACTTGTTTGTTCACTTTTCTGTAAGAAATACCCCTTACATTATAAATAACAACGTGTGTTGCATTCTAACTGGATGCTCCTATCCTATCCCCTTTAATCCCCTGCCAATTGGTGGGGGATTACCTTTATTAGCTCAAGCAAATACAAATTGTGGTAAAGGTTGAATCTTAGCTGAGATACTATAATCCTCATTAATTTCGAGAATACCCACTGTTGAACGAGTTGGCATTTTGTAAGAATCACTCTTTTGATTGCGTAGGTATGTTTCTAGGAGATAGCGTCGGTCTGGATTCGTCTCACGTAATAATTCCCATTGAGCAAGGTCTTCGGAAATTGTATAAACCGCCCCTGGATTGATGAGCAAAACATCATCGCGTTTGAGTGTGAGTGGAATATGCAAATGCCCAAACACGATTACATCTACATCATCTTCGGCAAAGCGTGTAGGTAGGGTGTCCAGCAAATGTCGTCCACCTGCGTAGATGTTACCTAAACGTTGTTGAATAGAAAAATAGCTTTCGACCAGTGGATGCCTATACCCGTGTGTAAGTCCAATGCGAATATCGCCAAAAGTCATCACACGTTTATCTTGTACATTGGCAGTGGTTGACATGGTTGTGACTGCCTGTGTTGGCGCAATCTCTGATAGCATATCGAGTATGTTTTCGGATGGTGCTTCGCCTGTGTGGAGAATACCATCAATATCACGAAAGACTGCCTCAATCGCATGATATGGCATTAATGGAATTTGTGTTGTATGGAGGCTTTCAGAGATTAATCCGAGCCGAATTTTAGGCATACTCAGTCTCAAAATGACGACAATTGAAACTAGTATAGAGGAATCTGTTACGACAGTCTCTTACGACTACCCTACGGATACTCAATGCAAATATAATGTGGAAACTGGGTGAGCTTAACTCACCCAATCGGTCTCAATTAATCGTCACCATAGAGATCGAAAATGTCATCGTCGTCGTCATCATCATAAAAATCGTCGAAATCATCTTCGTCATCTTCGTAGCCTTCATCGGGAATAAAACCATCTTCGGTTTCTTCATCTTCTTCGTCAAAGATGAAATCATCGTCGTCTACATCAATTTCATCTTCATCTTTGAGGTCAAATTCATCATCGTTGTCTTCTTCGTCGAAATCATCTTCGTCATCGTCTTCGCTAAGCTCTTCTTCTTGAAGTGCTTCCAACGATAATTCTTCCTCTTCTTCATCAAAGTCTGATGGTCCATGTACGTCAATGTCAGACCAAAATTCAGTTGATACCATGCACCAACTCCTTCAGGTAGTATAAGTCGATATTAGTCTTTGTTTGATACAATACCATAAAAATAAGCGTGAATGCGATTATCATTCGTTAATTCTGGATGAAAAGCTGTTGCTAAGAGGTGGTCTTGCTGCACAGCAACAATTTTATCATCTGGCAATTGTGCTAGAACGCGGACATTATTGCTGACAGATTGCACCAATGGAGCGCGGATAAAAACAGCATGGAAGGGGTCATCAGAGGATAAGCCCTTAAAATCCAGCTCTATCTCAAAGCTATCCACTTGTCGCCCAAATGCATTACGGTCTACTGTAATATCCATCACGCCTAAAATTGGTTGCGCTTCAATGCCTATATCCTTAGCGAGGAAAATCATGCCAGCGCATGTTCCCCATGTTGGCTTTGTTCGTGCAAATTGACGTAGTGGTTCGATTAATTGATATTCGGTAGCAAGTTTGCCAATCGTTGTGCTTTCGCCACCAGGGATGACCAAGCCATCTAAGTCAGTGAGATGTTCAGGTAATCGTACCTGTACTGTTTCTGCACCTAAGTCATTAAAAATCTGCTGATGTTCGATAAACGCACCTTGAAGTGCCAATATACCAATTTTAGTCATGCGTAGTCATTATCCTTTGTTGATTGTGTTGATGTACTGAGCATCATTGAATTTGCAAACACAATCAAGCACTTGCTGAGTCCATTTTGATAGAGCGCAGATTATAGCGTGTTTAGTTTGGCTGTAAATTGTGATTTTAGCGCACAATCCATTTAGTTTCAGTTTCGTCGTTTTGAACGTTTTCGTAACGCGCTAGCGTGAACAGGCAATCTGATAAGCGATTGAGGTAGATAGATGACGCATCGTTGATAGGTTCACTCTCGGCAAGGGCAACTACAATGCGTTCTGCACGCCTACAAACTGTTCGTGCAACATGCAAATGGGCTGCAACAGGTGTTCCTCCAGGCAAGATGAAATTTTTTAACTCAGGCAAAGACTCATCTAAGCTATCAATGGTTTGCTCTAACCATTCAATCTCATCAACTGTAATTCGTACAAGCCAATCAGCTTTGGCATCCATTGGCGTTGCTAAATCCGACCCAACCCGAAACAGGTGATTCTGAATCGTCGTCAGAAGATCATCGCTTGTTGCTGTTGGTTGGTAAGCCCGAGCAACCCCTAAGCACGAATTGAGTTCATCGACTGTACCATAACTTTCAACACGTAGATGATGCTTCGGTACACGTCCACCACTGAATAAACTGGTTGTGCCATCATCGCCTGTTTTAGTGTAAATTTTCATCAGAAACTTCTCCGTTCGTTGGCTAACTGAGTGGATATAATGTACATTAAAAACATAGTAATCAAAATGATAGTCATCTGTTGCTAATTTAGAACTTTTGTGCTATCATAGCGGAATCCAAAAAAGACACTATCCTCTACCCAATTAGAGCAAAAGAGAGAAGAGTATGGCGAAGAAAAGAAAACCAATCGAAGAAATTAAAGTTCATGAAGACATTGAAGGTCGTATCAAAGCCCTTGATAACACACTCAAAGATATTACAAAACGCTACGGTGATGGTACGATTCAACGCCTAGGCGATGCAAAGAACTTACAGATTGATGTTGTTCCCTCTGGCTCACTAGGCCTAGATATTGCAATCGGTGTGGGTGGTGTCCCACGTGGACGCATCACAGAAATTTACGGTCCTGAAAGTTCAGGTAAAACAACATTTTGTTTGCATGTGATTTCCGAAGCCCAAAAACGTGGCGGTTTATGTGCCTTTGTCGATATGGAACATGCACTTGACCCCCGTTATGCTGAAGTCATTGGTGTGGATGTCGATACATTATATGTCTCACAACCTGATACAGGTGAACAAGCACTCGAAATTACCGAGTCATTAGTGCGTTCAGGGGCGTTAGATGTCATCGTGGTAGATAGTGTGGCAGCCCTTGTCCCACGCGCTGAAATCGAAGGTGAAATGGGTGATAGCCACGTTGGTTTGCAAGCACGGTTGATGAGCCAAGCCCTACGGAAACTGTCAGGTGCAGTCAAACAATCCAATGTTATCTTGATTTTCACCAACCAAATTCGGGAGAAGGTCGGGGTGATGTTCGGAAGTCCAGAAACGACCAGTGGTGGTCGTGCGCTCAAATTCTACGCCAGTGTGCGTCTCGACATTCGCCGCATTCAGTCTATTAAAGCCAGTGGCGAGAATATTGGTAATCGTACCCGTATCAAAATCAAGAAGAACAAAGTTGCACCCCCATTCCGCGAAACTGAATTTGACATCATGTTCAATGAAGGGATTAGCAAAACAGGTGAAATCCTTGATATTGGCACCGATTTGGGCGTTGTCGAAAAACGAGGCGCATTCTATCGCTACAATGATGAACTGATTGGGCAAGGGCGCGAAAATTCAAAGGTTTTCTTGCTTGAAAATCCTGATGTATCAGATGAGATAGAAAATCAGATTCGTGTTCACTTCGGCTTACCATCAATGTTTGAAGAAGACGATGACGAATAAAATCTCCGTTTAGTTAAAATAGATGTTAAGAGTGGCAAATGATGTCACTCTTTTTGTTTAACAATCTATCAAGAAATTCATGTCGGCTATCGACAATCTTTCAAAACATATTACAATTAAACTATCTATCAACAATTAACTAACTCAAAGGATACCTATGCGTAAGTTGTTTTTATTATGGTTTGCAGTTCTATTGGTTGCGATTCCGAGCATTGCACAAGAAGAAGATGAGAATACATCAGCGTTTGTGCGTGCAACGCATTTTGCAGTCGATGCTCCTGAAGTCGATGTTTACATCAATGGTGATTTGACATTAGAGGCAGTTACCTTTCCACAAGTGTCTGATTGGATAGAAGTCGAAGCAGGCACGTACACAATCGAGATTGTGCCAACAGGTGGTGCAATCGCCGATGCCTTGCTATCAGAAGAATATGAACTCAGTGCAGATGATTGGGCTACCATAGCTGTTATCGGAGAAGTCAACCGTGATAACTTAACGATGCAAGCTATCATTGAAGACTTGAGCAATATCACAGAAAGCTTGACATATATCAGTGTTTTCCATGCCATCACAGACTTGGAAGCGGTAAATGTATTCGTTGGGGAAATTGAGCTAGTGCGCTTACTGAGCTATCCAGGCACGCTCAATGGTAGCGACGGTTATGCTGGCGATAGTATCCCATCAGACGATTACATTGTTGATATTCGTGACGATTCTGGCGAAAGTATTGCCAGCCAAGAAACGGGTATCCTAGGAGTAGGAAGTGCTTATTTTGTTGGTGTCGTCGGCACAGCATCAAATCCACAGATTGTGCTTGTTCCCACCGATGTTGATGCTCTGACTGCTGAAGAAGCTGATACTATGGCAGATGTTGAAATCGGTGACGGGTCAGCCTTAGTACGATTAGGACATTTCTCCGTCAGTGCTCCAGATGTCGATATTTACCTCAATGGTGATTTACTACTAGAAGCGGTTCAATTTGGTGATGTTACGGATGAGTATCTTGAACTAGATGCAGGTATCTACGATGTAGCACTTGTCCCAACAGGTGAGAGTCTAGAAAACGCGGTGTATTCAGGTGAAATTGTGATTGTCACAGACTCTATCAATTTAGTTGCAGCGATTGGTTTTGAAGAAGATGATAGTTTAACTGTAGTTGCTGTTGCCGAAGATAATGAAGCACCAGCTAATGGCTTCACACGCATTGCGATGTTCCAATCTATTCCAAGCCTTGCAGGATTTAACCTCAGCGCGAACGGCGACACACTCATTCAATCATTGAGTTATCCGAATGCTTTCGATGGGGCTGGTGATGGCTATGTTTCAGTTGATATTCTTGCTGGAGCTTATGATTTTGTGGTCACAGGTGACAATGCAGAACTCAATGTGGGTAGCATCACAACAGGCGAAGGGCGTGTCTACCTAATTGTGCCAGCAGGGACAACCACTGCACCCATCTACTTCTTGATTCCAAGTGATTTTCCTAGCTCAGAAGAGTAATTCTTCTCAAGGTCATATTTGGAGAGGCATACATAACGGATGCCTCTCTTGAAAGACCCCCCATCAACATCCATTTGGGATGCTAATATTCGGAATAGTGCCTATATCAAAAACGTTGTACTGCATATTCACTGTCCCCGAAATTGGCAAGGTTTGGTCAAAGATAGTCGCATTTTCGACCTCCAATTGTAGGATATATCGCACAACAACATTGTGCTCTGGCGCAACCCATAATTCACCAACCATCGACAACAGACGACTATCATCACCAAGTTGGACATTCGGCAAAACCAAATCATCCGCCAAAAAGCGATACAGCCAGACTTCCTCGCCATTGATGCGTTCACGTTGTACAGCAGTGGTGGCTAAATTAACACCGCCTAGTAACTGCCCTGCACTGAGGTCAGCCAGCAATTCAGATGAATCTGTATTAGTCGCACAAGAACCATCACGAACTAAAAATGTATCTGCTCCAAGGCGAACCCCTTCATAAATGATTGGCTCTTCAATGTCTTCCAAATCGACATCAATCGTCGCATCAATCAATCGTCGTGACCCGACTTGGTCATATGTGACGGTTGCTTGAGTCGATGCCCCTGTTTCGCGTGGAGTACGCGCAAACACTCCGTCAAACGAGAAAAACATTTGGTATCGCCAGCCAGATAACTGCTCCAAATTTGCGTCGATTTCTGGGAATGAGACCGTATCAAAGCCTGCTGGTGGTGCATTCTCAGTTAAGATAATCCCTGTCGCAACTGCATCAGGATTCGTGCGTGTGGGGATTAAGCTAGGATCATCATTCGGCACGCAAGCTCCTAATAGGATGATACAAGTGACCATCCAAACATATTTCATGTTAATATCCTCAAAAACGCATATTTAACAAGTCATAACAGCTATTTGTATCATAGATGACGACTTTTTGCTGTACGATGCTGTTGTTCATCGCTGATAGTATCCACATCAGATGACGTATCAGCTAGGCGAGTTTCTGCATCTGCTATATTTTTCATCTTATTTGCTTGTTGTGACATCCCAAACAACCACAAAAGTGTTGATGCTGTGGTCAGTGCAAACAAGCCATAGCTAACAGCCGCGATAATAAAATCTGTGTCGAAAAATAAGTCGTTGAGTGTCGTTACACTTAGAGAAAATACAATTAAACCTGTGATCGTTGCTAAGACCCATAACCATGCTTGTCGAACGTGCTTGCGTAGTAAAAATGCTTGAACAATCGCAGCAGGGGTCGCTAAGGATAACATCTGGAGCGTCAGCCCAATTTGGTTAAAGGGTAATTCATCGACGAGATACACAAACGGGAAAATTGCCGCGCCAATCCATGCGACTAGGCTCAGAGGTAACCACCACTTGAGATTACGTCCAAAATACCAGCGAATCAGCGCATATTGTGTCAAGCTGGTGATACCACCAATAAATCCCCCAACCCAAACGACCAAGCCTAATTCATCACCTGCACCTCCACTATTACTCACCATGAAGAACGGCAACCACGCTAAACCGTGTCCTAAAATCCATAAAGTCATAAAGAGTAGCCGATTGCGTTTAGGAGGTGATTTCTTTAGTTTCTCTGCTTGCATTGCCTCATCCTCTTGTAAAATACATCATATCAACTCTATCATATGCAGACGTGATACATGGCTCAAAAGTTCACAATTCAGGAAAACGTCAGATAGTCATCATGGAAAAAATTACACTCTTACAAGATAAACACATTGTCCTCGGCGCAACAGGCAGTATCGCTGTCTACAAAGCAGTTGACCTCGCTAGTAAATTAACACAAGCAGGGGCACATGTTGATGTCATCATGACAGAATCTGCCCAAAAATTTGTTGCACCCATTACCTTCCAAGCTATGACTGGTCGCCCTGTTTACACCGATATGTGGCAAGCTGATAGTAGTGGAGGCTTACCAACGCATATCGCGCATGTTGGCTTAGGAGAGGGTGCAGATTTGATTGCGATTATTCCTGCAACGGCTAACACGATTGCTAAGTTAGCGAGTGGTCAATCAAATGATTTACTGACTGTGACAGTTTTAGCCTCGCGTGCGCCGATGTTGATTGCTCCTGCAATGGATGGTGGCATGTACGAACATCCTGCAACGCAAGCTAATGTTAATACATTAGTTGAACGAAGAGTATATCTCGTTGACCCCGACGTTGGACGCTTTGCCAGTGGTTTAACAGGGCGCGGACGTTTGCCTGATACACCAACATTAATTGGACATGTTCGGCGTGTTTTAGCAACAGATGCCTTGCGTGGTAAGCACATTATCGCCACAGCAGGACCAACACGCGAAGCATTCGACCCTGTGCGTTTCATCAGCAATCATTCATCAGGGAAACAAGGCTATGCCATTGCTCAAGCAGCTTTAGATGCAGGGGCAGACGTGACCTTATTCTCGTCGGTTAATTTACCAACACCGATTGGCGCAAAACTTGTGCCATTTAGTTCAGCGAATGATTTATTAGAAGGTGTTCTGGAAGCAAGTTCACATGCCGATGCCCTCATCATGGCAGCAGCCGTTGCCGATTTTCGTCCAGCAGAGCAAGCCGAGCAGAAAATCAAGAAAAAAGGCGATGATGAAGGTCTGAGGATCACTTTGGCACGCAACCCTGACATTCTCAAAACATTGCATGATATGCGCCAAAATACACCATCTGCTATCAATCTAAGCGTTGTTGTGGGATTTGCTGCCGAAAGTCAAAATTTATTGGATAATGCTGAGAACAAAGTCAAACGTAAAGGCTTAGATTTCATCGTTGCCAACAATATTTCTGCAAATGATGCTGGTTTTGCAGTTGATAATAATCGTGTTGTATTCCTCCACAAAGATGGCACACACGAAACATTTGATTTAATGCCAAAATCACAAGTGGCAGAAGCAATCATTCAGAGAGTAGTTGATTTACTGGATTAGCAAATAATCATTTACGCGCAACAAGATAATATCCTGATGCCATGATATTCTCTTCCGTGACATCTTTACGAATGTCGCCATATTCTTTAGCAACCGTTGTTTGCAAATGAGGCAGTATTTTTGCAATCAGCAATAGCATGATTTTTGTGAATGGTAATTTCCAATCGACTTGATACGCTAGCCGTTGATATAAAACACCCATTGTTGTGACAGTTTTTGCTTCTTCTTCAATGGTGACTTGACTGAATGCTCGGCAGAGGTGACGCAAGCCATATTTAGTGAAGCGAAAATAATCATGAGGTGCATCGTGTAATGGAAAGATAAAGCGTGTCGTTAGGATGAGTGTCCCATTAGGCTTTAGCATCCGATAACATTCGTCAATCACTTGCTGTGGAGTATGGCAGTGTTCAAGCACTTCGATAGCAAGCACACAATCAAATTGCTCATCAATGAAAGGCATCCGATGTGCGTCATATTGCACATCAATTTGCGGATGGAATGATATGTCACTCGCTATTTGGTTTGGAAATTGTGTTAATGATGGACGTGATGATGCACCGACTTCAAGCGTTTTCGCTTCTGTGCGATGCTTATCGAGAAAATGTCCTAATTGTTCGCGTGTGATTTTTTGTAGTAGCCACTGGCGCATGATATGTATAAATTCGCATGATAATTACTGTAAATCCACAGTAGAATACGAGAATTTGTGAGCAATGTCTACTCGCTACTGATTGTGTTGGTATATTGCTGACCTTTATGCCACACTGAGTTTGCCTAATTAGCTTTCTGAGTACAATATGACTGTTACGATATAGTTTTTAAACCATGATAAATTCTAATGATGAACGATAAACAAATTTTACAATCTGCTAAGCTAATTGCCCAAGCACAAGTCATCACCATTCTCACAGGTGCGGGTGTTAGCAAAGAATCTGGTGTGCCGACATTCCGTGATGCGTTGGAAGGCTTATGGGCACAATACAACCCTGCACAACTTGCGACCCCCTCAGCATTCAAGCATAATCCTAAATTGGTATGGGATTGGTACGAATGGCGACGCGACCTCGCTGGCAAAGTGTCACCTAATGCTGGGCACTATGCTCTCGCTGAATTACAGCAACTCAAAGAGCATGTTTATATCATCACGCAAAATGTAGATGATTTGCATGAGCAAGCAGGAAGCAAGGATGTTATTCATCTACATGGTAATATCGCGACACATAAATGCTTTGCGAGTTGCCAAGGTGAGCCAACTCTCATTGATATTAGCACCCTCAAATTTGATAAAGAGGCTGGTCCGCCAGCGTGTCCACATTGTGATGCTCATGTACGCCCCAATGTTGTTTGGTTTCAAGAGCCATTACCAGCCAAACAACTCAATCAAGCTGCGGAATACACTCAACTCTGTGACCTCATGATAGTTATTGGTACATCAGGAATGGTTAACCCTGCTGCACAATTGCCTGAAATCGCTAAGATGACAGGTGCAAAAATTATTGAAGTGAACCCTGACGATAGCATGATTACGCCCATAGCAGACATTAAATTGACAGGTGCATCAGGTGTAGTGCTACCCAAAGTGATTGAGGTGTTGGATGAAAGTTAAATATAGTCTACTGGTGATACTTTTGGGATTGATTGTCGCATTATCCCAAGCTCAATCACCTGAAAATAACACTTGGGAAGTGTACATTGAATACGACATTGATGACCTCGGCACAGACCGTGTGCAATTCATAAATTTGATTACAGGTGATGTCACGCTGACGGAAATCGATGGTGAAAATTACACACCACTCGATAATTATTTGCTCTACTATGACCGCATCAACGGCATAGTGATGACTGCCCGACCTGATGGAACTTTAACACCACATCCATTCATTCAATTAGGGGCAGCGCGACGTGTCGATTGGATTGTGTCTTCCGACCAACGTACACTCGCATGGACACTTACTTATGATAGTGATGGCGGTCTAACGACAGTCACCAGTACGGCAACACCTGCTGGTACAAACCAAAACCTTGTCCTCACAGATGGACCACGCAATGATGGTGTACGTGTTTTGCCTGTTGCCTTCACAGTCGAAAATAGCTCGTTACTGATGGATTCACAGCCTGATGGTATCGGCGAACTTGCTCCCTATCAACAGTATGCTAATCTGTTCCAACTATCCTTGATTGATGGCACAATCACCCCTGCACAGGATACGCCGACCTGTTTCTGTGCGGCTTCATTACGCGCTGGTGAATTAGTGCGCCTTGCCATTACATCTGATTTTAGTGGTTTTGATGTATCGGTGTATGACCTATCAACACAGCAATCTCAATTGATTCCATCCATAGGCTTAGTCAACTATACTCAAGGTGGAAATATCTTAATTTCACCTGATGGTGCAAATGCTGTTTACGCTTTATCACAGATAGAAATTGAAGCATCTGAACCGACTATTCGGACTGTCATCATGCTCGTTAACCTCCAAACATCCACACAAAGGCAACTTTCTGACCCACTGGATACCTACTTACGACCTATCCGTTGGACAGAAGATAATACTGCGGTCTTATTTGGTATGCCTGACCGCAATGGAACATGGAAGATTGATATAGCCACTGGCGAACTTGTCCGCGTCGCTAATGCCACGTATATTGGCATCCTCCAAAACTAAATTATGCAATCTGTAAAAAACACTTTAGCAGACCATAAATATCCTCAATGGTATTAATGGGATGTATTGATAATTAACTCTATCTGCCGTTATGGTAAAGCTAATTCCGTCGATTAGTGGACTATATAGATGCAAAAATCAACATTTCTTGGATTTCCTCGCTGGCAAATAACACTTGCTGTCGTTTTCATTTCACAGGTATTAACAGCCGTCGGTTTTTCGATGGTTTTTCCATTTTTACCCCTCTATGTCGAAGAATTGGGGTCAACAACAGGCTTGAGTGTCGAATGGATGGCGGGTTTAGTGATTGCGGTTCAAGGTTTTACGATGATGATTGCATCGCCATTATGGGGAGCAGTCGCAGACCGCTATGGACGCAAACTGATGGTCTTACGTGCAACCTTTGGTGGCACAATCATCATGGGTTTGATGGGAGTAGTCACTAGTGGCGAACAACTGATTTTTCTGCGTGGTGTACAAGGCATTGTGACGGGAACTGTCGCTGCTAATAATGCTTTGGTCGCATCCGCTGTGCCAAGAGAGCGAATTGGCTTTGCAATGGGAACGTTGCAAGTCTCGCTATGGGGAGGTGTTGCCTTGGGTCCTCTTATCGGTGGTGTTCTGGCAGATACCTTTGGCTTTGCCATGCCCTTTTTCATCACAGCAGGCGCATTGTTTCTATCAGGCATTTTAGTTTGGATTGGTGTTGATGAAGAATTTGAACCCCAATCTACGAAAGATAATGTTGACCGTCCAAGTATGTTACAACAATGGAAGCATGTCTTATCTGCCAATGGTGTTGCCATTGTCTATTGGATGCGTTTTCTATCAGGAGTAGGACGCGCGATGATTATCCCAATTGCGCCACTATTTGTCGTATCACTACTCAACCCAGCGATGGCAGGGCAAAGTATTTTCGCAGGTGCAGTCATGTCTGTTTCCTCGGCGATTGCTACCTTGAGTGGCGCTTATCTCGGACGTTTAGGTGATCGCATCGGACATCGTTCGATACTCATGTGGTCAGCGATTGTTGTTGTGATATTTTATATCCCACAACCCTTTGTGACGAATGTTTGGCAGTTACTGATATTACAAGGGCTAGCAGGGCTGGCGATGGGTGGCATTATTTCAGCACCGTCCGCGTTATTAGCACAATACACTGAACAGGGTGAAGAAGGGGCTGTTTACGGCTTAGATAATTCGATTGTTGCTGGTGCACGCGCGGTTGCACCATTGATGGGAGCAGGGATTGCGATGTTCATTGGCTTCCGCGGGACATTTGCAGCAACGGCTGTCTTATTTGGAATTGTCTGGTTAACGGCTACACTCTTCTTGCCGAAAGCCAAAATCAAACGAAGTTTACCTGTTATTGCTACAGGCGATTGACAATTAGCTCTCTCCCCTCAAACAATGACGAGTATCCAAATTTGGGTACTCTTTTTGAGTTGAACAAAACTAAACTTCAAAATTCCACTTCATTTTTGAATTTCTATTATGAAAACCTCTGTATACTCGTTATAATATAGACTGTAATTGTTGCTAGTATTATTAGAGATGTAATGACTGTTACAGTAGAGAATTTAGAACACAAACAAGAAAAATATCGTCAGATTGCGCCATTACTAGAAGAAACCTATGGGCGTAAGCAATGGAAGCGACACGATGGTATGGATGAACTAGTTAGTTGTATCCTTAGCCAAAGCACGACTGATGCTAATCGTGACCGAGGATTTGAGGCACTAAAAGTAGCTTATCCCACATGGGCAGATGTGCATCACGCACCAGAAGATGAACTGATTGAAACTATTCGTCCAGCAGGGCTAGCCAATAGCAAAGGACCTTATATTCAAGGCTCACTAGAAACAATCTTTGAAGAGCGTGGCGAATATAACATCGACTTTCTTGAAGAAATGCCTGTCGATGAAGCGAAAGCATGGCTAACAAAACTAACAGGTGTTGGACCAAAAACCGCAGCAATTGTCTTGTGTTTTGGTTACAACCGTCCTGCCTTTCCTGTTGATACGCATGTGCATCGTTTAGGGAAACGCATTGGCTTATTGCCCCCTAAAATTAGTGCAGGTAAGGCTCACGAACACATGGAAATCATTGTGCCAGATGAAGAATTTTATGCTTTCCATCTTCAACTTATCTATCATGGACGAGCTATCTGTAAAGCACGCTCACCACAATGTGAAGAATGTCCTATCAAGCAACACTGTGATTACTATCAGTCTCTTGACAAAGAAGTGTAGGAACGTCGTATATGGCACAGAACAATCTACCGTCCAATTCTGAGTTTCGTAATTTACTTCATGCGCTTGACCTCGTAGCCAAGCAAATTCGCACAGGTCGGGTTGAAGCCGACTATGCAATACGGCAGATTGATAAAGTGTCTAATAAACTCAAGGACTTAGCACAAGAGCAAGAATCCGCCAAAAGTGCTGGACGCTTCGAGGCACTCTATCAAGTGAGTCGAATTCTTGGAACATCACTTGACCTGCAAACGGTTCTTGACCAAGTAATGGATGCTGTTATTCAGCTAACAGGGGCTGAACGTGGCTTCCTCATGCTGAACAATGACGATGGGGTGTTGACGATTAAAGCTGCTCGGAACTATGACCAAGAAACTTTGAGTGACACTAAAAAAGGGTATAGTCGCACAGTCGCTAATATGGTTATGGATTCAGGCAATGCGATGTTAACCACTGATGCCCAAGCTGACCCACGCCTGAAAGAGCAACAAAGTGTCATGACACAATCTTTCCGTAGTATCATGGCTGCACCTCTGATAGCACGCGGACGTGTTATCGGTGTTGCATATGTTGAGAATAGCTTCGTCGCAGGCTTATTCTCACCACAAGACCTTGAAACACTCGAAGCACTTGCAGGGCAAGCATCCGTTGCGATTGATAACGCGATTTTATTTGAAGAAACAGACGAAAAACTCAGCAAACGTGTTGATGAGCTAACCATGCTACGTCGGATTGATTTACAACTCGTCCAGAAACTCGATACACAAGCTGCGATGCGCTATACGCTTGAGATGGTGGCACGCATCAGCCAAGCAACACAAGGGCATTTAGGTGTCATTCAAGGTGACCCGCGTGAAATTATGGCGACACATCACTATAGTTCAGATAATAACCAAACGAAATCAACCAAAGAGCATCCAATTCATTTACAGAATGCTTATCCGAAAGCGTGGGAAGCTGTTGATAGGGGTCAAACAATCATCTTTGATACAGGGCAATATGGTCTAATTACCGTGATGGTTGTGCCAATCATGCTCAAAGAAAGAGCCATAGGAGTTGTCATTTTATTGCGCGAAGATGGTGGCACATTTACGGAGGATGACCAAGAACTCGTTGAACGTATTGTGACGCGTGCAGCCATCAACATCGAAAATGGTCGTTTGTTCGATGCTGTGCGGGCTGCCAATCAAGCCAAAACAGAGTTTGTTGGCATTGTTGCTCACGACCTAAAAGCCCCCATGACAAGTATTCAAGGTTACTCTGATTTGCTACTGATGCAACCCGATAATTTAGATGAACGTCAGGTACGCTTCCTAGAACGAATTGGGAATACTGTTCGCCGTATGGAAATTCTTGTGACGGATTTAGCAGATGTCACACGCATTGAAAGCGGGCAATTCTTGATGGAAGAAATTCGAGTAAGTCCGTATAAAGTCATGGATGCTTTGCGCGAATCCCTTATGCCTCAAATGCAAGAACGCCAGCACACATACAACGAAACTATAGAAGATAATCTTCCAGACTTATTCACTGATTATTATCGCTTGATGCAAGTCTTAACCAATTTGTTGACGAATGCAATTAAATACACACCTGATAGTGGCTCAATCACGATGACTCTTAAACAACTTAACGAGCGCATCCAATTCTCTGTCTCAGATTCGGGCATTGGCTTATCAGCAGAACAAATCAAACAACTTGGTACGCCTTTTTGGCGAGCAGAAGATGAATTTACACGCAGTCAGCAAGGGACAGGCTTGGGATTCTTCATCACACGCTCACTCATTGAGCAGATGGGCAGTCGCATCCAAATTGAAAGCACTGTTGGTGAGGGCAGTACTTTTACCTTTGATGTGGCGATTGCACCTGATGATGCGCCATCTTCTCCTATGGCAGAAGCATAACCCCTGATGAAAATTGTTTTCTTGTCACCACACTATGATGATGCTATTTATAGCTGTGGTGGCACGATTTTCACACTTACACAACAAGGGTATCAAGTCACAATCTGGACGCTCATGGCAGGGATTCCAACATTGCCTTTACCAATTACACCTGTCCTAGAAGATAATCATCAGCGTTGGCAAAGTGGTGAAAATCCTGTTCTTATCCGTCGCCAAGAAGACCAAACTGCGAGCAAAATCGTCGGCGCAAAGACACACTACGCAGAATTATTGGATTGTATTTATCGTACTGTTGATGATGTTCCACTCTATCCATCAGAAGCATCACTCTGGCAAACAATACACCCTGAAGACCCTGCACTAGCTTATCTCAACACACTTGACCTAACTGAATTTGACCAAGTCTATACACCATTGGGTGTTGGTGAGCATGTTGACCATCTTATAGTACGAGATTGGGCATGGCAACTAACACAAAATCAAAGTGTGCCAGTCTATTTTTATGTAGAATATCCTTATTGTCGTAATCGAACTGTCGTCAACCAAGCACTAGAAAATCATCCTGCATCACTCCAAGTAGAAACGCGCTCATTCTCAGAACAAGCCATGCAACATAAAATTAAGGCAATGGCAACATATCAATCACAGATTAGTAGTTTTTGGGATGATGAATCAGCTATTGATGACGAAGTACGTCAGACATTCACGCACGATAGTCAATTTGTCGAAGAATTCGCACATATAATCTGAGATATATTATCAAATGCGTGCTACACTGTAATTGCAATCATTCTTAATAATACATCACAATACGGAGTTGACTATGTCAGGTGATGCTAACGCGCTCAATGAAGCGAAACAAAAACTCAGTGAATTGCTAGATTCTGCGAAAGCAGGGGCAATTATTCCTGTCCGCTTACCTTCCCAAATCGAAGAAATTGCAACTCTGCTCAATCAAGCAGAAGAAGAACAACGCGCTCAACTCAAAGAAGCAAAATCCAAAGCTGGTCCAGCTGATATGCAAACCTACATGGAAGAAGAGTCACACTTTGTGGCACATGCTGTACATGAACTCAACACACCTCTGACAAGTATTCTTGGATACATTGATATGCTATCTAGTATGGGTGAATTATCGGATATGCAAAAGCAATTTATCGGTGTCGTCAAGAATAACGGCTTACGGATGAAAGGCTTGCTCTCGGATTTCCGTTACATTAACAAAATCCGTAAAGGCACACTTGCAGATGAGCCGAAGATGGATATGTTCAAAAATATCTCGATGAAGCTCGAAAAAGAACTAAGTTCGCGTGCCGAAGAACTCAATCGGAAACTCGAATTTGATGTGCCAAGTGGTTTGCCTTACATCAATGCTGACACACATCTGCTTGGAATTGCAATCACGAAGCTAGTTGAAAATGCTCTGCAATACACCAAAGAAGGCGAAGGCGTTGTTACGATTAGTGCCAGTGGCGAGGATGGCTACCTTGTTATGAAAATTAGTGATAATGGCATTGGTATGACAGAAGATGAACTCGCTAAACTCGGCGAAATTTATTTTCGTGGTGAGCGTGATGAAGTCATTGCATTCAAAGGCAGTGGCTTAGGGATTCCATTAGCTTATGGCATCATTGACCTCATCGGTGGTGAAATTGATGTCCAGTCTGAAGTTGATAAAGGAACGACCTTCACCATTCGTATCAAAGGCATGGGGTAGGCATTTTATCTACAACAAAATAGCAATATTCTGTAGATGTAGAAACCTGATATCTCTTGAAGTCTGTTCCCAGAAAAAATCTATCAATAGTCTATCAAAAATAGTCGAGAACGTATTTTGCGGGTTATAAAATCTCATAGTGGTTCACGCTGTTAAGATAAAATTTACGTTTCATACTATATACTATAGTCACCAAAACACACATTCACTACTAAAAAATGACCCTTTGACACCGCAAATGCGTGTGTCGTCTTTGTTTAAGCCCACTCGTGATGGCATCATTGTCATCAGATGATTTGGGAAGGAGAAATATCATGGTTGAACAAGCACAATATCTGACACAAGAAGGCAAAGAAACACTCGAAAAACGCCTCGGATATTTGACAAAAGTGCGTCGTCCAGAAATTGCAGAACTATTGAGCAATGCACTCGATGGCGGTGAAGAAATCACTGAAAATACGCAATATGAAGAAGCTAAAAATGAGCAAGCCTTCCTCGAAAGCGAAATTGCACGTATCGAGAGAATTCTTCGTGATGCAAAAATTATTGAACATCCAGCAAACTCTGATGAGGTGGTCATCGGCTCTATTGTGGATGTCGTCGAAAAAGGTTTTGATGAACAAGAAACTTATCGTCTAGTGGGTGCTGCGGAAGCTAATCCGCGTGAAGGTAAAATCAGTATTGAGAGTCCACTTGGCAAAGCACTCTTAGGTGCTAAGGTTAAGGATAAGGTCAAGGTCAAAGCCCCTGATGGTACAATCACGTTTATCATCCACGAGATTCGCTGACGATAGACAACCACTTCAAGCATCAGAGGGCGTACAGAATGAGCATGTACGCCCTTTTTGTTTATCGTTGTCTCAGCTAGTATCGCTACACTATGTTCAATTCATTCAATAGGAGTCAACACAGCTATATGTGGGAGCCAACCAACAACTTAGAAGAAGAACGCCTGAATAAACTCAATCAACTCAAAGAGCGTGGGGTTAATCCCTACCCACGACGCACAACGCGCACCCATACCACTGCCGAAGCCATCAAAGCCTTTGAAGATGCTGAAGCTAAAGATGCCGATAATCCAGAAACAGTCGAAGTGACTGTTGCAGGTCGCTTGCGTCGTATGAATGTCAAAGGGAAAGTCTCGTTTGCCCATTATGAAGATGAACACGGACGTTTACAGTTGTTCTTCCGTATCAATGATATGGACGAAGAAGAATATCAACTGATTCGGGATAAATTGGTAGAAGTCGATGATTTTATCCAAGCAACTGGCACAATGATGCGAACACGCGCTGGCGAAATCAGTGTGCGTGTTCAATCATTCAAAGTACTCTCAAAATCTATGAGTCCATTGCCTGTCATCAAAGTGGTTAAAAATGATGACGGTACAGAAACTGAATATGGTGAATTTTCGGATGTCGAAGCACGTTATCGTCAACGCTATGCCGATTTAGCCGTTAACAAACACGTTCGAGATACCTTCCGTATTCGTGCCAAAGTAATTCGTGCGATGCAGAATTTCCTTGATGATGAAGGGATGCTTGAAGTCGAAACACCGATTCTGCAACCGATTTATGGGGGTGCTGCTGCTCGTCCCTTTACCACCCATCATAACCAATTGCATCAAGATTTATTCTTGCGAATCAGCTTTGAATTGTATCTGAAACGTTTGCTCGTTGGTGGCTATGATGCTGTTTACGAAATTGGGCGTGATTTCCGTAACGAAGGTGTGAGTTACAAACATAATCCTGAATTCACCATGCTTGAATTCTATAAAGCCTATATTGACTACACAGGGGTGATGGATATCACGGAACGTATGTATGCCTACGTTGCCGAACAATCGATGGGGAGTACAACTATCACATGGCAAGGGGATGATATTGACCTATCGCCTCCTTGGAAACGTCTCACGATGCGTGAAGCAGTCAAAGAAGCTCTTGATGTCGATTATATGGATTATCCTGATGCTGAGTCTTTGAGTGCATTGCTGAAAGAAAAATTCAACGAAAAAGTCAACCCAAAAGACCCTTGGGGACGCTTAGTGGTCGAAGTGTTATTTGGTAATCACGTTGAACCCAATTTAATTCAACCAACAATTATCATGGATTATCCGCGTGATGTCTCACCTTTTGCAAAACCAACTGAGTATGACGACAATCATACAGAACGCTTTGAATTTTTCATTGGTGGAATGGAAATGGGTAATGCCTTCACCGAACTGAATGATCCTTTTGACCAAGAGCAACGTTTTTTGGAGATGGCAAAGCTCTACAGCAAGGGTGATGACGACGAAACACCCTTTGACGATGATTACTTAACAGCCATGCGCTATGGGATGCCTCCAATGGGGGGCTTCGGTGGTGGTGTTGACCGTCTCGTGATGTTACTTACTGACCAACGCAGTATCCGTGATGTGCTGATGTTCCCACACTTACGCTCTCGCACCGATATTGAGTAAATGCTTCATAACGGATGTAGGTCAGTTGCCTGTGTCCGTTTCTACTTTGCACGTTATCCTCCACCTGTGTATACTCAAACAGATAGATATTGTGGCTTGTCATATCATTATCACTCACAATATTTGAATTGACCGTTCTCATCTTGGAGACATTATGTCAGGAAGTTTAGAGTTACAAGCTGTACTGGATAGCTTAGGGCATGGTGTCCTCATCTTTGCCAATGACGGAACATTGGTACAGCACAATCTCATCGCAGCTACTATTCTCGGCACAGACCTCAACGTTATCAAAAGTGCAGGTTGGTCAGCCGCGAGTGCACTCTTTGATACAGGTTTACAACCGATGGATTTACGTCTCGATGCAGTCAAAGAGCAAGCCCTGCAATCAGTTCGCCCGACACGCTTTAAAATTTATCGTTCGGGAGCATATATCCCATGTTGGGCAGCAGCCGTGAATGGTGATGATGGTGAAGTTTATACCATGTTGACACTTGATGTCCCTGATTGGGAACTTGTCTCTAATGTGATTGACCGCTTCCGTAAAGAAATGCACGAAGCAGTCGATAGCACAACTGGACACATGCGTTTGATTGCACGAGTGCTCGAAACAGATAAAGCCGAAAAAAGCACCGAAGCTGCTCGCATTGCTCGTCGTATCGGTGGTTTCACACGTCTAGTCGAAATTCATATGGCGCGTGCTGGTCGTCTCATCAAAATGCTTGACCGCTTACAAGATATTCGGACAGGGCACATTAAAGAAACAATCCGTGATACACGCAAGAAAATTGACCTTGAAGACTTTTTAGAAGACTTTATCGAATCGCTAGATGAGGTTGCCATTCTCGACCCTGAATCTGAAACGCATGATTATCGTTCGCGGATTAAGACCTCAATTCGAGAAGGCTTGTACGTCAATGGTAGTGCTGCTTACCTCAACTCCGCCTTGCGAGAGATAGTCCGTAATGCTATCATGTACAGCCTAGTTGGTACACCTATCACTATTGTCATTTTGCCCAAAGGCAACAATGTTCAGATTGACATTATCGACGAAGGATATGGTGTTCGAGAGAAAGAATATGAGCGTATATTCACGCCTTTCTCAAGAGCACGCCAACCACAAATTATTAGCGAATTCGGATACGGTCTTGCGATGTATCTGTGTAAAACGGAATTAGAAGCCATGAATGGGCGACTGTGGTTCACAAGCAAAGAAGGTGTTGGTACAACATTCAGCATCCAACTCCCTGCATGGAAAGATGCTGAGAGTTCTAGTTCTACGCAAAGTGACGCTTAACCACGCCCACATTGGTCGAGGATAGTCTTCTGCGCCTTGCCCCTTATTGGGCAGGGCGTTTTTGTTTGTACCTTGTGTCATATTTGAAGAAAGAACAACCGAATGCGTTTTGATTTCTTAACACCTGAAATTTTTGACTTACTCGTTTATCTCAATCTCGCTGTGGCGGTGCTGTTAATCGCTTTTCGCTTTTACCAAGATATGACGCATGTCGATAATCGTGAGACATCCCTGCGAGAAATGGTACACGATGAAGCATCTCCTACCAGTGGCATTGATAATGACACAATTTTATGTGAGCAATCAAGCAACGACACACAACAAATGAATCAGAAACAATAATACAGGAGAAAAATATAATGTTGGCTATTGAAGTCATCCGTGAAAAACCCGATTGGGTCAAAGAGCAACTACTTAAATTACAAGATAAAGCTGCAATTCCGCGTGTTGATAAAATTGTCGAACTCGATATTAAGCGACGTGAATTACGTACCGAAATTGAGACCGTTCAATCAAAGCGCAACAGTCTGAATAAACTCAACGGACGCTTGCGTGGTAACAAAAACCTCAATGAAGGTCAAAAAGCGACTGTTGCTGTGAGTGCTGCTGCTGCTATCAAAGAAGGGGAATATGAAAAAGCTATCACTATCTTAGAAGCACAGGGTGAAGTCGCAGAATTAGAGAGTGCTAGCAAAGGCGCAAAAGAAGAATTTGACACCCTAATTGCTGCTCTGCGCGAATTAGGAAATCGCATGGATGCTGGTTTCAATCAGATTAAAGAGGTTGAAGCAGAACTTGAAGAGAATATGCTCTGGTTGCCGAATATGCCTCATGATAGTGTTCCTGTCGGTGAAACTGACGAAGAAAATGTCGCTCATCCAGCACAAGGGCAACTTCCAGAATTTGACTTTGAGCCTAAACCTCATTGGGATTTAGGACCTGAACTCGGCATGATTGACTTTGAACGTGGCGTAAAACTTTCAGGGACACGCTTTTACATTGGTGTTGGTTGGGGTGCACGCCTACAACGCGCATTGATTAACTTCTATCTCGATACAGCGATTAGTAAAGGCTTCACACCATTGTATGTACCTCATATGGTGCATGAAGATGCTCTTTATGGCTCAGGACAATTCCCAAAATTCCGCGATGTAGTCTACAAAGATGACGGTGAAGGCTATTACTTCTTGCCAACGGCTGAGGTTGCTATCACTAATATGCACCGTGACGAAATTTTCAATGAAGATGATTTACCATTATACTATGTTGCTCATACACCCTGCTATCGTCGTGAGAAAACTAGTGCAGGACGCGACACACGCGGTATCAAACGAGGGCATCAATTTGAAAAAGTTGAAATGTTCAAATTCTGTACACCAGAAACTAGCTACGATGAACTCGAATCACTCACAGTCGCTGCTGAGGAATTGTGCGAAGCATTAGGTCTCCCATACCGTCGTCTCGAAATTGTGACAGGTGACCTTGGCTTTAGTGCAAGCAAAAAATACGATGTTGAGGTGTGGGCAGCAGGATGTCAAGAATGGCTAGAAGTGAGTTCATGCAGTAACACCGAAGCCTTCCAAGCCCGCCGTGCGATGATTCGTTACCGTCCAAATGGTGCAAATAGCAACGAATATGTTCATACACTCAATGGTAGTGGTCTCGCTGTGCCACGTATAATGATTGCTATCATGGAAAATTATCAACAGGCGGACGGTAGCGTCATCATTCCAGAAGTGTTGCGCCCCTACCTTGGTGGTGCAGATATGATTCCTGCTCCGAATAACAGCCAGTAATTTGTTGGCGAAGTGCATATCGCCTCTGCAAAATGAGAGGATACATCAATCTAGTGTATCCTCTCACGCGCACCATTTAAGAATGATTGAGATGCTAAAGTGATAGTTGAGAGTTGTCAAAAGGCTTAAGGTTTATCCCAAATTATATCCCAAAACCTTGATTAAAAACTCACTTCGTGTATACTATCATCAACTCCACGCCAAAAGGGTGGGGCTATTTGTATTGTCACCTTGACAGTACAACGTGATTTCGTATATACTCCACAGTTACACATTACCCCATTCAACATTAGGCATATGATCGTTGGGTTATGACAAATTTCCCTACAATCAAGTGGTAATCGTACCAACAGCAACGGCTGATTCCGTTCGCTGTGCTTTTTAATTTGTCCACGTAAGCGACAAGTCTGAGGAGCGGCATTTTGCGAGACTATTTCAACGTCAAGAACTACGCTCGTGTGACGGATGTGCAAGAACTGCCATCCCTAATTGAAGTTCAGTTAACAGCTTTCGAGAATTTTATCGAAGGTGGCTTGCTAGAACTTTTCGATGAGATTAACCCAATTGAATCCTTCAATGGCAATCTCAAACTCTATTTCCCTGGTAATATCCCAGAAGCTGAACAATTTGGCCTAAAGTATTGGTTCGACGAACCAAAGTATGACCAAGAAACCTGTCTTGAACGCGATATGTCGTATGCAGCACCGCTCTATGTACGTGTCGCGCTCGTCAATCGTGAAGCAGGTGATGAAGTAACTGTCTCTGATATTTTCATGGGTGATTTCCCACTCATGACCGAAAAAGGGACATTCATCATCAACGGGACTGAGCGCGTGGTCGTCAGCCAATTGATTCGCTCCCCTGGTGTCTACTTTGATGCAGAAGCAGATGTATCGACAGGTCGTTTGCTCTCGAATGCAAAACTGATTCCTGATCGTGGTGCGTGGATGGAATTTGAAACACGCAAAAACGATTATCTAACGATTAAGTTCAATCGTAAACGTACTTTGCCCGTGACAATTTTGTTGCGTGCTTTAGCAGCCGTTGAAGATGAACTCCCACCTGAATCATCCCCTGTGAAAACGGGCGAGACTGATGAAATCATGGCGTTGTTTGAAGATATTGATGACAACGAAGCACATCAGTTCATCGCGCAATCTATTGAGCAAGAACCCGTTTGGGATTTGAAGAAAAATCAAACTGTTGCAGAAGCAGCTTTGATTGAGTTCTATAAGAAGATGCGTCCTGGTGACCCACCCACCTTGGATAATGCGCGTGATTACCTCCAAAGCCAATTGTTCGACCAACGTCGCTACGATTTGGAACGTGTGGGACGTTACAAGCTGAATCAACGCCTACAACTCGACGGAACGATTGACCGTAGTGTTCGCACAATCACCAAGCAAGATATTGTGCATCTCGTGCGTCGTATGATTGATATCAACAATGGTCGTACACCAACAGATGATATTGATCATCTTGGCAATCGACGCGTTAAGACCGTTGGTGAACTCATTATGAATAAGTTACGTGTCGGTCTGCGCCGTATGGAACGTGTCGTTAAAGAGCGCATGTCCATCCGTGAAACAGACACCATTACACCCGTATCATTGGTCAACATTCGTCCAATTGTTGCTTCTGTTCGTGAGTTTTTCGGCTCGTCACAGTTGTCTCAATTCATGGAACAAACCAACCCACTCGCAGAATTGACCCACAAACGGACTGTCTCAGCATTAGGTCCTGGTGGTCTGCGTCGTGAACGTGCAGGCTTTGAAGTGCGTGATGTTCATCATAGTCACTATGGTCGTATTTGCCCGATCGAAACGCCAGAAGGTCCGAATATTGGTCTGATTGGTCGTTTGGCAAGTTATGCACGTGTCAACGAATTTGGTTTCGTTGAAACACCCTACATGAAAGTTGTCAAATCACTGACCCCAGATGACCCTGACTTGATTGGGCGTACCTTGCGCGATGATATCGAAGATAATGATGACAACATCATTGTCGAAGAAGGCACAGTCATTGATGAGAAAATCGCTAAGCAAATTGCGAAGCTGGGCATTGAACGCGTTCCAATCGTGCCGTTCGTCACTGACGAGATGGAATATCTCAACGCAGATGCAGAAGACCATTACGTTGTTGCACAAGCGAACTCAGTCTTGAACGACAAAAAAGAGTTTGTCAGCAATCGTATTCAATCACGTCATAAGCAGAGCTTTATCACATCACCACCACAAAAGATTGACTATATGGACATCGCGCCACGTCAAGTTGTGGGGATTAGTGCAGCTTTGATTCCGTTCTTGAGCCATGATGCAGCGAACCGTGCGCTCATGGGGTCGAACATGCAACGTCAAGCAGTGCCATTGTTGCAACCTGATGTTCCTGTCGTCAGCACAGGGATGGAAGATCAAGCAGCACTCGATAGTGGTCAAGTGATTGTGGCAGATGTTGATGGTGAAGTTCTGAGTGTACAAGGTGACCGCATCGTCATCCGCACTGAGGATGGTGATGAACGTCGCTATCAATTGCGTAAATACACCCGTAGTAACCAATCAACCTGTATCGATCAACGTCCTGTCGTTGCAAAAGGTCAATATATCAAGAAAGGTGATGTACTTGCTGATAGTTCATCAACTTATCGCGGTGCATTGGCACTAGGTCAAGATGTGCTCTCAGCATTTATCTGCTGGGAAGGTGGCAACTACGAAGATGCCTTGCTGATTAGTGAAGGTATGCTCCGTAAAGATATGTTCACCAGTATCCATATCGAAAAACACGAAGTAGAAGCTCGTGATACCAAACTCGGTCCAGAAGAAATCACCTATGATATTCCTAATGTTGGTGAAGATGCGCTAAAAGACCTTGATGAATTTGGTATTGTCCGTGAAGGTGCTGAAGTTGGTCCCCACGACATTCTCGTTGGTAAAATTACACCAAAGGGTGAAAAAGAATTGTCACCAGAAGAAAAATTGCTCCGTGCAATCTTTGGTGAGCAAGCCCGTGAAGTGAAAGATAGTTCACTCCGTTTGCCTCATGGTGATAGTGGTAAAGTCGTTGATGTCAAAACCTTCACTCGTGAAGAACATCCTGACTTACCTGCAGGTGTCGAGAAGATGGTGCGTGTCAGTATCGCTCAACGTCGTAAATTGACTGTTGGCGACAAAATGGCAGGTCGTCACGGTAACAAAGGTGTCATTTCTCGCATCGTCAAACTGGAAGATATGCCTTATTTGGCAGATGGTCGTCCAGTTGAAATCATCCTCAATCCGACAGGTGTTCCTGGTCGTATGAATATCGGTCAAGTGCTTGAATTGCACTTGGGCTGGGCAGCCGACCGTCTTGGTTTCCGTGCTGTAACCCCTGTGTTTGATGGTGCAGAAGAAATCGAAATTTCAGCAGACTTAGGTCGTGCTTGGTTGATTGACCACGCATGGGCGGTCATCACAGAACGTGCATGGGAATGGGTCGAAGAATACTACGACACCGAAGAACTAGAAGACGACAAAGAAGTTCGTCGTCTCTACATTCACGCATGGCTGGGCGAAAACGAAAACTACGATGTTGATTTGCTCGTCAGTGAAGAAGTCTACGCACGGCGGGCAGTCCTAGCAGAATATCTGCGCGAACTTGGGTTTAACCCTGATGACGTTCTCATCTTTAACAATGAGAATGAAACAATGGAACATCGTGAATTTGCTGACCAAAATGCGATTGGTATTGCGTTAATTATCTGGATGCAAACACACATGCCAGAGATTGAAATTCCAGATGATGCCGATATTAAAGACTTGTATCGCCTCGCTGACCGTGTCATGTTTGAAACTGGCGAACCTGTTCCACACTACGGCAAGCAAACCTTGTTTGATGGTCGTACAGGTGAACCATTTGAAAATCCTGTAGCAGTAGGTTACATGCACATTCTCAAATTGGCTCACTTGGTTGAAGATAAAGCACATGCGCGTTCAACAGGTCCATACAGCCTCGTGACACAACAGCCATTGGGTGGTAAAGCACAATTCGGTGGTCAACGTTTCGGTGAAATGGAAGTTTGGGCATTGGAAGCCTATGGTGCAGCTTATACCTTGCAAGAAATGCTTACCGTTAAGTCAGATGATGTTCAAGGGCGTGTCAAGACTTATGAAAGCATCGTTAAAGGTGAACCAATCGAAGAACCAGGTATTCCAACCAGTTTCCGTGTATTGGTCAAAGAATTGCAAAGTCTTGGGCTATCCGTAGAAGCAATTACCGAAGATGGTGGTATCATCGCCTTTGGTAAAGAAGATGACCAAAGTCGTCGCAATCAACCAGAAACGGGCTTGATGGGATTAGCCAAGAACAAAAGCTAATCTGTTAGCAGTATAGTGAAAATCATAAGTGACCTCAGTGATGGGGTCACTTTTTGTTTAGAGTGTGATGACGAGTTTACCGCATGTATGTTTGCTCTGTTGTTGCTGATGGGCTTCGGCGATTTCTGCCATTGTGTAAGTTTGGTGAATGACAGCACGCAATTGACCATCGACCATCCATTCTGCGATTTGCGATAAGTCCTCAGGCACAGCTTTGACAACAACTAATTCAGCACTTTTTGATGATAATTTGCTCAATGCTATACTCGCAAAAACGTGTTGTTTGATGACTGTCGAAACCCATGTTCCATTTCTACTCAAGATGGGCTTGATGTCTCGAAAGTGTGTGTTGCCAAATACATCAAAGAAAATATCAAAGTGTTGGTCGCTATTGCGAATGTCAGTTTGACGATAGTCCAGACAAATATCTGCACCTAAATCGCTCAGAAAATCATGATTGCTCTCGCTGGCAATTGCCGTTATATGACAGCCATAAACCTTAGCAATCTGCACAGCCATTGACCCCACACCACCTGATGCACCATTGATACAAAAACGCATTCCTGATTGAATTTTGGCATTATCGCGTAGAGCTTGCAAAGCAGTCAAACTCACCAGTGGCACAGATGCAGCATCAACCCATGACACAGTATCAGGTAAATGTGCTAGTTGATTCGCTTGCACTAAAATATATTCAGCGCAAGTGCCACCATGCCAGCCTTCTAACATACCAAAAACACGAGTGCCTATTGTAAAGTTTTCTAATGATGATTCGACGACTTCACCAGCAAAATCAAATCCTACCAATTGTGGAAAATTATCACCTGTGAAGCGTTTGAAACGTCCTTTGCGGATAAACGTATCTTTAGGGTTAACAGCGGAGGCATGAACACGTACCAAGACCGTATTCGGTTGTAGTTGTGGCTTCGGAACATCCGCAATTTGGAGCACATCCACATCACCATACTGATTGAAAGTTACGGCTTTCATCATGTCACGTTGCATCTGATATAATCCTCGTTCAACGAAATTTCCTGAAAGTTTTTACCATAATGAAAATCAAGCATCTCCATGATTGGTCAATGCCACCTAAAGAAGCAATTGCGCTCCAAAAGCAATTAGCATCACAAGTTATCACCAATCAAGCCATTGACCTTGAGACTATCAACTTAATCGCAGGTGTCGATGTCAGTGTTAAAAATAATGTGTCACAAGCAGCCATCGTCGTTCTGACATACCCTGAATTGGTATTAATCGAAACAGTTCGTTATCAAAAACCTACTCAGTATCCTTATATTCCTGGTTTACTCACATTTCGGGAAGGTCCTGTGTTGGAACACGCTTTTTCAAAACTAGAGCATAAACCTGATGTTTTTATCTTTGATGGTATGGGACAAATTCATCCCCGCAAGATGGGCATTGCCTCACATATGGGATTATGGCTTGACCGTCCAACTATTGGCTGTGGCAAAACCCACTTCATCGGTGATTATGAACAACCCGACCTAGAAAAAGGTAGCTATACGCGACTCACATATAAAGGGGAGCAACTTGGTGTTGTGTTACGAACACGAGCAAAGGTCAAACCTGTTTATATCTCCGTTGGGCATCGTGCAACCTTGGATAGTGCTATTAAGTTGATTTTAGCCGTGACCCCTAAATATAAACTACCGCACCCGATTCGTTTAGCGCATAACGCAGCAGGTGAATTTGATTGACTACAGGCTTGCACGCCATGTTTGCAGTAAATCAGGCAAGCCTTCAAAAACATAGTCTGGTTGTATATCACCAATATCATCACGCTGATTAACCCCTGTCAGCACTAGTGCCGTTTTGATACCGACATTGCTTGCCCCTTCAATATCGGTATTAAGACGGTCACCAATCATCAGGGTTTCTTCGGGAGATGTGCCAAGTCGTGCTAATGCAACCTCAAACATCGCAGGTTTAGGTTTGCCGATAATCACAGGAGTAACACCACTCGCTGCTTGAATCATCTGGATTACACTGCCAGCACCAGGGACTAAGCCTTCTGGTGATGGAAACGAGGTGTCAGGATTCGTGCCGATAAAATCCGCGTCATGATTACGAATCAACAGAGTTGCAGTTCGTGCTTTCTCATAAGTGAAATTGAAATCCAAGCCAGAGACAACCGCTACAACATTAGTATCTGTGATGACAAAATTAGCTTCTTCAAGTGTCTGGAACAAGCCTTCATTCCCAATGACATGCAAACGTGCGCCCTTGCCATAATGGTCTTGGAGATAGTCAATCGTTGCGGTCGCACTTGTAACCAGTTCGTGTGGCACAATATCAGGAACACCCATCCGCGCTAATTTTTTGACATAATTGCTGGTATGTCGTCCACTATTGTTAGTAGCCAATACAAATGGTAGATTTTGCTCACGCAGAAATGCAAAAAAGTCGGTCATCGCAGGTAGAGGATTATCACCACGCCAGATGACACCATCCATGTCACTGATGACAGCTTTAATTTGAGAGAGAGGCATTTGCTATCCTTAATTTCTTTTGGATGAAATGTCGCAAGGATAGCAGGTGACAGTGTTTTAGTCAGTGTAAAGTTTATGCTAGTATTTAGCTCTCTTCGGGGAGGCTGGTGCGTTCTTCTTTACGCAGTGACTCGCTTGCGCCAAGTAGTCGCTGTAGCACAAGCAATCCACCGCCCAAAATAGTTGCTACAATTGCTGCCCATTGGACACGGGCTGGTAACTTACGAATACGCCAGACGACCCCTGTTTGTTCTACACCAATCAATTCGTTCTTCAAGCGTGATGAAAATTGAGCCGATGGTTCAACGGTCGTAAAAGACTGATTCATATCCTCAATTAACGAGACCAATTGATGGTCATCTTTATATGCAATGCCATATTTTGAACGTAATTTATCAATTTGTTGGTGATTACCTGTGAGAAGGGCATCGCTTACTTCATCGAGGTAATTTTGCCATTGTACATCAGATGTCATGTTAATCCTTAACCTTGCTTCTCACGATTCTGTGGTTGATCCGATTTGAGTGTTAGCTGTTGTAATTCAATTTCGTCACGTAATGATAAGAGTGTGCGATGATAGAGTGATTTAATTGCACCTTCTGTACGCCCCATAATTTCGCCAATGTCAGCATTCGACTTCTGTTCAATGAATTTTAAGATAATCAGTTGTTGTCGGTCTGCTGGCAGACGATGAATCGCTTCCATTAGATATTCTTTTTGCTCAGAAATTTCTGCTTGCTTATCAGGTGCATCACTAGTGAGTGTATGGGCAATATAATCATCCAACGGAATAATTTTACGACGACCTTTATCACGATGGAAATTTGCTACAAGGTTGTGAGCAATGCGATAAAGCCATGCTTGGAATGGCACGCCTTTATCCACATAATTTTCGATGTGTGATAACGCACGATAGAAGACTTTCGCTGTCAAATCTTCAGCATCTTGCTGATTCCCTGTGCGATAGTAAATGTAGTTATAGATTTTCGTGAGGTAGCGTTCATAGATTTCGCCGAATGCTTCTTTGTCCTCTTTCGCAAGTTGGACAAGCTCACGGTCATCCATATTTTTGTAATCTAATGATTTAGATTTACGGTTAAAATTGAACAACTGCCTAGCTCCTAATGATGCTATTTCACCTTATACAACACAGTTCTTGTGCGAGGGTTACGCACGTCAAAACAAAAAGACATTCATCACACTGAATGCCTTCATGAAAATGTGTTATGTTATCTATATTAGAAATATAGCCACTGCCAAAAGCGGAACATCATCGGTGCAATTATCATACCCAATAATAATTGCCCGATAATTTGAACAATAATCATGCTGATGTCATCTGCTTTATCTATCAATAGTATTTGCATGAATTGTTTTGGCTTCAATGTCAGCCAACTGCCGACCATCACCCCCACCAGCATAAACCCTGCAAGTGTAAATTGTGCTTGGTTTGTCGTGAGTGTCGCAAATAAATTCATAATGGTAACCTTGAGTGTCTCCCTTATGCTTCACTATACGCACCAACTATGAAAAGGTTGTTTGCTTGCTGTGTATCTCTATCACTTTGATAAGCAATAAATTCTCCTAATAGCCCAAATTCACCCACAACGAAATCGGTCTGGGCTGGTATCATAAGCTAATATTTATGAGTAAGAAATTAACTGAGCTATAGGAGTAACAATGGCTAAAGTACCTATCGCAGTGGCATATGGGGATGGTATCGGTCCAGAAATCATGACAGCTTGCTTGCGAGTATTGAGCGCAGCAGGTGCAGAACTTGATATTCAAGAAATCGAAGTCGGTGAAAAAGTCTATCGTGAAGGCTTCACCGCAGGCATTAAACCTCAAGCATGGGATACATTGCGTGATACCCATGTGCTGTATAAAGCACCAATCACAACACCACAAGGTGGTGGCTACAAAAGCCTCAACGTGACTATTCGTAAGACATTAGGTTTATACGCCAATGTGCGTCCAGCAGCGAGTTATTTCCCTGCTATTGATACCAAGCACCCTATGATGGATTTAGTTATTGTGCGCGAAAATGAAGAAGACCTCTATGCAGGGATTGAACATCGTCAAACACCAGAAGTTTATCAAACGCTGAAACTCATCAGTCGTCCGGGGACAGAAAAAATCATTCGTTATGCCTTTGAATTCACCAAACGTAACGGACGTAAGAAAATTACCTGTTTGACCAAAGATAACATCATGAAATTGACAGATGGTATCTTCCACAAAATTTTTGACGAAATTGCACAAGAATATCCTGAAATTACAGCCGAACATCTCATCATTGATATTGGCACAGCAAAGCTGGCTGCTCAACCAGAACAATTCGATGTGATTGTTGCACCGAATCTTTATGGCGATATTTTGTCCGATGTGGCATCCCAGTTGACAGGGTCTGTTGGTTTGGGTGTATCATCAAATATTGGTGATGAATTTGCCATGTTCGAAGCAATTCATGGTAGTGCGCCCGATATTGCAGGGCGTGGTATCGCAAATCCATCAGGCTTGTTGTTGGCGGCTGTGCCAATGCTAGTTCATCTTGGTCAAGGAGATGTGGCAGCAACTATCCACAATGCGTGGAAAGCCACCATTGAAGAAGGTATCCACACCCCTGACATTTTCCGTGAAGGACGCAGTAAACAACGTGTTGGCACAACCGAATTTGCTTACGAAGTCATTCAACGGCTTGGGCAAACGCCAGAACGTCTCGCTACAGTGAGTTATTCAGGCGATAGTCTGACACAAATCACCACAAAACCGCATCATGTCGATGTGAATAAAGAACTCGTCGGTGTTGATGTATTCATTGATTGGGATGAAGCAGACCGTGATGCAAATGTCATCGGTGATAAATTAGCAAACGAATGCAACGGTGACGGACTCGCCCTCGTCATGATTACCAACCGTGGCTTAAAAGTTTATCCTGATAACAATATCCCAAGTTTCAAAACTGACCATTGGCGTTGCCGATTCCAAAATCCAGACAATCAACCTGTGACACATGCTCAGTTGATTAGCTTATTGACTCGTGTCAAAGATGCAGGATTCGACTTCATCAAAACAGAGAACCTTTATACCTTTGATGGTGCAAATGGTTTCTCACTCGGTCAAGGTCAGTAATTACAACGCAAGCTAAATAAATATCCTAGAGAGACACAAACTGTGTCTCTTTTTTATCGATAGTGGTTTTACATGGAATGTGCGTTAAAATGTGCGCCATGAATAGACATCAATCTAAAGGATAGTATTCATGCAATTGAATACATTTTCTATTGTTGCTTACGACCCAGATGAACAAGCATGGGGGGTCGCTGTTGCCAGTAAATTTTTAGCGGCTGCTGCTTTAGTGAGTTGGGCACAAGCAGACGCAGGAGCTATTGCAACACAATCTTATGCTAAAGTAGGCTTCGGTCCGAATGGGCTAAAATTATTGGCTGAAGGTAAATCCGCTAGTGAAACACTGTCCATCTTGTTAGATGCTGATACCAACCGTGAACAACGACAAGTCGGCATTGTCGATGCCAACGGCAATGTTGCCGCCCACACAGGCTCAAAATGTCACGATTGGGCAGGGAATAAATCAGGTACACATTACACGATTCAAGGGAATATTCTCACTGGCGCGGATGTGTTGGAGGCAATGGCAGATAGCTTTGAAAATGCACAAGGCGAACTAGCAGACCGACTTGTATCCGCATTACGTGCAGCCGAAGGGGCAGGTGGTGATAAACGCGGTAAACAATCGGCTGGTGTACTGGTCGTCAAGGCAAATGGTGGTTACGGAGGCGATACCGACCGCTATCTCGATTTGCGTGTGGATGATGACGAACAACCTGTTAAAAAATTACGTCAACTGGTAGAAGCACATCATCTATTTTTTGGTGCACCCAAAGCAGAAGATCAACTTGTTATCGACGATGCCATTGCGCGTGAACTACAAAATATCATGGTCAATCAAGGATATATGGGCGGTGAAGTCAATGGCGACTGGGATGAAGTCACACAACAAGCCTTTTGGGGTTTGGTGGGCAACGAAAATCTCGAAGAACGCTGGAGCTTAGAGAAAAATCCCAATCAGATTGACCGCATTGCCCTCGAATATCTGCGTCGGCGGTTTAGTTGAGCTATGATTCGTCGTTAGTTTTTGGTAGTTGATAATGGGTTTAGATATTACCTGTTTCATAGAGACACGAGAAAGCCACTTCAAAAGTAACTGGACTTGCAAAGCAGAATATCATCTATCTCGTGATACCGAATTATTTGGTTATATGGCAAATGGCATATTAATTGATGATAGGTCTAAATTCTCTAATCGAGGTGTTCCATCAGATGTTTCATCTGTAGTTGAACAAGCTTACATATTGTACGTCGATGATGATTATGCAAACTGCGACCATAGTGTTCCGACTACTAAAGCTCTTGATTCTGTCGCAGAAGGCAAATCATTTTGGTGGAACAACGAGCGAACAATTATCACCCATCCCGATTATTTTAGTGCTTCATGGTTAACTGTTAAAGAATTAGAGCAAATCTTGTCAGTAAAACAAAACTATGACTTGGAGGTTATCATCAATATCATGCAAAGTATTAACCGTATTAGAGTTTTTAAAGCATCAAGGTTGATATTTTGGTTTGATAGGTAGATTAGGTTGAGCAAGACTTACCTTTTATTAGTCAAAACGCTGATACTGTTGTTATCGGCGTTTTTGAGTTTTTATGCCCTCAGCAATGCACAACGTTTTCATCCTGATGAAGCCTTCTACATGACGATTGCACGTCATGCTGCGGTCAATGGCGATTGGCTGCTGCTGGCTGAACCACTCGATAAGCCACCTCTGACATTCTATACCAATGCTTTAGCACTCGTCTTTTTGGCTGTTGAAACAGATGCCAATGTTGTCCTTCAACTTGACCCACTCAAAGGCGAATTTGCAGGACGCATACCATCCGTATTGATGAGTGTGCTAATCGTGGCTGTTGGGATGCAATTAGCATGTTCACTCACAGATGATAATCAGATTGCACTCATCACAGGTATGTTGCTGACATTAACTCCGTTGCGGATTGTCTTCGCCCCGACAGCCTTCACAGATTTACCGATGTTACTATTTGGGATGTTATCACTGTGGATGGCATCGCGTCGCTGCTTCATATGGGCAGGAATTTGCTTTGCAACGAGCATAAGTGCAAAACCACAAGTCATTTTCTATCTGCCGTTGATTATTGTTATTTTTTTTGTTCAGAGAAGCAGTTTGAAGCATCTAATATCATCAATATTGCGTTTCAGTGTGCCTGCAATGGTTGTTGTTCTCTTATTATGGGGATGGGATAGTTTACGGATAGCTCAAGAAGCAGAAAGTTTCTATCAGCTTGGGCAATCACGCTACACGGTCACACAAATCACACCGTTGTCAGATTATCCCCAGCGATTGTTGCTTTGGTGGCAAACCAATCAGTATCTTCTTGGCAATGGTTTAATCACAGTGATTGGTGTTGCCATAGCACTGATGACGACAGTATATCAATATCGCAAATGGCAACTATCACAAGAACACAGTCTACTGTGGCTATGGGTGCTTGCCTTCAATGGGATTCACTTTATGCTGACACTCAATCTGTTTGACCGTAATCAACTGGTCTTGATGCCCATTGTGATAATTTTGGTCAGTAGTGGATTAACACGTATCAAACAAGGATGGCTCACAGCAATTGTTATCAGTGGGATGTTTATATTTGCATGTCAAGCAACACAATGGCAACTGCCGATTGGTGGGGATGATGGTCGTCATGATGGCATTCATGAATTAGCTGATTATCTTAATAACAAACCCGTTGCTACAGTCATTTATGATCGTTGGTTAGACTGGGAACTGGATTACTACATGGGACAATGGACAAATAAGCGACGAGTATATTATCCCACTCCTGATGCTCTCGCGATTGGTATGCAAGAACTAGATGAAACAGGAATGCGATATTTGGTCGCACCTAGCGATATTGACATAACAAGTTGGCTAGGTGCGGTGCAAGATATTGGCTTCATCGTGGAGAGTGATTTTTCAAATGACAACTTTGTTGTTTATCGTCTACAACCACCTGAATAATCGCTTATGCTTTACGCCGACCATGTTGCAGGACTTCGCGCACGGTTTTGATGAGATTATTCGCAAGATAAGGCTTTGTCAGGTAGCGGTCTGCACCTGATTGTATCCCCTCACGAATTTGTTCAGGATCAGCTAATGCAGATAAGATGATGACTGGTAAATCATCAAATTCAGACTTCGCCCGAATTGTTTTCAAAAAGTCAATGCCACTGATTTCAGGTAGCATCAAATCAAGCAATACCAAATCAGGCATAATATCACCATCAAGATGATCTTTTGCTTGATGGGCATCAATCGCAGATAGGGTTTCTAAGCCTGCACGCTTCAACAGTGATACAACCAGCTTTTGCAGGGCTGGATCATCATCAATAACTAAAATGGTGTGTGTACTTTGTTCGCTCACGGATGAAAATCCTTTTACTGATTCTCTAAAAGTCAATATTGCACATGAGTATCACATCAATTGCTGTATTTATCCACTAGTGTACAGTGTTTCTCTCATTCTACCCCTTAAGACAATTACCAATCTTTAGGAATTGCGTCCCGCATTACGAAATTGTGTCATTTATCCCCCAATAATGAGGGGGTTTACCATTTTCATATAGAACAAGTGTTATAATAGAAGCATCAGTGTAGTGGAGGTTAACAATGATTTCCCCTAAAAATATCAAAGAATTGCAAGATGCCAGCCGTGATTTAACGGTACATTTTGTTAATCGCTTGACTTATCGCGTGGAAAGTCGGAGCAATCCTGAAAATCCATATATCGTGCGTGTCAACTTTGATGATGGACGTACCGTGCAAGCAATCTGTACGTGTCCTTGGGCGACATTTAACGGTATTGGATGCGCTCATGTCATGGCAACACTAGAACATCTGGCATCGCAAAAAGACCGTACCTTGAGCTTCTGGAATGATGAAACTGACGCACGTCGGCAAAAGCATCGCTTGTTTAAGCTGATTGGCAATCAAGATAGTAAAGACCAAAGCAATGTTTGGATTACCAGTCGTGGTATCTCCTGACTTCCTATTGTTGCTATATCGCTTTCGATTATAATCAGCGTCGCACTCACAATCATAGGATATAGCAACACATGCCCACCATGCACTACATCTCCTATACACGCTTCCCCACACAAAAAGCACATGGCTTGCAGATTGCACAAAATTGTGAGGCATTCGCAGACTTAGGTTATGAGGTCGAACTATGGGTTAGCACACGTCGTAATGATTTAGAGATGAATGTAATTGAAGATATTCATGCCCATTATGGTGTAGAGAAAAATTTTACTATCAAACGTGTGCCATCCATTGATGTATATTTTTTGGCACAACGTAATCCACTTTTAGAGTACATTGCGTTTTGGATTCATATCATTACGTATTGCATGGTTTTACTCTGGAAGGTATGGCGTAACCCTGCGGATATATACTATTCGCGTGACCGTTATGCCCTAATTGCACTTAGTCTAATCATTCCCAAAGAGAAATTAGCGTTTGAGGTGCATCAATTTGCACCGACAAATAAGGGTGCACAAGCACAACAACTGACAACAAAGCGCGTTGGACACATCATCGCTATTACGCCCAAATTACGTGATGACTTCATCGCTGTACATGGTGCAAATCCATCGCAAATTATGGTCGCACACGATGGCATTCGTATGGCTCGTTTTGAGAATTTGCCTGACAAAATACAAGCCCGTCAAGCTATCGGTTGGCATGAAGATGACTTTATTGTGGGTTTCATGGGACAACTCCACATGCTGAACAATCTTGGTAAGGGAGTCGATAAGTTGATTGATGCCTTAGCACAAGTGCCAAATGTATCACTCGCATTGGTTGGAGGACCTGAACAGAGTGTAGATGCTTTACGTGAACGTTGGCGAAAATATAGTTTGTCCGACGAGCGATTTTTATATGCAGGGCAAGTTACGCCTGACGATGTGCCACACTATCTTAGAGCGTTTGATATTTGCGCCATGCCTCATCCCTTTAATCCACAATTTGCTTATTACACATCGCCTTTAAAACTGTTTGAGTATATGGCTGTCGAGCGAGCAATTGTCGCATCTGATTTACCAGGATGGGCAGATGTAGTCACACATGGCGACACAGCTTATCTCGTGCCACCTGATGATGTGGATGCTCTCACGCAAGCGATTCAGCACTTAAAGGATAACCCTGACTTATGTGAGAAACTAGCACAGTCAGCACGAGCTAGAGTAATCGAACACTACACATGGTCAGCGCGAGCGAAAGCAATTCAAGCACATCTGGAACGAGTGCAATAACTCATGCGTATTGTGTTATTGAGCGATAAAATTCCGCCTGAAAATCGTGGTGGCGCAGGGATTGTTACATGGCGGTTAGCACAAGAACTGCATCGGCAAGGGCATGTTGTACACCTTATTGCATCAACGCAGGGTGACACTTTCCGAGAACAGCGTGATGGCATCATGACTTATCACATCTATGCTAATTATCCACTACGTTTTCGAGCATGGTTATCGCTCTATAATCCGCAAGTTAACAGCGCATTGAAAGCCCTCTATCAAGAGATTCAGCCTGATGTCATCAACGCACATAATATTCATCTCTATCTGACATATCACAGTATGGTCATCGCCCATCGGATGAATATTCCTGTGGTTTTTTCATCCCATGATGTGATGCTCTTTGCCTATCAAAAACTGACGTATTTCATCGACATAGACGACTATGATTGTGAGGTTGAGCAAGCTGACTATCGCCTACCAGCATTTTACAATCTACGACAGATGCGCTTTCGTTACAATCCGCTACGCAATGTCGTGATTCGGCGCATTTTGAAGCGTGCCGTTCAAGTACAGACTGCGCCCTCTCAAGAACTGTGTAAAGCGCATCACGCTAATGATTTGCCACAGTTTGAGTGCGTACACAATGGCATTGATATTCAGCAATTTGACGTGTCACAAGAAAATATCGATGCGCTACGTCAACGGCTAGGCTTAACTGGTAAAAAAGTTATTTTATTTGCAGGGCGTTTGACGGGTGCGAAAGGTACATGGCAACTACTGCAAGCTCTACAGCAAGTTATCAAGACTATGCCTGAAGCACGATTATTGATCTTATCATCTGTGCCGATAGAAGAGCAAATCCAAGCTGATGTTTTTAGCGATTTACGAGACTATATCATCTCTGGTGGCTGGCTAAGTGGCGATGAACTAGCTGCAGCATTTCGCCTAGCCGATGTCATGGTTGCGCCTAGTGTCATATTCGATACATTCCCAACAGTGAATTTGGAAGCAATGGCAAGCCACACTGTCGCAATCGCCAGTTGTTTTGGAGGATCGCGTGAAGCCATCATAGATGGTGAAACAGGCTTCGTCATCCAGCCATTCGATACAGCAACCTTCGCAGACCGCTTGACATATCTATTACAAGATGATGAAGCACGTCAAGCGATGGCATCCAAAGCATACGACCGTGTTCAGCACGAGTTTACACTTGAGCAACAAGCACATCAGATGATTGCCCATTATCAGCGAGCGATTGATACATTATGAGTGACCTCAATGGGTATCTCTCACAATTGCAAAGCAAGGATGCTTCAACACGAATTGCCACAATCAAAGCCTTGAAACAGTTTGAGGATGAACGTGTACTCGATGCACTAAAAACAATTATTGAGCAGGATACGTCAGTACCAGTCATCAGAACAGCAATTTTAGCCTTGGGTCAATTAGGGTCTTGTGATGACTTACCCTTACTCTTATCACTAACAAAGCATGAATCCGTATGGATACGCAAGGCAAGTGTGCAAGTTATTGGTCAACTCAGATGCCACGATGCAGTGTCTCATTTAGTGAATTTACTCGGTGATGAGACCTTAGATGCACTAGCACGCGAAGCATTAGTTGCCCTTAAAGTTGACCCTGATTTCTTTTAGAATACGATGTTGGATTCACACACGATTCGACACAACACAATAACGCAGATGTAGGAGTTGCCCAGATGGGTTTTGACATAGCATTAGTGCTAGCAGGTTTGGTGGGCTTATATTTTGGTGGTGAATGGCTTGTGACAGGCGCATCACGTATTGCCTTGCGTTTTAAAGTACCAGCCTTAGTCATTGGACTCACTATCGTCGCAGTCGGGACATCTGCACCTGAATTATTTGTGAGTGTACAAGCTGCGTTATCGGGGCAGCAAGGTTTATCACTAGGGAATGTTATCGGCTCAAATATCGCAAATATTGGCTTAATTCTTGGCTTTTCAGGGATGATTAGTGTTGTTGCCGTTAAAAATTCACTGGTTCGACGTGAAATCCCAATTTTGATTTTTATCACGCTCTTTGCAAGTGCTCTAACACTAGATGGACAAGTTTCCCGTTTAGATGGCTTATTGCTTCTATTAGGATTTGTTGCATTTAACTATTTTTTCTACACCGTTGCTCAAAATTCTGATGAAGAGGTCGATATTGAAGTCCCTGCCGAAGAGGACCTTAAGCCCTTAAAAAATAGTGTCTGGGTCGATGTTGCCTATCTGGTAACAGGGAGTGTTTTGCTCGTAATTGGGTCGCGTCTAATGGTGATTGGGGCGACCTCTCTAGCAGAAGCCATTGGTGTTAGTGACTTGGTGATTGGTGTGACAATTGTTGCCTTTGGTACATCGCTTCCTGAACTTGCGACTAGTATTACAGCAATTCTCAAAAAGGAAGATGACATTGCTATTGGTAATGTCATTGGCTCAAACGCGGCGAATTTACTATTGGTTTTAGGTGCAACAGCCTTCATCAGAGATATTGAAGTGGGTGCAACAGATTTATCGATTGTCGAATATCTAGTAATGATTGGTTTTACTCTCTTATTGCTCCCCTTTGCACGCGATAGACAACTGTCACGCTTAGAATCTGCGCTGTTTCTAGGCGCATATTTTGCATTCATCGGCTATAGCTTTATCTCGCCTTCGGGTTAAGCACAAGTTTTACACACCTTTACATTCACATTGGAGATGATAATGAATCATGGATACAAACAAACCATTAATCGTTGTTTTCCCATACATTGCTATATCTGAGCCACTTGAAATACGTGGTGAGATACTCTTTCCCTCAAATTTTAGAACAATACAACAAGAATCTATATTCGATGATGATGAGTGGTATCACAAAAGTGAAAAAGAACAGAAAAATCGAATCAAAGCTCATCTTCAACAACGTCTAAGATATGAGCAAAGCTTTTTTGATGCAGCATATAAGATTTTGGATGAAATAATAAAGTATTTTTACTGGTATTCAAACGAACAGATTAAAGATGTAACTTGGTGTTATCTAGAAGAAAATTCAAGTCAAAAACGAAGACATATATTTCGACAACGGCTTGAAGAAATACAAAAAATCTTAGGATATTTGTGGTGTGTACCTGATTCCAGACCTCGTTTCTTTAGTTTATATGGCAATTATGATCAATTAAACTACTATTCCTTTGAGCCTGAAATTGCAATTTGGGAAGGTGGAGTGAAGTGTGTTAGATTTTCACCAACTCAATCTCGCGAAGAAGGTAAACTTAAATATGTCAAAGGATATAGATATTACATAAACCAGAATTATTTGGGAGATGTGATCGAAGGTTGTCGATTATACCCAACTTCTAGAGGTGTTTTAAGAAGGGAGTACACAATCTCTAGGCTACTTGAGGGTCTGAATCATGGTAGAATTAAATCGCATGTACCTCTTTTATTTAGCTTAGATTATGATAACAATGCTCAACTAGGTTTAATTTTCGACTCAATTGAATGGTATAACAGAAGCTGTTATGCAGACATTACAGCTGATATTTCGCTGATATACCTTGCAATTGCTTTTGAAAACCTTTTGCTTCCGAGGCGAAAAGGGAAACGAGAAGAAATTAAACTTTCCAAAACACAACTTCTTTATGAGTCAATACGAACAATAGTAGGTGATTTTGAACGATTGGATCAGTGGGTTGAACAATTTTATAATGCAAGATCTCGGATAGTTCATGAAGGTCAATGGTCACAGTTAAGATTTGTTGTGAACGATAGTCAAAAGAAAAACACAAGCAATGAATATGGTTATTTAATTCATTATGGGTGGCTTATTTTCCGTATATGTTTGAATTCTATACTCGCTGGAATCATGCATTCAAATATTCTTGACTTACAATTCCGCTTTTTTAGTAACCAAGAGCGTTTAGAGAGTATTAAAGATGTAATTGAAAATACTAATGATCCTCACGAAACGATTAATCTTATTATAGGTAATATTCGGATACTCTCAGATAGACATATGCAGGACGAACAAGGGGTAGACATAATATTGCTATGGACTGTAGCAAAAGCTCTAACAGAGTTGATAAGACCTCTTATGAATGAAGTAGAAAGACAAAAATATTTTAGTTCTGTCAACCTACAAAGTTACCATATCTCTTATGATGATGAGAATGAAATAATTGAATACACAAAACTAGTATTTGAAAATGTTGATGATGGCGATTTACCTGAAATAGTTTTAAATTTAGCTATTAACGATCTTGAATCTGATTCGCAACCATCTTTGTCTAAAATAAGGAGAAATATCAAACACATTTTACGGAGAAATAATGTTTCGGAAGAACTCGAAATTCGCCTCACTAATATTATTAGGTTAATTGAACTAAGTTTTGTTCGATCTCAATTACAACCACTTGCAATGCTATCTGATGATAGCACAAGAGTAAATATAAGCACTCGAATACCCTTCTCCTTAATTCAAGGATATGCTCGTTTTGTAAATGAGATTGTGAGACAAGTCGAGTCAAATACAAAGTTAGCTATGTTACAATTTAAAGTGCATGTTAAATGAGAATTTTAGTGATGTGGATACTAACAAATATCAGATACTCCTATTAATAGGAGTATCTTTAAGATATAACAGTTTGGCTATAATTTTTCTTAGTAGCACTAATCTAGCTACTGACACCGTAAAAGTCAGTTTCAGGATAGAAACCATACCATCCAAACCAAAACGCGAGATGCCCTGCGATGCGGTCTAACGTGCGACCATCATCTGCTACTAGAGCATCCTCGGTCACCATCCAGACGACACCACTATCATCAACCAATTGTCCAGCCTCATTTTGTGAGAAGGTCAATTCACCACGGTCATAGGCACGCACGGCTGCGCCACCAGGTTCAAAGAAATCGCGTTCAGGCAAGGTTTCACTGACAATCACTACATTGACATCATTCAATGTATCATTGACAACAGCTTGTTCAGCAAGAACCGTCAACGGATAAGCACGAGGATTATCGTCAAAATTCAGCCCGAAAATCATCTCTTTATTATCAGCGTTTTCAGTATCTTGTTGGAAAGATGGAAACATCAAGTCGGGACTATTGAAGTAATCAGAGTAAGCAGACCCATTGCGGTAGTCACGACGGAAACCTGTATCCAAACTAAGCACACTCGTATCAGGATGGTCAGCGAGCCAATCGCTCCATGTTGTCACAACAACAGGCAAGAGAGGCAATTCCAAATCAGCACTCACAAGCGGACCAAATGCTGGAATCCCTGTGAACGCATTCCAGACAGTGTTGGTATTGCGGTCATACATGAGCTTGTTCGAGCGCATCAGCATTCCTGTCGAGCCAAATTCTAATACTGTCTCGCCGAGTTCAACAGGATTGCCCTCACGGTCTGTATAATTCAATTCAGGAAGGGTCACATCATAGAGGATGCCTGCACCACATAAGGTGCAATATGCCAGCATTACAGGACGACCAATGACGCGACCTTCGATACCATCCGCTCTGTCTAATACCGCTTCACCTGCTTCAATATCAGGTAATGTTTGAGCGACAGTCTCCCAGTCTGAATCAACCCATTCAACAGCATCAACAGCGACCCACCCTTCGTGGTCACATCCAGCCGATTGACCGTTAATCAGCACAAACGCATCTCCAGAGCGTGCTAGTGCATCAAAGACGGTTGGCGCACGGAAATTACAGAGTTGTTCCCCGTTAGGTGCATCCAATAAAGGCGTATGACCAATGACATCATTGAACATCTCATGCCAATTCAAGATGCGAAGTGGATAAGCGCGTGCATCACCATCAATTTCGACTCCAAAAACAAATTCATCAGACTCAGGATAAGTACACTCACCAGAGCAAAATTGAGGGAACAAATCAGATTCAATAATCGCTTCTTCAGGGCTAATTTGACGAGCATTCACTAAGGATGGAATCCCATCAACACGCACACCGCCCCAAACCGCTTCAACCAAATTGACATTAGCATCATCTTGAACATTGACGAAGAAATCTTCAAAACGTGGGTCAATTAATTCACCAAGCAAGTCACCTTTGAATTGGTCATATCCTGGTGGGAGTGCAATATCATTCTCACTTGCCCATTCAAGATAGCCAACCCAATTTAAAGTGGATGGTTGCCCCGATAGGGTGGATAAAGCATCGAAAAGTTCTGTAGTGGCATTTGTATTACCAAAAGAGAAATACAGTATGTCAATCAATGGGGCAATGTAAAGTGGGTCACCATGTTCGCCGAGTGCTTCAAAATAACCACGAGAGCCAGCACCATAGCGAGCCATATCCGCGCCGAGGCTAGCGATTCTTGCTAATGTAACTTCATAGTCATCGAAATCGGGTTCTGGTTGCGCCTGACTTGCAGGAGCAATCAGGAGCAAGAGCAATATCAATAATACAGACCATCGTCGTAGCATCACATACATCCTTTAGCAATAATTTGAGCATTAGAGCTAGTATGTGCTACAAATCTTGCATGGGAATTTCAATGCCCACTGTTATGCTCAAGTCTCAAACTTAATCTGCTTCATTGTAATAACGATCTCTCGCCCATAGCGATGGATTGTAAAGTGTATACTCACGTAATTTATTAAGTTCAACGTCATTGCGGATAATACGATCATGAAATGACCGATGCCAAATTGGAGGTGACTTCGTTTCTCGAATTAGATTAATTTGGCGCGTGACAACCGATTTGTAAGACCCAATCATTGCAATTAAAGACCCTGACTTAACTTTGTAATCATCATGATAAGGCTGCTGATTGTGTAAGGGAGAGGCATGCCTCTCCCTTACGTCTGTTACAGGTGGGGGTTCTGATAATAGTACAATACCGTGTAAGTGATTTGGCATGATAGTAAATTGATCTAACTCGATATTAGGAAAGTGTTCTGGAATACTTTGCCAACATTTTTGAGCTATTTTGCCGAACTGACTCAATAGCATCTCACCATCTCGATTGATATGCCCGAACAACGACTGACGCTTGTGTGTGAGTATTGTTACAAAATATGCGCCATTTTGTGCATAGTCATAGTCTTTTAGACGAGGAGATTTACGCTAATTTATCAATCAAACTTTTTCAGCGAAATCAAAATCAGGGAATTGTATTTTGATATACTTTTTTAAATCTTTATAAGTATTTTCAAAATTTGAATAGTCTATCCGAAATTTGTCAATATCTGTAATTTTAGGTACCTGTTCAAATAATCCCTCAAGTGATTGGATAATTATTGATAAGTAAGTGTTAATTTTGACATCAAAAAATCTACTATTTGATTTTTGTTGTAGAGATGTTAGCCTCAATATATTAGTTCTCCAAGAACTAGCGTATTCATTTTCCCTTTTCCAATCTTCTTCATAAAATACATCAAGAGCAAATAACAGATTATTTATTGATATTTGCTCTAATAAAGGTAGATAACGCTCAAGTAAATTTCTATCAGCCATATGATGTAATGGATTGTATCTGTCAATCAAATCTTTACTACTTGTCTTCAAAATTGCTCCATAGATCCGACTCATACCATCGGTCATCTTATCTCCAAAGGTATTAATCAACTGCAAATGAGATATTTCATCAGGAATTCTAGTTCTATCTCGGATTCGTACAGGGATAATATGCTTTCTGTTCTCAAGAGCATAATTAAGCTCTTTTTCACAGTATTCAGATTCAATTGAATCGCGCGAAAGTAGATAAATGTAAAATTCGCATTTGTCAATTTCGGAGATTATTCGTTCCCACCAGTCTTCACCGCCGACTATGCCTGTGTCATACCAAACATCACATCCATAGCCGAGCAATTCTGCGAACTGTTTTACTGCTTCAATATCAACTCGACTGTAACTGATGAAAATTTTTACCATAATATGTCCAATGAAAATATTTTGCTTGCATGATTTATTACTTTAGGTTGATTACTAAAAGCTGACAAGCTGAAATGCTACTAGCTCAATGCCTATCACCCCTCGTCAACCCAACCATTGACCTCTATAATACCTGCGCCGTCACATAATATGACCCAATACATAACAAACTAGGACTGCGATATGGCACAACCGCTTAATTTTCAACAAGCCATTTTGAAACTTCATGAGTTCTGGGCGGCGCAAGGCTGCGTCATCTGGGAACCATACAATGTACAAGTTGGTGCAGGGACAAGTAACCCTGCCACATTATTGCGCTCATTAGGACCTGAACCTTGGCGTGTTGCCTATGTTGAACCCAGTGTCCGTCCCGACGATGGACGCTACGGTGAAAATCCAAATCGAATGCAGAAATATTATCAATATCAAGTGATTCTAAAGCCCGACCCTGGCAATCCTCAAGAACTCTATTTGCAATCGCTCGAAGCTCTTGGCATTGACCAACGCGAACACGATATTCGCTTTGTCGAGGACAATTGGCAACATCCTTCAATGGGAGCATGGGGTCTCGGCTGGGAAGTCTGGCTAGATGGGCAAGAAATTACACAATTTACTTATTTCCAACAAGTAGCAGGTAAAGAGACTGACCCCGTTTGTGTCGAAATCACCTATGGGATTGAACGCATCGTACTGGCTCTGCAAGATAAAAATAGTGCATGGGACATCAGTTGGTGGAATGAACTCACGTATCATGATGTTATGTTCAATGAAGAGGTTGAACACTCACGTTACTATTTTGAAGTCGCAGATGTTAATGAACTCCGCAAAGTCTATGATATTTACCAACGCGAAGTTGGACGTGCGCTTGAAGGCGATGCTGTCATTAGTGCACTAGATTATGTCCTCAAATGTAGTCATCTCTTCAATGTGTTAGACACACGCGGAGCAATTGGTGTAACAGAACGCGCTCAATTTTATCGTAGTATGCAGAGCATGACGCGCAGTGTCGCTACAGCATACATCGAAAAGCGCGAAGAACTTGGTCATCCCCTCATGAAAATGCTAGCAAAGTGGGGTGTTGATTTACCAACATATGAAGCAACAATACCAAAATCGCCTGACACTGAAGCCGATGTGTTGCTCGAAATTGGGGTTGAAGAACTGCCAGCACAAGATGTTGATGCTGCTCTATCACAATTACGTACACTCGTCCCACAGATGTTTGCAGACTTACGCCTCACGTATAAAAAATTACACCTATTTGCGACACCTCGCCGACTTGTTTTGCGTGCTACGAAAGTATCAACACGTCAGCCTGATGATGAATTTGTGGCAAAAGGTCCTCCCGCTGCGGCTGCTTTCCGTGATGGTCAAGCAACCAAAGCGGCTGAAGGCTTTGCACGCAGTAAAGGCTTAGATGTCTCGCAATTGCGTGTCGAAGAAATTGACGGTGGTGAATATGTTGTAGCGGAAGTCAAAGTTGAGGGTCAACCAGCCACAGAGGTGCTACAAGAGGCTTTCCCGAAATTAATCGCTGACCTCAAGTTTGATAAAACTATGCGCTGGAATGCTTCAGGTGTGGCGTTTTCGCGTCCAATTCGTTGGATTGTCGCACTTTATGGCAATATTATTATTCCGTTTGAATATGCAGGGGTCATTGCCTCCAATACCACACGTGGATTGCGTCCGTATGGTTCACCTGAACTCGCTGTTAAAGACCCCAATATGTATATCGGTATCATGGCAGACCAAAATATCTATCTCAATCGTGACGAACGTCGAGAAATCATTCTTGACCAAATCACAGGGCTGGCAGATAAAGTAGGTGGCACAGTCCCAGACGATGATGCCTTGCTTGATGAGGTTACCAACCTAGTCGAAGCACCGATGGCACTCGTTGGGACTTTTGAAGAAAAATACCTCGCATTACCGCGTGATGTTCTAATTACGGTTATGCGGAAACATCAACGCTACTTTGCTCTCGAAGACGAAAATGGCAATCTGACCAATCACTTCATTGCTGTGCGAAATGGTGACCAAGAGCACCTTGATAAAGTTGCCAAAGGTAATGAGCATGTTATTCGTGCGCGATTCAGTGATGCGGATTACTTTTTCAATAATGACCTCAAGAAACCTCTCGAAAGTTACTTGCCACGTTTGGATACACTCGTTTACCATGAAAAATTAGGCAGTATGCTAGAGAAGAATAATCGTGTGGCAGAATTAGTCGCAGAGCTAGCACCACTACTCAATATTGGTGATGCTGATTTAGCCATTGCCCAAGAAGCAGGGAAAATCGCCAAAGCTGACCTCGCAACACAAATGGTCGTCGAGATGACCAGTCTACAAGGACGCATGGGACGCGAATATGCGCTACGTGAAGAACGTTCGGAAGCAGTAGCCGATGCTATCCTCGAACATTGGATGCCAACTAGTGCAGGCAGTCCACTTCCAGCCAGCGATGCAGGAACTTTATTGGCTGTAACTGATAAATTAGATAGCCTCGTTGGATTGTTTTCGGCAGGGCTTGCACCACGCAGTACCTCCGACCCTTTCGGCTTGCGTCGTGCTGCTCTAGGGATAGTCGAGATTTTAGTCGGCAAGGAAATCTCAGTTGATTTAACTCAACTCATTAAGTTGGTTTCTCAGGCAGAACCGATTGACCTCGATACACAAACACGTAAGCAATTGTTAGAATTCATCACAGGTCGCCTTGATGTGTGGCTTGATGAAGAACTAGATGTGACACGTGATGTTATACGGGCTGTGCTGGCTGAACAATCTAATAACCCTTATGCGTCTTATATTGGTGTGCAAGAGTTAGATAAATGGGTGAAATCAGATAATTGGGAAGAAACGCTCGATAACTTTGCACGTTGTGTCCGCATCAGTCGTAACGAAGCCATCAAACACGATATTAATCCTGAACGTTTCACCATTGATGAAGAAAAATCACTGTATGATGCCTATCAACAAGCAACATCACAACTCAATGATGATAGCAATGTTGATGATTTCTTGACGGCATTTGCGCCTATGGTTGCTGTTATCAAGACCTTCTTTGATGCTGTCATGGTCAATGCTGATGATGCTGAGGTGCGTTCAAATCGTTTGGGGTTGATGCAAGCGATTAGTAACTTACAAAATGGTCGTGCTGACCTCAGCGAGTTAATTGGCTTCTAGTATTCGATGCTGTAAATTGGGCGTAGTGTCGTCTGCGCCCATCTGCATTTGCTATCGATTGTTCTCTATAACCCAATCTTGCACTGCGAGGATGGCTCTCAAATTGCGTTCAAATTCAGGTAGGTCAGCACTCGCTAACTCCACATCTAAAGCAGGAATACCAATACTATCAACCCATCCAGGGGCTGTTCCCGTCACAGGATAAGCATCAAAGTCCGAACCGTAAGGATAACCCGATGCTTCACCATAAAGTTCGCCAAGTGTCTCGGAATCCGCTGAATTATCCCCACAATCACCAGCAAAAACACCATTCGCTGCTGCATGATAAAAAATGACCGCTTGTGGTTGTACACGTTGGATGAGGCTACCGAGTGCGGTGGATTCAGGCTCAGAAAATGCTGTGTCACCTGCATCAACGAAGCCTTGCCCAAATTGAGCATCTGCTGACCAGCCACAATCCCAATTACGATTGAGGTCAACGCCATTACCATTGAAACGTCCCTCTAAGATTCGTCCGCGTGCTTCACCATCGGGATTCAAACTCGGAACGATAATAAATGTCACGTCAGATGCAACCTGCGAGCGATTATTGAGAAAATGATTCTGTAATTGACTCACAAGCTCAATTGTGTTCGTCTCAAATCCTGCATGGATTCCTCCTATAATCATAATGACCAATCGCCCAACACCATAACGATAGGCGACTAAATCTCGTCCTTGTACGGATTGACCGAAGATAAATGTTTCAGGTAAGGGTGTTGCTGTCATCGTTGGGATAGGTCGTGGCGTTGTGGTAATCGTATTTGTAGGACTGGCTTCTATGATACGAGTCATTGTAGCAGTTGATGAATGAGTTGGCGTAATGGTCGCCGTTATGGATGCTGTAGCTGTTAACGTTGGTGTGATAGATGGCGCAAGTGTGGGTGTCAGTGTCGGTAATCGTGCGCGTGTCGGGAGAGTTTCAGGTGTCACAGTGCCACATGCACTCAAGAACATACAGACAACAAGCAAGAGCAAACGATTCAATTTTGTATGACTATCACAACATGAGATGCAGAATATCACAATTTGCCTTACAATTTGTGTGAAATTTTATCGTTCCGTTACTAAAAGGAATCGGGAATGTCAAAATTCAATCAAATATTATGGTTAATCATTCTACTCATGCTCGTTTCGGCTTGCCAACCCTCTACCGAAGCATTGCCAACATTACGCACATTCCCGACAGCCACCGCTAGCGATACAGCAACAGCAACCGCGTCGCTGACAAGTACAGCGACACAAACCAATACACCCTCGCCAACAGCGAGTAACACAGCGACTCATACGCCGACAAATACAGCAACGCGCACCCGTATCCCAACACAAACAGCGACAAATACCTTAACGCCAACAGCAACCAATACACCATTCCCAACGGCGACGTTTACAGCATTGCCAACCCGTACACCTGATACACCTGTCATTGAGAACTTTCAAGCGAATAAAACAACAGCAGATAATGGTGAACCTATCATTCTACGTTGGGCAGTCCAAGCAGATAGCGCGAGACTTGAGGTGATTGATAGTAACGGAATAATCTTACAAACACTGGATGTTACACTCGTTGGCACATTCACAACCAATACGCCATCTGCAGGGGCATTTGTGACGTATCGCTTAACAGCCGTGCGAGGCACAGAAGAGTTACTACGTAGCATCACAGTTCCACTGCAAGCGACTTGTACACCGTCATGGTTCTTTAGCAATCCACCATCCAGCATTGGTTGTCCAACAACCTCAGCGAACTTTGTGCCCTTAACCTTTCAACAATTTGTGAATGGCTTCATGTTCCAAGCAACTGTCAACGGCACAACAAAAATTTGCGCTGTGCAACTAGACCGTGATTTATATTCTTGTTATGTGCCGAGTACCTTCACAGGAACACCGCCTGTGACACCTCCTGCTGGGCAACAAGCACCCGACGCCATTTTTGAATCTGTTTTCTACACACAATTGGCAACAGGTGGCTTGTGGTACGATATCATCGGCTTTGCAACAGGGACAGCACTCAGCACCAATGTCCAAACACAAACAAGTGATAGTGGCACTATATTTTACTCATTCCCAATCGGTGTCTATGGGTTTGATAGTAACTTGAATGGTAACGGTGTTGCTGTCATTGAAGTTACACAATAATTGAATACGAAATGCTGACTATTTCCTAACAGGCGGACAGTTGTGAGTTCGTCTGTTGGCTTTTATGCTTGTAGTGAATAGATTGATTAGAGATAAACAGTATGCAGACTTTACTGAGACGTTTAACAGATACAATTGCCGATTCCACGAGTTTGTTGGCTTTAGCCACCGCCATTTTACTCATTGTTTTGTATCCCACGACAGGTAGCTTATGGTTACTGATTGCTTGTATTCCCTATACGATTTTAGGGGCTATCGGCATTTACACAAAACAACGCGATTTGAGACAAATCATCACCAGTGAACCTCATATAGATGAAAACCCAACAAGCATTGGTGCAATGGCTGATAGTATGACGGTGACAGTCGATGGCTTAGTGCGTGCGACTCATGCTATCAATGATGTCACAGCACAACAATCAACGAGCGCACAAGAACAAGTTGAGGTAATAGGTAACGCCAATACGATGCTTGACCAATTTCTTGATTTGTCAGAGCGTATCAGCGAACAAGTACGATACATCACTCAATCATCGCAAACCGCAGCCGATATTTCGGAAACAGGGCAACACGCATTGCAACAAACACTCGATAGTATGCGCGATATTCGTCAACAGGTCGAAGCGATTGGTAGCACAATTGTCACCCTAGCAACCCACACCCGTCGTATCGATGACATCATCACCTCTGTGAGTGAGATTGCCACACAATCCAATTTATTAGCACTCAATGCCTCCATTGAGGCAGCGCGTGCAGGTATTCATGGGCGCGGTTTTGCAGTCGTCGCTGATGAAGTGCGCGAATTAGCCAGTCAATCGACACAATCAGCAACAGCCGTGCGTCTGATTCTGGGTGAAATTAAAAAATCCATGAAAGATACTGTTGAAGCGACCAAAACAGGTATCGAAAATGTAGAAGCAGGGATTGGTAAAACGCAAGAAGCAAATGACGTGATTGTTCAACTTGCAGGCAATGTTAAAGAATCGCGCGATGCTATCAATGACATTTACAATATCATTCGTCAACAATCTACAGGGATGGAAGATATTGCTATCAGTATGGATCGCATCCAATTGATTACACGTCAGAATCTCGCTAGCACACGCACAGTCGAAACAGTCTCAACGAACTTGACACGCCTTGCTAATGATTTACAAAATGCAGTTGCGCTAGATACATTCTAATACTCACCACAGATAATCCGTGTCGCGGATGATAATGCGTGTAATTTGAGTGAATTGTAACTTCGGTGATTTTTCGCCAATCTCAGGAATGCGCTCATCAGGAATATAATCGACCTTCCCAATTATATCGACGGATTGTCGAATTGCTTGCTCAGGGTATCGACTGATATGAGCTTTGATGAGCATATAAAGCTCACTTGGGGGAATCAGTACACTGGTTTCTTCTCGTAATGGTCCGACAGCCACCATAGATGCTCTCAACGAAGTGGTCATGAATAACAAATATTGCATGATATTATTTTTTGATGGAATACTTTCCAGCCAACCTGATAGTTGCACCATCTCTTGTATCAATCGACGCGCATAACGATTCTCATTGGGAACGATAATATCTGCTGGTGTATCGTCATCATCTATCCTCAAAATTTTTTCGGTGTTAACGATAGCGCGTGCTGTTCGTTGATGCGCTTCGATAGGGCTGGGTGTGTAATCAATCTTGGCATGATACGGATATTCATCGTATAAGCTAAGCTCACTCGTTTTCCCCGTATACGGAATATTGAGATGAATTGCTGTGATTTGCTTTATCAGAGCATGCCCATCATCTGTTTGAGCAATAGTCGCTCGTAAATTGGCTTGAAAACGTTGAAAATAGGGTGGATTGGTCATCACGCCACGATACATCAATTGCATCATCGGCAACGGACGAATCATTGTTTTGAGTTCAGCCACACTATGGTCAATCAAGATTTGTTGCTGGTCTTTTTCGGTAATCTCTTCGGCTGATGAAAGATAGCAAATCCGAGTCTTAGCCTCTTCCAGTACGATGATATATCCTTCAATGTCAATTTCTTGTCCAATGAGTGTCTCAAATTGCTCAAGAATGGCTTCAACTTTCACGAATCTCTCCTAGCCTCTTAAAACTATATAATTTTACAAGTGTCTATATCTTTATGCTAAAAATATTATTTCTATGCTACATTTTTGAGTGACTATTTACTCGAAAAAGGTATTGTAAAATGCGTTATGTATCAAGTGACTCACATAATCAAAGTCTCGGTGCATCAATCAAATCTGTTTTTGCTGCTATGGGTTCTAGGGTAGAACCTATTTTAGAAAAAAATAATCTTGCAAATGTCGAGTCTGACAAATGGTATCCACAACAGGATTATCTTAACGTTTACAATGATTTGGAAGCTGATGACAGCAGCGTTATGTCAGATCTTGTTTCTATTGGAATGAAAATTTTAGATGAAGCCCAGTTTCCACCAGATATTGACAATATCGAAAAAGCCTTACTTTCGATGGATGCTTATTACAAGCTTAACAACAGAGATGCTTATGGTGGATGGCAAGTTGAGATTGATGAAAAATCAGCCACATGTACTTCAACAACACCATTTCCGACTGACTTAGAATACGGCATTCTATATGCAATGGCTCGTCGTTTTGCAGGTCAGGGAAAACATGTAGCTGTAAAATACCAAAATACAGTAATACGTAATCAAAGAAAAGGTCATGATGCACCTTGTGTGTATCTCGTGACTTGGGAATAATCTGTAAAACTAGATAAAAAAACAGCCAACAGACGATTGATTCTGCTGGCTCATATTATCTCATCGGGGTTTCGATGTGATTACGTCATACGATAGCAACATGACTTGTATCAGGCAGAGGTTGCGAAGGTATTTGAGATTTATAATCACCAATTGTATTGGCTAAGAATTGCTTGACGATATCAACTGGAACAGCAAAACTCACTTGAGGACCTTGTATCATCGTATTGATGCCGACAATTTCCCCTGCTTGGTTGAACAATGGACCTCCTGAATGACCAGGACGCATTTTCATATCCAAGGCAATCCAATCGCGTTTGTCGCGTAATTCAGGTAAATTTTCACCTGTCCCAATGACGACTCCTGCGGTCAGAGCATCTAATACGCCCCAAGGATGACCAATTGCCATCAACCACTCGCCAGATTGTAATGTGTCAGAAGACCCCAATGCAATTGTTGGTAAGTCCCTTGCTTGGATAGCGAGTGCTGCAATATCAAGCGTTTGGTCTGCCACGAGAATCTCTGCTGGATATTGCTCGCCATTTTGCAATACAACCCGTACCTTACGTGCTTGATTGCGTTCTATGACGACATGAGCATTCGTGACGATTAAGCCATCGCTATGCCAAATTGTACCTGCACCGATATTGCCTTCATCACTCTGGATTTGTACAAGACTTTGTCGCACAGTTAGGACTGCTTCGGATGCTGCATCATTTACATCTTGCCATATTGTGGACATAAATTAATCTCCAATCCACATTTGTAATCATATTAAGGACAATCTAGGTATGGATTGTCCTTATCATTGTATTTTTAGCTTCGTTCACCAATTGTCACGGATACATCTTGTAATGCACCACCGCGAACAATTTGTACAGTGACACTCTTTCCAACTCGTTCACCTGCTAGCAATGCCAACAATTCATCGAGTTGTTCAACTGGCTCATCATCCAGCGCAACAAGAATATCACCAACATAAAGCCCTGCTTGACTTGCTGGACTATCTGCTTCGACAGAGACAACCAGTAAGCCAGTTTCTTGGTCTAGCTCTTCGGTAATTGTGTCAGGCAAACGTGCAGGTTGCACACCGACTCCGAGATAACCTTGCTTCATTTTGCCATGTTGACGCAATGTGTTGACTGTGTTGCGGATGGTTGCCACAGGAACAGTGACGCTAACGCCACGTCCAAAGCCAGAGGTATTGATACCATGAACAATGCTATCGGCTGCAACCAGAGGACCACCACTAAAACCAGGGTACATCACAACATCGGTTTGGATGTAGCCATCGACCAGAACTTGTGACATACGACGACCACCACGTTTACGACGACGGCGACGTTCCTCGCGTTGACTTTGTACCGGGCTACTCATCAAGGCACTGACGACACCCAATGTGGCTTGAACTTGTTCACTGGGTCGTCCAAGTGCTAAGACGAGATTGCCAACTTTGAGGCTGTCGTTATCTCCCCAAGTTGCAGGAGTTAATTCTGCATTGACCTGCAAAACTGCAAGGTCGTTTTGTGGGTCACGTCCAATCAAGGTCGCATCATGGCTTGTGCCATCACTGAGGGTAATGGTGATATTCTCATCACGTTCGACAACGTGATTAGTCGTAACAATCACACCATCTTCTGACCAGATGATACCTGTTGCTGGTAAGCGACGACGAGCATTGACTTGTACAATAGATGCTCCGACACTTTCGACGGCTGTTGCCATTGCATCTGATAAGTCTTTAAGTGCTGACATTGAATTTTCCTCTCATCTCATTCTGGATTTATTATCCCACGAAATAAGAGTAAACGACATTAGCACAATAGAGAGGCTGTTCCTATCCATTTGGGTAGGCAACAAAAAACTGACCATAAAATAATCAGCTTTTAGATGGGACAGAAATAGATTATGCGTTTGGATTAGCCAATGGTAATTCAATCCAGAAAATAGACCCTCCCGTATCAGGAAAGTCCACACCAGCAATGCCGTTTTGTAATTCGATGAGATGTTTGACAATCCATAAGCCCAATCCTGTACTACCTTCGCCACCTGTCGGACGTGTGCTTAATTGACCAAACTCTGTGAATAGTAAGTGCCGTTCAGATTCAGGAACACCTTTCCCTGAGTCAGCGACACTCAGGCGGACAACATCGCCTATGATTTCACTCCATACATGCACATTAGACCCACGCGGACTGTACTTAACTGCATTGCTGACAAGATTGCCTGCTATTTGTGCCATTCGTCCTGAATCAGCTAAAACAATACCATCAGATGAACCAATCATCATTGTGATATTCTTTTTATCCGCTGCTAGCTCATATTGTGCTAAAGCATTATTGATGACATCTTGCATCAGAACGTAATCAGTTTTGAGGGCAATGCTATTGGTCTGGATAGCGACGACATCAAGGAAGGATTCAACAATTTGCTCCATCATATCAAGCGATACATCAATGGTATTCAAGATTAGACGTAAATTTTTAGACTTTGAAAGCTCTTCGCGCAATAATCCCTCTGCAATGCGTAAATTGTTAATGGGATTTTTCAGGTCATGTGATGCAATTTGGTTCAATTGTTTCCGTAGCAATTCACCACGCTCTAAATGCTCAATATAGTCTTTGCGCTCACGTTGCAATTCTAACAAGCGTAATTGTGTGCTAATGCGTGCAAACATCACAGATAATTCTACAGGTTTAACAATGTAATCGTTCGCACCATATTCAAAACCATCAACAATTGTATTGGCATCATCAAGCGCACTCATGATAATAACAACAAGGTCATCAGCAGAATGATCTTCACGGATACCTTGGAGTAAATCTAAGCCATGAACATCAGGTAGCATAATATCGAGCAAGACCAAATCGAAAGGTTCATTACGGAGTATATCTACCACACGGCTACCTTCTTCAAGCAGTGTAACGATATAAGACTCTTTAAGGGCATCGCGGATGACTTCACCTAGCATGACATCATCTTCGATAACGAGAATGCGATATGGATGGGTACTTTGTCCAGAATTAGTCATAAGATTTTCAGACGCATACGCTCTCAAGGCAAACCAAAATAGAATGCTTCACAACTTAGATTATAAATTAGGATTGGATTGTGAACTATTGATGTTTTAATTTAGGCGTATACGCCAATCGGCGATGCGTATGTTAACACCACCATCACGTACACTCAGCACAGGAATAATCGCATCATCTGGCGCAAAAAAGTTCTCTTCAGATAATAATTGCTCATCATTTACAAATAAGATAACGTTACCTGTGTCGATATTTCGGTCAATTCGTAACCTCACCACAATCGTCCCAACAGAACGGGTACGCAAGCGGGTAAGTGTATTATTTTCAATACTCGAAATTCCAATTGAGTTCGTGGTATCTAATGCTTCAATTTGCAGACCAATATTATTACCACTATCTGCACTTTCGAGGCTCAGACTAAAAAATACACCGCCTTGTTCGTCATCTATCAGAGCAGGGTCAAATGTTAACAAAGAAATATCTGCTTCTACACTTGTGATGCGACTTGGCGCATTATTGCCATAAGATTCATTGAGAAAATCTGCCGACGGTACAATCTGAACCTGACCAGCTAAGCCATCAGCATCCGTCTCAAGTTGATAACCGCCTTCAACAGCGAAAAACGTCTGTGGATTAAATGGTAACTCGGTTGTGCGATTAAAAAGTGCCAACAAATCTGCCTCGCCACGAACGCCGCCTTCAGGTAACGGTGTTGAGGATGGTGGAGGTGAGGTGGATGTTAATGTTGGTGTCAAAGTCGCTGTTGGTGTATTTGTCGGAATCGTTGGTGTAGGTGTGGATGTCTCGGTTTCTGTGGGCGTTGGTGTACTTGTATCGAGTGAAATGACACGTTCCCCTGCTTCTGTTGGGATGATAGTTGGCGTGACTTCGCGCGTGATAGTTGGCTCATCAACAGTTGGTGCAAGTGCAACGGCAGTCTGACTAGCGACAAGGCTATCATCAGCAATCTGGGTCTCTGTCGCATTCACAATGGCAACTTGCGTTTCCTCATTGGGCGTGGCACTGATTGTCAATGCAATTTCAGGTGTATCATCGCCATTGAGTAAATTAAAGCCTACAAATCCAATCACAAGTAATGCAACAATGGATGCCCCACCGAATAAGATAATTCGTCCGATATTGCTACTATTCGCAGGTGGCGCAACATCAGTACGAACTGCTTCACTACGGTCACGATAGACGATTTCAGCAATCTCATCCTCATCTTGTTCTTGAGGCGTTGGGTCATTGGTGATTGGGGCTGCAAATTCAGACTTTGCCTCTAAGATAGCATACCAATGACGGAATAATGGATAAGTTGGATGTTGGTCAATAAAAAGTGCGCGGAAAAATTCATTGAGTTGTTCAAGTCGCGGGCTACGACGGTCTGGTGATAAGTAAATCTCTGTGAATTGAACGTAAGTATCATACCATTGGCGTAAGGTCGCTGTATAATCTGACCCTAAAAGTTGATCTGTTATCGTGACCTGACTACCTAGTATTTCTTCAATGGTATCATCAGGTGCATCAGGACGTTGCTCAATCAATTCACGTAAATCACGGGCGCGAACGGTCAAAGTCGCGGCATGTTCCATCATATCCATGACCCATGCCCGTAAGCCACTCAAATCCAAGATGACTGACTTTTCGACATCATCAACACCATGTATCGCTTCTTCCAATTTGAGACCTGCATCGCGGAAATGTCCATCTGCCCATGAGCGTAATGCGACCTCAATATCCCGTAGACTTTGAATCGCTGGTGCAATCGCTTTGGCTTGCGCGTTATTCTCTAATTGATTGCGTGTTATCGCTAATTCAGGCAGAATTTGCTTACCATTAACACGCGAGAAGAGACGTTGTGCTTCAATGAGGTCACGTTGCTTGATAATGTAGTCATCGAGTGTCCGTACTGCAACATGCCGTTGTCCACCCTCACCAAGCGTCTTGATGGCTGCATCTCGCCAAAATTCGCCATCATCCAATAAACCATCGTGAGCATCCAGCGTTCCTTGGAGCAAGTAGAAGAAAAATAACGTTCGTACACCAGCCGTACTTAGATTTGCCATTGGTGTGACGAGTCCTTTGCCCATCACTTTGAGGTAAGTCTCATTACTCCGCATGTGCCCTTCAAATTCGACGCGCATTGCCGTTTCTTGCTCGGTGAATAGATTTTGTGTCGCATCGAGCATCACGCGTGAGCGCGATTGATTGTCAACACCATATCGCTCAACCCAGTCGCGTGTCATTTTGCTCAAATCTTGTAAACGACGCGCCACGACTTGTGCTGTGTCATTGCGTGCAATTTCGTAGGCTTGTTGACCTAATCGCTCTGCATCTGCCAAACGTCCACGGTCATACGCTGACCAACCATCAGCAAGCAAGCGTCCCAAACCACCAGGCAGGGCATGACGTTCAATATAATTTGCGCCTTCGACAACAGTCCGTAGTTGGCGAAACCATTGACTTAAGGCAGGACTCACTGTGCTAACAGCACGAGTTGCTGTTTCGAGAGCTTGTAGTGTCTCTATACGATTACCAAGCAAGATAACGTCTTGATATGTCGCCCATGCTTCGGATGCTCTGCCCAAATCATCAACCATTTTTGCCAGCATGTCATCGAAGAGACGCTCTTCAAAAGGTTGTAACTTGTTTTGGGTTGTTGTGAGCCATTCACTTAAATCGCTACCATCTGCGGCAGGGATATAGGTTTGGCTCGATTGTAAGCGTTCGTACAGCCGTTGTAATAAATCATCAAGGTCTCCCCAGATAGGGTTGGTCGAATCAATCGCATGGCTGACCTCTAGGGCATGAAGCGCGTCGCGCGTTTGTGTCGCTTGTTTACCAACGACGTGCATATTATCAGCAAGTGCCATAGACGCACTAAGCGCACGCTCTAAGGAGTTAATAGGGACGCGACGGCTTGATAGTTGATGTTGTGCTGCAAAAGTCTGTAAGAGTGGATTGAGGGCGGTGAGCATCTCAACAACAGCACGATAACTATCGCGCAGAAAAGCTAAATCAAGGTTTCCATTAGCAATCTGAGTTAACTTGTGTTCAATATCATGCAGATAATGTTGCATTTCGCTGACATCATAGTCGTCATTCGCTATCTGCTGGAGTGCTGTGTTGATACGATACAGATTCGGACGTAGGAGCAACACTTCAGGCATATGAGCACTAATGCGCTCTGCGATGCGCCACTGTAAGACCCGTTGCTCATCATTAGCCACATCAGCCAATAATGTGAGAGCAGCACCATTGCTCTGACCATCAAATAACTGAGCTATAGCCTGCTGAATGGGTTCTGGCGCAGACTGTATATTCGATTCGATCAGTATCATACAAATATCGAGAAAAACATTACTCAAATCGCCGATGCGTGTCCCTGCTTTCTCACGTAAATCAGGGATGAGGTCGGCTGACCGATGCCAATTGCCATTCTCCATGTAAATACGTAAAGCATCTAAATCCGCTTCAACAGCTAAATCGCGCAGACGGTCTGCGATGATAATATACGCCTCATATGTCGGTGGATAACCAGGGTCTTGCTGATGAAGGGGTTCAATACTTGTCTGTAATATTCTCAATTCGGACATTGGGAGCGATTTATTTTTGAGTTTATTGCTGATACTCGCAACAGCCGCGTTGCGCTCACGTTCAATCGGTGCGCGATAATGACTTAAATCTGACCGCAATGCGATAAGATTTGAATACCGTAGACGACTATTTGGATGCAAGGCTTTGCTGATGATTTCTTGTAACTTAGAATGTACCCGTCGCTGGTCGTCGCCAAAATCAATCGCAAAATCAGCATCAGCATCACGCGGAACTTCTGCGCGTCGCCCGCCTGTCATGATGAAGTACAGTAATTCACCAACTTGATAAATATCCGTTTGGCGACTAATCCCTTGCTGAGTAATCTCGTCCCCTTCAAGGAAAACAGCATTACCCCAATCAATGACATTTAATTCATATGCTTCTCGATTCCAAAATAAATGCTTTGCATCGACATCATTGTAAACAATATCTTTACTATGAGCGTTGTAAAGCAAATCTAATAATTGGTCAATGATGACGAGTGTTTCAAGTTCGGGTAAGCGTTCACCATTCGCATTAAGTTGAATGACCTCATCACCAATGATACTGCCTTGCGCCCGTTCCATAACGATATACTGATGGGGCATTCCACCGACGAAAAATTGTCCTTGATCTAATAATTCTGTGAGAACAGGATGACCTGATAAAGCTTGTAATGCACGTCGCTCGTTATTGATGCTGACTTCTTGTCCTGCACGCATGGGAGGCGCATCATTTGGGGCAGGACGCTTGATGACAACAGGACGGTCATTGTTTTGAATATCTACAGCACGTAGCGTTTCGCCACTGCGTCCGCGAGGATAGATAAAATCATAGCGGTATCGTTTATCGAAGAGGCTATCAGCCATACGTGCGAATCCCATTCAATAGTAGGGGCAGATTAGGTGTCTATTGTACGCATGGATGGCTTCATCGCAAGGGATTGGCACAATTGATTTTGGGATATGCGACTCTATATTTGGGTTATCAGGGGTTTAATTTGGGATATATGGGTGAATTCAGGTGCTTACTTTGATGTTATCTAATTTACCAGAGACTCTATAATGTCGTTTCTCCATGTTAATTTTATCGGCAGTAATCAAACGCACAAGAATTAAACCCATTATCAGTCCTGGGATAAAAAACACAGCATAACTCACTGCACTCACTATAAGCCACCAAATACCGATGGGTAACCAATCTCGCATGAAAACCCATTGTGGAATCCCTGCCAGCAGACCTGCAATCGCTGATATAATCATGAAAAATGATGTTTGCAACAATAGTGTGTCTGTTGGCATCATGATACTCAAAACACGCGCACTAACAGCGAGTCCAATCAACCAGAAGATAGTTGTTCCCACAAACCAAGGAAGATAAATCGAAATGTGTCGGTTGATAACATGCGCTTGGGCAAAGGCACACAAAGGAATAGCCAGATAAAATGTCAAATGCTCGACAACTAATAATTCAATAGTTGCTCCCAAGCCAAATCCTAAACCTGATGCAAGAAGCCATAACACCAAAAAACGCCAACCTGCTTGTTCACGTTCTTTGATTAGAAATGACGACATAAAACCTACCTTCAAATGAAGATGAATACAATCATTGTTCTAGTGTATAGCAAGCGACGATTTTTTGACACTTAAGTTGCGAAAAAAATTACATACAATCGAATTTGAAACTGAATCGTATCATTACACAAGATGAGGAACAATATGCGAGTTGTTTTACAGCGAGTTACAAAAGGGTCTGTCTCGGTAGATGAAGAAATTGTCGGAGCGATTGAAGAGGGTTATGTTGCATTAGTAGGCGTGACTCATGAGGATACAAAAGCTGATGCTGAACTCCTCGCCAAAAAAACAGCCCATCTACGTGTCTTTGAAGACGAAAACGGTAAAATGAATATCAGTGGTCTTGATGCTGGTGTGAGTATTCTCGTAATTTCACAATTTACATTGTACGCTGATGCACGCAAAGGTCGTCGTCCTAGCTTCACCGATGCTGCCGCACCAGATATTGCTGCGCCACTTGTCGATTATTATGCTGAGTGTCTCAAACGTGAAGGCGTGCAACACATCGAAACAGGAGTTTTCGGGGCAACCATGCACGTTGAAATACACAATCACGGACCTGTGACTATTATTTTAGATACAGACGAATTGAGGGCATCATGAGTGATGATTTCACAACGGATGATTTTATCTGGCAACTAAAACATAGCCCAGACCCTGATGAACGTCTCTATGCTGCCTTTAAACTAGGGCGTGATAAACAAGCAATCGTTATTCAACCCTTAATTGATGCAAGCGACGACGCTGAAAGTGTTGTTAGGGTTCGTGTAGCAGAAGCCCTCGGAACACGCGAAGAAACTGAACTTGTATTGCCGACATTATTGAAGCTCATCACTGATGAGGATGCTATCGTGCGCCGAACAGCCGCCGATTCGATAGGGCATCTTGGTGATTCAGCAGGTGTATCTGGGTTGCACACAGCACTTAAAGATAGCGATGCTTCAGTTCGGTCTCATGCTGCCGAAGCACTTGGCGAGATTGCTAGCGATGATTCAGCAAATGCACTTGTTGAAGCGTTTCTATATGATGATGATTACAATGTACGTTATTTTGCGAAACAGAGCCTCGGTAAAGTAGGGCGTGTTGCGGTTGATGCACTCATTGAAGTTGTTTCCAAAACAAACGATTCGGACTTGTTAATCGAAATTTGTGAAATTCTCGGTAACCTAGCAGACAGTCGTTCAAAGCCAACATTGCAATCCCTCGCAGCACATGATGATGAACACGTTTCTGAAATGGCATCGTGGGCAATCAAACGCATTTGGGATTGAAGTTATATTCATTCCGATATGTTGATTATTGGTTTATGCTTATAATGCTTATATGTTGAATTGTAGGACAGTCCATTGAGTAAAAAATATTCACGCCGTGAAATATTAATGGGTGTGGGTTTAGTCGGTGCTGGTACAATTGCCTGTGCTTGTAGTGCAAGTGCGCTATTGGGATTATGGTGGCTGAACCAATCACCTGATACAAGTCCAACCCAATCTCTCGTCACAGCGTTAGCAACTGACTCACGTCCCATAATCCCTCAACCCCCTATTATTAGTCGCGCCTCATGGGGTGCATTACCGCCAAATCATGATGCCCGTAACGAGAATGGTTTCTATAGTGCTGATAATCCAGTCGGTTGGCGTGTTTATGATGTAGATAGACACAATATGTATCAAACAATCATTATCCACCATGCAGCATTTTATGAAGCTAATGACCTCGATACCTTGCAAGAAATTCAACGTGTCCATCGAGGTAATCGTGGATGGGCTGACCTCGCCTATCACTTTTTAATTGGACAAAACGGCTTAATCTACGAGGGGCGTGACTGGCAAGTACGAGGAACACATGTTGGTTCATACAATACAGGGAGTTTGGGTATTTGTTTGCTTGGCAATTTCATGACACAATCACCCACAGTGGCACAATTGAATAGCACATTATCATTAATTCGTTGGGCGACTGATTATTTTGCCCCAACACATATTGCATCACACCGCGAATTCAATCGGCAAACACTCTGCCCAGGTGATAATTTATACGCCTATATGGAACAATTCGTGACTGCATCAGGCTTACGTCTTGGAAATGATGGCTATATCCCACCTGATGAAGCATCAGCCTGTATTTGCTGTACTTGTGACACACATATCTAATAATTTGGGAGAGATAAATGGTTGCCCAAGAAGCAATTGCATCAGAAAAAGAACGTCTATACGAATCGGCATCGCTCCGAGATGATTTGAATGATAGTGAAGCAAAAGTATTATTGGAATGGGGCGAGTCACAAGTTGAACGTCTAGCACAAGAATATCCTGATGAATTTGAGAAAAAAGGACGCTTTCTGAGACAGTTACTCAAAAATATTAATCGCTTTGTTGGGCAACGCGAATTTAATGAGGCAGATGGTCAGCGAGAATATATCAGTAAGTTTGTCAAATATTTAGAACCTCTCGGTTGGGTAAATATCACAGAAGATACGTTCATGGATGTTTTACCCGATGATAAAGCAGATATGGCTTCTAGTCTCAATGCCGTGCTAGCAGTATTAGCTCCAACAGCCGAGCGAGATACAACGCAAAGTGCTATTTCACCGACTGATACGCCTTCATATCCTGATGAGAGCCAAAATATAGCTAATTCACACCATCCTGATACTCCCATGTGGCAAGTTAACTCATCTGCTCATGATGAAGTATCACCTTCTGAAACAATTGATTTACAAAATGAGATGGTGTCGCCAGAAGATGAAGTATTGTCAGGCGATAATGCTAATCATGAAGTATCATTTGATGAGTTGGAAAATCCTAACGAGCATAGTATAACTCAGGATAATAACCTGTACGATTCTGGAGACACATATTCTTATGGCGAAGAGTAACAGTAAAAACTCAGGACCTAGTTTAATTATTGGCATTATCGTGATTGTACTTGGCTTTATCATTTACGCTGTGACAGGTGTTGATTTATTAGGCATCACAGATACCCCAACCACAACTGTCAACCTTCCTGCGCCACGTGTTTCGACAGGTGATTTTACAGAGATTGACATTCCACTGGGTTATGGATACCAAGGTGATTTTTGGCAAGTCTATTTTACAACACCAGCTAATACGCGAGACCGCTCACAATATGTTAACGGAGTCGATATTCGCCTTGCTGCTGCCATTGATAACGTCCGCAATACACTTGATATTGCTGCTTTTGAATTAAATAACGAAGTTATCACCGAAGCCATTATTGATGCTCATAACCGAGGGGTACAGGTTCGGATTGTCACAGATGATGAGCATGGTTTTGAAGATGATGATACGACCATCATTGACCTTGAATTAGAAGATATTCCAATTATTTCTGATGACCGTAGTGCCCTGATGCACAACAAATTCATGATTATGGATGGCATCACCGTCTGGCTAGGGTCAATGAATTACACAAGCAATGGTGTTTATCGGAATAATAACAACGTGATTTCTCTGCGCTCGCGTCGTGCAGTGGAAGTGTATCAAGCCGAATTTGATGAAATGTTTGAACGTGGCGAATTTGGACCACGCTCAGATGATAGTAACTCAGGGGATTTCACCCAGGATGGTGTTCCTATTCAAATTCATTTTGCTAGTGAAAATGAAGTGATTGATGTTCTACTTAACGAAATTAGTGGCGCACAATCTACCATTCGCTTCATGACTTTTTCTTTTACACGCGATGATCTAGGACAAGCTCTTTTAGCGCGTGCTGATGTCGGCGTGGATGTAGAAGGTGTGTTTGAGACAGTCGGTAGTGAAACAACATTTTCTGAACTCCGACGCTTGCAGTGTGCAGGTTTAGATGTTCGTCAAGACGGCAACAATGGTATTTTACATCATAAGGTGTTCATCATTGATGACTCAACAGTAATTACAGGCTCATTCAATTACAGCAACAATGCTGTCGAAAGTAATGATGAAAATGTACTTATCATCCGCGATACAGATATAGCTAATCTTTACGTAGATGAGTTTCTACGAGTACAGAGTATCGCTACTCGTGCTGATGATATACGATGCTAAAAACTGCGTAAACTGCGTGCACAAAAAATGCTCCTACATTATTGTAAGAGCATTTCTCATTACGAGGAAGATAAGTGACGACTGCGCGACGAGTATGGAATTCTTTACCATAAGCTAAAGCATTCAAGAAGTACACAATCTGTCAACGTAGTCACTATTTCTTTATTTCTTCAAATACCTATTCAATTTGCTTATTTTGATTATGTTTCCATTTTAGACCACGACGAATTTCCTTAAGTGCCCAATTGTAGTGGCTAGAAGTTGCTGATGTAAAATATGACCCGAGCGTTGTTGACTTTGTCCATTTGTATACTTTTGGCATGAAAAAGTTATCGCTTGAGATCGTTTCCATGACATTGAGAATTTCTCTATGAGACATTTCAAAAGCGATTTTGACATCATCTAGTGGTTGCTGGTGATGTATTTCATAGATTTCCTGATTGAGTGCAGGAATTTCACGCCACGTATGCTTCGTAGAGGGTGTGACGGGTGTTTTTCCCTCTAATCCTAGGCGATACCACTTAAGAGTCATCTGTTGCCATGCAGTTAAATGTGCCAGAACGTCTTTGACAGACCAATCACCTACAGTGCCACTATCAATCATCTCCTCAATGTGATTGAAGCAATTTCTTTTTGAAGAGCATCATAATTGTCTTGTGTTAATTGGATGAGTTCTGATTTGCATTTAGGGCGCGTCATATGTCAATCCTTTATTGTCTGTAAACGGGGTCTAAAACCCCCGCCTTTAGGCGGCGACTTTCAGTAATCAGTTCGTGCTGAATGTGTTGTCTGTTGAAAAGGTAGCATCACATTCGCACGGACGCTATCATAAAAGCATGGAAACGAGA
>JBCCSC010000035.1:0-79914 GCA_039200705.1 Chloroflexota bacterium
ATATGCCGTAGGTTGTAAAATTCTAATGACATTTACAAGACTGTGATGACCATTAAACACATTTTTGGCGTATGCTATTGCTAACGACCACTGTAGGAGTTGCAATCATGTCAGGTGTGATTCGTCAAAAGCAACGCACGGAAGAAGAACTCAAACAAGAAGGCTTCAAACGATTCTCGCGTAAAAAGCAAATCGTGATGGCACGGTCTCTACCAGCAAGTGAATCTCCTTTGCAGATTGATACAAGTTGGGGCGGTGTTTTAACGGCTCTTGCTGGGGATATGATTTGTTATAACACTGAAGGGCAACAATTCGATGATGTCTCGCAATATGACCATTGGTCGGTAAAACCGCATATTTTTGATACAACATACGCTGATTGGGATGAAAACTTCCAACCAACTCTTGCTCAACGACAATTGCTGAACATCGGCTGCAAACCCTACTACAAATCAGTTGGTGTATGGGCGAAGTCACTGGATAGTGATGTCTATGTACAAGGGCTAGAACACGATAAGCCCGTTCTTATTCCTGAAAATCGCGTACTAGCAATTGGTGCAGAAGGTGAGCCATGGGCAATGGGGGATGAAACCTTCCATGACCGTTATGATGGCGACCTATCGCCACCACAAGAAAGTCGTCTAAAATCAATCGCTAACCGTTTGATAAAATTTCTCAAAGGCAATTGACCCTATTAGATGGCGAAAATGTACAAGCGAAAGCTAATTACAAAATAACAATGCTAAAGAGACTCTGAATTGATAAATTAGTCAGCGTCTCAGCTAGTCAGAAAGATTGAGTGGTTTTCCTGAAATGCTGACCTGCTGAAATGCTCTGTGCATCATTCTAATGTGTAATTACGATGCCAAACTCAAATCTTCGCGTATTTTCTGTTGTAAGTGATGACTAAACATAACTCTCACCACCATCGACATTAATCGCTTGCCCTGTGATGAATTGAGCAGCATCACTCAGCAAAAATAAAATAACGTTTGCAACATCAGTGCTTGTGCCAAGTCGTTGCATGGCGTTTGGGGGTGCATCGCTAGCTGGCATATCAGGTGTATCGATATGAGCAGGGCAAACAGCATTAACACGCACATTGTGTGGAGCAAGTTCTTGAGCAGCTTGTTTCGTCAAACCTATAATCGCTGCTTTGCTACTCACATAACCAATGCCTTCTGTGATGGGATTAGGGTGTCCTGCGGTACTTGCAAGATTGACAATTGCGCCACCACCTTCATCGACCATCACACGACTCATTAACTGTGTGCAGAAAAATGTGCCTGTCAGGTTCACTTCGACTTGTCTACGCCAATCCCATTCATCTATCTTAGCCAATGGTTCAGCTTTGAAGATACCTGCTGTATTGACCATGAAATCAATCTTGCCATGAGCATCGCGTGCGCGTTCTATTAACGCGGAAACTTGGAAGCGATTGGCAACATCGCCATGAAAGCCGACGGCATTGCCACCATTTGCAATCAGAGCGTCTGTGACTGTTTCGACACGGTCAGGATTGAGGTCATTGAGCGCAACATTCGCTCCTGCATTGACAAGGGCTTCTGCGACAGCACGACCAATTCCCGACCCTGCACCTGTGACAATGGCAGACTTACCTGTGAAATCAACTACGAAATTTGACATGTGTTCGTCAGCCAATGCTTGATACTGGTTTCTGTTGCTTTGTGAAAGGTATTGCCACTGGTGTACATCAACAAACGATTGGTGTTGGTAGCCACATAGAACGATGGCTCATGACCATATTTTTCGGCTTGGGTATCAGAGGCTTTTTCGGCATAGATGCGCCAGTCATTCCAATCATTTTTACTGACAATAATATGCAGAGGTGCATCAAGTGCTAGCACTGCTTTTTCATCAAGCATGTTACTAGCAAGGATGATACCCAATGGTTTTTGAGACTGTTTGAGGTGTTTATACTCTTGTTGCAGGAGTAGCGTACCTTCACTCTGAGCAAAGATGATAATGCGCGATGAGTCGACACTAGGCAGTTTAATCGCCTGTTCATAGGCACGGAGTGTATCAACTTCGACTGAGCCATTTGCGCCGTTGCCACTGCGCCCTGTACCGCGTTTATCCCAACGGAACACAGCCATACCCATTGTCATGCCAAGTGTCGTGATGTGCTCAAAATCAGTGATACTTGTGCTGGTACTATGTTGGATGACGAAAATCAGCGGATACCCATTAGCAGGGCGATTCGATTCAGGATAATCAATCTGACCCGATAATCTGACATTATCGCCACTAAAGTTGACAATTTCACTCGCACCAACAGTCCCCAGACTGTCATCAGTTCGGTTCGATACCATTCAGGATTCCTATAGTGTTTTTACATTTGGTGATAGGGAAATGTAATCTTAGTTTTAAGAAAATTAGGTCGAGATTAACAACGCGCCATATTATGTCACCTTTTTTATGCAATTTGTAGTGTTATCTGTCATAAATATGAGCAATTAGTGCCACACGATGCTTTAAAAGAGGATTTGACGCACAGGAATATTTGTTCTATCCTCAACGATGAGGCATCCGCAACAATTTTAGAAAGGGTAAGCGATGTCACTTGAATTCAACAAAGTGGTACAACAAGTTTATAAAATGGGAGTTATGCTCGAACAATTAGATTTTGACCTGACGGCAACAATTGATATTGCCCGTGACCGCTTTGATAATGCAGGTGATTTAGACCATGTGAACGAGCGTATCGAGTGGGTACGTAGCAGTGACATCAGTGGCTATCGTGGGGCTGCACCCGTTGATTTGCCGAATGCTGAACCCATTAATGGTATTTTCCCTGAACCACCCTTGCCTGAGCGTGCTACAGTGATTGCAGCCGATGGCAGTCAAGTTTATCCTGATGAACTTGCCCCTGTGCATTACTATCTGATTAACTTGGGTCTATTTGTCTATCATCACGGCGCAGACATTACACCAGAGCAATATAGCTTCCCTGATTTGCGTTTCCATAAAGACCATGTCCATGACCGTTACGGACGCTTAATCCGAAATCGTGTTGTCGATGACCGCCGAACAGTTGCCGAAATGCGTAAACTCGCCGAGGAAGCATGGCAACATCGCCAAGCAGATTTACCCTTAATTGCACTCTATGATAATCGTCTAATGTATCTCCCTGGTGGCGATGATGCGCGTGAATCGCGTGATTTGATGTCAGAATACATTGGGGGCATGGTGCACATGCAAGATGCTGGAGCAAGCCTCGCTGGTTACATTGATAATCCTTTTCGTAGCCGACGCATGATTCAGCTACTATATTTACTATCATTTGATAATCGTGAAGACCTCAAATTACGACAAGCAACACTGTCGTCCGCAGGTGATATGGAAGGCTTGCGCGATGTGCATCTCTTCAATAAAGTCCTCAACCGAGGCGAACGCTCAGCGATTATGGTGCAATCATCACCTCAAAATAAAGAATTTAAAGACCGAGGCGTTAATTACGAGATTGCATTCTTTTATCTCAAGATTTATAACGAAAGCACGGAAAAAATTGTGCGTGTGGATATACCGATGTGGGTCGCGCGCGACAAAGAGCGTGTCGATAATTTACATGCACTCCTGATACATCAATGTAAATTACAAGGGCGCAATCCCTATCCGTATGCCCTAACTCGTGCTGATGAATTGGCATGGGTTGGAGGCAAAGACAAGAACAAACTGCAAGAATTGGTTCATGCACAAGTGCGCCGAGTCCGTCAGGAATTAATTGGCTCAACCTTACCAGCTAAAGCACGCGGGAAAGAGATTGCCCGTAGTGAGAAACGCTATCACGAAATGTGGGGGAAAGTAGAAATTGATGAGCGATAAAATTAGAATTGGACGTATCTTACGAGCGAGTACACGCGGTTTCGATTGTGGTACACACAGCCGTGAAATTGGCAATCAGCATGATTTTGGCGCATTTGTCAAAGCACCAATTGCTAATACCACCCATCAAGAGGGGCAAATTCATACGATTGGCATCATCTATAAAGTAGAAATCAAAGACGACCAACTTATCAACGAATTGGTTTTGGGCGAATCTGTGCCTGATATTATCCTGCGTGACCAACGCGAAAATCGTATGATTCCTGTCGAAATTAAGGTGATTAATGTTGGCTATCAACGAGGAGATATGCTCTTTCACAGTTTGCCACCGCGCCCACCAATGAGCCTATCTGATGTGGAATTGATGTTGCCTGATGAAGTTTATCGTTTTACACAGACACCGAATTTTTTCCGTTTGATGTTAGGTGCATCTGAAGTCCCAACTGATGATCTCATCGCGGCTGCTGTGCGTTATGCTGCGCTCGAAGCCTATCCTGACGAACGCGAACGCTATGACTTCCATGTGCGTTGTGGGCAACAACTCGCGCGTGATATAGGCGACCTCAAACGCTTATCGCACCTGCTGAATCTGATTCGTCCATGAGTTATACATGATCGTTGAGGATTAAATAGCCTACTTACAAGATGTAGCTGATAAATGGAGAACTAGATATGAAAATTAAACGAATAGATCATGTCGGTATTGTTGTTAATGACTTTGATAAAGTCAAAGCATTTTTCCTGGATCTAGGTCTCGAAATGATGGGAGAAATGGACATAGAAGGTGAATGGGTAGAGCGTATCATCGGACTTCAAAATGTCAAAGAAAAAGTTACCATGCTACAAACACCAGATGGCGAAGCGACTTTAGAATTGGTCAAGTTTTATACACCAGCAGACGAAAATGGCATACAATCGTCGTTAGCCAACACACTTGGTATTCGTCATATTGCTTTCGCTGTAGAAGACGTTGAAGCGATTATTGAAAAGTTGAAGCCTCACGGTGCTGAAATCGTAGGTGAGATACAAACCTACGAAGATACGTATAAATTATGCTACATACGTGGTCCTGAAGGACTTATTTTAGAGCTTGCCGAAAAGCTCAACAAAGTTTGATAAGACAGTAAGTGTCACATGATGTTCGATGGTAAATGCTCCAATTGTGGCTCAGACCGCATCTATATGAGTAAGCAACATCTGCGTTGGGATAAAATGCGAGGGGATACTGTCTATCTCAAGCAACCCCCAACGCGCATGATTCTGATTCACCATTACGCGTGTATCACTTGTCGCAAGATAGAGTCCTATGTGATGGATAACGAATCAGTGCAGAATATCCTCGATGAATGGCATCCTGTGAATCCCAAATCAAAACGTAACGATGAAGATTGATAGGATGTTAGTATTGTGTATTTCAAGTACGCTCTAGCACGATGACAGGAATCGTGCGCTCAGTGTCACGCTCATACTTAATGAAAAAGTCATACTTGGAAGCAATTTTGTTGTAGAGTTGTGTGCGCTCAGGTTCGTCAGCCACACGAGCAATTGCATCGTACTTTTCCGTACCTACTTCAATATGCACATCAGGATTTGCAACGAGATTATGATACCACGCAGGATGTTTCGGAGAGCCACCTGCCGATGCGATGATGTAGTCTTTGCCATCATCCGTTTGCATCGTAACCAAAGGTGTTTCGCGATGCTTGCCTGATTTTGCGCCTGTGGTATGCAAAATGAGGAGTTTACGCCCTGTATGATGACCACCGACAATACCATCATTCGCCCGAAACTCTGCCATTACTTTTTGATTATAATCACTCATGATTGAAAGTCCTTTTACTGTGAGTTGTGCTGTATTGACGTGATAAATTCGGGTGACCTTTCGTTTATAGAATTGCTGTTAGCACTTTCAAACCAATTTAAGTCAAATTTTTCGCAATAGATGCCCCCAAGCGTGCTATTCTAAATAGTATGATTTATTGTTGGTCAGGAAAATATCAATGGGCTTACGCAGTGGGACATGCCCTAATTGTGGGTCAAGTAATATTTTAGCTAGCAGAACACCAAAGCTCATCAAAAATGGCACAAAAAGCGTCATTGGCTGGTTCATCAAGTTACGACAAAACGGCATCATCTTACGGCACTATACTTGTAAAGATTGCTACCTGCTCGAAACTTATATTGATGACCAAGATTCGATGTTACTTGCTATGAACGAGTGGGATGAGTTAAATACTGATGTAAGTAAGGATGATAACTAAGATGGGCTTACGCAGTGGAACATGCCCCAATTGTGGATCGCACAAAATTTTGATAAGTAAAAGACCTGATTTTGATGCAGTTGATATGTACGTTAAATTAGCCCGTATGGTTGGCTGGGTTATTACCTTGTCATGGTTCAATTATAAAGGTCGTGAGGGAATTTTGCTTCGCCACTATTTATGTGAAGATTGCTATCTAATAGAATCTTATGCAGGAACAAAAGAAAGTATTGCGCTTGCGAAGAAGCATTGGGATTATTTGAAAGTCGAAATACAGAAAGATGATGAACATGGGAATGCGTGATGGTATTTGCCCTGAATGTGGTGGCAATGACATTTATACACGGAATGGCTGGTTTCATAATATCATCGTGGCATTTTCGCCACCGCGCACAGAGGTCTTAGTCTGTGGCGATTGTGGCTATCTGGCAGAATTCATTGAACAGGGCGGTCATCTTGACTATGTCCGTAAAAATTGGAAGCAACTACATGCAACTGTCAAGCGCAAACGAGACGAGGTGGATAAAACATGATGAAAGAGGGCGTTTGTCCAGTCTGTGGCTCAATGGATGTCTATAAACGTGATAATGCGTGGTATCTGAGTGGTGGCGATAAAACAGGCATCAAAATGTTGCACGAAAATTATGCGGAAGTCACGGCTGTCCCGACAGTTTATCTGTGCACAGATTGTGGTTACTTTGAAAATTATATTGAAGATGACCATGCGCTTGATTTAGCGCGTCGTTATTGGGCGCGTGCCGATGGGCGTGATGGTGAAGATTTGCTGTAATCACCAAATTGTAGAAAAGCATTAACAAGCGATTTTGGGCTTGAATCCAAGAAATAATTTGCTATACTTCTCCAAGTTCATTGAGGATTAGCTCAATCGGCAGAGCAGCGGCCTTTGGAGCCGAAGGTTGTAGGTTCGACTCCTACATCCTCAGCAAAAAGAAACCACGTCAAACGATGTGGTTTTTTGTTTTTCACAGTGTTTTCTCCATAAAGACACTGTTAGGGTCAGGCTGATACTCCCCAAAATGCTCACGTCGGACAAAACCAAATTGTTCATATAAGCCGAGTGCTTCGTGTTGATGAATCCCCGTTTCGAGTCGTAAAATCGTAATCTCGTGGTCTTGACTATATTGTGCGAGGTGTTTCAGCAATTGCTTGGCTAATCCATGACCACGATAGTCGGGATTAACGTACATCCGCTTGAGTTCTGCATAATCATCATAAAGTTGTACACCACCACAACCTGCTGGCTTGCCATCGACACGCACCACGAAAAAAGCTACTCCTTGCTGAATCAACTTATCAACACTGTATCCATGCCTACTTTCGTCAGGATAATATGGCGCAAGTGTGCCTTCTAACTCATCAATCAACTTAATTGCATCAGGTGTATTGGGTTTTTCAGGGGTGATTGTAACAGTCATTTCGTATCCTCAAATTGGTGTGTTGCACGAGTGTATCGTTGAGCATTTTCACAGACAACAGCATATTCACCCAAAAAGTAGACTATGATTTGCGCTATAATAGACTAAAAATTGTTACTGACTGTAAATCATGACCACTATCAATCAACAAATTCCTTTTATCTCTCTTGAATCCGAAGTTGGGCGCAGTTTTGACATTCGTCCGATTATGCGCCATGTTGATGAAACACATGATGAAGGCGTGCATCGTCATGATTTCCAAGAGTTACTATGGATACGCAGTGGCACAGGGCGGCATCGCATTGATGATGCTATTTTAGAGATTCAACCACACACCTTTTATCTGATTACAAAAGGGCAAGTGCATTACTTCATTGAAGGGGTTGATTTAGATGGTTATGTTTTGCGTTTCTCGGATGAATTTCTATCGGCTGACATCACCACTTCTGAGTGGGATTATCGCATGACCTTATTCAGTCATTTTTCATTGCGTCAATCGCTATCACCTGACCGAGCCTCTATCGAGCGATTTCAGCACATCATGGATGAAATGTGGCGCGAAATTCAACAAGATGGATTCGGCAAGCAACATATTTTACGTCATCATCTCAGCATTTTGATTATTTTACTGGAGCGAGCACGCCAATATCAACCTCAGCCCCTTGGTGTCAAAGCACAATATATGGAGACATTTCAAGAATTTATCACTTTGCTAGAAGCGCAGTTCAATCAAGACCATTCTGTGAGTCATTACGCCGAATTGCTCCACATTACCCCACGCCAACTATCCGATATTGTCAAACGGTGTACGGGCAAATCGGCTAAGACACTCATCTTAGAACGCCTGATGCTCGAAGCCAAACGTCATTTGCAACACAGTAACGCGTCTATCAAGGAGATTGCCTACGCGCTTGGTTTCAAAGATTCCTCTTATTTCAGCAAAGTCTTCAAGCAGATGACAGGCGTTAGCCCCAATCAATATCAGATTACGCTGTGAAACAAACCCCTAGACTTTGGTGGTCTATTTTGCCCGATGCGCGGTATAATATGGTGCATCGGGTACTTTTTTGCAACGGAATCATATTTTTTGCGTATACCTTAGTAACACTGTCCCGATACCTTAGTGGAGGCTTATCAGAGGTGCAGGGGGCTACCTGTGTCTGACGACGATCAAATTTTATCTGAATGGATTGTGGCTGCCCGTGATGAGGCAGACCAAGACGCATTTGCAGAAATTGTCTATAGTTTTCAAGATGCGGTCTATAACTTGTGTTATCGGATGCTTGGTGAACGTACCGAAGCTGAAGATGCAACACAAGAGGCATTTATCCGTGCTTATAATAATTTAGACCGCTTCGATATGAATCGTAAATTCAAAACGTGGCTACTGTCGATTGCATCTAATCACTGTATTGACCGCTTACGAAAACGTCGCTTGAAGTATCTCTCATTGGACGAGCCATTGCCCAACAGCATGGAATTGGCTTTGACCAGTGAGCAAGTAACGCCCGAAGGGCAGACAGTACGCAACGAACAGAGTGAATATATCCAATCCATGTTGGATGACCTTGCGCCTGATGACCGCGCAGGGATTATCCTCAAATATTGGTACGATTATTCTTATGCTGAAATTGCAGAAGTGTTAGATACAACCGAAAGTGCTATCAAAAGTCGTTTATTCAGAGCAAGACGTGCCTTAGCAGAAATGCTTGCTCCTGATGATAACGATGACCAACGTGCAGATGACGCTATTAACCGTTTATCGGAGTATTGAGTATGTCAATGGATTACCGCCGCATGATGCAAGAGCAAGTTGATGGTCAACTCGACGCTCAAGAAGAAGAAGTGTTGCATCAACATTTACAGAAAGATGAACAAGCTGCTGAGGAACATGCGAAGCTGGAATCCTTGCATCATCAATTGGCAACTGCTCCCGCCCGACGTGCGCCGAATCGCCTCGCTGCGACCATCATGGCACGCTTGGCAAAAACTATTGAACTACAAGCCAAGCAAGAACCACTCCCACAAGAAGTTGAAATGGCTCTAATGCTGACAACATCCATTGTACAAATGCTGATGATGCCGACTATGCTGGCAGCGAGTTACATGGTACTCAACGCCCAATACAGCCCTAAATTACTGACTCGTGTCATGGAACGCTCTATTGCTCTGATTGTCATGATGATTGAGGGCTTGGTGGTCTTACTTGAAGAAGTTGAATACATGATTCGCAAAGACCCTGATATGGCACCTGTTGCGATGTCCCTGATTCCGACAGCACTTATGGGCATGATTGACTATCTGCAAGAAGAACAAGATATTATGCAAGATAAATCAGCGTGATAGCTGGCTAGCTTTTCAGCTAAATCAACTCATCAAGAATATTCTCTAGTGCTTCAAGACGCTTGTCAGTTGGGGTGTTTTCCATGTGTTGAATAATTTGATTTGCGGTGTAAACATAGGGAATTAGCATTATTTTTTGCTTTAATTCTTCGCTGATTGTTTCGCTTAGAAAATCTTTCTCCAATATTTGTGGTAATAGTTGCCGCATTTCTGTAAGGTGTTCAGGGAAACTCGTAGATTGCATTTCTTTGATGAGTTTTTCTTTTGGAAATTCAACAACTATTCTCTCTACTAACTCAAGGGTCATCAAAGAACCTGCATTGTAGATAAAAGCTAATTCTTCTGCTGTCAGAGACCTCTCTAGCTTTTCTTCTGCTTCTTTCCTCACAATATTACAGGCTTTTAACGTAATATCAGCGTAGCTACGGTCACTCATTGAGAATAACTTTCTTGATAGTTCAATTCATTGAACGCAATAAAAGAGCCAGTGAATTGATTCACTGGCATAATGTGTAAATTTACCCTAACGCTTTCAATGCCTTCTCAATCGACTTTTTCGGGCTGATTTTGATTTGCTCATCTTCCACTTTGCCTTCAGCGTCAATAATCCAATGTGAGCGAATCACGCCCATGTATTTCTTACCATACATTGATTTTTCGCCCCATGCGCCCCACGCTTCTAGAACTTTGTGTTCAGTGTCACTGAGGAGGTCGTAAGGCAAATTTTCTTTTTCTTTCCATTTTTTATTGGCAGAGGGTTCATCTGGACTGATACCAAGCACAACTGTATCACCAGCTTCAATTTGTGGGTAACTATCGCGGAAACCACAGGCTTGTGTTGTGCAACCACCTGTCCCTGCTTTGGGATATGCAAATAAAATCACGCGCTTACCACGATAATCACTCAGCTTGACCATTTCACCCTCTTGATTTGGAAGTTCAAAATCAGGGGCTAATTCACCTGTTGCTGGCATATCTAATTCTCCTTGTGTGTAGATTCTTATATTGCTATTGTCCCACACAGGGAGGAATAGATTCAAGCAAACAACAGGCTTTTCAGCGAGTTCTCATCCAACAGCTTGAATAAATTGGAGCGATTCATGCACACTGTTCACTTCATCAACATCAATTTGTGCTTCGCGGATGATGCCTTCTTCATCAATCACCCAATAAGAGCGTTTGGCGTAGTTCAAATCAACCCCATTCACAACATAGTTTGCCCAAATACCGAGACTATCCAACACTGTTCCTCGACTATCGGAGAGTAAATCATAAGGGAAGTTATGATGTGCACGCCATTTTTTAAGTGCAATCGTTGGGCTACTGGTAATGCCTAAGATAACAGTATTGTGTTCTGTAAATTGTTCATAGGTATCACGATAGGCACAAGCATGTTTAGTGCAAGTCGGTTTATCTGCAGTAGGAAACGCAAATAATACGACTTTCTTGCCTCTGAAATCACTCAAACTGACCAAGTCACCATCCTGATTAGGAAGTTCAAAGTTTATCATTGTATCGCCAACACTAGGCATTGGATTCTCTTTCTCTGTTATTGTCATTTGTCTTATAGATTGTCTGAAACTTATTTCTTTTGCATTACGAATAATTATCTTTATGATATTTTTATGCTTTTTAGACAACGACCTTATTATCATGTCTCTATGGGAGGCGATATGAATCAAACACAACAATTCTATGATGGACTTGCTAGCGATTACACCTATATCTTTTCAGATTGGAATGAATGGGTACGCTATCAAGCAGATACATTGCATCCATTCCTGACAAACTTAGGCTTTCCAGATGGAGCAACTATCTTAGATACGACCTGTGGCATTGGCACACAAGCAATTGCACTTGCGATAAAGGGCTATCATGTACGTGGACTTGACCTTAGCCCCGATTCAATTGCCCAAGCCAAAGCGAATGCAGAACAATTTAACCTCATACATCCCATTACTTTTGATGTTGCTGATTTACTCGTTACACCGCAAAATCCGAAACAGTATGATGTCGTAATGGCGATGGATAACCCGATAGCGCATTTTTTAACGGATGACGACTTATATACGGCGTTCACAACCATGAAAAGCTATCTCAAGCCCAATGGTCTTTTGATGACTAGCATCCGTGATTATGACGACATGACACAAAAACGTCCGCGACAATCGCAAGTCAGTATTACCGATCATGACGAAACGCGCCGTATAATATTTCAAGTATGGGATTGGTATGAAGATGCTTCACGCTATGAGTCCGAAATGTTTGTCTTGACCCAAACTGGTGATGCTTGGCAGACCAAATCACACAAAACGAGTTTCCGCGCATGGCAGCGTGCTGATGTAACGCACATTTTAGCCCAAGTTGGTCTGAGCGATAGTCAATGGCATATGCCTGACGAGAGTGGCTTTTATCAACCAATTGTGACGGCTCGCTTACAATTTTAATCATTCCTTATGTTGTGGTTCAGCATTGCTTGTGTCACACTACAATCATCATTAAATACGATAGGGGTAACTAGCACATGCTCAACGAAAAATACGAAAAATGGAATACATTCTCAGTGTTTGGTCTCATTCTGCTCGGACTCGGTTTGAGTGTCACAGGAGATGCCATTGCAAGTAAAAGCAAAGGCAAAGGCTGGTTCTTCAAAGGAACATTAGGGCTGATTATCTTCAATGCGGGTGTTGCTATCTTTGGCGAAGCCGTGAAATCCCGTGCATTGTACGAATGGGAACTCGAAAAACTCCGCAAAGATGATGCTTAAACCACTATCACAAAATTACGAATGGCTTCGCTCTCATAAGGATTCTAATTCATGCTACTTGAATTACTAGACAATGCTGGCTATAAAGTCAACTTAACTGCGAAAAGTCGATACATGAAAGGGCTTGTACCCTTGTTAGGTGGGCAATTCACGCTGGATATGCTCAAGCATGATGATATGTTGCGCCTATTCAGCAATGCTCAGATTCGCAAGGGGACATCATATAGCCTCAAACAATTAGCACAGATAGCCAATCCACAACAAGAAATGCCTCGCTTTCTGGAAGAGATGAAAACGCTGGCTGCCAGTAGTACCTTCATTCGTGGTTATCGCCTGCAATGTCCCATTTGTGATTTAGATACGTGGTATGCGCTGGATGACATTGCAGAGATGGTGACTTGCGAAGGGTGTCGTAATCCTTTTCAGTTGCCCCTAGAACTTGATTTTGCTTTCCGTCCTAATCGTCTGTTGATAGAAGCCCTTAAATCAGGTGCATTGACTGTTTTACTGACCTTGAATCATTGGTTGCATGATTATCCCGTCACAGTGTGGCAAAGCAACATCGAAGTCAGCCAAGAGAGTATCGCCACTGATATTGATTTGCTCGTACAACGCGAAGATGGCTTGTTCATGGCAGAGTGTAAAGATAATCTCGATACAGATACAGCCTATCTGCAAGATTTAGAAGCAAAATTGGCTGTTGGGCGCAGGATAGCATCTGATATTGATGCAACCTTTGTTTTTGCAACTTTGTACGATGTAGATTTACCGCATCAATTGCATGATTTTCTCGCAGAGCGCAATATCGAAGTGCTGACCAGACAAACACTTTTACAACAATAATTACCAAATAAACAAAGTAATCATCAGCAATATTCAACAAATTAGGACGACTTGCTTAACTCCCTCTAATACATCTCATGTATGATACAGTAATCAAACTTAATCCGAGGGGGATTACTATGTCTGGTGAACGAATACTCATCATTGAAGACGAGGCTCGGATCGCACAATTTGTCGAACGAGGTCTCATTTACGAGGGATACCGTGTCAACGTCGCCCACGATGGTCAAACAGGATTGCAGATTGCGCGTGATAATCCGCCTGATTTGGTCATCCTAGATTGGATGTTGCCAGGGTTAGATGGTCTGGAAGTGTGTAAACGCTTGCGTGCTGCCAGTGATATTCCAATTGTGATGCTCACTGCAAAAGACGATGTCAAAGACCGTGTTATCGGTTTGGATGCTGGCGCAGATGATTATCTGGTCAAGCCATTCTCAATTGATGAACTGATGGCGCGTGTTCGAGCTCAATTCCGCCGTGTCCATCCTACATCACGTCCCGAAGTATTACGCTTTGCGGATTTGACATTAGATACAGGCACACATCGAGCACATCGTGGTGAACGGGCGATTGACCTCACAGCCAAAGAATACGAATTACTCGAACTCTTCATGCGGAATCCACGCCAAGTTCTCACACGCGATGTCATCTTTGACCGAGTTTGGGGTTATGACTTTGGTGGCGAGAGCAACATCATTGAAGTATATGTCCGCTATTTGCGACAAAAGACAGAAACGGAAGGGGAATCGCGCCTAATCCACACTGTTCGCGGTGTCGGATATGTGTTGCGCGAAGAATAGGCGTTTATGACCTTACGCACGAGGCTTGCATTATGGTATAGCGGACTCTTGATGGCGGTTATCATCATCTTTAGTATCGCTGTGATTACTGTAAGCCGCGTTACCCTGTTGCAAACTGTTGACCAAGTATTAAGTAGCACAGTCACTTCCATCGTTGATAGCATTGACCCATTGCCTGTCGATGGCTTTGAATTGGATGGTGACTTAGAAATTTTCTTCCGACGAGATGATGTTTTCCATGTCTCGGGTGTTTCAGTTCAAGTCTGGCAAATACATACCATTGACGAACCATTAGATGAGCCAATTCTTGTGCGCTCGTCTAGTGATTTGCTTGATAGCACCACATCCCTAGACCCTAATAATCTCCATGTGAACAAGCAAGTTATCAACTCCGTGATGGTCAGTGACCGACCTGAGCGTGTCTTGACGCAACCTTTTTCGCTGGATGATGGCACAATCATTGGGGTAATTCAGGTTTCAGCACCGCTAACCGCCATCGCGGATGCTAACGACCAATTACTGGTCATTACACTCATCTCGGCTTTGATTTGCATTGGAGTGTCAATTGGCTTAGGTAAGTGGCTTTCGACGCATTTGCTCAAGCCTGTGGATGCTATCAAGGAAGCGGCTGCCAGTGTCGCTGTTGCTAACGACTTGACCAACCGTATCAATTGGGAAGGTCCTGATGATGAATTGGGGGCATTGACCAAATCATTTAATCACATGATGGAACGCCTTGAAGGTGTCTTCAAATTGCAACAAGATTTCATCGGTGATGTCTCTCACGAATTACGTACACCGCTAACATCCATCATTGGGCATTTAGAGATTATGGATAAATACGGTGTCGATAATGATAGCTTGGATGCACTCCACCGTGAAGCTAACCGCATGTCGCGCATGGTCAATGATTTATTGCTTCTAACACGCGCTGATTCAGGCGAAATGAAAATTGACCGTTATGCGATAGATGTCGATGCTGTCATGTTAGAAGTTTTCGAGCAATCATTGGCTTTGGTCAAGGAACGCCATTTGAGCATCAATCTCGAACGCCTTGAGCCTGTCCGTATTCATGGTAATGCAGACCGTTTGAAACAACTGTTACTCAACCTCATCAGTAATGCTATCAAGTTCACAACCGATGAGGGTCAAATTTATTTGTCGGTTTATCCGCAAGGTGAACAAGCAATTATCGAGATTCGAGATACAGGGATTGGTATCGACGAGAAAGACTTACCGCGTATCTTTGATCGTTTCTTCCAAGCTGATTCTGCACGAGTTCATCGTAGCGATGCTGACGGGGCTGGATTAGGTTTGTCGATTGTCAAATGGATTGTGGAAACGCATGAGGGCACGATTGATGTGAAGAGCAGAATTGGTCAAGGAACAACATTTACGATTACATTTCCAGCCGTGCGCGTGATTGATTAGGGCGTAGGTTGTTGCTCTTGAAGTGTATCGAGGATAGTGAGTAAGGTCGTGCGTAGTAGCGGGTCATCTAATGTGTAGTACACATGCCGTCCGATACGTTCCCAACTGACAACACCTAATTTACGCAAAAAACGCAATTGATGACTGACCGCAGGTTGATCCATTTCCAATGCGTCCACTAAATCAGAGACACACCATTTACCATCTGCCAAGGCTTTGACCAAACGTACCCGCGTCGGGTCTGCTAACACCTGAAAAAAGCGGGCGATATGCTGGGCATTCTCAGTCGAAAGAATCGTCAATTCAGTATCAGGTATGGCAGTGGCTTGTTGCATAATACATCCTTAGTGTGTCTAATGGTCTTACGGTATCAAAATTCGCTTGATGGTGTCAAGTTATGAGCGTCGTTTGTTACCGATAAATAGACCATATCATGCGTATACTTAGGATGAGGTGCAATGTTGACTCCCGAAGCCTACACGTTATTAACGGATTACCTCACACGCTATTATGATGCGCCCTTGTATCAACAACATGGGATGTCACATCCTGTGATTTGGTATAGTGCCTCGCCTGAACAAGCTACAGATATTGATAGTATCTTGGGACACTTCAACCAAGATTTGCCCTCGCAAGACAAGATGAGCTTCTATAACTATGCCCATTTGCACACTATTCAAAATAGTGGACGTAATCTCTTCAACGGAACGACCTATATCATGCGTCGCTTGCGAACCAATCCTCTACGCATTGATGGAGGTTTTGGCACATATTTTGATATGCTGGCGACCTGTGGCGCATTAGAAATCGAATTACTTGATGTGATTGAGCGTGGTATGGTGCGCTTGCCAATGCGAAGCCAATATCACCGTGACCTAGACGCACAAACGTCTTTAACATCAGGCAAGGGACGCAGTGCTACGATTGGTGGCGTGATGCTGACGGTTTTCAATGATGAGGGAGTGTATAAAGCAATCGTCTCTCAGCGAACAGCGCAACATGCTACCGACCCGAATGCGCTCCATTTGCTCCCCGCCTTTATCTTCCAACCGATGGACAAAACACGCATCGCAAGTGATTGGACATTTAAGCATCATCTTTATCGAGAATATCTCGAAGAACTAGTTGGGATGGAAGAAGGCGACCCTGATATGAATACTCATCCTGCCTTCAAAGATTTGCAAGCAATGGAAGCCGATGGACAAGCGAGTATTCAATTGACAGGGATCGCTTTTAACATGCTCACGTTGCGTCCCGAAATTGGTGCAGTGTTGGTCGTTCATGACCCTACATGGTGGCAAGCTATGCAAACAGGTGAGCGAGGCTACAGTTTGCAAACGCCAGAAGCCACAAGAGCCTCATTGCGCTATTTGCCGATTGCAGATGATGAAATAGTTCTATCACATTTGCCAGAAAATTATCATTTGACGATGGTGCCTCAAGCGATTCCTGCATTATGGCAGGGCATTGAATCCGCAAGGTTGCTGATTGCCACATATGATGGATAATAAGCTGTCGATGTTACCAGAATAGGAAATGCAAAATGAAATTGATGTTGATTGGCTTTGGTGTTGTTGGGCAAGGTCTGGTGATGATTCTGCACGATAAAGCAGATGACCTCAAAACACGCTACGGCTTCAGCCCTCAGGTTGTCGGTGTAGCAACTGGTTCACGAGGCATACTCTACAATGCAAATGGTTTATCACTACAAAAATTACTAGGTGCTGGTCAAGCAGGAACATTAGCTCACTATCCAGATGAAGATGGACTAGAACGTGATTTTGTGGATGCGCTTGACCTAATTCAAAACCGTGATGCTGATGTGTTGGTTGAGGTCTCGCCAACCAATATCCGAACGGCAATGCCAGCAATGCAACACTTGCAAGAAGCAATTGCGACAGGAAAACATATTGTTACAGCGAATAAAGGACCTGTCGCTATTGGTTTCAAAGCACTTTTACAACAAGCAAAAGAAGCCAATGTACACATCCGCTACGAATCGACTTTGATGGCAGGGACACCTGCGATTGCAACGGGGCTTGAAACATTAGCAGGTAGTACAATTCAATCAGCACGCGGTATCGTTAATGGCACGACCAATTACATCCTCACTGAAATGGAAAATGGTCTCACCTACGACGATGCACTCTCACGCGCACAACAACTCGGCTATGCCGAAACTGACCCAACGGCTGATGTCGAAGGCTATGATGCGGCTGCAAAAGTGCTCATCATGCTCAATGCTTTCTTTGGAATAGAAGCCAGCTTAGATGATATTGATGTGATGGGTATTACCAGCATCACACCAGAAGCGATTTTGGCAGCGACAGAAGCTAACGAACGTTACAAACTAATAGCATCGGCAACACCACAAGGTGGACAAGTTAAATTAGTCCGATTGCCACTCAATGACCCTCTCGCGCATGTCAAAGGGGCAACCAATGCTTTAACTTTTGAAACGGATTTGATGGGTGATGTGACTGTTATGGGTGCAGGGGCAGGGCAACAAGAAACAGGTCTTGGGCTTCTAGCAGATTTGCTAGCCATCCATCGGATAGTATCTGTTTGATTTTATGAGTATAGCTTAATTGTCTGTGGTGAATTGTCCTACTATAATAAAGATTATGTCGTTTGTCATATTACTATCTTAAATTAGGTGAATCATGTCAGGGTACTTATCTATGGATGCAATTCGAGTGTTGGTCGTTGAGGACGATCCCCATCTCCTAACAGGAATTCGTGATATTTTAGAGTTGGAAGATTACAGCGTTCTCACTGCTGCCAATGGTCGAGATGGCTTGACTGTTTTAAAAGCTGACCCTGCCAATCCGCCTGATGTGATTGTCTCTGATGTGATGATGCCATATATGGATGGCTTCCAATTTTTGGAAGAAGTTCGCAAAGAAGATGCTTGGGTGCGTGTACCCTTTATTTTCTTGACGGCGAAGGGTGAAAAGACTGACCGTTTTATGGGGCATCAACTCGGTGCAGATCGTTACTTGACCAAGCCTTTTGATGCAGATGATTTACTCGTTGCCGTGAGTAGCACACTCAAACGCCATCGTCGTATTGCACGACTGGCAGAAGACGAAATCAATAATAGCAAGCAAAAAATTCTCACAATCCTCAATCACGAATTTCGTACACCTCTGACACTCGTTGTCGCCTACGCCGATATGCTAAAAGAATATGACCCATCAACAACCTCTGCTGATGAAGTCCTGACATTTCTAAATGGTGTGAATTCAGGTGCAGACCGTTTGCGTCGTTTAATTGAAAATTTCATCACTGTTGTTGAATTAGATACAGGCGAAGCTGATAAGACGATTGATTGGCGCAAACGCCCTGTCGCTGACCTGAAATTCTTGACTGATGATGCTGTTCGCCAAGTGAAGAGCAATATCGATAAAAATCTTCTATTCGATGTTTTAATTCATCAGAATCTCCCTGAAGTTAACCTTGATGTGCAATATATGACGATAGCGATTCGTGAATTGCTTGATAATGCTGCTAAATTCTCAGAAGAAAGTGGCACAGTCACACTCAATGCTTTCACAAAAGAGGGTGACTTAGTCATAGAGGTTGTTGACACAGGGCGTGGAATTCCAGCGAATGAATTCGAGAAAATTTGGCAACCATTTTATCAAATTGAGCGCGAAAAATTTGAAGATCAAGGCTCAGGGAGTGGTCTAGCGATTGTCAAAGGGATTGTTGAACTACATGGTGGACACTGCACCGTTAAAAGTCCCCCTAATGAAGGCAGTACCTTTACCATCACTGTCCCTATCAAAGTACAAGAACCCGCCATCAAAGCAGAAGCAGCATCATAACGATAGTTGCTCAATTAGAACGCATGAACTATCCTCTGTAGTAACACTATGGAGGATTTTTTATTTATGAATGCTGATGCTTTTCTTCATTTTTTTTGACTATCACATCGCAGAAAATCGTAAAATTTGGCAAACGTACATTGTTCCTCTTACACAAGAACAATTTGTACAAAAGGTTGATTACTCAGTTGGATCAATTCGTAATCATGTTGTCCATATGATGAGTGTGGATGATACATGGTTTTGTGGTCTACAAGGTGCAGACATCCCAAATCAACTCAATCCTGTGCATTTTGCCAAGCGTGATAAAATTCGTGGATATTGGGATGAAATCGAAAATCGGATGCAAATCTATCTTGACCTCCTCACAGATGAAATGCTATTTGACAAACCATTTGATTTTGAAGAAGATGAAAATCTGATTGTTTGGCAAGTATTATTGCACATTGTCAATCATGGCACCGACCATCGTGCTCAACTCTTGCGCTTGCTCAACGATATTGGTGTGGATACGAAATCCCAAGACTATATTTTCTATGTATACGATAATCTGTAACTTAATTTATCAAAGGATTGCATGATAATGAAAAATCCGAGGCTTCGTTGGGTCATTCCATTACTATTACTCAGTGTATTGGTGCTATTTATCATCAATCACTTGAAGAGCCGAGATATTTCTGGCTGTCCCTCTGATTTTACGAACTCCACAGATAATGCCCAAGCTTTCCTAATGGGTACAATTGGTGGCGATTATAGTGACCCTAATCGGGATTGCTGGCGTGAGCAAGTCATACAACCTGTTCTCGATGAGCTTGGTGTAACTTACTACAACCCTGTGGTTGAAAATTGGTCAGAAGAAAATGCTCGTGAAGAAGCAGAGGCTATTGCTAACGCAGAAACAATAGTCTTAGTGATTACTGAGAGTCATAACAGCTTTGGTTCACTTGCCGAAAGTGGGTGGGCTGTACTCAGTGCTGTACAACGCAATCAAACAGTGATTGTCTACATAGCTGACGAAAGTGATAATGCCGACTCTTTGCGTGCAAGGCAGATTGTTCTGAGCCAAATGATACCGCTTGCTTCTAGTATTGATGCACTTATTGTTACAGAATCACTTGTTGAAGTCACTGACGCATTGATAGATTTATATCACGAGTAAGCACATTGACTTAAACTGAATTTCATCTGCTCCCATTGGAAAATCATTAAATCCTATCCGTCTTGAAACATTTTCCGAGTACACTGCGTATAGAGCTATAAGTCAAACGATTGCTATACGCGAATAGCCCATTGCTTTGCTAAGGCATAACTGTTCGTGTATACTGAAATACAGCTAAATTAATGATAAAAAGATAGGGGATCGCTCCACATGGCTTCATTACTCCAGAAAATTAACACCCTCATCAGTGCCAATTTGCATGGCATTGTTGACCGCGCACTCGAAGGTAATTCGCTCTCAGTAATGGATCAATATATCCGCGATGTTGAGCGCAATCTCGAAGCACTTGAAGATTCGGCTGCAACCGTTGGCGGAACAGTCCGTACTCTCAAGCGCAAATACGAAGAATTCGCCAATCAAGCGGAAAAATTAGACCGCGACATCGACTCCCTAATTCTCAAGGGCAAAGATGATTTGGCTGCTGCTGCTCAAGCGGAACTCAATACCAAGCAAGAACTCGCGCAAGATTACTACGAACAATGGCAAGCGCAACAAAAGCAATACCAACAGATGCTTGATATGCGTGTCAAACTCGAAAGTCGCATGACCACCATCAAACAAGAACGTGAACGCCTCCGTTCATTGCTCGAATTGATGGAATCCAAGAAACAAATGACCAAAACCATCAAGAAAATTGATAAAATTGCGACAGTGGATGATGCTGAAATCAGCAGCCTCGCTGAACAAATTCGTCAACGCATTGACACTGAAGACGCACGCCAAGAAATTGCATCAATGCGCCTCAATAGCGAAATTGAGCAAGAAGTTGGCATTGATGAAGTCTCACTGCAATTGGAAGAACGTCGTCGTCGCCTACTAAACAGTGGCGAGTAGAATAAGCAATATCAAGGGTAGGGAATGATTTTGTTCCTACACAAAGTTAAACGAGTAGGGGCGTAGTATACTGCGCCCATGCTAACAACGAGTTCGCTATAGCAAACTGATACTCGGTTTGTTCGATACAAAATGGGTTTTTATCTTTATCAAATAGACCCAACCATCATCGCATGTTATCATCACATTTATATGGCTACTGTTAGTCGATCATAATGAGGAATGTCAATGAGTGAGCGCAACGAAGCCCGTCGCCAAGTATTTGGCACGTTATTAACAAGTGCAGTCTTGCGCTGGGAAAGTCTAGTCACCCTACTAATGACCCTGATTTTATTCATTGGTGTGGGAGGCTTTGATGTCAGCCTATTGGGGTTAGAAGCGAATCTGCCCGCAGTTATCTGGTTATTATTGGGTGCAGGGGTCGAAGCAACCTTAGTGTTATCGATGTTGACCGATTCCGAAGCGACCCAAGAAGCTCTTGCTCGTGAATTTGAGAACAAATACGACCTGACCTATGTCAGCAATAGTACCTCGCGCGAACGTCTGCGGACAGCGATGGAATACCGTCGTAATATGTTGAAATTGCTCAAGCGTCATACAGGTGGGATGCGCGTTGAATTGCGCGATACACTCAATCAAGTCAATAACTGGATTGCTGCTATGTACGACCTTGCGATTCACATTGATAGCTTTGAGGGCAATGAACTCGTCAAGCGTGATGTACGAACTGTACCGCAACAAATTGAACGAGTAAAAGCACGCATTGAACGTGAACAAGATGAGCGTGTGCGTGATGACCTCGAACGACAATTGCGCTTGTTAGAGCAGCAAAAAGCCAATCTGCAACAGACGCAAAACAGCATCAAGCGTGCAGAAATTCAACTAGAAACGACCCTCTCATCATTGGGGACAGTCTATGCACAGATGTCACTCCTAGGGACACGAGGCAGTGTCGATGGCAGTAAGCAACAACGGATGCGCCTCGAAATTCAAGATGAGGTCATGAGTCTGCAAGATACTATCGAAGCAATGGAAGAGGTACAAGGACAGATGATGCGCTTGCGCTAATAACAAATCTTTAAATTTACACTAATTGGGAGGGTTTCGACCCTCCTTTACTATTTTTAGCACCCATGTTGGGTATACTATTATGAAGATGATATGAGAAGGATACATCTATGAGTGAGCGCAACGATGCGCGACGCAAAATCTTCACGACATTGCTCACCAATGCTGTCACCAGTTGGGAGAGCATCATCACCATTGCACTGACACTAATTTTGTTTGCGACAGTCGGCAATTTTACGCTGTTTGGCATCACAATTCCTGCCGTTGCATGGTTGATATTAGGTGGATTAGCCGAAACAGCTTTAGTCTTATCCATGTTTGGCGACCCTGAAGAAACTCAAGAAGCCATGGCGCGTGAATTCGAGGCTGACCACAACTTAGGCAAAATTCGTAATCGGGTCTCGCGTGACCGTTTGCAACGGGCAATGGAATATCGTCGTAACATGTTGGATATAAAGTCAAAAGCGAAGAGCAATGGCATGAAAATTCGCATTCAGGATACCATTGAGCAAGTGAATGACTGGATTTCTGCGATGTATAGCCTTGCACAGCACATTGATGACTTTGAAGATAACAAACTCATCGAAAGTGATTATCGCGCATTGCCTGGGCAAATTGATAAGGTGAAAATTCGCATTCAACAAGAAACTAGTGAAGCTGTTCGTAATGATTTAGAACGCCAGTTACAATTGTTGGAACAACAGTTGAACAATCTGGAAGCGACACGCAATAGTGTCACACGCGCAGAAATTCAACTGGAAACAACCCTCTCGTCCCTAGGGACAGTTTACGCACAGATGTCACTCTTAGGAACACAAAGTAGTCTCGATGGGAGTCGTCAGCAACGGCTGAGTGCTGAAATCCAAGATGAGGTCATGAGTTTGCAAGATACAATCCATGCAATGGAAGAAGTACAAAGTCAATCTTTACGCATGAGCTAAATAAGAGGCGAGTAGAAAGCATCGCATCGTGGAACGAATACGCCTGAACATTGGTAGCTTGATTCTCAAAGCAATTCTTAGTGTGCAGAGCATCTTAGTTATCGCTATCTCTGTAGCCTTGTTTTTCCTCGTTGGATCATTTCAACTATTTGGCATCACCTTTCCTGCATGGATATGGTTACTTATTGGGTTCTTTGTAGAAGTGGGTGTAGTGGTTGAAGCAAGTTCGCGCCTCATTCAGGCGAGTATCGTTTATGGTGAGTATTTTGAGCAAATTTGTAATCCATCAAAAATCACGAACCTCAGATTACGTGCGACAGTCGAACGTGCGCTAACTTATCGTCGTGAAGTGGTCGAAGCCTACGAAAATGCGACAGAAGATTCCAAGCATATCCGTAAAGCACTTGATGAAATGAACGACATTATCCTGCAACTTCACCACACTGCCCAAGCAATTGATGCGCTCCACAACGAACGATATAGCAATATGCCTGATGTTATCGCCCCTGTATCCGAACAATCTATGCTAGACTACGAACCAGATGCTAAAGAGACCGTCAAAATTAAGCGCATTCCTCAAGAAGAGATGGAATCTAATTCATTAGAACTTGCCATCAAAAATGCTAACAAACAAGTTAAAACACTGATGAATGCTGTTATGGACATTCATGCAGAAGTGTTTACGACTTAGATTTTATCTCATTTAAAATGATTCTTGCTCACCACTTTTTTGCTCTTGCTCTAACAATAATTGATAGCGATGTTCCTCAACCACTTCTGCGGGTGCAAGGCGTTCAAAGAGTTGCAACCCCATTGTCAAAATCAAGAAGTCATCCAGTTGCCCTACCGCAATCAGAAAATCAGGAATCACATCAATCGGTGAGAAGATATAAAATACGGTCAAAATTGGCACGACCTTTGTAAAGAATGGCACGCGCGTATCGAGAAACAAGCGGTAGGTTAAGCGTAAACTCAACCAGAAAGCCTGTAAACGCTCTTGAAGTTCTTCAAACATAGATGATTGCTCCTGTGTGATTGATTTCTATATCCGTCTCTATAACTGTATTACGCATCATATTAGACAAGCGTTGTAACTTGCCCATTAGAGTTCATATTGTGCATTAAGTCAAACAAGATAGGCTAGAGCTAGATAACCTACCTTGTAAGTATATGTTTGGTATAGAAGTAATTTACGCTGTACCGTAAACCTCCGCATCGGCTTCGCGTGCAATACGCCGACCTTTTTCAATATCGACGCGCGTCAGCAAATAACCACCGATTGCAAACAGCGCAATCAAACTCAAAATCGCAGGGCGACTGCTACCGAATGTCAACGCTGCGACTGCAAAAATTCCTGTTCCAATGACCGACGCGCCTTTAGATAGGATACTGAATAAGCCGAAGAATTCACCACTCTTGCTTGATGGACTGAGGCTAGCATATAAACTACGGCTCAATGCTTGACTACCACCTTGAACAGTCGCCACCATCCATGCCAAGAACCAGAATTCAATCGTACTATTGAGGAAGAATCCCCACACCGCAATGATGCTGTACATCGCAATCGAGAGCAAAATACTACGGCGCGTATCGAACGTTTCAGCTAACCCCTTGAAGAACCGCCCAAAAATGACAGCAAACAATGCACCAATAGCTTGTAGGCTGATTAAGATACCAATAATCGCGCCTAAATTATTCACACGTACAGGGGATTCGACTTCGAGTTGTGATAGGGCAATCGCTGTGCCACTACTTTCGGGATTTGGTGCATCGCTATTGACCAGATTCAGTGTGTATTGACCTGCTTCTGGTAATTCAATCGCAATTGTATTGTTATAGCGCACGGTTTCATTGTAGGTATCAATCACGAATGGTATCATCTCGTTGTCATTGTCAACCATGAGAGGCTCACCGTCCACCATGACATTCAATGTGCCACCATCAGGGCGGACAGCGTAGGTGAGTTCGAGATTTTGTCCGTTGAAGTCAAGCTGATAACTTGCACCCGTGCTTGTTGTTTCAGTGTACAGAACATCGTCGGGTGTACCAACAAATGTGGATAAGAAACCATCCCCAGCTAATTCATCACCTGTGACATTTCGCTCTGACCAATCACCTGATATTGTCAATGCTTCGTCACCTACAACATAAATACCTTCACCGATAAACTCACCTTGAGTTTCATAAGGCGCAGGTTGATTGCCTGTCAGTTCAATGGGTAAGAGTTGTGCACCACCAATGGCAATTGTTGGCAACATCACTAAATTAAAGAGAATATAGGCTAGATAATTATGACGACGCTTTTCATCTTTGTAGGGCAAGCGTCCGAAAATGAGCGTGAAAGGCACACCGACAAATTGCACCAAAAGCAACGCCAGCACGGATTCGGTCAAGCCAAAGCCGAGTTCAGCCGCATAAATCGCTGCTAGACCAATAATCGTGTTGATAGGGTCGTTATAAATCAGGAATGCAACCAGATATTTGAATAATTCACCGTACTGACGTAAATCGCTAAAGGTTTGCCGTAGACGAGTGAATGTCACACCAATCAGTGATTCCCCTGCACCAAGTTCTTTGCTGTCAGACGGTGGTTCAGGTACATCTCGCAAAATGGGTATCGAAAATACCAACCACCAAATTGCCACACTCAAGAAGGAGAGGCGAATCCCTTGAAATTCAAACCATGTATCAGGAATTAATTGGAACATTGCCACATTGATGGCTAGCAAAATCCCACCACCGAGATACCCCAGCGCAAAACCGCGTGTCGAGACTTTATCTTGGTCTGCTTCGACAGCCACATGGGGTAAGAGTGCATCATAGAAAACATTTGCTCCTGTGAAGCCGATACGTCCTAGCACCACAAATAGCGATGCAATTAGCCAATCCCCTGTGCCGACGAGAACTAGCAATCCAGCACCAATAACACCAATTCCCATGAAAACTGCTAAGAAGGCTTTTTTACCACGTTTAATATCAGAGATTGTGCCTAAAATCGGCGATAAAATGGCAACGATGAATGTCGAAATACTGAGTGTCAGACTCCAATAGGCAGTAGCGGTTGCCTCTGAGGGGAGTGTTGCGCCAGCAACAGCACTAAAATAAGGGGGAAGCAAAGCTGCGAGGACTGTTGTAACAAAGGCACTATTCGCCCAATCGTATAGCACCCATGCTCGTATTCGTTTTCGATATTCACGTTCATCGACTTTTGGTTTCTCAGAACCATTATCTACAGCCACAGATGACATCCCAATATCCTCCACAAACAACAATTTTAAAAATTAGCTTGATATTAACGCAGGCATTTTATCTTATAGTTAAGGATTCTGCTCATTTTTGGATACAATGGGAGGAGTTAGCAACATAGGAGTGACTTTGTGCGGAATGGTATTTGTGTCAAGTGCGGTCATGCAACAGTGTACAGTGGGCGTAATGTTCCTGTAAAAACCAGTATCAGCAATCGTATACCAATCGACTTCAAACACAGCGTACCCTTAGATAATTACGTTTGTACCACCTGCGGTTATGTCGAACGTTACATTAGCGACGATGCCAGCCTCAAGCGCATCAGTAATACATGGTCAGCATCAGGTAAAAAGCCACGATGACCGCGAATGACCGTCAGCCGAGCCTCAAAACTGATGGTGTTTGTGAACGCTGTGGCTCGCAAAATATCAAATCAGGCGCAATCATAGATGGCAAAGAGGGCTTGCGCGGTAGTAATCGCCTGCCCATTGATAGTAAAACATCAATTGAACTCGATAATTACGTGTGTCTTGATTGTGGCTATACAGAGAGTTATATCAGCAATCGGAGTATGCTCAATCGCATCGAAAAATACTGGCAAAAAGTATCACCAGGAAGATGATGAAGGCTCTCGAAGCGAACGTTTGTCCTAATCACTGCTACCCTTAGCGGTGATTTTCGTTTATACTGTCAAAAAACATCCACTAAACATTTTTCAAACAAGGATCACCCACATGGCACAAGTACGTGACCCCAATAACCTTGATGATTGGTTTCCTAATGATGCTGAGATGCACTCCGTTAATGGGCATCCCAACCGTGCGACACGCCTCGGTGTTATTGTCGGTGGAAGCATCAGCAAAGGATTGTCTGTCAAATTAGAACCGACTGTCAGTGTCGAAGATTTAGCTGTTGGACGCTATGTGGTGATTCGTGGAGCGCAAAAACGCTTTTTCTGTATGGTGAACGATATTCGGCTCGATAGCACCAACCCTGCTATACAATCCGACCCACCTGATATTACTGACCCATTCATCCGTGATGTGTATACAGGCACAGTGGCGTACAGTGTCGTAACAGTCACACCGATGCTCATCATTGATGACATTGAAGGCGCACTGCCTGTTAAAACGATTCCTGGACATTTCAACAGTGTTTACAATGCAACAGAAGATGATGTGAATGCGGTCTTCGGTGAAGAAGACAAACATCATTTTAATGTCGGCTCACCTCTGGAATTGCAACATACCAATATTAATCTCAATCTGAAACGCCTTGTCGAACGCAGTATTGGTGTTTTTGGTAAATCAGGGACAGGCAAGAGCTTTTTGACTCGTGTTTTATTGGCTGGATCAATTGCACGAGGAGTCGCAGTCAGCATTATCTTTGATATGCACAATGACTATGGCTGGGAAATCACTAGTGAAAATGGCTATAGTGTCAAAGGTTTACGTCAACTGTTCCCGAATAAAGTGACGATTTTGACAATGGACGCTGAAAGCTCTGACCGACGCAAGGCAAAATACGATTTTGAGGTCAAACTTGGTTACAACGAAATCGAACCCGAAGATATTGCGATGCTCAAGGCGACCATGAACCTCAGTGATACTATGATTGACGCAGCTTATTCGCTTAAAAAAATGTGGGGTGATGGTTGGGTGCGCCAATTGATTAAAGGCGACCCCGAAGATATGGATTTTGTCGCTAACGAAACGAATATCGGTGGCGGAACACTTGCAGCTTTGCAACGTCGTCTTGAACGCTTTGAACGTTGGCATTTCCTCGTGCCAGAAAATGATGGTGATTCAGTCAAGAAAATTATTGATTTGCTCGTCAATGAAGAGAAAAGCGTCGTCCTTGAATTTGGACGTTATGGTAACTCATTAGAAGCCTATATGTTGGTAGCGAATTATCTGACACGTCGTATTCACCATCATTATGTCGAAAAAATGGAACGTTCACTGGGCGATAAATCACTCGAACCCCCACAATTGCTGATTACGATTGAAGAAGCCCATAAATTCCTTGACCCACAAGTGGCACGTCAAACCACATTTGGCACAATTGCTCGCGAAATGCGGAAATATAATGTTACACTACTAGTGGTCGATCAACGTCCGAGTGCCATTGATGAAGAGGTTATGTCTCAAATTGGGACACGCGTTACAGCATTGCTCGATAATGAACGTGATATTGCTGCCGTCCTCAACGGGATTAATGGGGCAGGTGGCTTGCGCGAAGTGCTGGCACGTCTGGAAACCAAGCAACAAGCGATTATTATGGGACACGCTGTGCCCATGCCTGTTGTGATTAAACCGCGCACCTATGACACAGACTTCTACAAGTCACTCGAAGGCGAAACGATTGACCCTGAAAAGGCAAAATCTGCATTAGGAGGCGGCAACAAACGCCGTATTTAACATGAGCAAAACAATGGGCTTACTGGATTTAGAAGAATTGTATGATACGCTAGCCTACGAGGCGAAGCAGGGTGATATACTGCTTACGCTCTCACAATCAGAGATAACACGGATGATGGCTGACCTTAAATTAATGCATCGCGTCTGGAAAGATGATTGTATCGAAATTGAAGATCAATTGATGATGCACCAACCTCATCATTATAAGTTACTCAGCTATGCTGTTGATATTTTGATGATACTGGATGAACTTGACATGAGAGGTGTGCAACAGGTTCAATCTGTACAAGACTTTGAGTGTGATTATCATAAATTCTGTGATGAGATTATTCTAAAAGTCAAGCGACTATAAAATTCGCATGTGTCGATTAGTATAATATTATTTGAGATTTATTGATGACGGATCATCCCAATTACGATAAATTATTAATGCCCCTCCAAGATGTAACAGCATCAGTTGAAACTTTGTTGGAGGGTGCATTTGGTCGCTTGATGGGTGACCAACGTGAAGTTCTCAAACGAATACACGCTTCCGCATGGGCATTACACACACTCATCTTGGAAGTAGTGACCAATCTAGGTATCGAGAATATTGCCAAACGCCCGTACCTACCACAAAAATTTGATAATTATCTCGTGCCATTGCATCATGATGCAGATAATCTGCTCAAAGGGCTTGATGGACCACTCACAGATGAACAGCATGTTGCAGTTGATTTTATCCGTATGACAGGACATCTCTTACGTCGTTATATTGATAATCTCTGGCTCTATTCACAACTGTTGCATGACTTATATCACCTAGATAAACAACTCACGCCTTTGGATAGGTTGATTGACCCGATGCAATGGTCAGTGACAACTAATCCTGTTGAGCTTGAAGTGTTTGTTCCTGAAAAAGTCCCATCTGTTCGTGTGGATGTGAAACTGATGCAAGTTGCCATCACACAATTAGTGGAAAATGCGATTAACAACACACAGGAGGGCTATATTCGCGTTCAGGCTGATATTGAAGCTGATGCTGTTGTGTTTCGTGTTGTGGATACAGGATGTGGTATTTCGCCATCGGAACAACCCCATATCTTCATGCCATTTTTTCAAGGACAATCCGACAAGCTAGGTCTAGGGCTTGGTTTGCCCATTGCTCAAAAGTGCTTGATGCTCCACAGTGGCACGGTACAAATAAAATCAGAAGATCAACTGACCATTGCTACAACACGCTTGCCAATTAAATAATGTTACGTGAATTGTAATGATACTGTAAAAAATGCTCCACCTTAATACAATGTGCTTATAATTGCGATAAAATAAATTATATATCAAAGGACAATTATGGGGCAACGAAAATTATGGCAGACATCGTGCAATATACGGATATTATTCGCATACAAACGCGCTCACTGGTAGATAGTGATAAGACGTATCTCACAACAACTCAACGAGAAGCCATTGAACGCATTCATCAATATACAGAACAACTCGCGTTTACAGCAAATCGTGTAGCGCATACATCAGATGAGCACAAAGCAATTCGTCATGAACTCATCAATATTTTGACACCCATTATTGGCTATATTGAAATGCTAGCAGATGGTTGGATGGGCAGACTCAATCCAGACCAAATGGCACACGTTGATATTGTCCAACATGCGTCACAAGCCTTACGAGGCATCATCTTAACACAACGCCATGATGACCAATTATCTGATTCAGCTTAAACGCCGATAATATTTTAGCCAGTGGATAGTTCGCTCTATGGGTATCGCAGGGAGTCTGTTGCCTAGATGTCCGACCATGCTCTCCGCCATGAAGAGCGCATTGTAGATACTTTCCTCGACACATTCAACAACCGCACGAAACAGTGTATTGATGTTAATTTGTTGGTCATCAGTAAGCTGTTTTTCAGATCTATTCGTTGTGAACGCAATCACAAAATCCCCACTCCCATGATGACAAATCGTGCCTGTACGCCCTAATCCAAAGGGGACACGATGCGCCAACCGTGTCAGTTGACGTGCTGTGAGTGGTGCATCGGTTGCAATGACAATCATCACTGAGCCATCATCTGTGGGAGCTATTTGCTGGTTTTCAAGATGAAAGCCAACAGGTGCACCTAGAATACTGAGTTCTTGCATTGCGCCGAAATTAGTTTGCATCAGAACACCAACGTTATACTTACCTGCGATACGTGATGCTGTGCCAATCCCACCTTTAAATCCATAACAACTTGTGCCTGTACCAGCACCAACACATCCTTCGATGACTGCACCATTTGTTGCATTCTCTATTACAGAAAATACATGCTTCTGCGAAACATGCCGTCCGTGAATGTCGTTGAGATAGCCATCATTACATTCACCCACAATCGGATTGATACTGCGTAAATCAGGATTTGCTTGCAACATATAAGCGATAGAGGCATCGGCAACTTTACCAACATTGAGCGTATTAGTCAGTAAAATCGGTGTTTCGATTGTGCCGAGTTCGCGCACTTGTTCAAAACCCACTGCTTTGCCGAATCCATTAATCGTATGCACAGAGGCAATGACTTTATCAGTGAAGAGATTGCCTCCGTGTGGCAAAATCGCTGTGACCCCTGTACGGATTTTATCGCCTTCAATCAGTGTATGATGCCCAACCTTAACGTCCGCTACATCAGTGATGGCATTATGCTTGCCTGTCTCTAAAAAGCCGACTGTCGCACCAGTCTCACGAAAGCGCATCAATTTACCTCCAATGGACAATTCTCAGCATTTTCACGCATGAAATCAGCAATTATCTCTGTAGCGAGTTGATGCCCTGCTGGTGACCAATGCCCATCATATTGATAGTAGAGCAAAGATTCTCCTGCGAGTCCACGTTCAAGGGCAGCTTGTTGGAATGGCTCTAATAAGTCGATGAATAGCCAACCCTCTTGTTCAGCTAAAGTACGAAGCGCATCGCGTTGGTCGTCCAAGCTGGCAATAAAATCAGCTTCATCTTCGGCAGATAATGGTGCATCTTCAAGTAAAATTGTGCCACGACTATTGACCACAGGTTGACGCGCAATGCCTCGAACCCATTGACGAACATCCTCATGAATGTAAGGGTAGTAAATTTGCTCTTTGCTTGGCACGAATATCACAGCACGGCACGCATCACTTGGGGCATTGGTATCAATTGTGTCGAGTGCATCAGCCACGATATTAAATGTACCTGTTCCTAGAAAACCATCTTCTGGTGCAACTTGCCACCACAGCAAATCTTCTAATAGGGCAATCTCATAGAAACTACTACCGATAATCACAGGCATCGGATAATCATATTCACCATCGGGGCTTTCTACAATACGGGCATTGTCGCTACCACCTGTCGCTTGCCGAGTCAGCCATGCCATCTGTTCAAAGGGATTGCGTAGGATGAGGGCATCATCGACAGCACGATTCGCATTATCGAGGTCATTCCCTGAAAAATGCGCGTAGAGTATCCATGACTGTTGCTCATCTGGATTCAGATAATTTTCAGCAACCACAGCGATTTCATGTGGTCCGTAACCTCGATACCCATAATTTTTAATAGGGGTATCGAGGTCTATTGCCAATAAATCAACCCAAGGCTCAGCGACAGTTGTCCCTTCGGTAAAAGAATCGCCGAATGCCACAATGGGGTAACTATCCGCTTGTATGGCTGGCACACGAAAACCATCCTCACCCCACGAAATTGTGTAAGAGGCAAGTAGAGTATCTTCTTCAGGTGGACGCACACGTCCTTGTTGATAGAAGAAATAATCGCCATCACTCAGGCGAAATTCAACCTCTAAAGTTGTGCCTGCTTCACCGCGCGCAGAAGGGTCAAGCCCAACCCATTCAGGGAAGATGATTAAAACACCGCCTACGATGCCAATTGCAACCGCTGTCCCGATTAAAATCAGAAGAATGCGTTGCCACAATGAGGCAGATGTGTTCGCTTGTTTGCTGGATTCTGTCATAGAGGATATGCCTGCCAGAAATCATCGTTGATTAGGCAGGCATTATAGGAGGTCGATTATGAGGCTACAAGTGACAGCTTACATGCCTCGCTTGCGTTTTGGCTTGAACGCATTGCGTAAAACCTCAATATCGAACGCATCAGGGGCAACGCCTTCTTCCGCAAAGCGATAGAGTGCTGCTTGATAAATGCCGTTTAACGCACCTTGAATGATTGCCAGCACAATGAAAGCGACAATCGTTAGCGCGACAAAGGTGATAATCAATGGAATCGACTCAGTAGCGACACCAATGCCAAATGTAAGTGCCATCCCCAGCATGATAATCACCACATAACCCAAGCCAAAAATCATGCCAATGCTGAAATTGCCTGTAATTTGTTCGCCCCATGTCTTACGTAATAGGGAGGTACTTTCTTTGATAGCATCCCATGCGCTAATATCTTTAACCACGAGAACAGGAATCACCAAGAAGGTTGCCACGTTCCATGCGACACCGCCCAAAAACGCAATGATATTGCCGAGAATTCCACCACGTTCTTGCAAAAAGCGAATAATCAGCCCAACTGTCGCGCTCATCGCTGCATAGGTCAAGATGGTTGTCAAACGTTCATTCGCAATGCGGAAACCATCTTGCATCGTCGGGTCACCACCATCAAGGCGAATCATAGCCGCACCAATCAAGGCGGTGTTGAAATAGATGCTAATCGTATACGTCACCAAGTAGAAGATAAACGTGCCAATTGTGCCGAAAACTTGTGTCGTGGTTTCATTTACTCCTGCACTCAAGAAGAAAAACGCAATGGATGGAATAAACATCACCACACAAATCAAAATGGTGACAATCCCTGAAATGACAGGAAACCATAATAATTCACGGTCAGCTTGTAACACTGCCCAACTCGCTTTGACGAGTTGCCAACTGCGTCCCCAAGATTCAAACATAGTCTTTCCCCTCAACTTGTCGAAATTCAATTCGTTTGATACAACTGCCATTATAGCGCACATTTATTTTTATAGGATAATTTTCGCCATGCGTTCCAGCACACTAATCTTATTATTTTGGCTGATGCTCAGTTGCACTATCTCAACATTGTACGCACAAAATGATTGTGGCGTTGTGGATGGCATCGGTTTCCCTGTCGATACCGCTATTTTCACACTCACGCAAGATTTTGCTGTGCCGAGTGAACGGCATCAAGGACGCTTCCATATGGGAGAAGATTGGCACGCTGGACGTGATAATAGCATTGGGCAAACTATTCGGGCATCAGCACGCGGACGTGTGACTTATTCAGCCATTAATGGCTGGGGACGCGATGGTGGTGTTGTTATCCTTGAGCATACCTTCCCGAATGGTGATGTGTATCATACCGTGTATGGTCACATGACCGAATCTGATTTGGTTGAATTTCCTGTGCGTTTATCGTGCGTGCAACAAGGCGACCCGATTGGTGTACTTGCCGATGTGCGTCCAGCACCTCATTTGCATTTTGAAGTGCGTGTCAGTGGGGGCACAAATGGCACATCACCAGGCGCAGGATATACTCTCAATACACCATATAGCGAAGGCTTACGCAATCCATCCAAATTTATTGTCAACCAACAGACATGGCTCAGTTTATGGCACGATTGGCATTTGATGATTGGCTCGGAAAGTGCTGTTGATGAACGTGCGCCGATTGCACCCCCTGTGCTTCTCAATGATAATAGTTTGCTTTATCTCGATGGTGCAGGGCGAACAGTACGACGTGCAACCTCTGATGGTCGTATCTTATGGCGGATTCGTCTCGATACCGATGCTGTTGCGCTTGAAGCATGGCGTGGCAGTTCACTACTGACACTCGCTGATGGCACACACTATCTGCTAGATGTTGAAACGGGTAGCTTAGGCGAAAGTTGGCAAGTAGACACACAGTTTACCGATGCACCGATAATAGCAGGGGATGATTTACTCTATCCATCGTTGAATAATACCCTTGTGAGACTCGATAGCAATCGTCGTGAGATTTTAGCAATTTATGACGATGTACCCTCATTTTATCGGTCGCATGTTTTACTCAATGGCGATTTTGCTCTGCTCACTGATGATAATCAATTTCGTTATTATACAGCCGATGGCACATTAAGGAACTCAGCGCAATTACGTGGCACAGCGAGTCTAGCGACCTCATGGGATGGTAATTTGCTAATCTACACGCAAGGTGGTTTGTGGGAAGTCGATAGCGAGACCTTTTTATGGTCACTTTATATTGAAGATGCCCCAACAGGCGGTCAATCTGCTTCACTATTGACTACACAGACTAATCTTTATCTCTTCACAGGGACACAATTGAGAGCCTATGACCGCGAGCGAACCTTACTCTGGCAAGCCTCAACACCGCCTGTAACAGGTTTGAGTGAAATTGCTCAATACGACAACATTATCCTCATCACCAGCAACGGAGGCGATGTACTATTGGTTAGTGATGGGGGTGGTTTCTGTAATCAAGTGCGTCTCTACGGTCAAGCAGATGCCAATCAATGGCAGTCATTGGGTGAGGATGACCGTCTGCGCCTTGCAATTGCTGATCAAATTCTTGCTTTAGATTGGGAGACCTTCATTCGTCCCTGCAATGTTTAAATCCAAGTTAACAAAAAGCGCATGAGTCAGTAATGCAATTTCTTTAGACATTATGTACAATAATCAAGCAAACGATGACATGAGTTGCTATACTCAAAACTGACAGATTTAACACTCCTTTAAATTCTGCGCGATAACACACATCGTCTTAAACTTATTGCATTATTTCAAAAATACTTTGGGTTCAGCATCCTAAACGCACAAAGAATGAGACTGTTTTCCATGAGCCAACAACGTGTTTTTGATTTCACACATTTTCCGACCCTCGCGACTGAGCGGTTGCTACTTCGTAAAATCCAGCCAGATGATGTCAACTCACTCTTGAAATTATTCGGCAATCCAGAAGTTGTGCGCTTCATCGAAATGCAACCCATCAAAAGCATCGAACAAGCCAATGAGTGGTTACGTTGGATGGGTGGGGTTTTCTCTGCAAAAGATGGCTTGCGTTGGGGGGTGACCCTAGAAGACGAAACCTTTATTGGCTCGGCTGGTTTACATCGCTGGAATCGAGAAGCGCACTACGCTGAAATCGGCTGTGATATTGCTCATCATTATTGGGGACGTGGTTATGGACAAGAAGCGATGCGGATGCTGATGGATTTTGGCTGGAATCATATGAACCTCAATCGAATTGAAGCCTCTGTTATCAAAGGTAATGCGCGTTCGGTGCATGTGATGGAAAAATTAGGCTTTAAGCACGAAGGCACAATGCGCCAACGCCTCCTCAAAGGGGGCAAATACTATGATATTCACATTTTTGGTATTTTACGCTGTGAATATCAAGGCGATTGCTAATGCCAACTCCGCAAGACCTGCTCCGCGCAATCCTCGTGGAGCTAGATGCAATTCCGCTTGATAACGAGCCATTCAACGCCCAACAAATCACATTCATGCTACATATCCGCAAAACGACAGATGCACTCCTGACAATTTTTGATCCCATACCTCAATCAGCCTATGCTCTACAAAGAATTGTTCCAAGCATGAGTGACTCTCTTTTACAACAAGAAGTGGCGTTATTTGGCTATGCGCGTTTACTACTGGAGCATCCTGATTCATTTGATGGGGCGGTTGTGTCAGAACCGTATCGTGCGCCACTAGAACGTATCTATCAACTAGGGCAACAACTCCATCGCCTAACCGAAAAAATTCATCAAGAGGCATTAGTAAACCGTCGTCAACAGCAGACTGCACCTGCAACACGGTTCAATCTCACGCAACTCTTCGCAGATGAACTGCCAATTTTGCGGTATCTATTGCGTGATTATCCTGTTCAACTCACGGCAACAATTGAGGCACTCAATGTATGCTTCCCGAAATATCATCTGATTGAGTTCATTCAGCATATTGTGTTGACCCTCGCGCATGACTTCATTGAATATGGTCACATTAAAATCAGCACAAGCGATAATAGCCTCATCATTTTCTGTACAGGCATCCAATTAACACAAACAGAAATTGAAACACTATTCAAGAAGCAAGGGCGTTATATCTATCCACGACGCTTTGAACGGTCAGGTGGAAACATTAACTTTACCCGTGAACAAGGGCACGGTGCGTCAATTGTGTTGCAGTTCCCTGAGCTAACTTGTTAAGATGTTACAAAAACGTTTTGAAATATTTGTTTTGATGCTAGTGTGTCTGTAAAATGATAGATGATAAACGGTTAAAGTGATTAGAGTAATACAATGTCTGGCAACTTTGAGGCACTCGTTGAAGACGCACAACAAATTATCCAATGGTGTCAAACCTTATTAGATACATCCCGACTAACTGAGACGCAACGTCAAGATATGACAGCCATTCGTCATTCGGCTATGGAATTTTTGCAATATGCAACCAACGAAGTCCAGATGATGACAGACGACACGCCTCTGAGCAAAAAACAGGAAGTACGCCACCAACTCCGTAATTACCTGAATATTGTTGTCGGGTTTTCGCGCTTGATGGTCAGAGATTTACCCGATAACTTGCTGATGGATATGGCAACTGTCCGCCAAATTCACGATACAGGCGAACACCTCCGCACCCAAGTTGATCAAATCCAGTAATGCTAACGCACTTGTAAATAATACATTTGGTTCAAAACCAAATGCTAAAGATACAGGTAAGCCGAATAAATGGGTTGGAATTTGAGTCCATTTATTGGACTTTTCTTTTATAGACTGACGTTTTGAACGTCAGGCGATGCTGACAGCTAAAAGCTAACTGCTGATAGCTCCCCAAACAAAAACAGCCACCCAAAATTGGATGACTGTTTCCTGACTGCGGGTCAGACGGTGTGTTGACGAGATTATTTAACCTCGACGACAGCACCTGCTTCTTCGAGTTGTTTCTTAGCATCTTCGGCAGCGTCTTTGCCAATTTGTTCCATCACGGTGCTTGGTGCGCCTTCAACGAGTTCTTTAGCTTCTTTCAAGCCAAGGCTGGTAAGTCCACGAACTGCCTTGATGACGTTGATTTTCTTCGCACCAATTTCCTTCAGGATGACATCGAATTCGGTTTGTTCATCAGGTTCTTCAGCAGCAGCACCACCAGCGGCAGGACCTGCCATCATCATCATGCCACCACCAACAGCAGCTTCTACACCGAGTTCTTCTTCAAGTGCTTCTTTAAGTTCTTTTGCTTCGAGCAGGGTCAAACCTGCAATTTGTTCTACTAAACTTGCGATATCAGCCATGAGTAGGCATCCTTTCATCAGGTGAGGCATCATACCTCAATATCAGACTGTATTGTTAAGCTAGGTGGCAAATGCGCCACTCGGAATTAATGTGAATTGGTTATGCAGCGTCTTCTTCGCCATCTGCACTATCATCTTTATCCAACCATGCTTGTAGCACGTTGACCACGCCACTTTCTGCATTGTGGAGGATATTAACGAGATTTTGAGATGGTTGTACCAGAAGACCAATAATTTGTGCTTGCAGTTCTGGTAAACTTGGCAATTCTGAAACCGCTTTAACCCCAGCAGGGTCTAGGATTTCTTCGCCACCCATCACACCACCATCGATCTTCATCTTTTCATCAAGATTTTCATCTTTGATGAATTCCAGCACAGCTTTCGCTACACCAGGGAAGTTCTCAATGCCGAAAGCAATTGCTGTGCGTCCTGTCAGTGCATCTGCAGGAACAGACCAGCCAGCTTGCTCAAGGGCTTTGGTTAATAGGGTGTTCTTAGCGACGACATATTTGCCACCTGCGTCATAAACTTTCTTACGCAGTTCTTGAACCTTGCTCACAGATAAACCTTCGGAATTAACGATGGCAAATCCATTGCTTTGTTCAAGAATGTCTACATACTGCGCGACCAATTCTTCTTTACGTTCTCTAGTAATTGGCAATTTCGCGCTCCTTTCCAATCATCGCGCTTGCGACGAATGTCCGAAAACAAAAAAGCGACCCGCAAACGCCGAGGTCGCCCATTAGTCATATAATCTAATGGCTTTGCGAACTCTTCCTCGGCGGGATATTAAGGATACTGATTTGTATCCACCTGCTGTCTATGGTTGAGTGAACCATATTCAGTTAACAATCAAGAATTATAAGCTGTTGGCAAGCATAGTCAAGGGTAGGAAAAATTTATTCCACCGCAGAGGATGCCATATCACAGCGCAATGTATCGGTGCTGGTGCGCGTCACCACAGGGCAAGTGACAATCGTTTGATTATTGTGCGTCACACTAAATCTGATGCGTGCATTATTACTGACCCAAAATGGTTCACTGGTTGCGCGATACGCTACCCGACTATCGCAGACATTAGCGGGGGGCGCATTGACCGACAGATACCCATGCGCTACATCCCAAACTTGCACACAACGTCCGCTAGGGAGGGCCTGTGTCAACCAATCATTCGCACTGAACTGGATATTTTGTCCGTTTAGCTCAAATTGCCAATCAGTTAAGTCAATTGTCTCTGATGATGTGTTGTGAATGACCAGCGTATCACGGTTATATAAGATGTGTAGTTCGCCCATCATTGAATCGTCGGCTTGAATATCAAAGAAGCCACCCATTGATAAACCACCCATGCCCAATGCAAACACTAACACAATAACAGTCAGTACAAACATCCATTGCGAGCGTTGACGTGTTCGTTGTCGATTGCGTTCCCGTCCACTCATCACAGTTGTAGCTGCCGAACGCGCTTGCACCGTTGGCATATCAGCCGAGGGCATATGTTCAAAGCATTTATGAAGCAAATTATCGAAGCGTGTTTCGTAATTGGTGCGAACATCAATGAATTGCGACCCTGCTAGGGCAAATGGAATTGCTTCCTGTTCGCTCCCCTTGATGAGTAGTGGCACAATCGGTTTGTTGAGTGTTTCAGCATAATCAATTTCACGCTGTACCCAACGTGAATCATTAGCAGATGGGCTGAGCAACACCACAATCATACCTGCTTCACGGATAGCTTGCTCAATCGCTTCTTTCCATGAGATTGACCCAGGTTCAATACCTTCATCTGTCCAGACGCGCAAGCCTGTCGCGCGTAAATCATCGCGTACCCGTTGCATAGTATTTAGATTTTTACGACTGTAGCTCAAAAAAATGTGATACTGCACAATGCAAATCCTAAATTATCAACTCACCATGATTATACGCGCCACCGACCTATCAGAACCCTAAAGATAAACGAATTGATACACATCTTGCAAGACTGTTACATGCTGACTAAAAATGTCAGCCGCTTACATATCGCCTTCTACAAAGCGTGCTTCAAGTTGAGCAATGGCATCTTGTAGCTGTTGTTGCTTGAGGCTCGATGTTAAATCACCTCGTGTGCGTTCTAAAACGCCACGTACAATATCGGTTTGGCGACGTAAGCCATGTGTCAGCGCATCAGGAAAATCAAAGGTGATGAGATTCCCATAAATATCATCCATCCAATTGAGCAAGCGTTCGGCTTCTTCGCTATGGCGTTCATTGCGTCGCATAATATCAAGGATAAAACGACGCAATTCAGTTGCTGCTTCTCCTAATCCCTTGAGATAGGTTGCCCCTTCGACTTTCAATTCTTGTGCCGTTGGTAATGCTTCATCACGGATGATGGCATAAGTGATATGCGCTTCGACCACCTCTTTGAGTGCATCTTGTGTATAGCCACTATGATACAGTTCAGGATAATCCGCGACGACTGCACGCATTTCATCGGCTTTTTCATTTACAATGGCTAAGCCTGTAGCAACGTCGTCCCAATCACGCCGATGAATTGCCCGAATCGTTTTAGCACATTCTTTGATTAAATTGCGTGATTGCACAATGGCTTTATCGCGTGCTTCGTTGATGGCATCCATATCAGTCCGAATCGCTTCGGTGATGTCGTTCAAATTGCTCACAATCAAATCCTCTCAATAAGATAATGTAAATTGCTAATTATTTTCGCCAGTATACCCGATGATAATTTGAAGTGTTATTGAGGCAACAAAAAAGTGAGCCATCACTGACTCACTCCTAAAATGCTAATTGTTTGAAACGCTGACGTGCTATCTTTACCCTGCTTTTTTCGCACGCATCATCTCTGCGCCTTTTTCGAGCAATTCGTCGATGCTTGCATTCGGGTCAGTATATTGGCGATAGTACAATGTCGCATACATACCACCGACTGCGAGTAATTCATCGTGTGAGCCGTCTTCAATGATTTCACCATCTTTCATAACCAAGATACGGTCTGCATCGCGGACAGTACTCAAGCGATGAGCAATCGTTAGACTAGTGCGATTTGCTAAGATGCGCTCTAAGCCTTCTTGGATGTAGGCTTCAGTCTCAGTGTCAATGCTACTTGTGGCTTCATCCAAAATCAGGATACTTTCTGGACTGTGGATTAATGCTCGTGCCAGAGCCAGTAATTGTCGTTGCCCTTGCGATAGATTTTTGCCACCTGGCAACAACTCAAAATCATAGCGATTCGGCATTTGGTCGATAAAAGGCTTCGCTCGCGCAATCTCAGATGCCTCTTCCATTTGCTCTAAGGTGACTGAGTCATCAAACAAGCGCAAGTTATCGCCGATTGTGCCATTGAAGCAGTAAGGGTCTTGTGGCACGAGGCTCACGAAACGTCGCAAATCTTTGAGACTCAAATCACGTAAATCGACACCACTAACTTCAATACTGCCGTCACTGACATCGTAATAACGCGCTAGTAACTTGACGAGTGTTGTCTTCCCCGCACCTGTTGCACCTACAACTGCAATGCGCTGACCTGCCTCAATCTCTAAGTTGATATTTTTGAGGACAGGATGTCCCTCTTTATAAGCAAATGTCACATCATTGAATTTAATCGTTTGCTTGTAGTCATCCACTTGTGTTGGATTTGCTGGACTTGCGACATCAGGTTCAACATCCAACATGCGTGCTACGCGCTCACCAGCACTGAATGCTGTCTGAATCTGTGCAAATTGTTCTGATAGTTGCAAAATTGGCTCAAAGCTAAGGCGTACATATTCGATGAATGCCACAAGAACACCAATCGTCACCCCTTCCCATCCTGAAAGCACCCCTTGTCCGCCACCCCACAAGACCAATGCCAGACCAACAGTGGTCATAATTTGCAGTGTTGACCCAAAATAGGTGTAAATATCACGTAAATCCATGTGGCTATCGAAGTAATCTTGATTGATAACTGCAAAGTCATCGCGTGTTTTTTGCTCACGGGTGAACAATTGCACAACCATCATGCCGTTGAACTGCTCATTGAGATAGGCTTGGTAGGCAGCCATAATTTTATGAAAACGGCTCGAAATGTCGCGCAAGCGTGTACGAAAGTACAGGCTCAAGCCAGCCATAATCGGAATCACAGCGAGACTGATGAGAGCCAATCGCCAGTTAATCGCTAACATCACGATGATAATCCCAATGAGCATAATCATATTGCGGGCAACCATCACAATACTGGTTGATAGTAACTCAGTCAGAGCTTCGATGTCGTTGCTCATACGTGCCACAATGCGTCCGACAGGTGTGGTATTAAAATACTTGATGTCTTGCTTGACGATGTGTTCAAATAATTCTTGGCGCAGATTGAGCAATGCAGATTGACCAATGGTCTGTAGCCAGTAGGTGTACCCAAATTGCATGATGAACACCACGACAATCGTCACAAGATAGCCGACACCAATTGGCACAACCCCTTGTAGATTGTTATTTGCTATCGGACCGTCAATCGCTTCTTTGACAAGATAGGGCAGAAGTAACTGTAAACCTGCTGTCGCAAATAACAGTACAGTCACGCCGATGAGTTGCCACTTGTAGGGCTTCAAGAATCGCCAGAGCATCTTGACCAAGAAGCTATCACTGATACTCTTGATTTCAGGCTTTTCATCTTCAATTGTGTAGTTATCAGTCGTTTTGCTGATGTACTTGTTATCCAGTTCTTGCTTTTTATTGTTCGTGGTTGCACTCATGCTAGCATTTCTCCTTCTTGTTGTGCTTCGCGCTCAACCATGCTGGCGTAAAGTCCACCAGTTTCGAGTAATTCATCATGTGTGCCTTTTTCGACAATCGTGCCACCATCCATCACAACGATGAAATCACAATCTTTGACTGTCGCCATCCGTTGCGCGATGATAATGCTGGTGCGTGTGTTGAGAACAGTTCGTAAACTTGTCAAAATTTCGGCGGCTGTTTTGGTATCAACAGCACTCAGGGCATCGTCCAATACCATAATCGATGGATTACGTGCAATCGCTCTTGCAATCGCCACCCGTTGTTTTTGCCCACCAGAAAGCATCACGCCTTTCTCACCGACCATCGTATCTAAGCCATCAGGCATTTGGTCAAGGTCATTGCTGACACGGCTGATATGGATTGCACGGTCAAGGTCTTCATCGGTGATGTCATCTTGTCCCATACGAACATTTTCATGAAGCGGTTGACTGAACAAGAATGTTTCTTGTGGTACGTAAGCGATATTGCTTCGTAAATCACCCAATTTAATCTGACGGACATCGTGTCCATCAATTTGAACTATTCCATCATCGACATCACTGACGCGCGAAAGTAGATTGACTAGGATAGTCTTACCACTGCCTGTCGGACCGACTAAGCCGACCACACTACCACTTGGAATCTCAAGGTTGATGTCTTTCAGGAGTGTTTTGCCATCTTCTATCAGTGTCACATTATCAAACGTGATATTACCTTCGGATTCATCCATAGTGACTGCATCAGGCACATCTTTAATGTCAGGGGCTTGTAGGAGTGGGGTAATCCGTTGCATCGCACCCTGAGTTTGCACATAACGCTGATATGTCGTGCCAATCATCAACAGCGTGCGACGAATCAAATTCAAGTAAAGGATGAAACCTGTCAATTCACCGATAGTCATTGTGCCACGCACCACCATCTGACCACCAATCAACAGAACCATGCCTGTTGTTAGGTAGATAATCATTTGGGGCAACATACCGACTGGTTCATTGCGTCGCTTGAAGAACAACCATGAACGACGATACTCGGTGTTTTCTTTATTGAAGGCGCGACTGACATGCTCTTCACGTCCGAATGTTTTAATGGTTTGGATACCACTCACAGAATCTTGTATCAGTGAAGACATCACACCAGCTTGATTTTGAACACGTTCGGAAATATCGACCAAGAACAAACCAGCACGCATTTGAATGGCGGTACTAATCGTTAGAACAACGACGACAAGCAGAGTCAGTTGCCAATTGACGAAGCTCAACAGCACCACTGACATAATGAAGGCAGAAATCGCCTGTCCACCACGATTGAATCCGAGAGCGAGTAATCGCCAAACCCAATTCAAGTCAGTGAACATACGGCTGATGAGATCACCTGTGGCATATTGCTTATAGAAATCGTTATCGAGTGTGACCATATTCTCGAAAACGGTGCGTCGAATGTCATAATGTACGCTATAAGCAACTTGTCCACTGTAGTGTCGTTGCATAAAAAACATGATGACTGTGAAAGTCGCAAGAACAAATAACAAGCCAATCCCTTGCAGAATTTGGCTCATGATGACCCCATCTTCCAGCAAGTTATCGACAATCATGCCGACGAGATAAGGTTCTAATGCCATTGTTATACCACCGAGACCACCACTGAGGATGGAAAGCCATGCTGCTTTACGATGGCGCATGACGAAACTCCACAACCAACGAATGTTCGCTTGGCGTGGACGTTTCTCTATCGAACTGTCTTCTGCTCCCGATTGTGTTAGTTCAGCTACTCTTGATGCCACAGTTACCCCTTTGTGATTGATTTACAATAAAGACGCGGATTACCCTATTATGCGTTTATTTGGGTAAAGCGTCTATAGCCACAGGGCGGATATTAAGCGTATATTATTTTTTGACTGATGTGCGTAAAGATTCCCTGAGCGTTGACTAATCGTAAGGTGACTTATTAATCCTTTATGACCTTTTGTGGTCTTTGAAGACCAAATCATAACATTGCCAATCTGCTACTCATTAAGGTCTCAGCATCTATCCCAATGAGTCTTAATGTATTTTGAATATGATGTATACATGGTTCTATGATGACTTGTGTACCATATACACACTTTATTCAATCAATTCTCAAGAGGACATCACAATGGCAGATGAAACTCAATTAAACACAGTAGAAGAAATCGAAGACGATTCAACGGAAGAAACTGTCGCTGAAGAACTCGAAGCAACTGAAACCAATACAGACGACGTAGAGGATGAAGACGAGGACGACGACGAAGATGAAGATGAAGAATCTGACGCTGAAACCTACTTCACTACACGTATTGACATCGAAGCAGATACCCGTGTCGAAGCAATTGATTTGCTGAATCAACACATTGCAGATATGACTGATTTGTATACACAAACAAAACAAGCACACTGGAATGTACGGGGTATGAACTTCCAGCAATTACACGAACTCTTCGACCAACGTGCGGTAACCTTACCTGAATTGATAGATCAGCTTGCCGAACGTGCTGGGACTTTGGGTGGTTACGCGATGGGAACAATACGGATGGCTGCCGAAAGTTCACGCTTGCCAGAATATCCACTAGATGTCACCGAAGGCATTTTGGTGGTTGAAGCAATGGCACAGCGTTGGGCACAATATGCGGCATTCGTCCGTGAAGCGATTGATGAAGCAGATGACCTTGATGACGATGCAACCGAAGACCTCTTCACCGAGATTCAACGTAGTGTCGATAAGAGCCTATGGTTCATTGAAGCACACTTACAATAAATCATCCATATGATTTGTAGGGGCTTGCTACAGCACGCCCTTTGAAAAAAGCCATCTCAAACGAGGTGGCTTTCTCTGTTTTTAGCTGTATTGTGATGTGCTTAGAACGGAATATCGTCTAAATCTTGTGGCTGATTGTTACCACCACCACTGTAATTTCCGCCGTTATTGTAGTTGCCACCATCGCCATCAACGCGAGTCAGAAATTGAACATCACGCGCAGTTAAATCAAGTGACGCACGCGGTTGACCATCTTGCCCCATGTAGGCATTAGCTTCAACCGTCCCTGTAACCAACACAGACATGCCTTTTTTAACATACTGGTTACAGACTTCAGCCAGCCCGCGCCATGCTGATATCCTATACCATCGAGTACGCTCTTTTTGTTCATTTGTTTGACTATCACGCCAACGAGTGGTGACTGCAACGGAAAAATCACAAACTGCTGCTCCACTTTGGGTATAGCGTAATTCTGGGTCACGCCCAACATTGCCAACAATAATTGTTTGTTCGAATGCACCTGCCATATTTCACTCCTAGTCTAAATACAGTATAAGTTTGCACTAGTATACCGTATCTGAATTTTATTGCTTTTGGAACATTTATTCTATCATATTTTGTAGTCAAAAACCATAAAAAGTTCGCAAAATTGCTCACGATTCACTCTCAAAATAATCAACCACATGCTCAAAGTAGGCTTCAACTGCTTCTAAAATTTCACTTGCAAACTCGGCATCCCATTTTTCAGTGAGCCACAGTTCAGCATCGCGTGCATGTTTGGTTTTGTTGCAATGTTCACATAATGGAATCATATTATCAACGATAGTACCTGGGCAATCCTCGTTGGATAAGGGTATCCAATGGTCAGCATTCAGTTTTTCACCATCACCACAAACGGCACAGGCATTATTCCAGTATTCAAGACAATATTGCCATTCTTCTGTAGTTAAATCATGCGGTAGATTGCGTTTTCTAGCACGTCGGCGTACCCAAGATGCTTGTTGCATTTTCTTTACAGTATCAGGGTTCTCGTCTATCCATTGCTGATTATATTCACGATAACGCTCTGGATTATCTTGTCGCCAGCGTCTAACTCGCTCTTTAGCTTCTTCTCTGTGTTTCCTTGCATATTCGCGTGCAATTCGCCGATTTTCTTCAACGTTTTCCCAATATTTTCTTTTGCTTGTTTTACGCCTTTTTTCTCGATGTTTTATATAGTCTTGACGTTTCTGCTCCCTTTGTTTCTCAGGATTTTTCCAATATAGACTTTTGATGTAATCAGGGTCTTCTTCTAATTTTTGCTCCCGCCACTCTTTTGCTTCTTGTCTTGCACATACGCGACATAATGACAACAGACCACTTTTACTTTTACTAGAGCGTCTAAAATACTCAGCAGTGAAGGGTTTTTCCTCACCACACTTATAACAAAATTGATGACCATCTTTGGCTTGTGGTTTTGGCTTTGCTGTCGATTTACAAGGTTTACAGACACTATCTAAACCAAAACGCCCGTTTTTCGCTTTATGAAATTCAGAGAAGGGTTTAATCTCACCACATTTGGTGCAATTGCGATGACCATCAGGGTATTCTGGTCTTGGCTTGGGGACATAACGAAGTTTTCTTCTCTCACTGACGCATGTTCGACAGTAAAAAGAAAGTCCATCTTTGGCTGATTTATCACGACTAAAAGCGTCTAGGGGCAAGTCTTGCTTGCACCGTGAACAATGTTTGATATTCATTTTGTACCTTGCTCCGTACAAATTGCTGTTCATTTAACGTGGTCAGAGCGACAGCAATATTCGCCTCTTCGGGAGCGACCCTAGACCACCCGTGAATTATACCGCAAATCAAAACAGGATGCTCATTGAACATCCTGTTAAACGCTTGTTTTGGCTTGCGTTTACTTCATCGATTCTAGTTTCTCAGTCAAAACTTGACGCACGACTTTCGGGTCGCCTTGACCACGCAATGCACCCATCACACGCCCGAAAATCGCATTAATCACATTTTTGTTGCCATCAAGGTATTTCTGCACCATATCAGGATTGTTATCGACAGCTTCCTGCACTTTTTCACTGATGATGCTGGTATCGCTGACTTGAGCAAGTCCTTCATCATCCACAATTTGCTGAGCATCCTTACCCTCTGACCACATCACAGGTAGGACTTTTCTACGGGCGGTTGTGGCATTAATTGTGCCTTCTTCGACTAGCATGAGCATCTTAGCAAAATTCTCTGGTGTGATGTTAATCGTCGCGATGTCTTCACGGTCAATGCGGTCTTCATTTAATAAGCGGAACAAATCGCCTGTTACCCAATTAGCAACCGTTTTTGCATCAATCTCTTTTGCTGATGCTAGAATCGCTTCAAAGTAATCGGCAATCGCTTTATCCGCGACAAGGACTCCTGCATCATAGTCAGTGAGTTTCAAATCCTCGATGAAACGTGCTTGCTTAGCTTCGGGGAGTTCTGGCAATTTGGCGCGAATTTCTTCGACCCATTCTCGACTGACTTCGACAATCGGCAGGTCAGGCTCAGGGAAATAGCGATATTCATCAGGACGCTCTTTATAGCGTTGGATGATGATTTTCCCACTGGCATCATCCCAACCGAGTGTTGCTGGCTTGACTGCTTCGCCTTTTTCCCACAATTTAATCTGCCGTTTGACCTCCACATCAATCGCACGAACCATACTACGGATGCTGTTCAGGTTTTTGATTTCTGTCCGTTGACGAAATTCAGTATCATCTTTGTGCATCACACTGACATTGGCTTCAAATCGCAAGACACCTTTGCTCATATCGCCATGATTGACACCCAAAAATTGCAGAATTGCCCGTAACTTACGCGAATAGGCTTCTGCTTCGGCACTGCTACGAATATCGGGTTCACTCACGATTTCTAATAATGGCACACCTGCACGATTATAATCTACCAGCGAACTATCACCCCAATGTGTCAGTTTACCTGTGTCTTCTTCCATATGAGCGCGCGTGATGCCGATGCGTTTGCTCGTACCATCTTCTAGTTCAATATCCATATAGCCATTGACCGCTAGAGGATATTCATACTGGCTGATTTGATAGCCTTTGGGTAAATCAGGATAGAAATAATTTTTGCGTGCGAATTGGTTAAACGGTGGAATCTCACAGTTGAGTGCTAAACCGACCATCATGCCCCATTCCATCGCTTTTCTGTTGATGACAGGCAATGTCCCAGGTAAGCCCATCGAAAGGGGGTCTACAGCCGTGTTCGGTGGAGAACTAACACTATCCACGACAGGCGCAGTGCTGAACATTTTAGTTTCCGTCAGCATCTCTGCATGGACTTCAAGCCCGATAATCGTCTGCCAATCGCTTGCTACCATAATGATTTACCTCATTTTGTCTCGATTGCGAATGAATGGCGCGATTATAGCATATTCTGAGACCTATGCGTGCTTTGTATTAGATTGAGGAACTCTACTTGAATCAGTGTTCTAGGGTAACTAATATTGCTGATTATCGTACTAAGTTTCCTACAACTTTTTTGATGCGATAGATAGTCAATGAGTTTTATCACTCTAAATCAGTGATGTCCGTCAGACCATATCGAAGCCCTAGTAGTGCTACTTGTGTCCGATCAGAAACGTCTAGCTTAGAAAACAAAGCACTGATATAATTACGAACAGTACCCTCAGATAGGTGGATAGTCTCAGAGATTTTAGCATTGGTGTAACCACGCGAGATTAGTTTCAAGATTTCTATCTCGCGGTCATTAAGTTTCTTCAGAAATTGTGTATCTGGTGCAGGTGAGCGTTGCGCTACTTGATCGAACATTTTACGAGCCACCTTAGGGTCAATATGTGTTTCACCTGCAACTGTCGAGCGAATAGCATCAAATAATTTGATGTGTGGTATATCCTTCAGTAAATAGCCATCAGCACCGCTACGGATTGCATCAAAAAGCCATTCATCATCACCGTAGGTTGTCAATATCAGTACTTTCACATCAGGGAATTGTAGTTTGATAGCCTCAGTAGCTTTAACACCATTCATAATGGGCATGTTTAAATCCATCAACACAATATCTGGTTGACTGGCAGTAACTTTATCAACAGCCTCAGCACCATCCGATGCGGTATCCACTTCAAAATCAGACTGAGACTCCAGAATCAGTTTGAGACCTTCTGCGATAATATCTTGGTCATCACAAATAAGGATGTGCATCATATGTCCTCTCAAAATTAACTTTTATCGTTGTGCCTTGTCCAATCTGACTGTTGATGGTCAATTTAGCACCGATTAATCGAGTGCGTTCGTGCATTCCCTGTACACCAAAATGCCCTTCTTTATTGAGCGTTTTGGGATCGAAACCGATGCCATCATCAACAATGGATAAGCGAAGTGCGTTGTCATTTGCTTGAACAGTAATCTGTATATGTTTCGCGTCAGCGTGCTTCGCTCCATTTTGTAAGGCTTCTTGAACGATGCGATACAAAACATGCTCTTGTTCATTCGTTAACCACGTGAAGTCACCCATTGCACTTACTGTCACTTCGAAACCATAACGTGCTTGAGTCGTCTTTGCTAATTCGTAAATTGATTCACTAAATCCGATGCTTTCGAGTGTTTCCGCACGCAGGGCTTGCAAAGCACGGCGCGTTTCTTGCAAGCCACTACGAACTGTTTCTGCTGATTCATCAACAAGTTGTTTGGCGCGCTCAGGCTGTGATTGCCAAATGACTTTGACAGCTTCAAGTTGTACGGTGACTGCTGCCAACGAGTGAGCAAGTGTGTCATGCAATTCTCGCGCTAGCCGATTTCGTTCTTGACTGGCGATGAGATGTTCGCGTGTGGTGGCATAATCACGTAAGGCTTTTGCTTGTGTTCGCTGTATTGTTACAAGATAATTCACGATTAAACCAACAAACCCTAGAATGAGTAGTCGAAAAACAATCAGAGCCAATGCGACGAAAATTCTATCATCGATTGGTACAGATATTACAATTACAAGGACATCGAACAGGGTGATAGTAAGTAAATAAACGATAATTATCTGTCGCTTGTAAAGCCAACTCACAATCAAGAGAGGAATCAGCAACACGGGAACAGTGAGTCCAAGACTATAGAAGATGACAAAATTCTCAACCAAGCCAATCTGAATTTGGAACGCCTCTGGTATGGGTGTCGTGAAAAACAAATACATTGTGAGCGTGCTTGTCAATAGGGGAACAATTGTTGCCCATACCAGTGCAATCGGAAGATAGCGGTCTTTGAGTATCGCATGTAGTGGTGTAGCAAACAAATAAATCGTCAGCAGAAGGGCATCAAAGATAGTCAGTACATGACCTAGCCTCTGTTCTTCCGCCTGATATGTGATGACAAGCCAGAGAATCACCGAAATGATGAAACGAATCATGCTGGCGTAGCGAAAGATCGTGAGTAGCGTATCGACTTGTCGCGTCTGTGATTGTTGGGCTTCCCAGTTAAACGCCACGACTATATTTTCCCATAGACTTCTTGTTTGTATTGTAGCTGGCTTCGCCATTGTGGTCACCTATTTTTATGATTTATTGCCTCCTTGTTCCAGCGTATAAGCCATCAAACATAATTATCAGTGATGACAATCAATAACTGATGTGATTTGTGTCATATGAAAGATGACTGATGTCATAAGGCATGATGACAGCCTTCCATAGATTGTGTTTTTGAAATCGTATTTACTCAGTGTGTAATGAGATTCAAAAAAGAGAAATGGAAGGATAAACATATGAAGAACAAGACAAGAAACAGATGGCTTATTGTAGGAGGTGCCTTGGTCGGTGCTATTGCACTTTTCTTGGCATTTTTACCGCAGATATTATCTGCGATTGGATTTCATCCACATTATGAGCGTGGCGAATATGACCTTGAAGGCACACGCGCACTGATAATCGCTACTAATCACGACACATTAGGCGATCCAGAAGACGGAGTAGCAACGGGAGTGTATGCGTCGGAATTGACCATCGCTTACTATGATTTTTTGGATGCTGGCATGACGGTCGATATTGCTAGCATTGAAGGTGGCGAAATCCCCTTTGAACCTGTCAGTTTACGTTATCCCTTAGCTACACCTGCTGATTATCGCTATCTGAATGATGAAGATGCTCAGAATAAAGCCCTGAACTCACTCTACATTGGCGATATTGATGTCACAGATTATGACATCATCTTCATGTCAGGTGGTTGGGGTGCTGCTTACGATATGGGCATAAGTGAAATACTCGGTGAAAAAATCTCTGAAGCTCATGCTGAAGGTATCTTGCTAGGATCAGTATGCCATGGTGCGCTCGGTTTTCTCAAGGCAACAGATATTGATGGCAGTCCGCTCGTTGAAGGTCGTACGATGACAGGTGTTACTGATAAGCAAGTTGATGAACTGGGCATTGGCATCACCCCTCAACATCCAGAAACCGAGTTACGTGCTCTGGGGGCTAACTTCGTCAGCGAAACAGCATTCCGAGACTTCTTCGCAACCTATGTTGCTGTTGATGGCAACATCGTCACTGGACAGAATCAAAATTCGTCAGGCGAGACCGCACAGACCTTATTACGCATGTTAGCAGAAAACAACTGAGTGCTAACTCCAACAATAATCAAAATGCTGAGTATGTAACCTACAGGAGATAATCATGTCTGATTTAAAACGCAAGGATGAAGCGCAAAAACCCGATGAGAATGCTGGTAATGAAAATCGTGCTAAAGGTGTTTCTCGCAGGAATTTCCTGCTTGGTGCAGGAGTAGGGGTTTCTGGTCTCATCGCTGCAGGTGGCTTGTGGTATCGGAATAACTTACCAGATTCTGCTGTTGAAGGGCTTTTCAGTAGAGTAGCATCGAGTGACCGAAACGCGAAACATTTTGAAGATGACGCGCTGTATGTCATCACAACTGGAACAGGTGCGCCATTACCAGACCCTGCACGAGTCGGTCCTCAAGCTGTTGTGGTCGCAGGCGACCAGATGCTAGTCTTTGACACAGGTCCTGGTAGTACACGCCAACTCGCACTAACTGGCTTAGGCGTTAGTGACACTAACGCACTATTCTTGACACACTATCATTCCGACCATATCAGTGACCTCGGTGAGTTTATGTTACAACACTGGACAGGTACTGGTGCGGTTGAGCCACTACAGATTTACGGACCAACAGGCGTGGAAGAGGTCGTAGCAGGATTTTTGGCGGCTTATCAGCTTGACCGACGTTATCGCATTGACCATCACGGTGAGGATGTGACACCGCCTTCAGGATTCGGGGGTGTAGCAAACACATTCGACCTCGGTACCGATCTTATGTCTAGTGAGGTGGTTTATGAAGCGGGTGATGTACAGGTGATTGCTTTCAACGTAGATCATCCACCTGTTGTGCCCGCCGTTGGTTATCGTGTGAATTATCGTGACCGTAGTGTTGTCATCACGGGAGATACAATCTACTCAGATAGCCTCATTCAACATGCGATGGGTGCTGATTTACTGGTCAGTGACGCTTTGAATCATAATATGTCACAAATGTTATCTGAAGCCGCAGAAGATATGGACAATAATCTCTCATCCGTTACTGAAGATATTCAAGAATCACATATCAAGCCAGAAGAAGCAGCACTTGTTGCAAAAGAAGCTGGTGTGACCACGCTCTTGATTACCCATGTTCTGCCTCCAGTACCAGATTTTTTGATTAATCCATTTTTGCGAGATGCTCGCACTGTCTTTGATGGACAGGTTCGTATGGCGCACGATGGCACCTTAGTCACACTGCCTGTCAATTCTGATGATTATTCAATCGTGGAACTCTTGAAGTAGGCGCATGATGAGGGATAAAACTACCTACATACGCGCAGTCCTTGTGGTATTCGGCTTACTGATTTTAACCCGAATACCCGCCTTCTTTGATGGCACGCTAGATGCCGCCACTATCGTATCAACGATTGTGGAATTGGTCTTTGTTATCTGGGGAATCCTAGTTCTGAGGACACCAGCACCGACCTACTCATGAACAGCGCACCTATTTAATTCAATTATTCAAAGAGAGGTTTCGACATGGCAGATATTCTCAAAAAAGCATGGTGGGTTTTGCTCCTACGTGGTGTTAGTGCGATTCTATTCGCATTACTGCTAATCTTTGCACCAGGGCTTACACTAGTCGGTGGATTATTCAGTTTTGTCATCCTGTTCGCTATTTACGCTTTGGTGGATGGCATTTCAAACATTGTTGGTGCTGTAATGTACCGCGAGGGTCAATGGATTCTGCTCTTGCTGTGGGGCATTATCAGCGTGATTGCTGGACTCGTTGCATTTGGTACGCCAGTCTTCTCATTACTTGTCGTTTTCACACTGACCATTATGATTTATATCGTGGCATTTCGATCCATTATTGTTGGCATTGTTGAAATGTACAGTGCGTGGAAACTTCGTCAAGAGATTGATAGTGAGTGGTTACTCGCCATCAACGGTGTATTCGCAGTACTATTTGGCTTGATTTTGCTTGCACGCCCCATCACAGGCATTGGAGTTCTCGTAATTCTCACGGCATTCTACCTACTGATGGCAGGTTTAATGCAAATTATTCTCGCGTTCAAAGTGCGTGGTTGGTCCAACACTTTTTCGGAAAAAGAAACGGTTGTAGCCACATAAGTATTCGTATTGGCGGAAACAAAATGTACAACCTGTAGGAGCAAAAAATGGAAACAGAAAACACAAGTCGTAAGATTCAGTGGTTACCTATACTGCTGATTATCTGGAACATCTTAGATATTGCTGTCCACATTGTTGTTGATATGGTTGAGCCACTTCGTATAGCAGGTAATATTGTTGGGCTGGTCGTTGCAGTGATTGTCCTCATGGACCTGGTCAAGTCGTATCAACCTATAATTCTGGGACTTGCGACTATCGCAGTTATCATCCTCAATGCAACCGAATCTGCTTTGCATGGTTATCTTGTGCCAATGCTTCTCTTCGTTGGCGTTAGCGTGCTGTTGTTATTACTAATGACCCAGCGTGCGTTTGCAGAATCCAATACTTTCAGCAAGAGTGAGATAAGTCCCTTTTACCTGCGTTGGTGGATATCTATCCCTGCAACATTAGTGGGTATTGCAATAGTTGCTCTTGTCGGAGAACAAGTTCAGCTTGGTCCTCTTGCACAACTCCACAATGGTCAATTGGTAGCGGCTGATTACTGGCGTGAAGAACCGATGATTTTATCTGCTGGTATGGGCTTTGAGGGTATCATTGGTTTGCCCGAAGTCAACGAAGAAACCGTTCGCGAGGCAGGTGGTAGTTGGTACGGCTCAGTAAGTTGCATCAGTGGTGAAGAACCATCAACAGGTGCGTTCACTAGTGCGGCTACAACAAATCAGGTAGGAATACTCTATAAAGGTAAGGCAGAATACGGTGATGGCTTACCAATTGTCTTTAGTTGGCCTGTTGCTAGCGAAACTGTTGACCTGACGGATTTCCAGTTTACGTTAAATAATGGTGATGTTGTTTTCCCCGACAGTATCGGCATGTGGCCAAACTGGGAGCTTAATGAACGTAACACAGTTGTCGCTTTTGCCGACTTTGGTAATCGTCTTTCAGCAAGCGACGTAGATGCTATTTTCCCCGTTAGGCTAGATATTGTAGAAGATGATACCCCTCTTTTACTAATAGGTCCTGATGGTCAAGAGTTCAACGCTGTTGGATTAAATTGGGAAACGGATTCAACGCCATATGATTCAGGTCCAATATTGGTTGGGGCAAAACTCAATCACGTTGGTGATGAGGCATTGGGCGAGGGTGGTATTCAAATCGCAGAAAATATCATTGACTTGCCTAATGATGAGTTTGCACTTTATGCTGAAGGTGATTTCCGTCTTCGTATTTTGACGACTGGTGGATTTTCGCCCGATGGTGTGACAGGTGTCCGCCCCGATATGTATGAGCAATTTTTCCGTATTCACGTTAGAGGTGTTGATGGCGAAACGGTTCTCCTTGAAACTGTTGGTCAAGAATATGAGGTAGATGGTGGTATGTTACGGGTTGTTGGTTTATCGGATCTGGGACACGTAGAAGATCCTGATGAAGGCATCTACTATGATGATTGCTATACTGAAGATCGTGATAACTACATTGACATCATTCTCGTAGGTGATGAAGAAGCCGCACGCAACATCACTTTTGTAGAAATCCCTGCAATTGAAGATGGGTATCGCCCATTTTATAACCCTGGCGGTCCAGGCCCTGAACCGTTTGAGGGCGTGCGCTACACCGCACCAGGTCCACCTGATTTAGAGCCTGTCATCATTGCGTTAGATGACCCCATGCGCGTTTACCGCGAAGCACCTTAGCTTGTATCTGTCACAAAACTGATTTTAAATGATATAGGGCATGTAAATCTGCCCTATATTTTTGTTAAACTACGAAACTCGCGAATGAATGGCGCGATTATAGCATATAATAGGAGATGTTAACGTCGTTGAAGGTAAAAACTATGACAACAAATTTATTAGACAAAGGCAAATTAGCACTAGAGAATGTGCCTCAACAGCATCTGCCATTGATCGTGACATGGCTAGAAAAAATGTCAGCAATGGAAAACGAAGATATTGAACCTGAAGACCTCTGGCTTTTGATAACAGGTGAGTTAGAGAAAATGAATGCTGAGATTGACGACGCACAAGACATTGAGGATTGGCGGACATATCTCGATGAGCTTTAAATTTCAAGTTACAAAGCGATTCGAGCGCAGTGTCAAGAAACTTAAAAAGCGTTATCCGAAAATTACTAAAGATATAGCAACTGCATTTGAAGAAATAGAAAATAATCCTGAAGCAGGCATGATTATACCTGATGATTTTGGTATTCGTAAAATAAGAGTTGCCAGCACGGACATGAAACGGGGTAAAAGTGGTGGCTATAGGTTGCTCTATAAATTGATAAATGATGATGAAGATTTGTTCGCAGCAGTCTTGTTTATCTATGCTAAATCCGATCAAGAGACTGTTTCAGATTCAATTTTAGAACTTTTAGATGAGGATACAGAAAATGAAGATGATTAAATACGTAGTTGAGTTCAATTTTTTACGGATAGTTGAAGCATTGAACTAATTTGTAAAATTGAAGCAAGGCTCGGTGTTGTTTTTATATAAGGTGTTAAATTTTCTATTGTTATTGTATCTGAGCAATCACCAATATCGCTCACTGCACCTTGATAATACAGCATCTTAGTAGCTGTAATAGTCAATCTTTCAGAGTAGAAATCAGCAAATGTCGCTGAAATCGAATTTGAGTGATTTTCGACTAAAACATTTGCCTTGCCAATCTCGAAAATAACGGAATCAACAGGTCTTGTACAATTGAACTTGCTAACACCTTCGCAAACGAGGACACCAGTATTATCATGATCTTCAATCATCATTGATGTGCGTAAATCAAATAGCATCAGCACCGTGTTTAAAAGAGGAGTGTAAAGCATATCAACCAATATAAACTCGAAGAAACCACTGTCTAGCATAAAATGATGGTACTTCGTTTGTGGATACTCTACTGTGTTATTTTGTGGGTAAATCAAGTCACGAATAACAGGCATAACAAGTCATCACATCTTGGTTGCAACAATCACCTGTTCCGCAAGGAATTTGACCAACGGCACATCGAGAGCAATGCTTTTATCATTTGGTGGCAAGCCATTGACTCCCGCATTCATGATAGCATCGCGTGTTGTCACGATGCGTTGTGCTAATGAAGCCACAGTTTCTTCAGCAGTGGCATTCTGTGCCAAAATGAATTGCTTAATCGCGTTACTACCAATATGTTGGCGCAACAAACTTTCAAGCAAGTCAGAGGTTGTCATCGCTTTTTTGTTGGCTTCGACGAGTGTCACAATTCGTGCTAGTGTTGCATTATCAGGCTTGAAGTCCTCACTCCGTAAGAGATGATATAGCTCATCATGCACACCATTGTGCGTCACATCTTGGAAGAAAAGTTCTAAAATTTGATAAAAACTCAAAAATTGGTGGGTCGCAATCGGTGAAGCAATCCCTGCTTGATAATAACGTACCAAATCATGGCGGAAGTTACTATCAGGCAAAATCATTTGTTGCACAATATGTTGATTGGCTTTTAGTTTTTTGAGATTTTCGTAACGCGATTTAGGATAACTATCGGCTAATATCAACGGCACACCAAGTTCATACCCAAGTGTGAATAATGCGCCTTCAATCAACTCATCAGACAAGCGAATTGCTTCTGTGGCTGAACTTGCACCAATATCATAAACGCGAACGCTGAGCGGATGAGCAAAAGTGTAGCGCACATCGAGCGGACGTTTAGCACTCGATTTACGCACTTGTGCAGGCACAGCTAAAATACGGTCTAAGCAAAGATTGACATAACCTTCTTCAAAGCGAAAATAATTCGCAAAGACCAACGACACCGTATCAATTTCGACATAGGTTTTTAGTTTGGGGTCGCGTTTGAACAGCAAATCATCAACATCCCGAATATCAACACTAGGGTCAAGCGAAACGAGCAAACTCTCGCGGAAATTGCTATTGGCTAAACCTGTGTTGCCAATCGGCACAAATTCACCTCTTGCTGACATCAAGCGTGCGTAATCTTGAATATCATCTTTAGAAATCTTGAGCGTTACGTCATAAGTCTCAGGGTCGGGATAGCGCATTTCTGCTTCACCAGAGGGGGGTTCAGCGATTACATCGAAGCCATTGCTCTCATAACCATCTTTTAGATGCTTCTTGATTTGCTCAAAATTCATAGGATGCCTCACTCATCATGTGCCTATATGACACCAATTATAGAAGCAAACCTTAAATTGACCAACAACTTAACTTATAGATTTAATTCGGCTTTGAGTAAAGCGAATGTCTCAATGTCATCCAAAGAGGCTATCATATTTTGGCGATGTACATCCGATGCTTGTTCCAATGCCGTTTGACACTGTTGAATTGCTGATTCTGTGTCGCCATCTAAAAAGTCAAGAAGTCCAAGATTAAACTGAATGGTCACATCATCTTTGACGATACTCTGTGCGAGTTGATAATGCTCACGGGCAAGGGCTGTATGTTCCAAACGGCGATAGGCATGGGCGCGTGCCAAAATGACACGTAAGCGGAGAGCTTGTAAATAATCTTCATGGATTGTACCTGTCAAGTCATCCAAATGGGCAAGAACTAAACCATAACGAGCCGTTGCCAATATATCATTACCAAGTAAAACGAGAACATCGCCTTCACGCTCTAACCATTGCCATGTCCGTGCTTGTTGACGAACCAGTTCAAGTGCTTCGTCATATGCTTGATTAGTGAGATACAAATCTAGCAAGCGTTCAATTAAGCGTGGATTTTCTGGGTCAAGTTGATGCGCTACTCGGATGACATCTATCGCATGGTCAAGCTGGTTTGTCCGCTCAAATATCACCGATTGCAACTGATAATCATTTGTCGTTAACTCATCAAGATGGTCAAATTCTTGCACGAGGTTAGCTAGCTCAGATGCGTTGGCTAAACGCATCTTGACCTGAATATAGAGCCGACGTGCTGTATCATCATGAGGTTCTTGTGTTAACTGGTCTTGCAATGCTTCAAGGGCATCATCGAGTTCACCTGTTTTGAGGAAAACTTTGGCAAGCTCCATTGGTGAATAAGGCATCAATCACTCCTGAATATCAGGCTTTAAGGGTAATTTTACGTAAAATGTTGTGCCTTCGCCAAGCTGACTTTCGACGTGGATTGTCCCTTGGTGAGCATGAACAATCTCTTGCACAATCGTTAAGCCCAAGCCGACACCTCGGCTATTTTCTGATACTTGATAAAATGGTTGGAACAACTTGGCTAGATGCTCAGGTTCAATTCCTTTACCAAAATCAATCACGGCAATTGTTGTACTTTGGTCATCTGCATCCAGCCTAATGATGATGTCACTTTCAGATTTTGCATATTTGAGCGCATTACCAATTAAGTTTGTTACAACTTGTGTCAAGCGATAGGGGTCAGCAGCGACTGTAATCGGATGCTCAGGTGTTTCTAGCTTAAGCATAATGCTCAAACGTTCTGCTTGTGGCATTTGGTACTGGATAACATCGGATAATAACTCGCCTAATTCAAAGGTCTCGTAAGCAAGTTCAAGAATGCCACGTTCAAATCGTGATACATCAAACATATGCTCGACAAGGTTTTGCATCAGGTTAATCACGGAACTTGCTATAGCAAGATGCTCATCAAGTTTGTCAGGTTGTCGTTTGACGAGGAACATCCGCGTCTTAAGATTTGTAATCGGAGTGCGTAATTCATGAGCGGCTTTTGTGATGAAGCGTGCTTTTTGTTCTGCAAGCTGTTTCTCGTTGCTGATGTCGCGCATAACTGTCACAATCCCAACACCATATCCAAATTGGTCGCGGACAAGTGTACGCGAAACACTCGCATTCAGTACACTATTATCTTTGCGGAGCAATTCATACTCATCTGTCCACACATTGTTGGATTCTAACCAGCGTATGATACGTTGCCATTGTGCCTCAATATCCGTGTCATTTAAGCTGTTGAGGTGCTTCTGGGCTGACCCATTCAGCCATTCTGCTTCGTTGAATCCCGTAATCTCAGTCATCGCTGAATTGATATATTGTGGCTGCCGGTCTAAATTGGTGTAGACAATTCCATCTGTAACACCATCTAAGATAGCACGTAGCTGTGCTTGTTCAAATTCAATGCGTTCGGTTCGCTCACGCACCATGGCTTCTAAGTCAGTAGTATACCGAGCATTACGCATTGCTAGCCCAACCTGTTCACCAAAACTCAATAACCAATCGGCTTGTTGTTCTGTAAAGTGATGCGGATGTTGACTATCTAAGGTCACAAATCCAATGACTTCATCATCAATGATGATGGGAATCGTCATTACAGATTGAATCCATTCACCATACGATAGATGTGTCCACTCAATAAATTGAGATACGTCTGAGATAATCTTGGGACGCTTCTCGTTCTTTGCTGCCTCAAGATTATGTAAGTCTTTGAGAGGTATGCGTAAACTTAAATTTTTATCATCGTATCCATGCGAATGCACAACTTCGACAATATCATCGTACAGCAATAAAATACTGGATGCATCATGTGGAATAATCGTTCCCATCAGTGTTAGCATACGGTCAAAGATAGTATCCCTATCATGAAGTGTTGCAAGTTGTGCGATGCCATCACGCAGTGCCTCAGCGATGAGACGTTGTGTCCGCTCAGCACGTTCAGCTTTTTCTTTTTCCTCAATCTGCTTGATGAGTTCTGTATTGGCTTGGCTCAGCTCCAGTGTGCGAACTGCGACACGCAATTCAAGCTCTTCATTTAGCTTGGTCAATTGATTTTGTGTTTGGGTTAAGTCTAAATTCGCGCTAATTAATTCTTGTGTCCGTTCTTCGACACGTTCCTCAAGATGCGTTGTATAAGCCTGTAACGATTGCATCATGTCGGTTCTTTGGATGGCGATAGCAGCTTGATTGGCAAATGCCATCAGTTGTACCTCTTGTTCTTGTGAGAAAGTATTGGTATGGCGACTATCGAGATTGATAAAGCCAATAACCTGTCTATCTCGTATCATAGGAGCAGTGAGGAGCGACTTGATATACTCAGATGTAGTAGCATCTACCCAGTGAAATTGAGATGTTTGGTGCGTATCGTCAATTCGCAATGGTATTTGATGTTCAATAATCCAATCAAGATTGTTACCACTGTTTAATGGGATAGTGATATCTAAGATATCTTCGTCTTTGAATCCTTTTTCTACATATCCTATGTGACATGTAATTTTGGCTTGATTATCTTTGATGAGCATGACATTGGCACTATCACACGGCATTACCTGACTAAGACTCGTCAGAATTGTGTCTAGCACAGTATTCAGATCATCTGTCTCATTAAGTATGCTTGCTGTGTTTAGTAGAGCTTGGGCAAAGTTACGTTGTCGCTCGACTTCTGCTAAATTGCGCTTACGTTCTGAAATATCTCGCACAAAGCTAATCAAGACAAGTTTTTTATTTTGGATAATGACACGACTCGTGATTTCGACATCAATCGTTACACCATCTCGACGACGATACATGGTTTCAACAGTGAGTTTGTCGGTGTTGAAAATATCGAAGTCAGATGAATCATGAATTGCAATCTGGTCTGACTCAATCGTATCAATCGTCATAGTCAATAATTCTTGTTGAGAGTACCCTAAAAGTGCCGATGCTTGTGGGCTAGCTTGAAGGATCTTACCCGTCATAATATCAATGACAAAAATTGCATCCGTTGCATTCTCGAATAAGCGACGATAATGCTTTTCAGCTTCATTCGAAGAAGTTTTAGATTGATTTCGTAATGTCTTTACCCTTATTAATAGCAAATCAGGGTGCATCGGCACGCAATCATCAGCCCCTGCGCTAAGTGCGCCATCGATATTGTCGGTGATGAGCAAGATAGATGCTGAAATATCTTGCCTAATCTGAGCACAGAGGTTTATATCATCTAGGATAACTAATGAGGCATCTGTCTTTTGCCATTCACTGACTAATTGTTGAGGGTCTTCAATATCAATCAATGGATACGATAGCTTAGCCAGCGCATCAATCACACGCTGATTATGCCCTGTGTTAATAAGTATCGGGGATTGGTTGATAGCTATCTCAGTGTTCATCGTTGAATGCAGAGAACTCTTTCAGCCAGCGAAATATACCTTGCTTAGATAAATACTATAACAAAAAAGCCCTCACAAGATGCAAGGACTTTGATAATTTATCTTAATTGTTCGTATTATGCTGTAACAGATGCCAGTAATCCATGTCGTTGCATGAAGATAGCCATACGTTCTAAGGCTTGTTCAATGTTATCTTTGCTCGATGCGTAACATGCACGCACAAATCCTGTGCCACTATCGCCAAACGCACTCCCTGGGATAACCGCGACACGGTCTTCCTTGATGAGCAATTCACAAAATTTGGAATCAGTCAAACCTGTGCGTTGAATGTTCGGAAAAGTATAAAACGCGCCACGAGGCTCGAAGCAATCTAAGCCTATTTGGTTTAAGCCATCGACTAGTAAGCGACGACGTTCATCGTAGCTCTGGCGCATTCGTTCAACATCCTCTTCGCCATGTCGTAAGGCTTGTATCGCTGCCATTTGACCCATGGTGGGCGCAGACATAATCAAATATTGGTGAATCTTTTTCATCGCACTCAAAATCGGCTCAGGCGCAGTCGCATACCCAATACGCCAGCCTGTCATAGCATAGGCTTTGCTCATGCCACTCAGGACAATGGTGCGTTGACGCATATTTGGCAAAGATGCAAAGTTGATGTGCTCAATGCCATAAACCAGTCGTTCATAAATCTCATCTGAAATAACAATCAAATCATGTTTCTCTGCCACATCAGCAACTTGTTTCATATGTTCAGGGGTGAGCACTGCACCTGTTGGGTTACTAGGGTAGCTAATCAAAATCGCTTTGGTACGATCCGTGATATGTGCTTCAAGTTCTGCGCCCGTTACTTGAAATTCGTTTTCGACAGAGGTTTGCACCATCACAGGGATACCTCCTGCCATTTCGACAGCAGCAGCATTAGCAACAAAACAAGGTTCAACCACCAAAACCTCATCATTCGGGTCAAGGATGGTCTTCATCGCTAAGAAGAGTGCTTCACTGACACCAACTGTAACTAAAATTTCGCTCTCTGGGTCATACTGTAAACCGTAGAGACGGTCAATATGATTGGCAATTGTCGCTCGTAATGTTGCATCACCTGCATTGGATGTATAGCCTGTATTGCCCGCGTGCATACTATCAATGGCAGCCGTCATGATATGTTGTGGGGTAACAAAATCAGGCTCGCCAATCCCTAATGTGATGACATCATCCATGGTGGCGGCAATGTCAAAATAGCGACGAATGCCTGATGGACGTAAGGACTGCACACGCTTTGATAAATACTGTTGCATCAGTGTAATCTCCTTTTTGCAAGTGATGCTTACAGTTGTATCATACATAATGATGGATAAAATACAGCGAATTGCACCAATTAAATCATTTTCTTAGTACAAATTGTATGAAACATTTGTTCTTATATTGGATTTGCATTATAATAGATATGATGTTGACACTCTGATTTTGACAAATTGAGTGCTAATCAATGTTCGATTTTGCATGAACTCGCTACAATAGACTCATCATGTCAAGCTAATGTGGATGGTTAAATGGATAACACAACGCTCATCATGATTGGTGTTATCGCAACACTGATTTTATTTGTCTACTATGTATGGAATGCTGTATTTTTTCGCTCATGGCGCAAAGTGATTTTTTTGGTCTTGGGGACATTTCTCGAAGCAACGAAACGTGTCGATGAAACAATGGATATTGAACCCAGTGACCGCGCTAAAAAATCGGAGGGGATGAAAGCACAAGCAGACACATTAGATTTTGATGTTGCTCTTGAACAATCAAAACCACCGCTTCCACAGCAAGCAACGATACCTGCTACTGAGACAGGCGAATTTGCACGAGTCACATCGGATAATGGCTGGCCTCGTGATTTGGATGAAACCACTCGTGGCGATTCACGTCCATTCCGTACTGTGCATCTCAACACTGAAAATGATGATATTCCAACAAAGGTCGAACATAGTGATAATAAGCAATCGGCTGTATTAGATAGTATTCCTGAGTCAATCAAACAACGTGGGAATAAGTCATAGTTGCTTGTTTTATCGTCAGTTTAGTGGAAAGTTATCGGCATCGCATGTTTGAGATTATCTTAATTACGCTCGGTATTATTGGAATTATCTTGTTAATTCCTGTGCTATTGTGGCATTTCTTACTGGGTGGTAATTTGCGAAGTGCAATAACAAAATTCTTCAATACCTTACATGGTAAAGATTTACGATTTGACCCCGAAGCAGATATTCTGCCAAGTGAGCATCAACCTATCTCTGATGTCATGACTCAAGAAGCGCAACAATTCAAGCAGTCCCATCCCTTGCCCCTTACACCACAACAACAGACAGGGTTGGAACAAGCGAGTATTCAAGCAACAACAGTATCACCACAATCCATCTATGAACCACCATATCAAGAAACACCTGATACAATGGATGTGATGAACCAAGCACAAATAACACAAACTCAACAATCGGCATCTGTCATTGAAGAGCCTGTACAACCTTTGGTTGAGGATAATTCATTTGCAACAAATGACCCAATCATCGACAATGAATATATCGACCCTGATACCCCATCAGCAGATACACTAGAAGCGAATATCCCCAAATCGGATAGTTCACCATACGGGGTACGGTCAGCAGAGCACAGTCCAGGACGACGGTTACGTGATAAGCGATACCGACGAAATGCCAGCAGTTAATACAGACTTGTCCTTGCAAGGAGCAATCATACATGGAACTCAGTTTACTTTTTACACTTAGTTGCGTCATGACAACCATCGCCATGATAATATATTTTGGCTTTTTGCTCATCTTTGCGCGTTATGGTGGGCAAGGTATTCAACAGATATTCAATCGCTTCTTCGGTGATGAAGATGATACCAACACTCAACAAGATACGCAGAGACAAGCTCCAAATCAACAACCTGCGGTTGCATCGAGCCAATCATTACGTCAGCGTGCACGTAATTTAGATTTTCCTGCACCAGCCAGTGGTGTTGCAGGCGCAACATTCAGCGCACAAGGGGCCTCAGGTGGACGCACAGGTAATTATCCTGATTTCCCACCCTCACAAAATACAGGCTTTCAAGCACAAGCCTCTTTACGTCCATCAGGACAGGCAACAAACTTCAACGCGCAAGCTGTACAATCATTAGGGCAGACCAGTAGCTTCCAACCGAGTACACCATCCTTATCACCCTCGCGCCCATTCCAGCAAGGGAGCGAACGCTTGCCCAATCAAAATCAACAAAATTTTGGTCAGCAAGGCTTTGGGCAACAACAAAGTGGCTTCAATACACAAGGACAACAAGGTTCCCAGCCACCGCAACAACCACTACAAGGTGGTAACTTCGGGCAGAATCAACAACCGTTACAGAGTGGTAGCTTTGGTCAGAACCAACAATTACCTAACCAGAGACAACAAAATTTCGGACAGTCCGCGCGAGGTTTCGGACAAAATCAACCTTTACCACCTAATCAGGGACAGCAGAATTTTGGACAAAACCAACCGCTACCACCTAATCAAGGTCAACAAGGTTTTGGTCAACAACAAGGTAACTTCAATGCACAGGGGCAGGGGCAACCACCACCGCAATTTAATGGTTTAGGGCAGAACCGCCCCCCATTGCGGAGTCGTCCGAATCCTGGCAACACGCAATATGACCGTCCAATTGGTGGGCGCGACCGTCGCCAAGGCGATGACCGTGATTATATCTATGATGACCGCAACAGTGGCAACAATTTCGTCGATGATGTGGGTGATTTCATCGACAATTTCTAATCAAGTGAACAGTGTGTTCTTGAACCAGTGTACTAATTGCTCGGCGAGTTCTTTGCGTAATGCTAATCGACGTGTGATGTTGAATGTGGTTTGATAGAGAACATTCGCATCTGTGGGCGGGCTAACATCCTTACCGTAATAGGGTATGAATGTCTCTTTCATGATGCTGTGGTAGGATTCTGCCGTGTACATTGATGCTATGTAATCCAATTGCTTTTTACCAATGATGAGATGTGTTATATCATCAGTTTGTGTTGCCCAAACACCGAAGAGATTCAAATGTCGATAATGGGCATAGCCTTTGCGCCGATACCAAACCACTGCGCTTGCATGTCCTACACCTGTGAATGTATTCGGACCATAATGTAGAACATTGTGTAGATATTTAGGGGCATGGTCATCAAGCACTTGCAATACGTTCAAGCCACTGAGGATAATGGCTTGTTCATTGCGTCGTTGGGGTGCAATGCTCGGTTTAGGACGATGATTAAAGCGTTGATGACGATTTCGGCGCGGATTACGCATAGATTATAGCCTCTGCTTCATCAGCCTGTCTTTAGTCGTGCAAAGGGTCTAATCCAAGTGCTTCTTCGACTGTTGCAATCAAGTCAAGTGGCTTGAATGGCTTGACCATGTATTTATGCACATCTTGTAATTTGCCAATCACACGGTTGGCGTTATCACCATATGCTGTTGTTATAATCACAGGCACTTTACCCGTACCGTGTGTTTTGATGACATATTGCATCACATCCCAACCGCTCACCCCTGGCAAATTGAGGTCAAGCAAGATGAGATGTGGTAATTTATCAGTCAGGAAATCAATTGCTGTTTCACCATCTTCAACATGAACAGCCTGAAAGCCCCCTCGTTGTAAGGTCAACAATGTGAGTTGCGCCATCGCAGGGGTATCTTCAACAACGAGAATTTTATAGTCAGAGCGGTTATCAGACATATGCTATGTTCCTGATGAGTTGATTTTGGCTATGATGCTACTATATTATGTCAATTATCTTTCAATTGATGATTGATTATAACAAAAGCTAACAATTGCTCCAATCACATCCTAAATACCCCATATGTGGTTTTTTCTGATGGTTTATTCAAAGATGCTGACAACGATAGGGCAAGAATGCGTCGTGTCTGAGCGGGGTCGATAATGCCATCATCCCACAAGCGAGCCGAACTATAATAAGGTGAGCCTTCGCGTTCATATTTTTCAAGAATAGGGGCTTTGAAATCTGCTTGTTCTTCGTCGCTCATATCTGCTTGATTACGTCGTGCGAGTTGGTCGCGTTTGACAGTTAGCAGAACATTCGCTGCTTGCTCACCTCCCATCACACTGATACGACTGTTAGGCCACATCCATAAGAAACGAGGTGAATAGGCTCGTCCACACATGCCATAATTGCCAGCTCCAAAACTACCCCCAATGACTACCGTAAATTTTGGCACTTTGGCATTGGCAACAGCATGAACCATCTTCGCGCCATCTTTAGCGATGCCACCTGCTTCGTAGGCTTTGCCAACCATAAATCCTGTGACATTTTGTAAAAATAGCAGTGGAATATTACGCGCGGTACACAATTCAATGAAGTGCGCCCCTTTGAGTGCGCTTTCGCTAAATAGCACCCCATTGTTACCGATGATACCAATCGGATAGCCTGTTACACGCGCAAAGCCTGTGACCAGTGTCGTACCATAATTTTGCTTAAATTCACGGAAGCGACTGCCATCCACTAGTCGCGCAATTACCTCGCGTACATCGTAACTTTCGCGGAATGTATCAGGAATGATGCTGTACAACTCTTCTGTTGGATACAGTGGTTCTTCAGGAGGCGCGATGACATGGTCAATATGTTTACGTAGATTGAGTGTCGCAACAATATCACGGACAATTTGTAGTGCGTGCTCATCATCCTCAGCATAATGGTCAGCAACTCCCGAAACGCGCGTATGCACATCTGCACCGCCGAGTTCTTCCGCCGTGACTTCTTCACCTGTGGCTGCTTTGACCAATGGCGGACCACCTAGAAAAATTGTGCCTGTTCCTTTGACAATCACAGTTTCATCACTCATTGCGGGGACATATGCGCCACCCGCCGTGCAACTTCCCATCACCGCGCTAATCTGTGGGATGCCGAGTGCGCTCATCGTCGCTTGATTGTAAAAAATCCGTCCAAAATCATCGACATCGGGGAAGACTTCATCTTGCATTGGTAAAAATGCACCACCACTATCGACCAAATAAATACAGGGTAGATGATTCTCTAAGGCGATTTGTTGAGCACGAAGATGTTTTTTAACTGTTAGGGGATAATATGTACCACCTTTGACAGTCGCATCATTAGCGACAATCATACATTCCACGCCCGATACGCGCCCAATCCCTGTTACAATCCCTGCCGATGGTGTCCAATCCTCATAGACATCATAGCCTGTTAAAGCACCAATCTCTAAAAATGCTGAGCCATCATCTAGCAAAATATCAACTCTATCGCGTGCGAACAATTTACCTTGTTCCGTATGGCGTTGGCGATACTTTTCGCCACCTCCTGAGCGCACCTCAGCAAGCGTCTGGCGTAATTCAGTGACTAGAGCGTGATTATGAGTGGCATAAGTTTTCGCTCGTTCATCATTGAGGTTTAAACGACTTTCAAGAATATCCATTTGGGTATAAATCCTAATTTGTGTGTGTGATGCAAAATATTTTAACCTAGTCAGGATAAATAAAAAGACTCCCTCTAATTGAGCGAGTCTTTTGTATTGCTTTAAGGTAATATCTACTTAGGGCTTACTGATGGTGACACTTGTCACGCTATCATTTCGGTTGAACGGTGCGTTCTGACCACCCCAGACGTTGTTGATTGTTAGCGTTACTTGTGTTGTTTGATTACCATTGATATTGTTGCTGACGAGTTCACAACGACCTTGGCTATTGGTTGTACATTGTTTGTAGCCACCACGAGAGAAGTTGGCACCAAGAGTCGCATTTTGTACTGGGTTGCCACTCTCATTGACGATTGTTACCCAGACACTTGCATACCAGTTATTGCCATTGCTGTTATATCCCTGTGCTTCCAAGTTGCTGATACGCATTTCTGGGTCAGGTAAATCTACAAATGATAGACTGAGTGTTGCTGTGCCAGTTAGACCGTCATTGTCGTTCATAGTCAGTGTCACAGTGTAATCACCATAGTCAAAAGTGTGGCTTCCATTACTTGTCGCAGTTGTTCCATCGCCGAAATCCCATAGTATAGCTGTTTGCCAGCCATCATCTTGGAATGAGTTCCAGAAGTTGCAAGTGCGGTCATTGCAATTGTAATTGATGCCGACAGTTGGTGGTGTCCCTGTTTGTACAGGTGCTTGTGTATCAGTAGTATCATTCGTTGGTGTTGTTGTGTCAGGGTTGATGTCACCATCAACGTTGATTAAATCATCACTTGCTTCATCATCGCAGAAGTAAATTGCATCGAGTGCACCAACAGTCGCAATCGTGATACCAATCAATTTAACATTTGCTTGGTCAACATCCACACGAATAAGACCATTATCGGTATTATCAATAGTGGCTTTTACGTCCAATGCTTTCAAGCTCGTGATGCTGTCACTAGCAAAAAACTGAACACTCGCAACATCAATCAAACCTGTGTCAACGAACATCATGTGGCTAACATTGACCAGTGAATCAAATTCAATGAACAATTGTCCACCAATGAGGCTTGTACTCGCTTCACCGATAATACTCAATTGACCAACAACTAATGAGCGTCCAGTGATGCTACCAGAGAGTGAACTGTTATCGACGACAAGTGGTGGATTGAGTGACTGCGTTAATGAGGACACCAATGCACCATCAATTTGAGTGGTGAGGGTTGTGCCTGCGTCAAATTCTTCAAATGTGATTGCGGAACGACATTGTGCTGATTCATCTGTGTTGGATGTATCCGTATTTTCGGAATCATTGCCCAAAATATCAGTGATGTCGTTTGGTGTATTCGTAACGGGACTGAGATTGACGTTGGTATTGATACCTACACTGGTATTAAGTGGGTTTGATGGGTCAATATCGACATTTGTATCAACACTAACCAGTGGATTAGGTGATGAATTACTTGATGAGTTGCTTGAGCTAGATGAAGTGTATGATGTCGGTAGATCAGGCAATGGCTCACGGCAATTAATGGAATCAATGAGGCATTCTCTCATTTCTTTATAAGAATCTGTGATTTCATCGCCTAATGTATTCATGACAAAGATAATGGCTATTGATACAGTGGCAAGTATGCCAACATATTCGATGAGTGCTTGTCCTTTAGTGTGTGATGTTAGTTTCTGCATGATGATGTCCCTGATAAGTATCACTTTATAATTGATATTTGGTAAAATTTTGAATTAAATTAATTCTAAGACAATTATTTGGATTGAAGAGTTGACTTTTTCAGTGATAGTACAAAAGTACTAGTAATTATTTTGAGAGAGTAAATGACATCGAAATAGAGGGATTAGATGCTACTTAGAGGACACGAATAAAAACGAGAAACTATAGAATTATAGAAAACAAAAAACCCCTCACGTGGAGGGGCTTTTTTACCTGTGTATATTGTGCAGTGTTAGACTATGGGCGTTCGACAGTTACTGTCATCGCGCTAGCATCACGGTTGAATGGATCATTATCGCCACCCCATACACTGTTGATGGTTAATGTCATTTCCGACACGTTATCATGAGAAACATTGTTACTGTTCAAGCGGCAACGTCCTTGACCATTCGTCGTACATTGTTGATAGCCACCACCATTATTGAAGTTAGCACCAATGGTTGCGTTTTGTACTGGGTCTCCATTTTCATCGACTATGTAAACCCACACGCGCATCCGCCAATTGTCACCACCATTACGGAGTTGCCCTTCAGCATCTAACTCACTGATACGCATCTCTGGGTCAGGCAAGTCTTCAAAGGATAAGTCTAAAGTATCTGTTCCTGTCAGACCATCATTGTCGGTCATAGTGAGTGTTACAGTGAAGTCACCATAGCCAAAGGTGTGGCTGCCATTACTGGTTGCGGTTGTACCATCGCCAAAGTCCCAGTTGGTTGCAGTTGCCCAGCCATCGTCTGTGAATGTATTCCAGAAATTACAAGTTGTACCTTCACAGTTATAGTTGATGTTAACAGTTGGTGCGCTACCAATCTTGATTTCAACACTATATGCTTGACCAGCATCACCATTACCACCGTTTTCACTATATGGTGTTACAACGAGTGTGTAAGTACCTGAGTTATAATCCCAAGCGTTATAGTTACCACCACTGTCACCTGCAATAGCGTAAGGCGCATTACTTTCTGTTTGGATAGTGTTGCTACCAATTGTGAACAGAACACTTTCAACAGTGCCAGAAGTTTCAGCACGGATGCTCAAGTTGTCACCATCAAGGTCAAGTACCTGACCATCAGTGATGCTACCCATTGATTGACCATTGTCGGCATCAATCAGGGTTAAACCTGTGACTGCGAAACTGGGTGTGTTACCTGTATTGTCGCTTGAGTTATCTGTGCCAGTGTTATCTGATGAATTATCGCCTGAGTTACTGTTGTCACCTGAATTACCACTACCAGCCTCAACAGTTGATTCTGTACAACTAATTGCTGCAACAGCACCACTACCAGGGAGATTGAAAATCATCTTATAAACACCTGATGCGTTGAAGTCCACACGATAGACACCATTATCACCAGAAAGATTGCCTGTACCAGGGACATCAACTGTGCGTGTAGTGATAACGCTATTATTGTTATCGAATAGTTCAACTGTTGCTGCTACACCGTCATTATCTTGGTCGAGCATGTAGATGTAAGCAACGTTGACCGGGTTAGCATATTCAAAGATGATTTGACCACCGCTACTGTTGTCGTCTGGGTCACTGCTGTCACCATCTTCTGAGATGATAATAACGTTGCCAAGTGCTACACTGTTTTCACCTGGTTGACCTGCTGCACCACCTGGACCATGTCCCGGACCACCGAAATCTTGGTGTGGTGTACCGAGGTCAGAATCGCCACCTGTTGGGTTGGCTGTGTCAAACACCATTGCTGGTCGGCTTGAATTGTTAGTCGAAATTGTTACATTCGGAATTTGAGTGCTGAGAATTGTCCCTGCTGCAAAGGTATCGAACGCAGCATCAGGCAAGCAGACAGATTCTGTATTAACATCGTTCTCTTCTTCTGGTGTATCATCGCCACCTTCACTACCGCCATCTTCGCTGACGATGTCAGGATTTTCATCAGGGTCACCGCTGGTATCTGCTTCACTACCGCCGTCACCATCACCACCACCTGGAGGCGTATCATCACCACCACTTGGAGGAGTGTCATCACCGCCACTTGGAGGAGTATCATCACCACCACCTGGAGGGGTATCATCACCGCCACTTGGAGGAGTATTGCCACCACTCATAGGAGGCGTGTCGTCACCACCGCTTGGTGGAGTATCATCATCGCTAGGGTTACTAGAATCAGCTACTTCTGTTGCACAATCATCATTGACTGTGCCAATTTCGGCTGCACGCACACAATCAGTAATGTCTTGATAGCTAGCAGCAAGGCGATTACCGAAGAAGCCGACAACGATAATAATACCGATTGCCATCAACGGTCCAATAACATGATATTCGATTAGAGCTTGTCCGAGCCAGCCATTTGCTGGGCGTCTCAGAGATTTGATGTTCATGATAACTCCTTAAAATTATCTATAAACGTTAGGAAATGATTTGCATTGAGTTTGTATGATGTAATTAATTAAACTCAATTGAAAATTAATGAACTTGCTTGCATGTTACCTTATATTACGCGAAAATGTCCATTAATTATTCTAAAATAGGGATGAAAGTACTAGTAACATTGAAAATTAATTAACTTAACCCGTAATAATTGTAAACGAAAAAACTATTACTCCACTAAAGTATATATAATTGCATAAAATTACGATATGAGAGTAAAGTGCTATCCTGACTTCTCACAGATAATTTTCTTGCATTCAATATCCAAAACACGGTATTATTACAATACGAATTACATTCACATAGGAGATAAATCATGATAACGATGTCAGCAGGGCAAATTCTCGTTTGGATTATCATCGGTGGCTTAGCAGGGGCAGTTGCAGGGATGATTGTCAAAGGACGCAAGCGTGGCTTTGGTCTCATCGGCAACATTCTGATTGGTCTAGTTGGAGCATTTATCGGCGGTATCCTATTCGATGCACTCAATGTCAGCATCGCAGGGGATATTGTGTTTTCTGCCAATGATTTGATTGCCGCAATTGTTGGCTCACTGATTTTGCTGGTCTTGCTGGCAATTGTGCGCCGATAACAACCCGTGGCGTAACATCTAAAGGCACGAGTGATTGTCTTGTGCCTTTTTTCTATCATATCTCCTAATTAAAACTTCTGTATCATCCACTTGAAAATACTTGCTTAACACATCCAATCTTATCAGGTATGATTACGCCCGTTTTGTACCATAAACTATGTTGGAGATTATTACACAATGCGTGATAGAAAGTGGCAACGACGACTCACTATTGGGATTGGCTTCTTCTTAGCCTTCATCATGGTGGCAAGTCTTTTAACCCCAATCTTTTTAACAAATCAACAAATTGCACCACAGCAGGCGCGTCCGACGAATACCCCTGTGCCGACACAACCTGCACCACCTGATACGACGAGCATTTTCTTCGATAGAACTTACTTGCATCCATCAGGCTTGTTCACGGCTGCGATTCCTAGTGGTTACGTTCTTAATAATGAACTCAATAACACAGGCGAAGCCCAAGCTGCCTTTGAAAATGCGATGCAACTCAGCGTGCTTGAATTGCGTGCCTTGCGCCCAGCAGGTGAAATTTCACTCGATTCTGCCGAAAACTTAGGTGACTTCTTCACAGAAGACTGGTTACGCACAAGCTGGAATCGCTATTCAACATGGAACGAAGATGCACGCCGTGTCGAAAATGACCAACTCGTGATGGATTTTAGCTTAACTCGTAGTGGGCAAGAATTTGCAGCCCGACAAGTTGCTTATACCGATGGCACATGGATTTACACTGTGCGCGTTGTTGCACCAACCAACGCCAGCGAAGCCATTCAATATATTCTCGAAAACGAAGTTGCATCGTTCTCCCCAATTGAACGCTTCGTAGGGTCGGATATGGAATGGAATGCTTACTTTGATGATGTGGCTAACCATCTCGTGCGTTTTCCTGGTGATTGGATAGTCGTCGATGGTGCAGATGGTGTACCTGCTTCAGTAAGTGCGCCAAACGCCCAATTGCGTATCGAAACAACGGATACCACTGTCGATAGTGTTGCAAGCGCAGAACAATATGTTGCAGGCTTGCAGTCAAATATTACAGTGTTATCTACAAGTGAAATTGAACAAGATGGTAATGCTGGCTACCGTGTAGCTTATACACAATCATCACTAGATGGTGCATCACAAAGTGGTATCGTACAGTTTGTCACCACAGATACAACTACGCACGTTGTTAACATTTTGCTGACTGATGTCTCTGATGTTGACCTCAATACTGTTGATACAACAGCCGAAGATGCTAACCCTACGCTTGTTTCTGCCTTGGGTATTTTAGATACATTCTCTATCTTGCCTGATTTGGAAATTGACAACAGCTAGTTGTCTCGAAACAAAAATTGCATACAATAATAACGAGACGGGTAGGCATCACGCTTGCCCGTTTTCGCTTGCAAAATTAGAAATTGTGTTCTAAGATAATTTTACGGTGTTTTCCAATAGTCGAACAATAATGCGTTCAGAGATGCAGGGATAGTTGATGATAACTTACGTACATGGTGATTTGTTCTATAGTCCAGCGCGTGTCTTGGTCAATCCAGTCAATACCGTTGGGGCGATGGGGTCAGGCACTGCGTATGATTTCAAACGATTTTTCCCTGATATGTACGAAGCCTATCGTAATTTGTGCCAGCGTGATGAATTTGCAACAGGGCAATTGATGCTCTATCGCACACCCCATAAGTGGATTCTGAACTTTCCCATCAAAAAACATTTTCGTGCTCAAGCTAGCCTCGATAATATCGAAGAAGGTCTGAAAAAATTTGTGCGTGTCTATGCCGAACAGCATCTGACTTCGGTATCCTTCCCAGCCTTAGGCACAGACGAAGATGATTTAGAGTGGTCAGAAGTCAAGCCTATGATGGAAAGTTATCTTGACCCCTTACCGATTTCTGTTTATGTCCATATCCATACCGAAAAAACATCTGACGAACGTCGTAGTACCCGTGCGATGAAAACATGGCTTACAGGTCGCCCAACAACTGTTGATTTTGACCGCTTCTGGAAAGAACTGTACGGTATTATCAGCGATGGAATTAGCAATAAACCTCACATTCCGTTTAAAGTTGTAGCGACAAATGCTAAAGGTCGTCAACGTGTGAGCCTCAAACTAACACCTCGGCATGGAGAGACAATTTTCTTACCTGAAACACAATTGCGCGATTTATGGCAATATGTCACACGCGCTGGTTACATCTTGCCACAAAATTTACCTGCTGGACTCGAAAAACATGCTAGCATGATAATGATTCTGTTATCACAGCATTCTGTTTTGCGCCCGATTCAGCTGGAACGCCAAAATGGAGATGTATTCACAGGTTTGCAATATATTCCACCAATTGAACGTCGCCCAAATACAATTTCTGTTAAAGCACAATAAAACTTATCATAAATGATTACCAGAAGGTCAAGTCATGGCAAATAACGCCACCAATATCTTCATCTCCTACGGACGCGCTGATGCTCGTGATTTAGCGATTCAACTCAAAGACGACCTCATGTCAGTAGGCTATAGCGTGTGGCTTGACCTCAACGAGATTCCTGGTGGGGCGGATTGGTCACAAAAAATTGAAGATGCCATTGAGCAAAGTGATATTATGCTGGCATTGCTCAGCCCTGCATCGTATACCTCGCAATGGTGTCGGGCAGAACAGCTAAGAGCGACACGCAAAGGCAAACGCCTCATTCCCTTGATGGCAGTCACAGGCGCAGAAGTCCCTCTCCATTTAGAGCACATCAACTATCTCGATTTCACAGATGATAATCGCTACGATGAAATGTTCCGTGACCTGATGAGCGATATCACAGCAGGAATTGCCTTTCGTGCGCCATCCTCGTTTTTAGTCGATGCTGACTATGGACAAGGTGGAGGTATGACAGCGAGTTCATATCAAAGTAGTCGCATCAAAGGCAGTTACAGTGATGAAAAACGAACTGCTCCCGCCTATCGACGTTTCTTGCGCGAATTGCGTCAAGAAACATGGCGTGGTGCACGTTTTTGGTGGCCGTATTTCTTATTCCATTTTACAGATGTTCATACCCTGATTGATGCGCTCATGGGTGAAGGTTTGCAATCACCATTTATGCAAGGCGAGGATTTTAATAGTCGATGGGATAAGTATGTACGCTTCTACTTTCGCCCTCGTACTCCTGATTTGTTCCGTGCCGAAGGTTTCCGTAGTGCGCTATCGACAGCAAGTTCATCTCATGCGCCGATGCCTGTTTATTTGCTCTTTGATATGGAAGCTCTGATTCTTGACCCTAACGCCCGTTTTGCGGATGGCAATCCTGAGCAAACGAAGAAAACCTATGCCACCCCGCAATATTTTCGTGATATGCCTTTTGAACAAATCTATCATGATTCGTGGTTTATGCCTGATGAGCGTGAAGAAATCATGCGCTATCGAGAAGCACAGGTTCTGATTCCTGACCGTATCGGTTTAGAGGCTCTTCAAGTCATTTGGATGCGCTCACCAGCCGAATACGAAACGCTCCGCAATTTGATGCCACCGCATCTCTGGTATAAATGGCGCGATAAAATCACAGCACGCACAGATTACCATCTCTTTAACAATAAGCGTACCTATGTGCGCTACGTTGCATTGGAACAAGACCAATTACGCTTCACCTTCAATCAATGTCAATATGATTGCCAACCATTTGCAGTAGAAGCAATCATTAACTATGGTGATGGCGACACAGTAACATGGCATCAGGCAGATTTCCTCGCTGAAAAAGATTTGACAATACAATTGCCTCGCAAAGCACCCTATTCGGTTGAACTGACATTAGATGGGAATATTGCCTACTCAGGCGCGTATCAACCTGAAATTGCATTACTATAGAGGAGAAATTGGGCATGACCTCTTGCGCCATGCCCAATGTGATATTTAGCCTCGTGCGCCGTCACCTGTGTTACTTTCGGAATCGGTATCATCTGGTGCGACAGGTTGGGCATTGTCATCGTCTGTTCCAGTAGATGGAATCGGCGTTAGTAAGAGTGAATCTGCATCGTTCTGTGTTCCTGTTGGGACTATCCCACCAGTTGACGGACCTGTATCCGATGCACAACGGAAACCGACCCACAACGGATAATCTGTTTCATTGGGTGTTTCAGGTGCAGGGAACCATGATTGACGGTGATATGTTCGCGCAAAGAATGGGAAAGCATTGAACGACCCACCACGCAATACCCGTTGCGTGCCTGTTGCAGGACCTTGTGGGTCAAACACAGGGGCATTATTGGCAATCTGTTGTTGCGATAATGTGCCATAGTAACTATCTAAATAAGCATCTTGAACCCATTCGGCAACATTACCTGCCATGTGTCTTAAACCAAGTTCGTTCGCACCTGTTGCAAAATCTGTTACGGCGACTGTTGCATCAGTTGTTGTGTCAATCAGTGGTTGACGAACATTAGCATTGGCAGGTGACCACGCATTGCCCCAAGGGTAGCTACGGTCATCACCACCATTACGCGCAGCATATTCCCACTCAGCTTCAGTAGGTAAACGTCGCCCTAGTGTTTGACAATAAGTTTGTGCGCCATACCATGTCACACCATAAGCAGGGTGATTTCTTAGTGTTTCATAGTTTGCTGGAATTCGATAATTCGCCCCGTCAAATGTAAAAACTGCAACTACTGGACGTTCATTCTGTGTTTGAATACAGACAAACCCTTGGCAACCATTGAGCGCACGAACACCTTGCGAATTGAGATAATTCAAGAAGGCTTCGTACTGGTTGAATGTAACTTCAAATTGTTCAATCCAGAAAGTTTCGAGTTCAACTTGTACTTGTGGTGTTGAATCATCAGCCAAATCTGTCGTACATTGCCCACCATCACGTGCAGTACATTCATTTACAGCTTGAATAATTTCAGGTGCAGATGCACCATATGTGAATGTGCCCCCTTCAACACGCACGAGATTGCCAGCGACACTCGCCAATTCAGGTGGAATATTGCTGTTCACAGTTGATGTGTTGTCAGTTGTTGTGGCTTGTGTGTTTACATCAGTAGCTTGATCTGATGTATCTGTATTATCGTCGGCTGTTTGTGCATTCGTGTCTGAATTCGGCGCACCGAGTACAGCAGGGGTAATCGTGGGTTCAGCACCAGTTGAGCCATCCGTACTGCCTGAATCATCTGGATTGACGACAACAGGGGTTGCAAATGGTGTCAGTGTTGGCGCGATAACTTGACCCTCTTGCACTTCTTGTGTGGGTTCAGGAGTTGTTGTAATCACCTGCACAATCGCTGTTGCATTGGGGTCAGGTGTTGCTGTCACAACAATGCGGATAGGCGGTGATGTTACCTCAAGTACTTCGGGTTCAGCACTAAACCCACTGAAGATGCCATTGATGAATAACAAGAAGATGATGAGACCACCGCACAATAAGCCTGGGAAGAACCCAATCACGAGCCATTGCCACGCACCACCTGCACGGCGCTGTCCTAAACGATTATATTGACCCATAGATATGTCTCCTAAATCGAATCACCCAAATTATGATGTTGGATGACACGCTCATATGCAAAAATTCAGCTTATAGTTCTAAAACAGAACCGAAAGCAGTGCAAGGTGCGCTTATCAAGCGTGTGCTAAGAATCGCATGAGCTAAACGGGATATTGATGTGCAGTCGTACACCATTAAATACAAAAAGATGGCATAATCACCATCTTTTCGATAATACCTTGTTCATAAACATGAATTAGAAGATAGGGTCTACTGCATTCACGATTGTCGAGAAAACATTACCTATGAGTTCCCCGAACACGGTAAGAATAACTAGGATGACGATAGCGACCAAGACTAAGATAAGAGCATACTCCACTAGCCCCTGTCCATCATCATTCTCTGGACGGTATAACATTACAGCACCTCCAAATATTGAATGACGCGACATCCATCTAACTAACCTCTATTTATATCGTAACATAAATTTTTGAAAAAATACAATGAATCTCGCGACATTTGTCTTAATTTTGTCTATAGTACTAAAGA
>JBCCSC010000036.1:0-75365 GCA_039200705.1 Chloroflexota bacterium
AAGAATTTCTGAGATAATAGTATTGAGCAGAGCGAAGAATGTCTCATCTGAATTGTGTATCATGCTTAACAGAAACTATCATCTGACCTATGCCTTGGTCATAATGAAAGCACGCATATTCTGATGAAGTAGAAACAAGTGTCTTAAGCGAACAAAAATGAGATGTGTCAATTTTCTTGAGTTTTACGGATGCTTGAAATTTGAGGAAAGTCATTTGTTGTCACGATAACTGCTTTTGTATCAAACGACGGACTTTATCAACTGAAACATCAAAGTGGGTGAGTAGGTCTTGCCCTGAGGCATTGAGTGTCAGTGCCAGTAAAATATGGTCTGCGCCGAGATAATGACTGCCATATTTTTCTGCTTGATTGATGGCATCTTTTAGGACAGGGTCAAGGCTCGTGAAAATTGTGCGTTTTGAGGAAACTAACTCATTGATTAAGCGTTCACTGTCCAAACCACCCTGTTTGAGAATATCTGAGGTGACACCACGTCGTTCTTTGTGCAATGCCAACAGCAAATGACTCAAGCTCACGACAGGGTGGTCGTATTTGATAGCGTGCTGTTCGGCGGCGTAAAGTACCCGTCGTGCAAGTTCACTCAGGCGTGCATTCGCACGAATCGTCTCCAAACTCCATTCGACATTGCCATCCATAATGACATGGCGTAAGCGTCGTCGCAATTGCTCAGGGGTGATGTCCACTAATTTGAGCAGGTCAATCGCATTGCCGAGGTTGGTACGTGTGATGCCCAGTAGCAAGTGTTCTGTTCCGATGTAGTGGCTTGATAGCGATTGTGCTTCATCGGCAGCTAAGTCGAGTGTCTTACTGAAAGATTCTGTGCGTGGTGGTGATGAGGGTTCAGCTTGTGGTGGCAACAATCGCTTAAGATAGACCCGCGCAACAGCCACAGGCAAGTCATAAATCTCTAGGATTTGTGTGCCAAGGCTACCTTCAGTCATCAAAACACCAACCAACAGATGAGCAGTATCTTGTGACTCATGACCATATTCCGAGGCTAACGCAGATGCGTGTTGCAGTGCGCGTCGGGCATGGTGACTATAGCGGTGTTGCCGTGCCATAAATTCTGCATTTCAGCGTGTGAATAATCGAATCCACATTATACCGTCGTGTCAAGATGTGGGGCAAGCGTTATCGAATCTCATGAAACTCTTCTAAAGATTTATCGCAATTCAATAACTCATTTAAGCAACGCGTCCTTAAGTCTTTCAAAGGCTTTATAGCAATATAATTTGAGTATGTGATGGCTATCTAAGAAAGGTAAAACCCAATGTCCTATACAATTGAACGTCTTGAGCAACCGCCTGTTTATCTGGTGACCTTAGCTTCAGATTTTAGCCTCGGTACAGAGATGAAGCAGTATTTTATCGAAATGAATGGAAGGCTAGATAAAGAGACAAAACCGATCGATATTATTCTCAACTTGCTTGAATACAAGGTATCGTTCGATGGGTTGGCAAGCACCACGCGAGACATTATGCGATTAGAAGCGAATCCTTACCAAAATGAAAATTCCAATAAACTCATCATCGTTACGCAAAATAAGATGGTGAAATTGTCCATTGATGGCTTTATTAAGTTTGGTATTGCCAAAAAAGTAGATGTTGTCACATCTATCGAAGAAGCCCTTCGACGAGTACATCTTTTCTAAATTAAGCTCACATCGCATTAGGTCACCTCAGTAGGGTAAAGATTGCCGTTAGAAGGTATATCCATCTTGAAGTTAACGATAATTTAAGGGTAAATTAACCATTTTTCTGTTATGCTGACAAGCAGTTCAGATAAATAAGTTCCTTGAATCAGGAGACACAATGGAAGGTCTACATACACCAGAGAAAGTCTGGTTTGAATTACATCGTGAAAAAGATGCCTGTGATGTTCTCGTACAGATGGATGACGGGACAGTTTACACGGCTCTCTTCGCTGTGTCTGCCTATATTCAACGTCAGATGGATTTGCAGTTCCAAGTGACACAACAACTTAAGGATACACCCAAAGTACGTTACTGCGTACTGGATACACCGCATATCCTTGTAGAAGACCTCACACGCGATATTATCGAAGATACGATTGATAATCTGATGGCACTTGATGTTTTCGAGAGTCACTTCACACGCGTCACAGAAGATAATAACCCTACACGAACTACTAGCGGCGGCAGACGTGCGACGCAGGAAGTAGCTGCTGTTGTGATTTCAGATGTGTTGTTTGTGCAAGAATAGATAACATCACCTGACATATCCTTCAGTCAGACTGACTTAACACGAGGCGCACGACAAATGGCGACCTCGTGTTTTATTTTGCCTAGCTTCCGTTATAATCAGCCTCGCATATGATGCCGTCGGGTTAGCCTTGTTCTATATGTATCAGTTATTAAGTCTATGAAAGTCAATTATTGTAGGGGCATGGCGCGCCATGCCCCTACAGACATATTTTTCACACATAACCATAGTGATGCTACGACCATACTATAAAGGAGAATTTCCACATGGCAGAACGCTATGAAGAGAGTCAACTCTATCGCATTCGTCACAGTTTGGCGCATGTGATGGCACAAGCCGTTTTAGATAAATATCCCGAAGCCAAAATCGCCATTGGTCCCCCAATCGAAGATGGCTTCTATTACGACTTTGAATTACCGCCAGAGTTCAGCGAAAAAGACCTCAAAGACATCGAAAAGCGCATGAAGAAAATCATTGGAGGCAATCATCCCTTTCAAGTGCGCGAAATCACCCCCGAAGAAGGACGAGAACTATTCGCTGACCAGCCCTATAAACTGGAACTCATCGAAGATTTGGTCAATGGACGTGTCGATGACAATGGCGACCCCATTGCTGAACCAGCTGAAACGCTGACGGTTTACACACAAGATAAATTCACCGATTTGTGTCGCGGACCGCATGTTGAAGCCACAGGCGATATTGATGCCAAAGCCTTTAGCATTCGCTTTCGTCAACCTGCGGGGGCATATTGGCGTGGTGATGAAAAACGCACCATGCTAACACGCATCTACGGCACAGCATGGGAATCCAAAGATGAATTGGATGAATACCTGCAATTGCTGGAAGAAGCACAAAAGCGTGACCATCGTACACTAGGGCAACAATTAGATTTGTTCATCATTGACCCACTCGTTGGGAAAGGCTTGCCTCTCTGGTTACCGAATGGAGCAATTCTGCGTGATACACTCGAACGTTGGTTACGAGAACAACAATTAGCGGGTGGCTATGAACCTGTTGTGACACCACACATCGGCAGTATCGAACTCTACAAAACCAGTGGACACTATCCTTACTATAGTGATAGTCAATATAGCCCGATTGATGTCGATGGCGAGATGTACATGCTCAAGCCGATGAATTGCCCCCATCACATCATGATGTTCAAGAATACACCGCGCAGTTATCGTGATTTGCCTGTGCGCTTTGCCGAATTTGGCACAGTTTATCGTTACGAAAAATCAGGACAGCTACATGGTCTGACGCGTGTGCGTGGCTTCACACAAGATGATGCCCATCTCTTCGTGACACCTGACCAATTGCTCGCTGAGTTCAAAGATGTCGTGAAATTGGCACAGCACGTTCTCGGCTCACTTGGGATTACGGATTTCCGTGCGCGTGTCGGTGTGCGTGACCCTAATAGCGATAAATATGTCGGCGATAACGCCCTCTGGGAAACCGCCTCGACAGCAATTATCCAAGCCTGTGAAGAACTTGGCTTTGACTACGCTGTTGAAGAAGGGGAAGCCGCATTTTATGGTCCTAAGTTGGATTTAGTCGTGCGCGATGCTTTGAAGCGTGAATGGCAACTCGGCACAGTTCAAGTGGATTATAATCTACCAGAACGCTTTGAACTTGAATATACCGATAGCGACAACACACAAAAACGCCCTGTCATGATTCACCGCGCACTCTTTGGTAGTGTTGAACGCTTTGTGGGTATCTTGATTGAGCACTTCGGCGGTGACTTCCCTGTATGGCTTGCACCTGTTCAAGCGATGGTGATTCCAATTGGTGAAAACCACATTGAATTCGCTAACGAAATTGTGCAAATGATGACCGCAGCAGGATTGCGCGTCAAAACAGACAATCGTAACAAGAATATGCGAAGCAAAATCAAAGAACATCGTAAAATGGCGATTCCGTATTTGCTGGTCGTCGGTGATAGAGATATGGAAAACCGTGAAGTCAGTGTGCGCTTGCGTACAGATGAAGACAAAGGCTCACTATCACTCGAAGCCTTCCGTGATATGGTCTTAGACCTCACACGCACAACCAGTCTCGACCTCTTCCCAGAAGGTGAAGCTCAAGCAGGAGATTAGAATAGCGCAACCGTAGGGACATGGCGTGCCATGTCAGATAGAAAGGGCAGGTCAGCGATGGCTTGTTCTTTTTGTTGTACAATGAGGTTGAGTAGAAAGAAGGCGACACCTTATGGCAACCACACATCCAATTGAATTGATTACCACAGATGATAACATTCGCAATGGACAACCGTGTATTATCGGAACACAGGTGCGTGTGCTGGATATTGCATTAGCAAAACTGGCACATGCTCAAGAGCCTGAAGGCATCGCAACATGGTATGATTTAACGCTCGCTCAAGTCTATGCAGGACTTGCCTACTACTATCAACATAAACTAGAAATTGATGCTCATATCCGCGAAAGCATGAAGCAAGCCCGTCAAATGAAAGAACAAGGTGTTGGTAAACGACATTAAAACTAGTCAGTGAGTTAGGTGTGTACTTAGCGGTTTAACGCTCTGGTAAATTGAACTCACAACTACCCACATCCGCCTCACAGATTGCAATCAAGCGTTGGTTATACATCACCTCAAATGACCCCACTAACCAAAAACGATCACCTAGAGTCAGCACACTGCGCCCTGATACCAAAGTCTCGCAGTTATCAGGCAGGGGAGGTGCTATTGGAGTCTGCTGGAACGACCACATTTGCATACAATCACCATGACGTAACGCTGATAGGGGAACATCAGAAAATGCTCCTATGAAATCTGATGTAATCGTTGCACCACTGGCATTCGCATAAATGACGAACGGCTCAAAATTAAGGTCATGTCCTGCTTGGTTGATAATGCTGATGCTCCTTCCGTCATATTCGATGCGGACATCGCCATCGCTATTAGTCATAGATTCAGTGAGATTTGCAATGGATTCTTCGCTTTGAGGAATAGTGAAACTCTCAGGAACAGTTTTTTCAGCGTCAGCACGATCTGGCATTGGCTCTGATGGATAAACACGTACTTCCGAGAGTGTAACCGTGTTCGTGATTTGATTGATACCATCGGAATAGACCACACTAATCACATCACCTGCATCTGTAGGTAAATCAATGCGAGGTCGCCACAAAAGCCACTCCTCATCATGGAGTCGTTCGCCATCTTCGTTAAGGATTTGTATCCGTGAAGGCACAAACACCCAAGGAAAGCCTGATTGGTCGTGATTCAAATAGAGCTTATTCTGTTCTGCGAAGTACATCACAGGTAAGACATTCGGACGTGCTCCAAAAACAACATAGGCTAGATACCAATTGTTATTTCGGACAACTGACACACCGATTTCACGATAGCCAAAATCATAAATTGCTTCCCGATGCACATCGGAGTTATTCCAGAAATCCATCATGCCTTCGACACTCGGATAATAAGCAGCAATTTCATCTACATAGACCTCTGAAGGAAATCCATAACCTTGCCACCCGATAAATGTGGCACGTTCATCAATCCCATTTTTGAATGAATCTTGGTGTAATTGAATGTCGCCTTGTGTGAGGGGTAACCAACGCGAGATATACGTCGCTTGCTGACTCGCTAGAAAATCCAAATCGTTATTACGCAAAAGTGGCACACGTCCATCACGGATACGAACAGCATTAATCGCTGTGATGATTTCTAATTCAACTGTTTCATCATAAGGGAGGATTGGTTCTTGAGGTTGGCTAATATGTATATCAAGCCCAAGCACGATGCCTAATATCGCCACAACCTGCAATACAATAAATTTATTCACAATAATATGCCCATTCCCAATATATCGACGATGAGCATTATAGGAGAAGAATTTGTATAGAGCTAGTATAACGTTAAGATTTCGTTAGCAACTTTAATGTGGAGAATAGTTTGGAGAGTATTTTGTCAGTCCAGATATTTTGTTGATATTCTTTAATCATTATTAAACGTAATAATGATTTATAGTATATGCTATTAGTATGCATATCAGTCGGAGGCAATTGATGCCAAATTTATCGCGTCGTGATTTTCTCAAACTTGGTGGTTTGAGCCTTGCTGTTACCATGAATCCACTTAGTCAATTTGCAATTCAAGCACAAGATGAGAGCTTGAGTATCCAAACATGGGGACATTTCATTTCTACAACCAATGAGCAATTATCAGAACAACTGAATTTATGGAGTACTATCACAGATATTTCGCTTGATGTGAGCTTCACGGGGTTTGAAGATTTAGCAACATCTTTAGAAGAATCTGATGAGACTCAAACTCCTGACATTATCATGATGCTTCATGCACGTCCTCACCAATTTGCTGATAATCTTATGGATGTGAGTGACATTGCAGAGGCAGTCGGACGAGCAAATGGAGGCTGGTATAACATTGCCCGTGAAGCCTGTGAAGTTGACGGTGTTTGGCGTGCGATGCCTTGGTTTTTTGCGCCACAAGCAATGGTGTATCGGTCTGATTTATATGCAGAAGCAGGATATGATGCTTTCCCAAGCACAATGGAAGAACTGCTCGAAGCAGGGACAACTCTCAAAACAATGGAGTATCCACTTGGCTTTTCTGTTGGTCCTGCTGATGGTGATGGCAACAATTTTTGCTTGACAGTGCTATGGTCATTTGGTGGCAATATTGTTAATCCTGATAACGAAATTGTCTTAGACTCACCAGAAACTCGCTTAGCACTAGAGTTTGTCCAACAGCTTTATCAAGATGCCATGTTACCAGAGGTAGTTTCGTGGGATGACGGTGCGAACAATACCGCTTTCCTCGCTGGTGAAATTTCAACGACGAATAATGCTTCGAGTATTTTATGGGCAGCCCAACAAAATGATGTCGCATTTGCTTCGACTATCAATCATGCTTCATATCCTGAAGGACCTGCTGGGTCAATTCAATATGGGCAAGTCCATAGTTTTGGCATTTTGAATCACACACAAAATGTGGATGCAGCCAAGAGTTTGCTGACCTTTCTCAATTCTGTTGATGTATGGTTGCCAATGGGGTCTGAAAGTTTTGGATTCAACTATCCACTTTTCCGCAATTTTGAAGATTTACCGAGTATGGCATGGAATCTCGAACCGCAATTACTGGGTTTGCGCGAGATTGTAGCTTCTGCTCACACCGCAGGGTATCCTGCACCACCATCAGCCGCAGCCAGCCAAGTGATTAGTGATTTTGTCATTACTGATATGTTCGCCAGTGTTTGCAACGGAGATGCTACAATTGATGAGGCGATTCAAACAGCCGTCACTCGTGTTGAAGATTTATACGATAACGCATAAATGAAATGATAGTCGTAAAGCAAGTCAGCAATGGCTTGCTTTTTCTCCCTGACGATTAACCCATCCCCCAATCACTAGGGCTTTTGACGGCATGTCCTCAGTTATAATGAGAGCGTAGTACACAGTCAAAGTTAAATTATCATGCCCAAAAATAAAAAGCATAGCCCTGTGGATGCGATTCTCTTAGCAGGGGAATTTGTTGTGTGGCAAGGGAAAGCAAATGCTTCGACTGTAGAGTACATCCTCAGGGAAAAACGACCATCACCGTCAGCCCAAAAACGCCGACGCGACATTATTGACTATCTTTTGTTTGACTTAGATTATTTCCCGATGATGTTGTGGCGTACTGTGTATCGTATGATAGCGCAACATCAGGCAACCTATATCATCACCAACCAGCGCGTAATTGTCTATCGTTCACGTTTACTATATTGCTTTGTGTTTCACACAGCGTTGCAACATGCCATCATCCGCGATAGTCAGCAGGGGACATCCGTGACATGGTACGAATACAGCAATGCTCACCCTGCGATTCCACCATTCATGGGCTTGAGTGCTTTTGACACCCAACACGTCTTGAACACTGTCAATCAACAAATCAACGCAGAATTTTCTATTACGGATGAAAGAGGGCAAACGAAAACAAAATGAGCAAACGCAAGCCAAAAATCAAAGTAGATGTGCTAGCGCAATTTTTGCATGACGACGAAGATGTGCTCTGGCATAAATACACGCCTCAATCGCTAGAGATGCACCAGTTCTATCGCTTGCGTGCTGACCAACCAATAGAATTAACTCGTCAAGGCGACTGGTTTGAATCCGTGATTTTGATGGTGCTAGGACTACTCATTGCTTTATCAGGTGTGGGTATTTTTGGTTTTGAATTTGGGAACTGGATACCCAATCTCCTCTTTGGCATGATTCCTGTTATCTTAGTCATTACTATCATTCAAGCGATACGGCGACGACTGAGCAAGCAACATCACTTAGCAGATGGCACACTCTACGCACTCACCACCTAACGCTTGTTGATGACTGATGGACATCAGGTGATAGATTTAACACTATCTGACTTAACAGATTACGTAGTCAAAGACCATGACAACGAACAGATGATTGAATGGCAATATGCAACGCATGATGAGTATATGCCACCATTTTTTGGCTTAAATCAGCACGATGTCAAATATATCTCGGAAATAGTCGATGATTATATGAATACGAATTTTCCGATTAATCATAAGGGCAAAAAAGCAAAATCAGAGGTAAGTGGCAATTAGCTAAAATTCAGTTGCAACAATTAAATGTGTGATAAAAAATTGTCCGAGCAAAATCCCACAATATATCCCAAAAGAACCCTTAACGTGCTATACTTATCCCAAGTTTAACCCACTTTATCCCAAATTTGGACTTATGGCATTCAGAATTCATCTCACTAATCAAGCAATCCACCAATTAAACGTGTTACCAGGCAAAAATGCTCAACTCGTCGCATGGACACGTCGCAATCAAGCCCAATTATATGACCTCAAAAATGGCACATTCTTAGAGGAAATCACTTTAGGCGATGTGTCTGATGTTGCACGTAATAGCGATGAATGGCTCAATTTCTTGAGTCAGACCAAAGCACCGAACAGTCAATTTTATCTGCCACGCATCCAAACACCGTTCTTAGATATGCTGAGTAGTGATGATGGTGCATTGCGCGTTTATCGGCTGGTGAATGACCAATTGTTCATTGAAGCTGATGGTGTTGAATCTGAATTAGCTCTGATAGGGGGCATAAAACTCATCAGCATTGATTTAGATGGTGCATTAGGCACATTCGTGGGTTTGGATGAAAATCTTAAATTGCATATTTACCAACAAAATATCCGCGTTGGAACATTTGATATAGGCTTACAACGCGACGGCGACCTACGGGCAAACGTGATGATTTCGCGCGGAGGTAATGCTATCTATGCTACTGATGGACGACGGCTAGTGTATGTCGATACAGGTGGCACTGTGCATAAAACGCTCGAAACCCATTATTTCATCGGGCGTATGGCAGCTTCACCCAATGGTGGTATGGTCGTCACCAGCGATATGGAATCAGGCGTGTTGCGTGTCTATCGTGGTGACCGTTTGGTGCTGACTCATCAAAAATTTGCGATGGATTTAGTGGCTATGGCTGACCAAGTACAGTTGATGGCAGATTTACCGCCCCGTAGTACCGCTATCAGTGCGATGACTGCATCCAACAAAGGTATCTTCGCCTTTGCAATCTCAGGTGTGATTTGTGTTACCGATGTCAAAGCAATGGATGAAGTTCCACGCCCGAAAACGCTACTCTGAAAAGGAAAAAAGAATGTCCAACGATTACCACATCGCTCAAGTCAACATTGCACGAATGCTTGCCCCGATTGATAGTAACATCATGGCAGGCTTTGTTGCACGCTTAGATGAAATCAATGCGCTCGCTGACCAAGCGGAAGGTTTCGTCTGGCGATTACAAAGTGATGATGGCAACGCCACCGATATTCGTGTCTTTGATGATGATATGCTGATTGTCAATTTATCGGTCTGGGAATCGGTTGAAGCACTCCATGCTTATACTTACAAAACAGACCACGCGCAATTAATCAAAGGACGCAAGCAATGGTTTAGTCAATTAGGTTCACATCATATGGCAATTTGGTACATTCCAGCGGGGCAATTGCCGACAACTGATGATGCTCGTGCGAGACTTGAGTATCTGAATGCACATGGCGCAACGCCCGAATCTTTCACCTTTGCCCATCGCTTCACGCTCAATCAATGGCTGGCTACCCAAAGTGCTGATAGCTAATAGCGGACAACAAAAAACAGACAGACGCATGGTCTGCCTGTGCTTATTTTCAATTAAATTCAGTGCTATCTAGCCTAGTTGCATACCCGAATCCAACTACAAGGATGCCATGCAGGTACTTCACCTGTGTTAGGGAGTGTTTCTATGCTGATAACTTGTGCTATTGCATCCCGAACTTGATTAACAATGACTGTACCACGCCCTGAGTCGTTGATGCGTGTCACAATTGTCAGTGTTACAGATTGTCCTGCGCCTAAGTTATCAATAGTCAAGATAACATCTTGCCCATTAATCGTCACTGTACCCAGTGTTGCTGAGGCTTCAAGAATATCTAACTCAGTTGGAATCGAATCAACAAGGCTGAAATTTGGAATATCTGCTGTTGTGTCATTGCTTGCGATGACTGTCCATGTCACTTCTTCACCAACGCTAGCGATACTCGGTGCTACAGTCTTAAAATAATTGACTTGCCCTGTGTCTGCTGATGTTGGTGCGGTCCGAACAGGTGCAACAGGTCCATTAATCACCTGTGCCTGACCAACTGCCTGTGATATTAAATCGCCTGCTGTTGACCAGTTATCGACAGCAGCAGGAAAAGAACTGACATTCGAGAAATCATCAATCGCGCGTGCATAATAGTAAATCGTATCGGTTGATACATCGGCTACGGCTGGGTCAAGTGTGATGGTAACTTGATAGTCATCAAAGCCATTGCCATCTAAATCACCGACATTACTCGCGACTTCGTATTCCCAATCTGTAGGGCTACTTGCACTCGCATTCAAGGTGTAAGCTACCTGAACACCATCATCAGCAACACCAATACCGTCAAATTCCCAACTCATATAGGCAAAAGGTTCATCAACAACATCATACACAGTGACAGTAAAACTGTTGGTTGTGGCATCAACATCGTGCAATTTCTCACCAATCGAAGGGGCTAGCCAATCACCGATTGGCATATCTGTCCCTGCCGAGAAGCACGGTTTATACAAACCAGCCGACGATTCAAACCACGCTTCTTGTCCGACGATGTCATCCCACATGGTATTGATACTATCTCGCCAGTGTCTCAAGATTTCATCTCTTACGAGGTCAGGGTCACCACTGACAGCCCCTGTTCCTGTCGGGAAAGTATGATAAAACCAATGTGCACGTTGCGTTCCAGCCAACCATTCGCGTCCTGCGAAGTGAGTGAAAGGTCGCGCGGGGTTGGGATTCGTGGTGACATTATCAACTGTGAAATTACCAAAATTTGAAAAGCGCGGATTCAGTGGGTCTCCTGATGGTCGTTGTTGAACATTGGCATACATAACACCTCGTGCATATCCTGATAAGTAAGCCCCGTCTTCGATCGCATCAAGGAACGGAAATGTAGTAGGGTCTGGTGTTCTAGCTTGTCCGAAAACATACCCTTCTTCGTATGGCGCACCACTAGGATTATTTTGTCCCACCAGAATATTCAAAATGTAACTAAGAGCAGGGTAGAAAACATCACGCGCACCACCTGCTAAACAGCGATTCGGTGGTGAAGAACCACAATTATCTTCATTTATACTATCATTCGGGTCAGGCGGATTGGTGTCATTATAATCAGGCAGAGGGTCAGCCGTTGTTTGTCGCCAATTCCACCAATCTAATGCCATATTGCGGTAGGTTTGCCAACCTCCAATACCGTTTTCTTGCATGACTAAAGCTAACTCTGCCATGCTCCAAGGCACAATCCCTTCTGCACGAGGTGCACCCCCTGCTTCGGCAATTTGGTGCAAGGTATCATCAACAAAACGGTCTGTTGCATTACGGCTCACCGATGACCAGTAATAAACACGGTCTGGATTGACAACATCCCCAATATCAGGTTGATCAACCCAAGGATTCGCTGCACTCGCCGCATTGAAAGGGTCTTCAAAAACACCATCATCAACAGGATTGATAATCATATTATCCGTGATGAAATCCGCACAAGATTGTGCAAAGCCTAGCAAGTCGCTGGGTGCACTGATTCTGAGATTCGGGAAGCCCATTGCAACTAACTGTGCATTAATGCCTGCAACGCCCCCTGTCCGATTAAGACGTAGCGTTTCAGTGCGTTGATATTCTTGTATGAAGTAACGAATACATGTTCCGAGACCGAATAAACTCTTTTCTGTCCCTTGAATATGATTTCCTCCGAAAACAGAGACAGGAACACCCCAAAAGGTCGATATTTCTGTACTCAAGTCTACGACGGGACTGCCATCAGGTCGCAAAGCCATGTAAACCCCACCGAATTGACGGTCAACCGCATGGGCGATGATGAACGCCGTTTCATGGTCGTAATAATAATTCGGGTTTGCTTCAATGCTTCCTGCTTCTAAGTCAGTCGGCAAGGTATTCTGTGCTTGTAAATCACCTATGTTGAGCGATAGGATGACAACAATAGCGAATGCACAAATTGTCCAGCGTAACATAAGTCTCATAGTAACAACTTTACTTTCTGTAATCTCGATAACTAGGTAATGGGTATGCTTAGCCCATATTTGAATGCGATGAGCCACTTTATGTGACCCAAACACCCTGATTCAAACCTTTTTAGTAGAGTATCCGAACCAAACGAAATGTAAGCTCAGTTTGTGAGTTTTGAGTATCTAGATTGCAAGTATATCTTTATATAAAATTGCTTAATATGATACTCGAATAAATTCTTATTTTTGTTATGGCTTGTAGACAACTGTAATTCTGATTGTTATTTTGGCATGTTCGCTTGAGAAAATATGAAGAATTGATCAAAAATTCTTAGCAAAATAACTCAAAATAGATACCTTGACCCTGAATAATCAGAATTTGCATCCCCCACGCATATACTATAAAAAAAGTGTAAAAAAGAATAGCAAACTATCGTTATATTTTTTTAACTAAAAAAACAAAATTCTAACTATTATAAAGCATAACTAAGTTTGGAAGCTAAGTTCGCTCTACTTTGGTAGGATACGTAGCATATCAACCTATCCAAAATCGTAATAATTTTCTGCTTCACTTACGACAAAATTAGTCATAAAAGATATAGTGATGTTCAGTCTATTCCAAACTCTCGCACTCTATATGCCGATTCTGATAGGCATTGCTTGGCTCTTGCTGATGGTATATCAGAAAGATAATTTAGCACGCAACACAGCCATTTGGATGCTGATGGGAATTACATTGATGGCTGTTCTCGTGCGTTCATTGACCATTGTCGCTCACAATCTACCGATGTTGATTGCACTCTTACTCGTCGGCTACTTTAATCTCGTACAATTCCCACGCCTCACAGAACCTGAGCAACAACAACTTTCACGCGCCAATAGCCTCATCGCTATCATGATGGTTGCTTATCAAGCAGGGTATCAATACGGCAATCTGTGGTTTCCTTATCTTGCCCAAGAAACCCTAATCATGCAAATATTGCTTCCTTTATACATAATCGCTAGCATCATCTTCTTTTGTTCTGCGCTCTGGCTGCTTATCAAAGATCAGCTAAGCCCAAGCAATTAAAGAGCTTTTAACGCGAGTCGTGTATAATTTCCGACTTAAACACATCACAATCAGAAAGCAAAACTATGGCAATTTTAGTTTCAGGTGGTGCAGGCTACATCGGTAGTCATGTGGTTGAACAAATGATAGAACAAGGCTACGACATTGTGGTTTTTGATAATCTCCTCGCAGGGCATCGCCAAGCGATACACAAAGACGCAACTTTTGTTGAAGGCGACTTGCTTAATATCGACGATATTCGTCAGTTATTTGCTAATCATGAAATTGATGGCATCCTACACTTCGCCTCACACATCCTCGTCGGCGAAAGTATGCAAAATCCTTTCAAATACTTCCGTGATAATGTGCTAGCAATGATGAACTTGCTCGAAGTTGCTACAGCAAATGATGTCAAACGCTTCATTTTGTCATCGACAGCCAACCTCTTTGACGAACCCGAAACGATTCCCATTGATGAGACTGAACCCCTCATTCCTGGCAGTGTCTATGGCGAGACCAAATATTGGGGCGAACGTCTCTTACATTGGATGGATCGTGTCTATGGGATGAAATATTGTGCTTTACGTTACTTCAATGCCTGTGGCGCACATCCCAACGCGCACATCGGCGAAGACCATGACCCTGAATCGCACTTAATTCCGCTTGTTCTCCAAGTTGCACTCGGACAACGTGACCACATCACAATTTTTGGTACAGATTACGATACGCCTGATGGAACGTGTATTCGTGATTATGTCCATGTGTTAGATTTAGCTGAAGCGCATATCCTCGCACTAGAAGCCCTCAAAGATGGTGAAAGTCGCGTCTACAACCTCGGTAGCGGAACAGGTTATAGTGTCCGCGAAGTCATTGAAACTGTCCGTAAAGTGACAGGGCATCCGATTCCAACGCAAGAGGGTGAGCGTCGCGCAGGAGATTTGCCAGCACTCGTCGCTGACAGTCGTAAAATCAGAGAAGAACTCGGCTGGTCACCAGAATTTGATAATCTCCACACCATCATTGAAACTGCATGGCATTGGCATCAAACGCATCCCAATGGCTTTGAAGAAAGCTGATACTCTGGAATTGATGAAAGTCTCCCTCACACAGTGGGGGAGATTTAGAGGGGAATAAGCATTCTCAAGGCAAAAAATACAATTTTGTACTATCATAGAATGAACGAATATTCCTACCTAAGCTGAGGACATTTTTGTGAAATTTTATCTCATCAGGCATGGCAAAGCTGCCTACAATGCCCCAACGGATGAAGCACGCCCCTTAACTGAAGAGGGCATTCAGCAAGCACAACGTAACGGCGCATTTTTGAAAGCATTAGGGGTGATGCCAACTGCGATTTACACCAGCCCACGCAAACGTGCCCAACAAACAGCCCAATACATCGGCTCAGCTCTAAATTGTGACCCAATAGTTGATGATGCCGTTAACTTTGAATTCACAGCCCAAAAAGCACTGCAATTAGCGACCAATCATCCACCTGAATCAAGTCTCATCTTTGTCGGGCACAATCCATCTATGAGCGAAGTGGTCGGACAATTAACAGGTACACGCACCGATATGAGTACCTGTGCCATTGCCTATATTAAAGATATTGATTTGCCACAAGCCCGCTTTGCGAATCTCAAATGGTTGATGACACCTAAAGCCTTGAATGCCATTATCAATTCTGAGTAATTGATGGTGATTCATGTAATATTGCGCTATAAATAATAAATCTTTACAACTGATAACAACTGTGAATTAAAGATTGCGAATTTCATAACAACACGTAGACATCTCTAAACATTCACCAGAAATGCAAGGTGGTATATTAGAGAGGTAAAGAAATAGACTCCGATTTTTTAGAGAAACAGGGAAGCAACACATGAAACCAATTCGGAATCAAAAAGAAAAAGGACAGAGCCTTGTTGAGTTTGCACTCAGCTTGCCTGTTTTGATGCTCTTACTTTCTGGCTTGCTTGATTTCGGACGGGCGTATTACACTTTCATCGCCCTCGAAGAAGCGGCTGCTGAAGCAGCACTGTACTATGCGATTGAACCTACGTGTCCTGTTGATGCAAATCCTGGTGTACTGGACGATTGTGACGACCCCAACAATGCACTTTACCGTGCTAAAAATTCGGGTAGTGGTGAATTTGAGCCAGCTTTGACTGAGTGGAATATCGAAACAGCGAATGTTGGTGCAGTTGGCTGGGCAGATTCAACCCCTGATGATTGTACATCTATCGGTTGTTCGGTCTTAGTACAAGTGACTTACCCCTTCGAATTGCTCACACCAGGAATGCGCTTTTTCATAGGTGACGAAGAAACAATTACACTCCGCACACAAGCATCGCAGATTATTGTCTACGATCAATAAGAGGCACTCAGGAGGCTGACACACAATGAAACCTTTAAATTCACGGGCACATACATATGCCCACAAAACACGCGGGCAAGCCTTGGTAGAATTTTCGCTGATTCTGCCGATTTTGCTCTTCGTAACACTTGGCATCATTGACTTCGGACGCATCCTCGTGATGTTCTCTGGAGCATCAGGTGCTGTGCGAGATGCGACACGCCAAGCGACCCTCGCAGGTACAGTTCCCGATACGCAAAACGGTGGTAATGCTATTGAACGCTATCGTGCGTGTGGTGAGATGTACCAACTAGCGACTGATTTCAATTTTGCTGAAGCTGGTACAGGCAATGTCATTCAATTTATCGATATTCTTTACTTCGATACGACGGAACAAACAGCACGTACCAATGCTGAATTAGTTAACGCACTCGATAATCTCAACAACCTTGATGCCAGTACGCCGCCTGATGGCACCGCTACGTTAGGCGCAGACTTTGATTGTAATGATGGTGCCGATAATGGCTGGGAATCACGGTATTCAGCGCGAGACACTGTTGATACAGGTCAATCTATTCAAGATGCTGGTGCAGGGTCACTTCAGAACGGAGATTTGATTGTGATTGTGATGGAAGTAGAAATTGACTTCATCACTCCCTTCCTCTCGGATGCTTTCCAGAATCTGAGTGTTACTTTCCGCTCACAACGTAGTGTTGTCACGCGCTTGCAATTGGTGACTAGTCCCAATGACCGCGATGGTGATAGCATCCCCGATATTTTGGAATGGCAATATTTTGGATGTCTTGCAGAAGAAAACCCTGTAGGTACAGCGAATGTCCCAACAACGTACATCCTCCCTGATGACAAACTTGTTGTTGCTGCAGATACGACCGTGGGTTACGCATATGTGACAGGTGGTTATCCTGGTACTGTGACAGTTGACCCGACTGCAAGTGATACGCAACCAGGATCTGACCCAGGTAATGCTCAAACAACTCCTTTCGGACATCCTGATGACGGTGGTAATTGTGCCATTGAGAATATTCCTGAAGCAACGTTAGCAGGTGGTGATCCTGCCATTGTCCCAACTGATCAACCTTATGAGTGTGATGCTGGCGGACCAGTTGATGGTTTTTACCAACGTTGCCTTGTTGTAGCCCTTAACTTGTTCAACGCTCTTGATGACCCTGATAACGATGGCTGTGTAAATGGCTGTGAATTTAGTGGTGGGTCTGGTTCGGGGTCACCAATTGATAATACTGATGTGGCTGACTCAACTGATACCGATGGGGATGGCTTGGATGACCTCACGGAACGAACCCTCGGCACGAATATCAATGATCCTGATACCGATGGCGATGGTCTTTCGGATGGTGATGAGGTAAACGAACACAATACTGACCCACGCCTCGTTGATACCGATGATGATGGCTTAGATGACGATGAAGAAGTTGAGTATTGCGATGACAGATATGGTGTTGGGGTATCCTGTCCTGGGACTGACCTTCAACCTGATCCACGCGATCCTGATACCGATAATGATGGTCTGATTGATGGGATTGAGGTCGAAGGCTTTAATATCGAGGATCTCACCATCAATGGTGTCACATCAACCTATCTTGGTATCACGACCTTACCAGGTGTAAACGATACCGATAATGACGGTATCCGTGATGGCGATGAAGTTAATGGCTACACCGCACAAGATGGGACAACGAATATCAGAACCTTGCCGAACAATCCTGATACCGATGGTGATCGCCTTTGTGATGGTCCTGGTAATGGTAGCAGTACACCAGTTACTTGTGAACGTCTCGGTGGTGTTGTCGAAGAAGATATCAACCCAACTACAATCGATACTGATGGCGATTTGCTCAACGATTTCCAAGAACAAATCACTTTTGATACTGATCCAAATAATATCAACACGGACGGTGAATCTTGCACCAGCGCGAGTGGCGAAACAGGTCTCTTCCTAGATGACTTTGAAGAACTCGCAGGTGATATGACCGAAAATATCAATATCTTCACAGGACCGAATACTGAAGACCCTGATAATGATGGTGTTGCAAATTACTATGATCCTGATGGTGATACCGTTAACAACGCCCGCGATGAGGATTCTGATGGTGATGGTCTCACAGACTGTGAAGAGGTCTTTATTTACGGTACCAACCCATACGATCTCGATACTGATGGTGATGCAAATGGTAATACCGATTACTACGATGTCGGTGAAATTAACAACATCTGCACCTTGCCGAATAATCCAGATACCGACGGCGATGGCATTGAAGATGGTATAGATCCAAACTACGATGAGCAACCAGGCGAAGAACCTTGTGATCTCAGTGCAACTAGTGAAAGTACTGACAATGATGATATTCCTGACGCTTGGGAACAACTCTACTATCCTGACAGTGGTACACCTCGATGGGATGACCCACTGGTTGATGAAGACTATGATGAAGATATGGATAATTGTGACCTTGAGTGTGAATTTAATCAGGGCACAAACCCACGCGAACCTGATACCGATGGTGATAGTGTCCGCGATGGTTATGAAATCGGTACAATCCCAACAGATATAGATAGTGATAACGATGGCCTGTGGGATGGTCGGGAAGGTGCAATTGGTACGACCTGTGTTGATTCTGCTAATATTAATCATGCCTTTGTAGGAGAAACTGCTCATGATACACGCTGTTGGGCGACCAATCCGCGTCTAACTGATAGTGACAATGATGGTCTCTTGGATGGTACGGAAGCTGACTCAGATTCCAAACCACTCTATGATTACGTTACAGCCAACACCACACCAGGCTACGATGGCACACTGACCTATACTGCCACCGACCCAACCTTGCAAGATACTGACTTAGATGGTATTTCTGATTTCCGTGAGGTGACGGCAGGTGGCTACAACGTGGGTGGAGCTGTTTACTGTGCAGGCACTTTCATCAATCCACTTTCAGATGATAGCGACAGTGATGGTTTGACTGATAGCTTTGAATGTCGTCCAACAGGTCCAGCATTAGATACTGTCACGGATCCAGCCGATAACGATAGCGATGACGATTTTGTACGTGATGGTACATTCGATACCAGTGGTAATGGCACAATCGAACAAGGTGAAATTGGTGAGATGAGTGACGCCGACCAACTTGGCTTCGATTCTGATCCAAATGAACCTGATAGCGATGGCGATGGTTACACAGATAATCAAGAGGTTCGTCCATCAATTAATGGTGTCCCAACCTTGAATATCACCTATCGCGACTCAACAGGGGCGACCATCAACTCTAAAACGAACTTTGTCATTCAAAATGTTCTGCTTGGTGCCAGTTACGACCCAACAAGTATGCTGGATGTCAATGGCGATACTGATGGCGATGGCTTGAGTGATTTCTATGAAATTACACGCTCACCACAAACCGATCCCTTCATGACTGATACTGACTTTGATGGCTTGACGGATGGTGAAGAAGAAAATGATGCTAATCCAGCGACCGACCCGCTGACCCACAGTGATTTCTCGCCAGCAACGCCGACTATAAGCGTATCATATGGCAATAACCCAATTGCTGTAGGAAACACCACATCACAGACCTTTATCATCACCAATCAAGATTCAGGTATCATTGATAGCGTTGCTTTCTCCAATGTGCTACCTGTCACAGGCCCTAATCAACTTGCGTATGATACAGGCTCAGTCGGTGGTACATGTGCGGGTCTCGGCGGTACAGGTGTTTTCAGCACTACAGATGAAACCAATGATACTTTCAGCATCTCTGGAATCACTTTGCAAGCATCAGGCAATTCTAACGATAGCTGCACAGTTGTCTTAGTTGTTCAAGGGGATGCACTTGGTACCTACACAGGTACCAGTGGTATTGTCACCAGCACGCAAGCCAATAGTACCGCAGGAGCAACAGCAACCCTAACTGTAGCCAATGCAGAACCAACCATAACGCTCGCGTTCGCAACCTCGCCAGTGGTTGCAGGCAATACATCGAATCTCACTTACACCGTGACCAATCTCTCAGCAGTTGCACTGACAGGTGCAAACTTTACGGGTAACCTGACATTATCTGAGTTGAACTTCACTGGTAGTGTCACGGGGACATGTGTTGATCCAATGCAACCTTATGGTGGTACGGCTACAATTCCAGACCAAGGCACAGCAGGCGATGAATCCGACGACATTGTACTGAATGTTACAGGAATGAGCCTCGATGCGAGTGGCGGTAACGACCAATGTACAGTGATTGTTCCTGTCGATACACAAGATGTTGGCACATTCGAAGCAACATCAACTGTTGTTGATAGTAATGAAGCAATGGGGACAGTGACAGGCTCGGCAAATTTGGAAACAACAATTACCGAACCAACACTATCTATTGCCTTCACACCAGATAATGCGCCAGTCGGTAGTACAGTTGTCTTCAGCTTCACCGTGACTAATACGGGCGATGTTCCATTGACCAATGTCAACCTAATGAATGCTTTACCAGTGACAGGTCCAACGCAGTTGCGCTTCGATAATTCTTCATTTGCAGGAACATGCGCGACAGTTCCATACAATGGTTCAAGTGCAGTTACCACGACAGAAGAAACTGACGATACGGTCACCATTGCTAACATTACTCTAGGTGAGGCTAGTAGTGGCACAGAAACCTGTACAGCAGAAATTGATGTGATTATCAACGCTAGTGGTACATATGAGAATATGTCAGAAGTTGTTGAAAGCGACCAAATCACAGGTACAACCACTGCTGATGCAACGCTGACTGTCCCCTAAGTTGTACGCGACAATAAAATAGGGGCGTGAAATGTGCGTCGCCTAAACCATAGTAGGAGAGAGTAGGGCAACCTGCTCTCTTTTTTATCTCCTAAAAATGCTAGTCTTTGATATAAACTTTATGCTAAACTATGCCACAGGGGATAAGTCACAAGATAATAGCACATGGGAACAGTCTGATGACTAAAATACTCATCATTGATGATGATAACTTATTACGTAATCTCTTCACCAAACGCCTTGAGCACGTTGGCTACGAGGTCGCTACAGCAAGTGATGGCGAAGTTGGCTTAGAGGTCGCTGCCGAATTTTTGCCCGATGTCATCCTGCTTGATTATCAAATGCCAAAACTTAATGGCGATGAAGTCATGGGGATTCTCAGCGAGACTGATTGGGGGGCTGATATTCCAATTATCGTCATGAGTGCTATTTCGACACTCGCCGACATTACCAATCTCGACCATGCCAAACTAATTATGTACAAGCCCATTACCAATCGAGAATTACTCGAAGCAATTGAAGTCGTCTTAGAATCGATTGCCTAAGAGTATTTTTGTGTTTGTGATGACTCGCTAGATTCATTCAGCAAATCACTCAGGGTGACAGAGTCATCATCCAGTGATGTTTTAGTGGGCATTTGTAAACGTTCAGGGGTATTGACGATAGTATTGGACTGTTCCATCGCATGGAGACGGTCATAATGTGGGCTTACTTTTGCCTTGCGTGCTTTCCGTTTGCGATTGTCGTTGCTGGACACAAAGCCTGTTTCATGATCCCAATCATTTAGTTTTGCAAAATCAACCTCATTTTTGAGATATTCATGTTGAGCACCATGAAAATACCAGATGTCATATCCTGTGAATTTTTTAATCAACCAACGGAATAATAAGCCTACGCCAATGACACCCCCGACTAAGATTACAAAATATGTGAGTAGGACGAGGAATAGTGTCATAGGATATTACCCTTTCTTGCAAGCGGACTATCATTGTAACCAGCCTAACAAATTGCTTCAATCCATGTGCCCCCAATTGTTGGGGGATGTTTCATCAACATGATACACTATGACCAGACTCAGCATATAAGGACGGACTCATGACCCTCTCCATTGACCATATTGTCATCTATGTTCAAGACTTGCAATCAGCTATCAAAAATTATCGCCAAGCAGGCTTCACTGTCAACTATGGTGGACAACACGCTGATGGTATCACCGAAAACGGCTTAATCATTTTTGCAGATGGGTCATATCTTGAACTGATTGCACTGGTTGAAGGCAAAGACTACGATGACGCAGGTTTCAAGGGTTTGCTTAAAACAGATGGTGAAGGTTACACAGGCTATGCTCTGCAATCGGATAACATCAAAGCTGACCTCGCCAATATGCGTGAGCGTGGTGTAGCTGTCGCTGAGGTACGCGAGGGCAGTCGGGCGCGTCCTGATGGCGAAGTCCTCCAATGGAAGATGGCACAGATTGACGATGCAATGAATCCATTCGTTATCCAAGATGTCACAGATCGTAATTTGCGTGTACCAATCACCACAGAAACGACCACACATGCTAATGGCGCAACAGGCATTCACGAGATGTTGATTCGCGTCCCTAATTTACAAGAACTCAGTGACCACTATGGTGCAATCATGGGAACGCCTTTACGTCTCTTTGGTTCAGTCCGTTTTGAAATTGGCACATCAGCTATTGTCCTCACAGGGGATGCTGATGGCACGATGACACCTGCTCAACTTTCGCTCTATACCGCCGAGACAAACCCCAAAAGGGTAACACTCAATGGCGCGGATTTTGTCTTCATCTGATATATGAGGCGCAGAGTCAAACATGACTAATAAATAATGTAATCTTGATAGGTGTTTTTAGTGTCTTTGAGGTTCAAAAAGTGCTTTAAGGGTTGAAGTAACTGCATTTGATACTATAATCTATCACATCAACATCAATTCAAAATAATATTTAGTTGCTATGATAACATAGCTAGACAGTTCGCTTCCCATCAGACAATCGCATCCAACTTTGAACCTTTCGACTCGCCATAACGAACAAGAGAGTGGATAAGATGATGTGTTCTACTTAATGATAGAAGTCTGAAAGGACGACTGTTGAATAAAAATATTCCCTTAAGTCGCTACTATAATCTCCTTGCGGAGTATATCGCGCCTCAAAAAACACGATTTTCACTCCTTGCATTGATGCTTTTAACCAGTATTGCTTTACAACTATTTATTCCACAAATTACCCGTCGCTTCATTGACCAAGCCCTCGCAGGGGAAGCAATGGATGTGCTGATTACAGCCGCAGTAGCATTCATTGCCTTAGCTTTTTTACAACAACTGTTTGGTGTTGGTGCTGCCTACGTCGGCGAAAATGTCGCATGGCTCGCCACGAATCGCCTCCGTGAACGCCTGACCAAGCACAGTCTCAATCTCGATATGAGTTTTCACAACGATACCAACCCTGGCGCAATGATTGAACGCATTGATGGCGACGTTACTCAATTGAGCAATTTTTTCTCGCAATTGGTCATCAGCATTGTGGGCAATATCGTTCTGTTAATTGGCATTATCGTAGTCCTCACTATCGAAGATTGGCGTTTGGGACTCGCCTTTGGCATCTTCGCAATGCTGATGCTTGGCGTTCTCAATTGGATTCGTAATATCGCTGTCGAAGCGCAGAAAGCATGGCGCGAAGCCAACATGACACTCTTCGGCTTCATCGAAGAACGTCTCGCTGGTACAGAAGATATTCGTAGCAGTGGCGCAGTCGATTATGTGTTGAGCAAACTCGACCAATTACAATCTGTCGTCCGTAAAACACAACAATCAGCGTGGTATCGCTTCATCGCCATTCATACCACTGCAGGTTTTATGATGCGTCTCGGCGGAGCAGTTGCCATTATTGCTAGTTGGTTACTCTTCCAGAATGAATTGCTGACCATCGGTACAGTCTATCTTGTTTTTCATTATTACAATCTGCTTGGAAGACCTATCCGTGAACTCTCGCAACAAGTCGAAAATTTACAGACGGTTGGCGCAAGCATGGAACGGCTTGAAGATTTGCTAGCCGAAGCTCCTAAAATCAAAGATGGTATAGGCACACCTATTCCTGAAGGCGCACTTACAGTTCAGTTTGACGATGTACAGTTCACTTATAAAGCCGATGAACCGATTCTCAAAGGCATTTCCTTCGATTTGCAAGCAGGGCAGATTCTCGGTTTATTAGGACGAACAGGCAGTGGCAAGACGACAATGGCACGCTTGCTCTTTCATCTCTATGAGCAACAATCAGGTGCAATTCGCTTAGGCGATGTCGATATTCGGGATGCCACCCTCACGCAGTTACGTCAACGTGTGGCGATGGTCACGCAAGATGTCCAACTCTTTGAAGCCACCATCCGCGATAATTTAACCTTCTTCAATCGAGATATTTCCGATGACCGCCTCATGAGTGTCATCCAAGAACTTGAACTCAAAGAATGGCTCGATTCTTTGCCTGATGGGCTTGATACCGTCCTTGAAACAGGTGGACGTAGCCTTAGTGCAGGCGAAGCACAATTGCTGGCATTCACACGCATTTTCTTGCGTGACCCAGGTTTAGTTATCTTAGATGAAGCCTCATCACGTCTTGACCCCGCCACTGAACAACTCATTGAACGGGCGATTAACCGTCTGCTGAAAGGGCGTACAGGTATTATCATCGCGCACCGCTTAGGGACAATTGAACGCGCTGACCAAATCCTAATTTTGCAAGATGGTGATGTTATCGAATATGGCAATCGCACCGACTTAGCATCTGACCCTAACTCGCGTTTCTACCAACTCCGACAAACTGGCTTAGAGGAGGTGCTTGCATGAGCAGTGCCAATCCACCAATTTCAATGCAATCTAAAGCAGATGATACAGTTCAAACCATGCCTGTCTGGAAAATGGTGCTGAGACTCATCTTATTCCGTAAAAAATTGTATCTCATCAATCTCGCTTGTATGATTGTGCTGATGCTCTCCTTCATGATTCCGAGCCTTGCGTTCCGTGAATTTTTCAACCTCATCACAGGCGACGTAGCAGTGACCTTTACGATTCCGATGATTGTTTTTGCTCTGTTTCTAGCAGAAGCTATCGCTGGTCTTGGACGCTTCGGCTTGGCATCAACCAATGTCCCATTCATGAACTATGTGCAATTGCTCTTGCGTAAGAATATGCTCAAGCACATTTTACGTCGTCCAGGAGCGCGGGCTTTGCCAGATTCACCAGGGGAAGCAGTGAGTCGTTTCCGAGGTGATGTTATCGAAATGGGCTTCTTCTGCCTGTGGGTCAATGATATTTTGGGAATGATCGCTTTTAACCTCGTTGCCTTAGTCATCATGCTTAGCATTAGCCCACGCATTACCTTACTCGTACTCTTGCCCTTCGTGATTGTCTTGTTCATTGCCCGTTCTGCTACCGATAAAATCGAAGAATACCGTCGCGCCAGCCGTAAATATGCAGGGATGGTTGCTGGCTTCATCGGAGAAACCTTTGGCGCGGTGCAAGCTGTCAAAGTCGCCACTGCTGAGCAAGGTGTGCTAGACCGTTTTTCACAGATGAATGAAGAACGTCGAACTGTTGCCGTCAAAGACCGCCTTTTTAATGAAGTTTTGCAATCGCTCTTCCGCAATAGTGTCAACATCGGTACAGGGGTGATTCTGATTGTTGCTGCAGGCTCAATCCGCGATGGTTCATTTACCATTGGTGACTTCGCGTTGTTTGTGATTTTTCTTGAATGGTTCAGTGACATGACCGCTTTCATGGGCTTGATTGTGGCGCGTTACAAGCAAATTGGTGTCTCTGTTGAACGTATGACACGCCTGATGGATGGCGCACCTGTCGAAAATTTAGTCAAATATACCGATATGTACCTCAATGGTCAGATGCCTCCTGTTTTGTATCAACAAGCCACCTCTGCTGATGCCTTGCAAGAACTCACGGTCACCGACTTAAGCTATCACTATCCTGATAGTGAAAATGGCATCCAAAACATTGATTTTACACTCAAACGTGGGTCGTTCACTGTGATTACAGGGCGTGTCGGCAGTGGCAAGACGACATTACTCCGCACATTATTGGGTCTACTTGAAAAAGACGCAGGAGAAATTCGCTGGAATGGTGCGCTCATCACCGAACCTGATAATTTCTTCATCACGCCACGGTGCGCGTATACGGCTCAAGTGCCCCGTCTATTTAGTGACCCCCTGCGCGATAATATCTTGCTGGGCTTACAAAAATCCGATGAGCAAATTGTGCCAGCCGTCCGTAGTGCTGTCATGGAACATGACCTCAATGAGCTTGATGAAGGCTTCGATACAATGGTCGGTCCTAAAGGGGTAAAACTCTCAGGCGGGCAAATTCAACGCACAGCTGCTGCCAGAATGTTCACGCGCGATACACAATTACTCGTTTTTGATGATTTATCCAGCGCATTAGATGTCGAAACCGAGCGTACTCTCTGGGAACGTGTCTTTGAACATCCTGAAATTACTTGTTTAGTCGTATCGCATCGTAAAGCAGCACTACGCCACGCCGACCACATCATTGTCCTCAAAGATGGTGCAATCGAAGCCGAAGGTACATTAGACGACTTACTCGCCACCAGCGCAGAATTCCGCGAACTCTATGATGGTGATACACCACAAAACCAATCGGCATAACAACATCTGCAAAGGACACGTATAAGCGTGTCCTTAATATAGTCTGTTAAGTAGTTGATTGACTATTCCAAGATAAATCATACAGCAGATTAAGCTACAACTAGTCTGCACTTGTCATACTGTTACCAAAGTTAAAGCAGTAGAAAAGACACAAACTATGACAGACCAACAATATACTCATGTGAGCGAGTCAGTTGCTAGTGCTATCTTGGAACGTGAGGAAATTCATCCAACCTATTTGTATAGTAACTCTGATAATAGCTTTACAGCTATTTTTGATAATGTACCTGCACCGACTATGCGTCAACAAATTTCAGTATCTGATCCAACCATTACCGTTTTAGAGCCGATGCCGCTCGATAATCGTCAACCCAATGTTGAAGTGAATATTGCCGCAACAGTCCGCTTTGCGTTCACAGAATATCCACAAGTTGATATGGCGGATTAGGAGATATACAAATGAATTTTGACAATTATGTTGCAATAACGGAAGCAACTGCAAATGAAATATTACAACGGGCAGATGTTAATCCATCAACACTCTATAGCAACGGAAACGGTACTTTCACAGCCGTCTTTAATGACCAACCGATGTTAAAAGCACGTGCTTTGGTTGAAAGTGCCGACCCTAATATCAAGATTGAGCTTCCAGAACCATTTGAATACGATCAACCTGTAGTCGAACCTAATCTCAAGTCAGAAGTCACATTCGGCTTTATTGCTGAACCCATTCTTGAGTGATTATCATCTGTCAATTGGTTGTCGCAATAGAATCCGCATCGACATCAGGCGATAGGACCACAAAGGTCGCATTCACCCAACCAATTCTGCCATTATCATTGATTTGCCACCAGTTGCCATCACTACTGCGCCCGATGATACTCGCATCTTCACCGCGCAAGAGTAATCCAATGGCATCAGCTTCTAATGATGGGGCAGTCCGTATCAGCAAGCGCGCGATACTCCGCAGAGTTTGCCCTGTCAGACCCTCAGTTGTGATTTCAGCCGTATCTGCACTGACGAAACTGGCACTGACCCACCCTTGTGTGCCGTTGCCGAGGTCAAGCTGAACCCAACGTCCATCGTCACTAATCGCAACTTGTGAGAATTGCTGTCCGCGTGTCAAACGTGTGATGACATTATTGGCGATGCGAGGTTCACTACGTACATTGAGTGTATTGGCTGTAATCGTTACTGTATTGACACCGAAAACAGTCGTTGGTTGTGGTGCAACTTCACCATTGGGTGCAAGTCCCCAATCAAGGAAGATGAGCGCATCACCACCAAAGGCACGGTAATCAAGTTGCAGGTTGTGATAACCAGCCTCAATGAAAATATCACGTCCGATAGTTGCGCCTTGTGTGCCTGTCTCCCATGTATCGAGAATGACTTCGCCATCGATATATAAGCGAAAAGCTACATCAGCCGTGATAATGAAGCGATAGGTGCCAGCAGGGAGGTCACCACCTTTACCCCATCGCACACTAAAATTATCAACAGGCAAGCCCTCCGCAGGGGCATCTGTTCCCCAACTATAGCCAATCCCTTGGTCGAATCGCGTCACAATCGGCTCGCCAGCTAAGTAGGGATTATTAAAATACTCACCACGCCAAGGACTGGTGAAAATATTTTGTTCTTGTGCCGAGGTGGTCATGGAGAGGGATAAAACAACGAAAATAAGGAGTATCAAATACCGACGCATAGACTCGTTTTCTAATTTACGGGCAAACATGCGCCTAATCATATCCAAAATTATTGATTTGGCTATAGTTCAATCATGAGCGTTGGTTAGGAAGAAAAGCAATTAGCTTCAATTTAAATTGACGAGTTTAACCTTTTCTCTGTATCTTTGTGTCTTCGTGGTTCAAATGCTTTTAATATGCTTGTCCTGACGATTCGCACTTCCCACTATTAACTTCACCACAGACTCACTATGATGACCATAATCATGCAATCAGAGGAAATGACCATGTGCGGGATTTGTGGCGCAATCCAATCTAACACCACTACTAACGAAGCTATTCTACGCACCATGAATAATACGATTCATCATCGTGGACCTGATGGCGAGGGTATCTACCTAACTGATGAAATTGCCTTAGCCATGCGCCGACTCGCCATTATTGATGTCGGAGGCAGTGAGCAACCTCTGTACAATGAAGACCAGTCAATCGTGGTCGTCTTCAATGGCGAAATTTTCAACTATCGGCAACTCCGCCAAGACCTCATCGCGCAAGGTCATCAATTTCGCACAGATGGTGATGGCGAGACAATCGCCCATCTCTACGAAATCTATGGTGCAGACTTTCCACAATATCTGCGCGGACAATTTGCAATCGCGCTCTGGGATAGCATTCAAAAACGCCTCATCCTGACTCGTGACCGTTACGGACAAAAGCCACTTTACTATTATCATCAAGGTGAAACGCTTGTCTTTGCGAGTGAGATTAAAGCATTGCTCAAGCATCCTGACGTGCCATGTGAATCAGCCTTGAACGATAGTGCCACCCTCGCACGGTATCTGAGCTACGGCTACATCCCTGCGCCTAATACTGCTTTCAAGGGGATTCAAGCACTACTCCCTGCTCATACACTTATTTTTGAAGATGGCAATCTACAGACTTCGTGCTACTGGCAATTGCCACACATCACCGATGAAATAACACCAGCAGACGACCATCAGCCCTATATCGACCTCACACATGACGCACTCCGTGAAGCCATTGAACTACGTCTGATAGCGGATGTGCCACTCGGCGCATTTTTGTCAGGTGGCTTGGATAGCTCACTGATTGTCGCTATGATGCGCGAAATGACCTCACACACGGTCAAAACTTTCAGCATTGGTTTTTCAGGGGATGATAGCTTTGATGAGTCACCTTATGCCCAAGAAGTCGCTGATTATCTCGGCACAGACCACACCGCTTTTCACGTTGAACCCCATGCTATTGACCTCCTCGAAAAACTTGTTTGGCATCATGACCAACCCTTTGCCGATAGCAGTGCTATCCCGACATTTTTGGTGAGTCAATTGACACGCGAACACGTCACTGTCGCACTCTCAGGCGATGGAGGCGATGAACAATTTGCTGGTTATGACCGTTTCTATGCGACAACTTTGCTCAAAAAGTTAGATGTGATTCCGAAACCAGTCTGGCAGATGGTCGCAGGGGGGATTAATCTCTTACCCGAAGGCACAGGTTATTACAATCCTATCAAACGCGCTGGACGCTTCGCACGCGGGGCAAGCCAATCACTCGGACGTGCCTATTTCGATTGGGTGCGTGTTGCCAATGCTGATACCGTCCATGCTCTGACTCAATCTGCTGATGTCGCAGGGACAGAATTTGAAACTTTGCTCTCACGACAATCATTAGGCGGCATCTTAGAAGCCAATCAGCAAACGTACCTACCTGATGATTTGCTCATCAAAGCAGACCGTTGTAGCATGGCAACCTCTCTCGAAGTGCGTGCACCCTTTTTAGACCATCACCTTGCTGAAATTGTCGCACCGATGCCTATCAACCTCAAACTGAATGGCTCGACCACCAAATATCTGTTGAAAGAAGTGGCACGCGATTATTTGCCTCAGCATATTATTCATCGTAAAAAGCATGGATTCGGTGTACCACTCGGTGCATGGCTACGGCGCGATAGTTCCCCTGTGCGTGATGTGCTTCTCAGCCAACAAGCGCGTCAACGAGGCTTACTCAATATGCAACAAGTCGAAAACCTGCTCACCGAGCATGAATCAGGACAACGTGACCACAACCGTATGCTCTGGACATTGCTCACACTCGAACAATGGCATCACACTTTTATGTAGACATTGGCAATCATAAGCGCAACACCTTACAATTGAAAACGAAACGTTTTGTACTGTTCAAGCCTATCCATTGAGGGATAACATCCGATGCAAGAGTTCAGAAAAGAACTGCGAGAAGAACAACAAGAAGTCAATCGTTTCCTCAATAATTCCTTAGTGCGTAACTATTATGTCACCCTAGTTGCAACCTCATTCGCCGCTTGGACACTCATGTTCAATTATGGCGCATATAACACAGTATTTTATCGCACATTATTAGCGATTTGGGTGCTTTGTACCGTCATTTTCTTGGCGACAGTGATGCTCCCCAAACATGAACGCCCCTTTGGAACAACTCAACTGATTGGCTTGCTACTGCCGACGCTATGGTTAATTTCGTTCTTCCTGAGACCTTTTTTCTTAAATGAAGAGCAAGGTCTTTATCAGGTAGTTGATGATGTGTTGGCGTTTATCACCGTTTTGGCACTCCCCAATGTCGGTTATGCTATTCTGATTATCACTCAAGGCGAAGCACTCAGACTGCCATGGCGATTACTTTTTGCAATGATAATCATTGTGCTTGTTGTGTCGGTTGCAGGATATTGGATGGGAGCGAACAATTATCTGTTTCTCACTTGTGAAGAATTTGCAGTTGCTGGCGATTTTATGCCACTGAACTGTGTGAGCGCGTCCTCTGGTCAATAATCATAGGGACGACCTTATATGCCGTCCCATTCAAATGGAGATGGGTCTATAGTTATCTTACTGTGAGACAACTGTGAATGTATCGAGTTCAAAGCTATAGCGTTGTTCCTCTTCCAGTCTGCCATCGACAACTTGTAATACAAAGGCACTCCGAATGAGTTCGCCACTATCATTCCCAGCCGTGTAATTACCTTGTACGCCTGTGTAATCTGCGTTAACATCAAACCAGTTAGACAAAGCTACACGGTCATCACCAGCCGACGCTAAACCCGCATTGATGAGATTAAGCCCATCATAGTAGAGCACACCAAGCGTTGATGGCATTTCACCATAAGTTTCAGCATAGAGGTCAACAAAGTCATCACTCATTTGGTCATCTGCTAAATTAAACCAAATGCTCAAACTGTAAAGGTCAATATCATCATTCACTGACACAGTCACTAAGTCAGTATTGTCATAGAGATAAACAAGCTCACCTGACCATTCACTCGCGCTCAATTCATCCATAAAACCAACGAAGTTATCAAAGCGATCTGCCACAAGGATAGTATCAGGGTTATCATTCACAATATCAGCGACAATTGCGGATACATCTGATGTGTTGTTGCGAGTGCGGTCAAGGATAAGGTCAACGTCGTCAAGTTCAGCCACATCTTCCAAAATAGCGTTGGTCGCAATCTGCCCATAGCGACTATCTGCTGAAATAACGGCTAAATCTTCGGCATTCAGTTCCTCAACAGCAAATAGGAGGGCAATGCGTGCAAGTGTGTCATCATTGGCACGTAGCTGATACACAAACTCTGATGTCTGGTGATAGATACCATCCAATCCGCTACCCATTGTTAACAGAGGGACTTCCAGATTGCTGAGGTCAGGCAAGAGCGCATTTGACTCAGGTCCTAAAATTGCTATTGCACCTTCTTGTGTCAATTCTGCAATTGCTTGCGCCACCTCATCGGCATTAGCAACGTCTTTGAACACAGCTTGCAAGCGATAGATGTCGCTGTTGTTGGCATTATCAACGCCACCTGCATCATTGATTTCATCGATAGCGAGTTGAACCGCTTGGCGGATTTCTGTTGCATGGTCTGCGTTGATGTCAGCATCTGTGACCAATACACCGATAGTCAAGGTTTCAACACTGGTTTGTGCTGAGACAGCGATGCTACTGAGCATCAAGACAACGATTGTGATGAGTGTTCTGAATTGTTTCATGAGATTTTTCTCCTTATTGATTATGTGTTGTGTGTTATTCGTAACGTAGTGCTTCAATTGGATGTAAGCGTGCGGCACGGTTCGCAGGGTAAAGTCCGAAGAAAACCCCTACAAACATCGAGAACCCAACGCCGAGTAAGACAGATTCTGTCGTGATGACGGCTGTAAAGAGGTCAGTTTGATTGACCCCCCATGCCGTGAGTAAACTTAGGATGACACCGATAATCCCACCTAGCGTACTGAGGACAACGGTTTCAATCAGAAATTGCGTGACAATGTGATGATATTTAGCACCGACTGCTTTCCGTAGACCAATTTCACGGGTTCGTTCAGTGACAGAGACCAACGAAATATTCATGATGCCGATACCACCAACCACGAGTGAGATAGCTGCCACTGCACCTAAAAAGAGGGTCAAGATAGAGGTTACATCGCCAACGAGGTCAAGCAATTCATCTTGGCTGATAACAGTGAATGTATCTTCTTCATTGAGGTTGATATCGTAGCGGTCACGCATCAATAATTGAACATCATCAGCAACCTGTGCAATGTCATCACCTGTCAGAGCAGACATTGCAACTGTAGTGACAGGATTCTGTGTTCCACCTGCTGTCGTTGCACCAAAAAGTGATTGATAGGCTGTGTTAAGTGGCACATACGCCGTTGCTGCACCACCACCTGTGATAGTTCCATCAGTGCTAGTGATCATTCCGACAATTTCAAAGCGCACACCATTGACGCGAACACTACGCCCGACAGGGTTTAACTGTCCGAAAAGGTCTTCAGCCGTGTCGCTTTCAATCACGATGACACGCTCCGCATTGTCATTATCGGATTCTGTGAAAAACGCCCCTAGTTCAAGGTCAATCGTCAACACATCAACGACATTCGCCGTTGTTCCAGTAATCGTGACCAGCGATGCTTCATCTTCATAGATGAGTTGTGCCGTACCTGTATATTGAGGCGCGACAGCTTGCAAATTTGCTACCTCATCTTCAATTGCTTGAGCGTCTTCGAGTGTTAGCAGATCATTACCACTATTCGACTGAAACTCCGACCCAGGCACAACCACCACAATATTTGAGCCTGTCCCTTCAATTTCGCCTGTGATAGCTGATTCCACACCCTCACCAATTGAGACGAGCGAGACGACGGCTGTCACACCGATGATGATGCCCAGCATGGTCAGAGCAGAGCGTAATTTATTTGCAAGTAGTGCGCCGAAGGCAACTTGTAAATTTTGTCTGATACTCATGTTAGCACCGCCGTTTCATCTTTCCGCTTTTCATCCCACAAGCGTGTAAGGGATTCTGGCATATCGGTCAGTAGACCATCGCGCAGATAAATACAGCGTTCGGTTTGAATCATCACTTCAGGATCATGGGTCACGATGATGAGTGTGATACCATCATTGCGATGCAAACTCTTGAACAAGCCCATAATTTCATCACCTGTTTCTGTATCAAGATTGCCTGTTGGTTCGTCCGCAAGAATCATCGAAGGATTCGAGACCAATGCTCGCGCAATTGCTACACGCTGTTGTTGACCACCTGATAATTCCGTTGGCTTGTGATTGATACGCTCACCGAGTCCCACTTTTTCGAGTGAGTCTCTAGCGCGAGTTTGACGTTCCAGGGTATCCACGCCAGCATAAATCAATGGCAGAGCAACATTATCGAGAATCGACATGCTAGGTAGTAGATTGAATTTCTGGAAAACGAAGCCAATTCGTTGATTCCGAATATCTGATAAACGCCCTTCGCTTAGTTGACTAACTTCCTCACCATCCAGCAGATACTCGCCGCTTGTTGGTTTATCGAGTGCGCCCAAGATTGCCATCAAGGTACTCTTGCCACTACCTGATGGTCCCATGATAGAAACCATCTCACCATCGCGCACTGTTACGGAAACACCTTTGAGAGCATGAACTTCTGTTGTGCCCATGATGTAAGTTTTACGAAGGTCATGTGTTTCGATGACTGTTTTCTTGTTATCCATGATTAGTCCTCCACGATGATAACGGTCTGACCTGCACTAATGTCACCTTCGACAACGATGTATCCATCGGCACTGTAGCCAGGTGTGATTGCGACATCGGTATTGCTTCCATTGAGGCTTAATGTGATAAATTCACCTAAGTCGTTGTTTCGTTGAATAGCCCGACGTGGCACAACTAGCGCATTATCAATGACTGCTATCTCAATGTTGACATCTGCACTCATGCCGAGGCGAATACGTGCATCATCGCTCATTAAGTCCACACGGACTTCGTAATTTGTGATACCTTGATTGTTAATAGCCTGTGGTGAAATTCGGGTGACTTCGCCTGTGATAATCGTTTCTTCGCCGAGTGCATCCAATGTGACCGACACAGCTTGACTAATTTCAATATTGGCAATGTCGAGTTCATCTACTCGCGTTATCACATGTAATTGGCTGTTATCAATAAGGGTGATAGCAACCGTGTTCGTGCCAACGAATTGGTCTTCAACAATCGCAACATCAGTTACCAAGCCATCAAATGGGGCGATGAGTTGAGCATCATTCAGCAAGTCTTGTGCTTGTTCTAGCCGAATTTCAGCATTATCGAGTTGCGCTTGTGAGGCATCAACACCACTAGAGTTACTGGCATTGTTATTGGCTGTATTACACTGTGCGATAGTGACATCGTAGTTGGTTTGAGCATCACGCAGAGCAATCCCTGCTTGTGAGTTGGGGTCAGGGGTGAAGTTCGGGTCAACATCATAGCCTGCATCGACATAATCGTCATAAGCATCAGTTGCCATGTCTAAACTATCTGTGACAGCGTCTAAACTAGCACAATTGATGACAACTTGTGCATCGCTATTCGCTACAGATAGCATTGCACTATCAAGATTTGCCTGTGCTAAATTGACATCCGCTTGTGCCGAATCGACTTGAAGTTGTAAGCTAGCCGTTTCAAGCGTGGCGAGTACATCGCCTTCAGTGACGGTATCCCCTGCGATGACATTGACTTCCGCCACTGTTTCAGCAACAGCGAAGGTTAGGTAAAGTGTCCGTTCTGGTGAGACTATTCCCGTACCATCAATGATGACATCAATATCACGTTCTTCAATAGTGATAACATTCGCATCGGATTGTGCGCTGACAGGCTCTTGTTGTAGGATAAAGACAACGCCGACAATTGCCACAATGAGCAAAATGGGAATACCTATCTGCATAAATCGTTTCATGAAATGTATCCTTTGCATGGATTTGATTGACTGATGTGTTCAGTTAAGCAGATTTAGGGGTATCACTTGAAGTGTGTAGCATCACGAGATGCCATGCGCTTTTCATAGCTTTTTATGACAATGTCATAAACTCTCGTGACAGCTTCTATCTGATATATTTACATTGACTAGAGTAGGCTAGAAACACTATCTATTAATCTAATCGTCAGAACGAATTATGGCTCGTCCGCTTGAAGAAAATCTATTACGCACATTTCGCCTGTTCATCATCATTCGTTTGATATTAGCGATTGCTACAGTGGCATTGAACGATGATGTCATGACGCTTGTAACCTACTCACTCCTTATCATTGCAATATCGCTATCATTACTTCTGTACCTATCCATCGAACAATTAGAACGTTGGTTATGTAGCTTTTACTTACCAATTGCAATTGCTATTATCAGCATACAACTCATTATAGAGCAACGCATTCTACAGTTCAGACTATCGCAAGTGAACGCGGAACTGATCCGCGATTTGCCAGAGTTTTTAGAAGCTCTTACGCTATCTGGTATCGAAAATACCACTGCACCTTTATTGTTCACGTTAGGCGCAACAGCCTTGTTGTTTGTGCCATTGGTCTTGATGAGTTGGCAATATCGCTTTCGTTACATTGTCTTGTATGTTGTTCTCATAACAGTGCTAGATGTTATGTTGATTACATTTGCGAGGCAGTTTGTCCGCTTTGATGCACCAATTGAAGTGGTCATAACACTCATCCGCACAGTTTCATTTCTCATTGTTGGTTACATCGTGACCAAAATTATGCAAACCCAACGTGAACAACGGCTGGTACTGACAACACTCAACCAAGACCTCATGGCATATGCCACCACGCGCGAACAACTCATTATCTCGCAGGAACGCAACCGACTAGCTCGTGAATTGCACGATACACTCGCGCATACCCTCAGTGCTATCACTGTTAAGTTGAACGCTGTTCAGGTTTTGTGGGATAATGACAATGATGAACGGGCAAAAATCATGCTGACAGAAGTTATTGGTACACTCAACGAAGGCAACGCAGAAACTCGCCGTGCCCTACAAGATCTAAGAGCATCACCCCTGGAAGATATGGGCTTGATACTTGCGATTCGGCATCTTGCAGAAACATCAATAGAGCGCGGTGGTTTTGAACTTGACCTACATCTGCCTGAACAAGAACTTCGCCTACGGTCTGATGTTGAACAAGTTGTGTATCGCATCACACAAGAAGCCCTCGCCAATGTTGTCGAACATGCCAATGCAAACAAGGTATCGCTTACACTGAGCGTTCAAGAAGCATGTTTAAAATTGACCATTTCTGATGATGGCGTAGGGTTTAATCCAAAAGAGCCTGACCCTAAACGCAACTTCGGTCTCGTTGGCATGGTTGAGCGCAGTAAAATGATTGGAGGCACATTGTCTGTCACCAGTCAAGTCGGTACAGGAACAACAATTCAACTAACTGTAGAGAGGCTACCATGATTCGAGTTGTAATTTGTGATGACCAAGCAATCGTCACTGAAGGATTGCAAGTCATCTTAGAAAGTGATTCTGAAATTGAGGTAGTTGGCATTGGTCATGATGGCGCACAAGCGATTGAACTCGTCGAGAAACATCATCCTAACATTGTACTGATGGATTTAAAAATGTCTGGCATGAATGGGATTCACGCCACACGCCATATCCGTGCCCATCACCCTGACGTTTTTGTACTAGTCTTGACAACCTATGATGCGGATGAATGGGTCTTTGATGCCATTCGTAGTGGTGCATCGGGCTATTTGCTCAAAAATACGCCCCCAAAAGACCTCATTAAGTCAGTCAAACAAGTTGTAAACGGCGAAAATCCCGTTGACCCCAATGTAGCAGGAACACTTTTCAAGCACATTAACCAATCGGCATCCACCTTACCATCTATCACGGCTGATACAAAAATTGATGACCTGAGCGACCGTGAATTAGAGGTGTTGCGCTTGATGGCAAAAGGGCTTTCTAATCGTGATATTGCGAAGCAACTTTTCTTATCCGAAGGCACAATCCGCAATTACGTCAGCAATGTCTTTAGCAAATTAAACGTCTCTGATAGGACACAAGCGAGCCTGATTGCTGTCCGCTATGGTCTAGTAGATTGAGCTATTTAGCATCTATCCGTAAATTCAAACAAATTTCAATGAACTACGAAATAATTCAAACTGTCATCATCTTCCCAAGCGTAGGAACTGCCTTCTGGCTGTCCGCCTGTGAGACTTTCAATGCCGACCTTGTGTCGGTGTGATTTGTCTAGCTTGTGGGTTTATCCGCAAGCTACTCCTAACAAGCTAGTGAGCTACATAGCTAAAATGCTGATAAAAACCCCTGTCGCAAGTTGACAGCTTTGCCGATAAACTCTAAACTACGACTGTTATCTTATAGAAAAATGATTCCTACGCATCGCGCAGACAGCAGAGGATTGGATTTATGGAAAACGATAGCTTTCGGTTAATTGTCCGACGTGGACCGCGACCGAATGAAGTTTATGAATTATCAGGTGATGTCGTCAATCTTGGGCGAGATATTACCAACGATATTGTGATTAATGACCGAGAAGTGAGTCGTCATCATTTGCGCTTCACCAAAGGGGCGGATGGCTTCACACTAGAAGACCTCGGTAGCACCAATGGCACCTTTGTCAACGGCAAACGTGTCAGTGGGTCAATTGCCCTCAAAAATGGTGATATGGTTGGTTTGGGTGAAACGGTTACCCTTCAATACGAAGCAGGTCGTCCAGGTGCGAGTGCTGTCTCACCACAACCTGAATCAGCAGCACCATCTGCACCAGCACCACAACCCAACGCTCAAGATGCACAATATCGTCCGCCACAACCGCAAGTGCCATCACAACCATCACCACCTCCACAACAACCTGTGCCACAAGCTGATCCGTATCGTGCGCCAGAGCCACAGCCACAGGTGCAAGCCTATCAGCAACAACCTGACCCTGCGCCACAATACCAAGAAGCCGATGCTTACGCGCCTCCACAAGATTATTACGACCAACAAGGCGCAGCCGCTTATGGACCACCGCCTCCAGGCTATGATTATGACCCCTACGCCATGCGTGACGAAGAGGGTGGCAGTACCATGCAGTGGATTCTTATCGGCTGTACAGGTTTGCTTTTGCTGTGTTGTTGTCTAACAGTCGTTGCAGCCGTCGCCATTGATAGCTTCTGCTTATACGAACAAGTTCCAATTTTGAACAACATCTTGCGTGCCTTGGCTATTCCTGTAAATTGCCCTGTCTAAACCAAACTAAAAACCCCAATCTAGTCTCGGAGAGGGGTTTTTTGTGGTAATTCTTGCAGAGCTACCTCATTCTGATGTGATACTCAAATGGACTATCATCATCACTCCCCCAAGAAGTAGAAATATACTCGTCACTAATAATGTTGGCTCAAGAGGGGTCTCGCCTGTGCGAGGCAAGCTCGATACAAATGATTGTGTGACACAATCTTCGCTATCACTATTATCTGCTCGGACACACGCTGTATTGTTAATATCTTGACCCTCAAGAACAGTAGTAAAGATACTGAATTGGCGCGAAGCCCCTATAGGTAAAGTCGCATAAGTTACAGTGACAGTCTGTCCATTGATAATCACAGTACCATCAGGTGCTTCCACACGGTTAATTTGCGGTGATAATCAAATTAACACCAGCAACAGTCCCAACATTACTCACTGTCACAACCCATTCGAGTTCTTCATCTGTGACACCAGTCTGACCAGGCACTAAAAACCCTAATTTGCTGATGGCAGGGTCAAAAACATCAATAGCTGGTTCAGGATTATTCACAGGTTGTGCCACAACAGGAGGTGCTGCTACAGCGTCCGAATCTTGAATCGTGACAGTATATTCGTCTAACCCGCCGATTTGAGCAAAATCGTTCGTTGCTACAATCTCGAAGAGAATCGTCTCATCAGGTTCAGTGATGGTATCTGTATTGATAGTCACAGGAATTGTCAGGCTACTTGGGCAACCTGTCGCACAGTTGATATTGACAGTACGTATATCGGATACAGTGTAGTCGCTATCGGATGTTGCTGTGCCACGATGTGTGTTGAGGATGAAAACTTGCGCTGTCCCAATAAAATTCGATGCACCAGAAATTGTAAGTGGCATCGTGATTGTGCCAGCATTTTCGTTAACTGTCACATCTGATGAAGCGAAACTCACAGTAGGGTAAGTCGGTGTTGTACCACTTTCAAACGCGCCGACATCACGAACACCATTGGCAGGAACACCTCGTTGGTCAAATGCTGTAGCACTCGCACCACTTGCATCCACTGCTATGCCTGATGGTAATAAGGCAATAGTCTGCGTAGGACCACCATTATTAGCAGGGAAAGGCTCTACAATATCAGAGGCAAAAACTCCTACTGGTGGGATGATATCATTCAAACCCGTTGGACAACCGCTATTATCACCACTTTCTCCAATTACATTATTGGCGTTAGCATTGAATGTCCCTGAACTAATTACACAATCAAGCCCATTCATATCGTTGTTGAACGTGATGATACTATTTCTAGTAGTTAACGTTCCTGAATTCATGTAGATGCCACCACCTGTTTCGGAAAAATTACCATTATCATAGATGGTAACATTATCGAGATTAGTTATGCCATCGTTATAAATTGCGCCACCTTGTCCACCAAAATTTAAAGCTGTTGCAAAAAAACTACTATTGATGATGGTTGCTGTGCCACTATTAAAGATTGCTCCTGCATCCGTCGCTGAAGATGTGATATAGGTATTCTGAATCGTTAGATTACCTGTATTTTTAACAGAACTACCACCACCTGAACCTGTACTTGTTGACTGAAATCGACTTGTCGTAATGGTGAGAATGCCAGCATTATAAATTGCGCCACCACCATCTCTTATCACTGGACTAGATGCAGGTGCACCAATGCCTCCAGTCAAAGAGGAATTTGTAATCGTTGCTGTGCCATTGTTATAGATGCCACCACCACGATTATAAGCCTGTCCTCCAATTTGGCTATCAATGATCATTGCTGTGCCATCATTATAAATACCACCACCTCTGAATTCAGATACTCCAGTAATGGCGGTATTGATGAGTGTTAAATCACCAGAATTATAGATAGTACCACCTTGGTCTTTCGCCCAAATACCTCTCAGATTACTGTTGATGATGATGAGTGTCCCACTATTATAAATTACGCTACCATCATCTCCTGCTGTGCTACTACTACCACGATTTGCACAACCCCCAACACTAGAAATATTATCCAAGTACAGGCTTGCACCAACGTTGATTGTCAGTAAGCGAAAATCATTCGCAGTTGGCGTATCGCCACACGTTGCACCTGATATATCAAGGCTAAATCCAGCCCCATCAATCACCAAACGTTGTCCACCATCCGCTTGGATGACAGGTAAAGCATTCGCACCATTCGTGGTATTGTCAAATGCTGTTAGCGTAATATTAGCAGTCAAAGTGATGACATCATCTTCGCCATTACTATTGGCAACGGTGATAGCATTAATCAGTGAGGGTACATCATTAACAGTAAAAGTGCTTGCCTCACTGGTGATGGAGGCAAATAGAAAGATGAATCCAAATAAAATAAATAACTTTAAACGTCTCATGTATCCCCTTCAATAAGATAGTGTGAACCAATCCGACACAACGCTGTGACTATAACATAAGATTACAGAAACGGCGATAGACTGATGCTAATAGCTAATCAGGTTTCAATAACAAAAAAATCAGCCAATACTGACTGATTCTTACTAGGGCTATTCAATTTTTTCGGGGCGAATTATTCCCCTGCACTCACACGCGCCACGAAGTTGATTGTCAATACAGTTTCTTCATCGACATTGGCTACACGCGGAACACTCGGAATCGTAATGCCCCAATCGGCATAAGCAACGGATGCAGTCGCATTTGCTGTGATTTCGTTCTCAGAGCGAATGGTTACTTCTACGGAGAAAGTGACTGGGTTTGTCGTATCAATGATAGTCAAATCGCCAATAATCTCGAAGGTATAGGTTTCACCAACCGCAACAGTTTCAGGCAAACCTTCGATGCTCGTTGGTGCAAAAGTAATGAACTCAAATTCATCTTGTGCTGATTGCAAAATCTGTGAGCGCAGAGCCTGATTACGGAAATCATTATCGGTGGCGAGTGTCCGTGCATTGATGGTAATCTCACCAATGGTCGATGCACTTGGATTGCCAAAATTGAAAGCGATCTCACCCCCGACTTGGTCGGTTGTGCCAACAACAGTGGTGCGAACCCCTGCTAAATCTTCATCCAGTGTAAAACTCGCTTCTGATTCGTCAGAGACAATCGTCAATACAACTGCATCATCAGCACTTTCGACATTTTCAGAGACTTCGGAAATATCTTGGCTGGCTTCACCATCCCCAGCCGTGAATTGCAGGAATGCTAAGCCACCACCCACAACCACAATCGCTAATACGATAATCCCGATGACAATATTTCTAAGATTCATGTAGTATGCTCCATAGGCATAGTTTGATAAACAGCCCTATCATTATCCTAAATTGTAAAATCCATGTTATCAAGAGATGAGATTCCATCAATAATCTCATACGTCCACCCTACGCCACGACCTCAGCCTTTATTCCAACATAATTTTTCGTTACGATAATAAAATACAAACACTGAAATTAAATTTTCACATCTAAGTTGCAAAACGATTCAATTATTACGATAAGCTAAAGTTAATTTTTAAAGCACGCTTTAACGTCCGACACAGATAGCCTGACTGCTTTAGCATCAGGATGGTCTAATCAGTATTTAAGAACTAATCACCAACAACAAATGACCAATAACCGAATACCAATCACAAATAACCAGAAACCAATACGCAAAACTCATGTACGTTAGACGAAACTCACGCAATCGCTTTTTCAAACATCGTAATCCTCACGCGCAAGCACTCCGTCGTTTCACGACGATGCTCGTGCTGATTTTGATTGCAGGGGGCATTGCAATGTGGCAACAAGACCAAGTGCTCGACGTAACCTATCAATTTATCGGTCCTGACATCACACCAACGCCGTTGCCAGGGCAATTAGCACAAGAGGCGCAATTACTCGTGCTTCAAGGTGATTTAGATGGCGCGAGCGAGATTTGGGAGCGTGTGAATACCATGCGTCCCAATGATATTGACTATCTCTATGAATATGGTATGTTACTGATTGACCTTGATGATAGCGATAATGACAATGCCCAACGTGCCGAAGAATTCGCCTTACAAATCCTAGAACTTGATTCAGATGACCCGCGTGGCTATGCGTTGCGAGCACGCGCCTTAGTCTGGAATGGTAACTCTAGCCTTGCCTTAACCGTTGCCCAAGCTGGAATCGACATCTCGCCACGATTTGCACCACTTTACGCAGCATTATCTCGTGCCCACATTGGAGAAGGCAATCTGCGTCAAGCACAAGAAAATGACATCCTTGCTATTGAATATGCACCTGGTGATGTTCGTTCTCATTGGGCGTATGCGAGTTCGCTAGCATTCAGTGGCGCACGCGATGATGCTATTCTTGAATATGAACGCACCATTGATGTCAATCCAGGATTTTTGCCCCCATATTTTGAATTGGCTAATTTGTATTTAGCAGCCAATCGTGACCAAGAGGCAATTGATACCTACAATCGTATTCTCGGTGTACAACCCTCTAACGCGCGTGCTTTGTTACGACAATGCCAAGCCTATCGCAAAGTAGGGCAGTTCAACCAAGCGCGTGGTCTCTGCGAAGATGCCGTTGTCTCCGACCCGAATTTCTTGCCAGCCGTCTATCAACTTGGGCAAATTCAATACAGCGATAGTGACTTTACTCTAGCAGATGAAATGTTCCAAACCTGTGTTGACCTTGACCCTGATAGTCTCGAATGCACTTACTATCTTGGGCTAACCCAATACTATCTTGCACGCACAGAGTACAATGATGTCTGTTTGGCAGATAATCTATCCGATGCGGATTGTGAAGCGAACCAAATTTGCACTGTTGGCTGGAATCTCTTGCAAGATGCTCTGACAATGGCAGATGCACGCCTCAATACACAAGATGACCGTGAAATTATCTCGACAGGTCTCAGTGCCATCCAAACAGACCCAGCTTGTCGAGGTGTAAGTGGTCTGCCGATTCCAACACCCGTTCCAGAAGTTACACCAGAAATCACGCCCGAAGTGACAGTGGAATCATGAGATAATCTGAACGTATTATGTAAATTGATTCTTACAAAACATCATTAATTGTAGGGACAAGGCGTGCCTTGTCCACCAAATACAAATAACAATGAATACAATAACTAATGACCAATAACTACTAATAACTAAGGTCAACCTATGTATATCAGAACCCCAAAACGCTATCGTGGGATGCAACGTCGCAATGTCTTTTCGTGTCGGCGATTTTTCATCATTTTTCTTTTGATTGGACTAATCGTAGGGGCTGTCGGTATTTACCAACTGAGTGATACCTTGCAACCGACTGTAATTGCGATGGTCGAAGGCGGTATGGAAGAAGCCAACGCATGGCAAGCGACACAATTTGCGCCGACCCCTGCGCCAACCCGTGACCCATCCAGCACCTTGATTGATGCTAATAACGAGTGGCAAGCAGGGCGTATCGACTTTGCACTCAACTCTTACGACCAAGTGATTAACTTGCTTCCTAATGATGTCAACACCTATATTCGCCTCGCAGAAGGCTATCTGACTCGTGGCAATGTGGCAGATGCACTAGAGTATGCTGATGCTAGTGTTACGGCTGACCCCTTTAGTGCCGATGCGTGGGCGACGCGTGCCCTCGTTTATAGCTGGGACGGTAACTTTACCGAAGGGATCGCCAGTGCACAACAAGCCCTCGCTTTAGACCCTCAGAACGCGCGTGCAACAGCCTATCTCGGCTATGCGTATTTCAGTGCAACTCCTGTACGTGGTGATTTGGCGCGTGCGCGTGCCGAAGATGCCATTGCACTCAATCCTGATTTATGGGCAGGTTACTGGGTGCGCGGACTGGTCAGCGAAAATATCATCCCAACTGACCCCAATGGCGCAGTAACCGATTTTGAGCGGGCGTACAATCTAGCATTAAGCACGAATGGAGCGATGGCTGGCGTGGCTGGTTCAGCATGGGCACGAACAGTCAGTGCTTTAGGCAATCCTGACCGTGCTGTGACCCTCTTCAATGAAATGCTCAATCGAGATGCTACTAATCGTGAAGTTCTTTATTATCTTGGGCTTATCCAATATAGTCCCGTCGGAGATTGGGGACAATCACAAGAGACGCTCCGTGATTGTGTGACCGTTGCGCCCGAAGATGTTGAATGTTGGTATTTATTAGGACGGTCACTCGATAATTTAGGCAATCAAGAAGAAGCCCTAGAAGCCTTCACCACCACCATTGACCTTGATACGCAATATGCGCGTCATTATTGGTGGGCAGCACGGCTGGAACGTAATCTAGGCAGTTGTGCGCGTGCTACACCATTGCTCCAAACAGGCTATGATATGGTGCAAGAGGGCGGGCTGCCAGCCATCGAAGAAGGCAATGCACTCTTGATTGAAGCCTTTGAAGATGAGTTGAATACATGCCGTATCGTTATTCCGAACGCACAACAACCAGCACCCGAAGCAACTGAAGAAGCAACGCCTATCGTCGGTGATGCCTGATGTTTGTCATAAAAAAGTAGGGGCGCATCGGCGTATGCGCCCGCATTTTAAGACTACAAACTAACAACTAAGCATTTTTCTCGCTATGGTCGTCCGCCTTGACCACCCCCATTACCATTGCCACCACCAGGAGGACGTTGTCCATCACCTTGCCCACGTCCATCTTGACCATCTTGTGGTGGTTGCTGACCATCTTGCGGAGGCTGTCCCTGTTGACCTTGTCCCCCTTGTTCACCACCTTGCGGTAAACCACCAGCATTTTGTGCCGTGATACTTTCATCAACTTCGCCAACATAGCACGCCAAGAAATACGGGAAAGTTGCTGTAGCAAAATAAGCGTAAGACCCATCGTCCATCATCATGCCGTTGCATTGGTCTAAATCGCCACTGCCTTCGATATATTCATGGGCTTCCCATGCGTTACGGACATCCGTCGTCCGTTGCCAACTACTATTGAGTTCAACAAAGTCTGTACAATCGTCATCTGTGCAGAGATACGGCGCAAGAATTGGGAAACCATCCAGCGCATAAGCTACAACTAAGCCGACGTTGCCATCATACTCTTCAAAGATACAACTTGGCACGACATGAAAGTGATAATCTCCGTCACCACCTGTGTGACCATTGCAATAATCCAATAGTTCATCTAGGAATGGGTCGCCGTAATCCATTTGGGGTGCTTCATTCGGACCATAAATCGGAATCCCATTCACGGCAAATGCAACGGTTCCTAGAATCGGAATTTGTGTCGTTTCTTCTGCAAGAGTAGGCTCAAGTGGAATTTCCCAAACAAAATTTTGTGCAGTTAAAGCATTGGGTGTTGTCTGCAAAAATTCAAAATTAGGAATCCCGTTGGAAGTGACAATAATACTGTCTTCAGTACATTCCACGCTAAGTTCAGGCGCAGGATACGCACTATTTTCTGGCGCGGCTTGTACATCAATGAAATCATCTGTCGGACAATCTACCTCTTGTGCGCTAATCCCCACAACAGACAAACTGCTCAATACAATTAATAGAATGACACAGCTTAAACGGTTGAGCGTCATCATATCCCCTTATAATGATATATATACGATGCACCCAGTATAGATGTAATTGCAAACATTGCTTCCATAAGATGTAAACTATTCGTAAACTGTGGAAAAGCATTCAGCATCATCAAAAAACCGCATCGTAGGGGCGAGACCTGTCTCGTCTGCCGACAAATAACCATGAAAATTAAATTGGTCAGGTACTTATTATTTACAGCAAAATCTCAGAACTCAGAACTTTTTCAACTGTACTTGAATCACAAAACCTAAGTTGACGATTATATGGAACTCATCGGATTCAGTGTTATCAGTTTTATTGCAGTCGCTACAAGCTTAGCTGGCTTTCTTGAAGTACGTCGTGCGAACCGAACAGCACAATTAGTTAACCGTCTGCAACAGTATCAGCCACTCTTCCTCAATGACCGTTGGACTCGCGTCAATTATGCTTTGATTGACATCGCATCCGATAGCGAAAAATGGGGACGATGCACACTCTTGGTCACACACAAGCGCATTGCGATTTATCCTTATGTGCCTGATGATGCCGATAAAGTAAAAGCCTTACATACCATCCAACCCAACGAGATACGTGGTTTCTGGCGACCTGTCAAATACACGGCTGGTGAAAACACACTCTGGATACATGCCGAAATCAATTCGCGCTGGCTAATTCTCAAAGTCAAACTCTATAAATACGATATGCAAGCCCTGATTCGTGCCATGAAAGACATCACCACCGAAGACCAAATCACAGCCTATCGTCGTCGCCGACCTTATATTCATCGCGCCCCGACAACAGTTTTTCCAGCGACGCAAACTCTCACAGGCGCATGGGAACTCGGTCAGCCAGTACAACTCTATCTGATGCCTCTTTGCTTGGTGATACAAGAAAATGGCATCGTGCGTGAGACAATTCCCCTCAGTACCATTCAAGAGATAGGCTCACTCAAACGCATGGAAGGGGGCAAACCAAAAGGGTTGATTCGTTTCTTTGTCGATAACGAATTGCGTGCCTTTGCCTTAGATGATTACGAAGCCTACGCCACCGACCTCGCCGAAGCATCCAAACGCACCCTCGAAGAACCTGTCACACGCAAGCGCAAATCCAAAGATGATGATTTTGAGGAAGATGAATGAAAAACTTTAAAAACATAACAACAAGCGACATCTTAGCTGGATTATTTCTAGGTATACTTGGTTTCATAATTGTGCTTGTTATCATCTCTCTCATGAGATATGAATTTAGGGCTGTTGTGCTTGGGTTGGTAACTAGTGGTATCGCTATTGCATTATTTTTTGGCATTATATGGATGATTATTGCACTCGACCATAGTGTTAAAAGTGTCTACACAGATTCCGAAGATAACATAAATGGTAGTACACGTCCCACAGACTTACCCCTTTTTAGTGCAAGGCTTCCTTTTATTCGTCACCGCTTAGAGAAAAATCCGATTCGCAACGAAGCAAAGTTGATTATTGATGGTGAGGTCAGTCTCGGTAAGTTCACCTTCACGGGCGAAGAGATACGCTGGCTAGGTGACCGTCAAGGACGTGGTGAAGTCATCCTCGATATTCAGAAGGATGGTTACTGGTATATCCTGACAATCGACGCTGGCTCAAAAGCGGATAACTTGCTATCCGCCCTACAGACTATCGTCCCTGATGAAATCAATACTGCACGCTCACTCAGAAGACCAAACTTTCGCTCAGAGACTATTTCAGGCTATGTCAATCAACAGAATTTACAAGGGCAGTGGCAACGCCTAGAAACTATCACCCTGACGATTACGCCTCTCTATCTGGTGGTACAAACTGATGGCAGTGTCCTAGATGTGATCCGCATCAGTCGCATTCAAAATGTGCTGTGCATTGAGCATCCCATGTCATTAGAGAAAAATGTACAGTTACTCACCTTCCAGACCGAAATCGGAGAGCAATTCGCCTTTGAAATCACTGATGCCAGCTTCAAAAACCGCTTATCAACAGCTATTGGCGATGCGGTTGATGACGACCCACAACGCAAGAAAAAGAAGAAAGAGAGCCATTTGTGACTAAACGCACACGACAAACACTCAAGAAAAAACTTAGCATTCCGTGGCTAAAAATTTTCGTGGTGACTTTGTATCTGACTGTTATCACAACAGGGATATTTGCTTGGTTTTTAGAATCCCCCATGTTGAGCACAATATCATATGCGTTATGTGCTGGTGGTTCACCATTTCTATTGTGGAGTGCTTTGCTCTATTGGTCAAAAGGTTTGGAATGGCTCAACAATAACGCCCAAGATGCTCTCCGTGCATCTCGTAATAAATCAGCCCGACGCTATAGTCAACGCAAAGCTAAACGAAAACCTAAAGAGGATTACGAGAGTTCATCACAGTGAATTTCAAGAATTAATAATATTTGGCTATATCAGAAAAATAGCTTGCAAGTCCCTCTACCAATGTGGAATGAGTGTTTGGGAGAGGGATTTAGGGTGAGGGCAAAAATTACATTTAGTTTACAAAATACAGATACATAAATAGTTGTCTTGAACTATCCTAAAACATATTTTCTGTATCTTCTGACGCTCTGTGGTGAAAAATTATGTCGAAACGTAACCAACGCAATCTCATCTATGCACTCTCACTCATTATGGTCTGGTCATTGCCGATTATGGCATTCATGCGACCCGACAGCCCTGAGTCTTCGCAATTAACCTACACACTAGCATGGGAGTGGGGCGATGCTATGCAGACCGAAACAGGCTGGCAAGTGACGAACAATCTCGGCTACACCATCGAGGTCACAGAAGGCTATATTGTCGCCTATGAAGCCCAACTCAATGCCTGTGAACATAGTCATGGTTGGTTCAATTGGGATTGGCTGACGATACCCTCAGTCTATGCAGGGCATGGTGATGATAGCAATGACTCATCGTTACGAACATCGTATGTAGAAAATATCGCTCTACCAGAAACTACTGCATGGGGCACAGTCAACCTCGCAGAACCGACCTATTGCGAAGCATTTTTCTTAGTGGCGCGTGGTGCAACCGATACCCTCAATCAACCCGAATCTGTTGATATGTTTGCTACTAGTATCTATTTGTCGGGTACAGTCACCGCCCCTGATAATGACGATGCAATGCCATTTACCCTACAAACGCAACACGCTAACGGCACAGTCCAACCCTTTCTGCAAGATGAGCAATCAGTCCATCTCGCCCTCAGCTATGACGATATGGAAATAGCCATCGTCCGTTCATTGGATACTCTTTTTGACGAGATTGACTTCGCTAACGACAGCAGTGATGATGCCTCATTTCAAGTCTTACGCAATCTGCTCAACAACACACAATTTCATGTAATTTCAGGAACAACCCACAAAAATTGATAGATGCTTGCTTTGACCGTGTATAATATGTCTGGCAAATAAAATTATCAGGGAAAATGAGATGTTATTGCTTGTCACTCGGCGCACAGTTATTTTGCTTATCGGCATTCTCTTAGGTGTTTTTGCAACACTGCAATGGGCAGAGCACTTTCATCCTTTCCAATCTCTGCGAATCGTGTTCTTTGAAAATGGGACAACGCGCACAATCCTCGCTGACCCCATGACAGGTATTATGGATGAAATAGAACTTGATTTTATGTCCTTCCCACAAGATGAAATCCAAGATGGACAACTAGTCTTCTCAATGATGAATATCGAGACACGGGAATCCGAGATACAAGCGACCTTACCAATTGATGCTTATGCCTATCGTGTTGCGCGTGATTTTTCAGGTGATGTTGATGTCGTCTATGCCATCATCCCTGAACGGACAGACTCAACACAGCTTGAAATTTACGAAGTCAATCTAGCAACAGGTGATGTTGCCTCCATCGGACTGTACCCCTTTGAAAACTTGCCCGCAAATGCCTTTGTGTCCGAAGGCTATCTCTACATGCGAGGACAACGTGATTTTGTTGTTATCAATCTACAGACCTATGAAATTTTCACCGATAGTATCATTGGTTTCTTTGAGACAATTCACGCAGGACAATATGTAACCTACGAAAAAATGCCTGAAACAGAGGGCGACACCCAATCAGCAATTTTTATACTGGACTTAGCAACCTTTGAAACGGCTCAACTGATACCGCCAAATCCTGATGTACCATTTGTTGAATCGCTCAGTTGGTCGCCAACAGACCCACTACTGCTATTGCGCGACGAAAATTGGCAAATCTGGCTCTACGATGCACCAACACAAACATTCACAGCCATCCGTGACGATATTCGCCTAACAAACGAAAACTATCCTTGGTCGCCTGATGGTAACCTTTTATTAGTGGTCAAATCACAAGATGAAGCAACAGTCAGCCATGGCACATATAACCTCACAAGCGAAACACTAACGCCACTCTTCACACAAGAACAATCGCAATATGGCTTAGATTTCACAGAATTCTATCGCGTCAACTGGTCGCTTGATCAACGCGAACTCTTAGTGATTGAAGACAACCAACGGTCACCGATAGCGTATCGCATCATCGATTCACGCACAGGTAGAACACTCGTCACGCGCGAACTTTACGTCACCAATTTAGGTGCAATCCCAAATGTATATTGGAGTACACCACCACAATAATATTTGTTGATCCAAGGGACAAAACTAATGACAACCGACCTCATCGCACCCATCACAGTCGTTGTGGTATATACCAATCGTGCACGCATCACCCGTAGCACCCAAATTAACTTACCAGCAGGGGAGACTGTTTTAGTCTTGGCAGGTTTGCCAGCCCAAATGGAAAATGATTCCGTTCGAGTCAGTGGCTCAGGTATAGGAGTCACCATTCGTGGCGTGGATGTTAAGCGCGATGTGCAACAAGGATCGGATGCTTCAAAACCGCTCCGTGAACAGATGAAAGCACTCCAACTGCAAAAAGCTACCCTCGAACACGACCTCCAAGCCACTGAAGAACAACTTGCCTACTACAAAGCTATCAAAGCTCAATCAAGCGAAGAGGCAGGGACAACACTTCTCAGTGAAGGAGTCAGTTTTGAGCGTGTTACTCAAATTGCTGATTACATCCATCAGCAGATAAGCACAATTTTTGAACAACAACGGGCAATCAACCAACAACTATCAGACCTAGATGACCAAATTTATCCACTTATGCAACGTATCACACATGGCGATGATGAAGATTTCCGCGCAGGACAAGCGGTTCATATTGCCATTGAAGCCCAACAAGCTGTCAGTTTTGATGTCGCAATCGACTACATCGTGAATGATGCTTCATGGAAACCGCTCTATGATTTGCGCTTACTAGACAATAACAGTGTCGAATTGACGTACATGGCACAAATCACCCAAGAAACAGGCGAAGATTGGTCAGATGTTGGTTTATCGCTCTCCACAGCCCAACCAGCCATCAGCAATACACTCCCAAAACCGAGTGCATGGTATATCTCTAGCAGAAGAAATGACCCTCTGGAAATGCGTTTAGCTGAACTCGCGCCAGCACAAAGTTCTATTCTTTTTGATGATTATGATGGTCAAGGAATGCCAGCATTCAAAAGCAGAAGAGGTGTAAAGCAATCTAACAAACCGAAACTCAGAGCACAAATCCAACAAGCGACAGTGCAGGCTTCATCATCGGGGGCAGTTGTTACCTATAGTGTTGGGACACCTGTTACCGTGCTTGGTAATGGCGAACCCCACAAAACGACGATTGTCATCACAGGATTGCAAGTTGCCCTTGATTACCTGACTGCGCCACGCATCGCGCAGGAAGCCTATTTACGTGCAACCATCACCAACACCTCCGAGTACACTATTCTGTCAGGCGAAGCCAGTATCTTTCATAACAGCGATTTCGTCGGTAAAACGATGCTTAAAACTGTCTCCCCAACAGAAGAATTTAAAGTTCAATTAGGGATTGATGACCGCATCAAAATTGAGCGAGAATTGCGCCAGCGTGATACCAGCAAGAATATGATTGGGACAAAACAACAAATCATGTATCGCTATGCTGTGACCATCACCAATCGTCTTGGCAAAGCCACCAAAATTACAGTTACTGACCAATATCCACTCGCACGCGAAAGCAATATCAAAGTAAAGCTAGAAAATGCCTCACCACCGATTCTAGAAGAAACTGATTTGCACATTCTGACATGGGAACTTGACTTGCCTGACGACACCCCACGTATTATCGAAACAGCATTTACTGTTGAGCATGACCGCAATCGGTATGTTCATGGCTTAGATGACTGACGCTTACACTACGCTTTGCGAAAATCACTCTTTGCCTGTGTAACTTGTGTATAATGACAGTTACTTGGGGATAACAGAGGGAAGCAAATATGCTGTTATTAGTGGTTCGGCGCATCATCATTTTGATGTTCAGTCTGGTAATGCTTGTTTTTGGTATCAGAGGGCTAGCACAACAATTTCACCCCTATGCAGGGATTAGAGTCTTTTCATCATCGAATGATGGTCTTTCAAATATCATCATCAAAGATGTTCTAACGCATGTCACCTACAGCACAACATCGACAAGCTACCAACCACTCTATAACATCTTGACACAACCGCGCGATGGCAAAACTTATATCTATCTGTCCTCTGAAGATATGATTGCCGAACAACCCTTAGCTGTTTTCGATGCACCTAGTGGTTTTGTACGCTTAACACCTGTTTTCTCCGAAGCACAACAATATCTCTACGCAGTTATCCGCCCCAATAATGCTGATAGTGACACAATTGAAGTTCACGAAATTGATATAGTCAATTCAGAGATAAGGCTGATTGGACGCTATAGCTTTGAACCTAATCTGAGGAATATTTTCACCTTTGGCGAAAACTATTTAATCATTCAGAGCGACTTTGCTTTAATGGTCGTCAATGTTAGCACAGGCGATAGTGTGCAGGACGAAATTACGGGCTTTGCACAGTTTCACTACGAACCGAATTTCCTCACCTACACAAAAAGTGGTGTTGCTAACACTGACAATCCGATGGGCTTGATGCACTTCCGCCTCATGTTAGATACCTTCGAGATTGTTCCTCTTATCGCTCCAACTGAAGATGTCGTATTTGAGGATGCTTCATATTCATCACCGACAACACCGCATCTACTACTTGTCGATAGTGAGGAGCACTTGTGGCTACACAATGTCCTCACAAATGAGTACACAGCACTCCCTGAGACATTTCAATCTATTGGCAACGAATATCCTTGGTCACCTGATGGAAACTATTTGATGGTGCGTCAATCACAAACGAATGCTGACGACTATCTATCGTATCATCTCGCAACAGGGGAACTACAGCGTATCTTCACCAAAAGCGAAGCAGATTATGGCTCACGTTATACACAACCATCACGGATTCTTTGGTCGCCTGATATGCAACAAGTGCTTGTCTATCCACGAACCCAAGTGCCACCGATAAATTTCCAGATTTATGATGCACAAACAGGTGGATTACTGATTGAACATGCCATTTATTTGCCTCGTGTGGCGTTGAATCCCTACATATCATGGTATCGTTCAGAATGAGAGGATGAAAATGTTTCGTTTTATACTGCGTTGGTCACTCTTAATCACACTTGGTTTGGCAGCAGTAGTCGCTCTAGCCATTGGCTTAGGACGTATTATCAGTCCGTACCCTGCCTTGCTCTCATACGATTGGTCATCCGATGGGCAAGCAAGAATTTACACTGATATCTCAACGCGCACAACGTATCGCACGGTCACAAATTACGGTGACTATAACGTAAACTACAACGGACAACTCGGCTATCGCACCCACCGTGTAGGTGATGAAACAGAGGTCTATATACAACGCATGTGGCAACACAACGAGCAACTCATCACCAGCATCCCGACACAATCGCGCTGGGTCACTGGATCTTGGAGCTACGATTTTGAGCAACCCATGTACATCGTCGAAACCATCCGTGAAGAAAATGACCGTTTTGCGATTATCTATCAAGTCGATATGCAAACAGGTGACTATCAAACTATTGGTACATATCCCTTTATGGGGTCATCTGTCCAATTTGCCTATCCTTCCTATGATGACCTCTTCATTCTTGGAAGTGCAGAAGGGGCAAGAATGTACATCAACTTTGAAACCCAAGAGACCCTGACAATCGATGCTGATAAAATTGAGTTTGTGCAACTAGATGATAGACCACATGCACTCTACTCCATGCGAGAAATCGACGGCGACCCAGATACGACAAGCTATCGACACATCCTTGTGGATCTCAGCACCTTCGAGCAAAGTGAGTTGTCGAGTTCGTCGCCTGATATAAGCAACATGACCTTACTGACGATGCGCCACGACAACAATCAAGTCCTCTTTGAAGATGAGAATGATTATCTGTGGCTCTATGATTTAGCAACACAGACATACCAAGCATTGCCAACTGATTATCGCTTCATTCAAGGTGTTTATGGTTGGGCACCTGATAATCTAGGCATTCTACTTGCAAAAATTACGGATGAAACTGAGGAATCCGTCACCGCCGACATTGGTTTATACGATGTTGATAGTGATAGCTTCACAGCCTTATTCACGGAAACAGATAATTACATTATTACCATACGTTATCAGTCGCGCTTATTTGGCTTTTATCCTGATAGCCCCTACCTGTTGGTCACAAATAATAGAGGACAAAGCAACATGGAAATCGCTATCTACGATGTCCGCACGGGCGACTTGCTCTTCGACCAAGAGACTCTACCGACGATATCATCGAGCTTGCTAACATGGGGATATATTCCGCGTCAGCGATAAATCCTCACATATCATTCACAATCATCGTGTATCCTCAGCTTAGTGTTATGAACATCGTTTTGAGGATAATTAGAGCAATAGATGCCAACATGTTTCTCTGCGACTTTGTGTCTGTGCTTCTCTGCGTTAAATTATTTCAATCAACTGAATAATATTCCCTAGATAGATGAGATGACAACGTTCACCATCCGCCTCAGCCTAATTTTACTTTTGCTATTCACCTTACCAATAGCCACCATGCGCCTCATTGGGGAGCAGATTAATCCTTATTATGGCTTAGGTATGTTTGCTTCTGTCACAGAAAATGATGAAATCGTCGGCACAATCACTTACACCGACTTGACCACACAAGTCAGTTTTACTGTTCCCGTTAGACAGTCCTCAATAACAGAACAGGTAACCTTGCTTGACCCACCTACTAATCTAATGCTACCTGATACAACCACGACAATAGCTTCAACCCACACATGGTCACCACAAAATACGCTACTCCTGATAACTGATACTGATAAGCGTGTTTGGATCTACAACACTCAATCAGATTCGTATCATAGCTTACCGTCCAATTATCAAATCAATCCTTTTGGGACACACTGGTCAAATTCAGGAGAACGTTTCGTAGTCACGCGTCCTGTAGAAGATTATGTTGTCGAAGTCGGTCTCTACACACTCGCAGATGATAGCTATTTGCCATTGTTTCAACATCTCCAAGTGCAAAATGGTTTCCAGACACCCGCTATTCCTCGTGTACAATGGTCACCTGATGATAGGGTCGTTTTTGTCTCGCCACCATCCCTGACTACAACCATCCAATACACACTCTACGACACAATGACAGGCGAGATTATCCTAGAGCACAGCGCAATATCAAACTCCAGAAGCAATAAAACCTTTTTCTGGGTTTCTTATTAGATGACTGTACAACCTGCATCAAATTATACGAAGCGTGGTATCATGAACTATAATAATACGCTTTTTGTAGGGACGAGACCTGTCTCGTCCGTTGAGTAAACTGACTCATCACACATGGATAACAACGTGACCAATCACCAACGCTACCCCACACGCTTACTAATCATCATCGTCACTCTGCTGATGCTCATCACAGCGTGTTCACCACAAAACCCTGATGGCACACTCACTGATGACGAAGCCCGTACCATCTTAATTGAAGCGGTAGATAACTTCCGTCTATTGCAAGCCTTCCGCTTTGATATTGAGCAAGGTGGCATGCCGTATCTGTTTAGCTTTCAACTAGGTCCTGGACAAGCCCCTTTCAACACCAGTATGAGCACGGCTGAGGCAGCTTTCATCGCGCCTGATAAATTGTGGGCGAATGCACAAATTAGCTTACGCAGTCTATTGGTCAACGTTAGCCTCTTTGCCGAAGGCGAAACACAGTGGCTTAGTCCCCTCACATCCCCTTGGATTCCTTTTAGCTTTGCTGAAGGTTTTGACCCTTCGACGCTCATGGGCGAAGACTCAGGCTTTACCTCTGCCATTACTGATGTCACCAATGTGACCTACGTCGAAACCATCCAACGCGATGAAACCGATATTGTGCATATTCAAGGTAATGCCACCGCCGATGTCGTCAACACTTTGCTCTTTGGTTTAGTCAATCTCGAAGCTGATGTCACTGATATTGATGTCTTCATTGATACAACTAATAATCTACCGATACGTCTCGTTCTGACTGTCCCTGATACTGCCAGTAATGGCGAAGATGATACCTTTTGGCGCATTGATATTTTCGATGCCAACATCCAACCTGTGATTGATCCACCACGCGATGTCGATATTACGATGAATCCAGTCGATACCAGCGCAATAGTCACTGTTCCTGATTGGATAACACCGCTACTGTGGATACTCGGTTTGAGTGCGATTGTGGGGGCAGTCGTCACCCCCTTTGTTTACCAACGCAAAGGACGCAGTGTCGCCAATGCCATCGTGATTGGAGGTGTTGTCGGCGCACTCGGTAGCTTATTCTTGCTGATTCCTTTGTGGCTCTTCATCCCCCAAATGACTGCCTCCGATGAAGAACCGAAGTTATCCATTGATTACACGCAACAACTCAAAAATATCAATCCTTGGGTTGTGATGAGCTTCATCGCAATTCCTGTTTTCGTTGGCTCATTGGATTTAACTGTCGTCAGTGCTTTTTTGCCCGAACTCGTAACAGACCTCGGCTTACCCTTCGATACAGGCTTAGATGATGCCTCATGGATTGTGACAGCCTATCTGCTTGCCTACACAGTCAGTTTGACATTTACAGGTCGCCTCAGTGATTTGCTTGGACGACGCGCAGTCTATATTGTCAGTTTGCTGATTTTTATTGTTGGGTCGGCATGGGTTGCAGTCGCACTCTCTTTCCCAACTGACATCTTAGCGTCTATCTACAATGCCCTCGGACAACGCATTGACGAATCCTACGTCAGTTTGCAAGCTATCATCCTTGGGCGCACTGTACAAGCGATTGGGGCAGGGGCACTCGTGCCTGTCAGTTTAGCCTTAGTGGGCGATATTTTCCCACCTGACCAACGTGCACGTCCGCTTGGGTTTATCGCTGCGATGGACACCCTCGGTTGGGTCTTAGGACCTGTCTATGGTGGTGTTTTCTTGCAATTCATGTCATGGCAAGGATTGTTCTGGATGAACGTGCCTTTGACCTTTCTTGCTTTATTCAGTGTGCTTTATGCACTTCGCAATCTACAAATGGTCAAAGTACGCGGTATTTTCGATTTGCTCGGCACAGTCCTGATTGTGGCTTCACTATCTGCATTGAGCATCGGCTTGGGTGCAAATATTGACCCAGGAAGCACCAGCATCAATGTCGAAGACTTGCAACCACTCCCTGATTATGCCTTGCCCTTAGTGAGTGCCTCTGTTGTGCTCTTGCTCGCCTTCATCATCGTCGAAACACGCGTCAAAGACCCGCTTGTTAATCTCGGTATGTTCCTACGAAAAAACCTTGCATCTGCTTCTATTGTCAATTTCTTAGTCGGCTTCTGCCTTTTCATTGGTTTATCGACTGTGCCAATTCTGGTCAATCTACAATCCGAAGCTGATTCATTGCGTGATGCTGCCTTGCAAGTCGGCTTCATGCTCTCAACCTTGACCCTGCCGATGGCATTCGCTGCTATTCCTGGCGGGTGGCTCAGTGACAAAATCGGTGTCAAGCAAACAATTCTTATCGGACTGATTCTCTCGGTGATTGGTTTCACTGCCGTTTACTTCACATGGACAATCGACGTGTCGCAACTCGTCGTCGGCATTGAAATGGCGATTGTTGGTGTGGGCATTGGCTTAACTTTCTCACCTGTGAGCGCAGCTATCATCAATAGTGCGACGGATAGTGAACGTGGGGTAGCTGGCGCGATTGTCCTCATTCTGCGCTTAATCGGCATGACACTCAGTATCAGCACCCTCAGTAGCATCATGTTCTTCCGCATTAATGCGCTTGTTGCCGAAGCCACTGCATCTCTCGAAATATTGGATGCGAACGTTATCGCTGATATTTACAGCACTACCGCCGTACAAATCTTAGGCGAAATGGGCTTAATCGGGGCAATCTTTGCAGGAGTAGCAATTATCCCTGCATTGTTCATTGACAAAGTCATTACACCACCTGATGAAACCTAGATAATTCTTCGTGTTCTTTGTACCTTCGTGGCAAAAAATGACAAGGATGAGAATATAGTAATTGTACTTTTATAAAACTAACTAGCCCAACATGGCATCTAGCACTACAATAGTCTGCATGAAATACATAGTAAGATTACTCATTCTCTACAGCTTGATATGGCTTGTGCCGACACTCGCCCAAGATGATGCCACCAGCGAATCAATTGATATAGGCACAATCATTGAAGGGCGCATTGACGATAGTACACCACGTATCGCCTACAGCCTCAATGGGACTCGTGGTGCGATTGTTCGCGTGCGTCTAACAGCAACGAATGGTAGTCTTGACCCCGTCTTACTGATTTTCAACCCAGCAGGGGATTTAATCATCAATCGGGATGACTCGGCTGGCACACGCAACATCGACCTCACCATTACCTTCCAAGAGAATGGGGCATATACACTTGTTGTCGGACGCTTCGGTTACAGTCTTGGCACAACATCGGGCGATTATGACCTCAGCATTGAACGCATCGGTATTTCATCTGATGAAGGTAGTTCACTTCAGTATGGTATTGCCATCCAGAATATCATCACCAATACGCAACCGCGCTTATTCTTCACCTTTGAAGCCAACGCAGGTGACATCATCAATATTTCGATGACGCGCAGTGGCGGTACACTCGACCCTTATCTGCAATTGTTGGATAGTAATCGCTTTGTCATCGCCGAAAATGATGATTTTAACGACAATACCTTTAATGCACGCATTCAGACATTTGTCATTCAAGAAGCTGGCACGTATATCATTGTTGCCTCACGCTATCGAGAAGCATCAGGCGATAGTGCTGGCAGTTTCGTGCTATTAGTCGAAGAAGCCACCAATAGCGGACTCGGCAATAGTCAGCTTGCACCAGCAGGCATTGTCTTTGACCAAACAATCACCGCCGAACTCACCGAAAATCGCTACGAGCGTTTTTATGTCTTTGAAGGTCAGCGCGACCAAGTGATTAGCATCTCTATGGAACGTACAGGTTTTGCAGGTCAATTAGATGCGTATCTGATTTTAGCTAATGCAGGATTCCAACCTCTCATTGAAGATGATGATGGGGGCACAGGCAGTAGCGCACTCATCAATGAATATCGCTTACCAGCCGACGGCTTATACTACATCATCGCCACACGCTTTGAACGCGAAGCTGGCACGACCTTTGGTGAATATAACCTGACTGTCACCGACGAAGGCTCAGCATTTGCAGGTGTGCCTCCCGAAATTCCACGCTTGCTCTATGGAACAACGCTTCAAGATACGATCACCTTTGATGATACCGATTCACTTTTCGTCTTTTGGGGCACAGAAGGGGAGCGCGTCATCATCTCTATGGATCAAACATCAGGTACATTGAATCCAGTGATTGAATTACTCGACAGCCAGCAAATTCGTATGGTACTCGATGATGATAGTGGCTTCGAGAACAATGCACGTCTGGATACTGTGCTGACTTATACAGGGGTGCATTATATTCGCGCCACACGCTATGAAGGCAATGCCAGTAATCCTAATACCACAGGCGATTATCGCTTATCGCTGACACGCATTGTCAATTCAGATGGCTAATGTCCGCATCATACAGAGAATCTTACAAGTCACTTTGGTTGAATTTCACAAAACTATGCTTTCTTATTCTTTTTATGTATGTCGTGCATGGTCACGATTAAATTTGATACTCCAAATTAGCCCCAGTCCTCGCAATATTTTGTGTAATTGTGACAAAATGTAGTGATAAATCCCCTTCAATCGCTTAATAATCAGAATATTTCCTTGTATACACTGTACAACTGATTATGCAAACTACCATATGCGGATGTGTTCCGTTGGTGCGAAATGTAAAAAATGTCACAAATCATAAAAATCATGTTAAAAACATAATTTTTTTGTCAGATGTGTACAAAACTTGTACCTGATAATTCATCAAATTGTTCGCTTTTTGCTTTCAAGACACTCACGGTACACTGCAAACCGTCGAAAAGTAGTACCGTAGTACCTATGTTGTTGAATCAAGCAAGCTCATATCTAAAATGGGAGTCTGTATTATGCTCAAGCGTACATTCCTTTATCGTGTTATTTCCGTCAGCGTCGCCCTTGTCTTCTTATTTGTGATGGCAACGGGTAGTTTCGCCCAAGATGATGAAGCACCTGTGGAAGAAACCGCAGTTGAAGAAGTTGTAGAAGAAGTCGCCGTCCTTGAAGGCGCAGAACTCGTCCAATATAACCTAGACATGACATGGATGATTCTCGCTGGTTTCCTTGTCTTCTTTATGCAAGCAGGTTTCGCAATGCTCGAAGGTGGTTTCATCCGCCATACAGGTGTTGTCAACTCCATGGCAGAAAACTTCATGGATGCCTGTATCACGGCAATCGTCTTCTTCTTAGTCGGTTATAGTATTGCCTATGCTGGCGGTGGCGTTGGTGGCAACGGCATCATACCAACAGTTGGCTTCGGCATTGGCACACCACTATTCGACTTTAATCCTGCTGATGCGGGCGGTCTTGATCCATTTGCTGATTGGTTCTTCCAATTCGCATTCGCTGGTGCGGCTGCAACTATCGCAACAGGCGCAATGGCAGAACGTACTGACTTCCGTGGTAAAATGATTTACTCTGCTATCCTTGGTGCAATCATTTATCCAGTTGTTATCTTCTGGAGTCCTTGGAATGGTGGTTTCCTCGCAGAACAATTCGGTTTCGTTGACTTCGCTGGTAGTACCATTGTTCATCAAACAGGTGGTGTCCTCGCTCTGATGGGTGCAGCAATCGTTGGTCCTCGCGTTGGTCGTGAATTTGGTAACCCACCTGCGCCAAGCAACTTGATGTTGGCATCATTGGGTACATTTATCCTCTGGTTCGGTTGGTACGGCTTCAATGTTGGTTCAACCTTAGCAGCTAGCGATGTTCACTTGATGGGTCTCGTTGCCGTCAACACAACGTTGGCAGCAGCAGCAGGTGCTTTGACCGCAATGTTCTTTGAATACTTCCGTAAAGGTCACTGGAGCATGGGCTACATCCTGAATGGGTCACTGGCTGGTTTGGTTGGTATCACAGCAGGTGCAGCATTTGTTTCACCCGTTGCGTCCCTCCTCATCGGTTTGACAGCAGGTATTGTCTTAGTCCTATCACTAGACGCAGTAGAAGCTGCAAAAATTGATGATGCAGTCGGTGCATTCGCAGTGCACGGTGCTTGCGGTATGCTCGGTACATTAGCAATCGGTTTCTGGGGTGTTCCACAACTGCTTGGTCTCGAAAATGGTGGTTTATTCATGGGTGGCGGTGTTGAACTGCTCATCGGTCAAACTGTCGCAGTCGTTGTTGTGACTATCTGGGCAGCCGTAACAGGTATCATCATGTTCAGCGCATTGAATGCAATGGGTATCCTCCGTATGCACGCAGAAGCTGACGAAGTTGGTATCGATGCTTACGAACATAAAGCAAGCCTCTACGGTGATGTATTGCTCACCCTGCCAGAACCAAGTGAAGGTCCTGTAGGTGACTAAATAACTCTAACTTATGTGTGATGGGGGTGTTCTCCACATCCCCTTTTAAAAACACAATGTAAGCCTCTTAAAAAATGGGCTTCTCCTACTGTGTGTGTGTGATTAGGGATGACTGTAGTGTGTGCGGTCATCCCGCCTTATTTAATGGCAAACTGGATTGGTTGTTGGCGGACATGATACATCATGTCCCTACGAAAATCGTATCGTTGTAGGGACGGCATGTATGCCGTCCGCTGTAAAAGCTACCTCACCCATGAATAACAACCTTCTTCGGCGTAATCGTCACAATAGATCGCTTGTGTTCATTGGTCTGCCAATCAAAATCAGGACGACCATATTTTCGCGCAATATCCTGAATGATAGGTGTCGCATCTTTCCCCGAAATAGATAACTCAGCCGTGCCACGCACTTCGATATAGCGATAGGGATGGTTGGTATCAATCACCAGCACCGATACATCCTTGTTTGCCTGTAAATTCTTGTACTTTTGTGTGCCATTCAGAATCGCAATCTGCACCTGTGAGCCATTCAGACGACACCAGACAATCGTCGCATGAGGTTTACCATCAGGCGTGAGAGTGACAAATGTCGCTACAATCGGCTCAGTGAATAAATCGTGATGTGATGCTGGAATCTCGATAGTCATATAGGTGCTTTTCCTCATTAGCTTTGTCGGAAGTGACTATTCAGAGCATAACACAATTTGATAGCGCAATGTCCGTTCATATTATGAGTTTTCTGATATTGGTTAATTGTATGTATCTTGTGAAAATTTCTCAACGCTTCGTCGATTGAATGTCAATTATCATGAGGATATGACTAATTCAATAGGAGAACAACACACCTTATGACTCGTGACCAAGCAAAAATGTTGATTGCCGATTTACGCCAAACTGGAGTAAGCGATGGTAGCATCACCAATCGTCTGCTCTCAGAAGGCTTTAGCTATCGTGACGTGAGCGACCTTTTAGCACTTGCGCCCAAACAAAAACGCAAAAATAGTGACTTGGCCCCTTATGCTCAAGAAAAAATGAAGAATGACTATAATCCTTATGCTTATAATCAGTTTGAACGCGGTGGATGCTTATCCGCATGGTTAGGCTTGCAAGGTATCGGGGCAGTATTTGCTATCGGACTCGCAATTTTTCTGTTCTTAAGTGCATCCACCAGTCCTGATGTAGGCTTTAGTATGTTTCTGGGAGGCTTATTAATCATCCTCGGTATTGCACAGTTCGCTTGCGTTGCATGGTTGTGGGATGGACAACGCAAAGGCTATCAAGGTTTGATGGCATTACTCGTGCTGAATCTGATTTTTGGTGGTCTTGGTGGTGACATTTCAAGCATTGCAGGGGGCGTTGTTGCTATTGTGATTTTGTTCATGCTCGTGAATCCTAAAGAGGGACAACTGCGTTAAAATCCTTTACGCTGATGATTTTGATGTCAATATCTTGAACTATACGCGACTATCGCTCCTAATTTGGGGCGATTTGTGTTTTAGATACACACTAAAATAACAAAAACTATGTTACAATGAATTTATATTGTGAAAATAATCACAAAAGGCTGAGCCATAAGCATGACAACACAAGAAGTGGTTAACCTCATCCAACAACTCAGCGCTGATGGCATCAACGAAGAGGGCATCAGCACACGCCTCATCAATGAAGGTCTGAGTGCTGATGAGATAGACAATCTCCTTAGCTCAGATGCTTTGAGCTATGAAAATGCCACAACCCCTGTTCAGTTGAATAAATGGCTTTCATGGTGGGTTCGTATTCACTTTGTCATCGTGGGGGTATCCTCGTTCTTGTTAATCATGGGCTTTCTACCAAGTTTTGTATCTCCTGGTCTTATATTCGTTATACCTCCATTGTATGTTGATGTTGCTATTCAATTGTGGTGTTTGACTAAGTTGAATAAAGGCGAATCTATGGGATACTATGGCTTGATGAGACTCTTTGTCGTGCGAACCCTAATTTTGACTATTTTCTTGTCGCCTTTCTTTTTCGTCTATTTGCCCATCAACGCTATTGATGCTCTCTTGCTCTATCTAGCCTACAAATCATCCACAGAAGAAAAGCGTAAAACTAAGCTAATAGAGGACATAACATGACACCAGTCAATACGAAGCAACTCATCCAACAATTACGCGCTGATGGCATCAATGATGACGGTATCCGTACACGCCTCATTAATGAGGGACTACCCTCGGACAACATAAACCAACTTATTAATGGATTGAATTCGTCAAATGGATATCAATCGCTCTGTAGGAAAATTATTGGGTTAATACCACAAGAAATCATTCCCAATAGATTTTTGTCCGTGTGGTTACTCTTTAACTTATTGATTAGTATTGGTTTATTTGTATATAGCGTTGTTTGGGTGTTTGCTGGATTTCTCGTTGCACCTATCTATGGGCTTATTGCGCTATTCATTGCCATTATCTTTTACTTACAACTGTATTTTGTTAACCAGTCATATCGCGGTGAGCGTAGAGGATTTTGGGGATTTCTTGTGCTCACAGTTATTTGTCTTATCATCATGCTATGGATTAATCTCTATTTAGTCGCCATGTTGTTATCCATCAATATTTTTCTATTCATTGTAGCGACATATACTTCGATACAAGAAAAACGTAAAACTAAGCTAATAGAGGACGCACTATGACCCCAGCCGAAGCGAAAAACCTCATCCAACAATTACGCGCCGACGGCATCAATGATGACGGTATCCGTACACGCCTCAGCAAGGAAGGTCTGAGTGCTGATGAGATAGACAATCTTCTTAGCTCAGATGCTTTGAGCGATGAAAACTCCATAACTTCTATTAAGTTGAATAGATGGCTTTCATGGTGGGTTCGTGTTCACTTTGTGATTGTGGGTTTATTCACGGTTCTACTAGGCATGGGATTTGCATCAAGTTTTCGCGCACCCCATATTCTGATTCTTGTACTTCCATTATGCGTTGATGTTGGTATTCAATTATGGTGTCTATATAAGCTGGATAAAGGCGAACGTAGAGGATACTATGGCTTGATGATGCTCTTCGTCCTGCGAACGCTTGTTTTGACTATTTTCTCATCATATTTCTTTTTCATCTATTTGCCTATCAATGCTATTGATGCGCTCTTGCTCTATCTAGCCTACAAATCAGCCACACAAGAAAAACGTAAGCTAAAAACACAGGTATGACAAACACAGACGCGCCATTATCACAGTCCTTCATCCCACAAATATTTTTGAGTAGGGGCGTAGCTATGTCTGCGCCCACGTGGGATGATACATAAAGCACTACAATGATTTGTCGAACAGAACAATAAAAGAATTGGAACAAACTCCACAGTAAACTTTATGCGATCCATCGCATTGCTTTTGGTGCCGTCCGATTTATCGGATGGTGAATTGTTTGATGGACTTACTAAGCACCTTATCTTCAAAACTTTTCGCGCTGATTTTCGTTATAGTACAATGTAGAGACTAACACGAATAATCACAGGGGAAAATAACACCATGCGCGTCGTTCACCTGATAAAAGCCAAACAAATCGGCGGTGCAGAACGTCACCTGCTGATGCTCTTGCCAGCCCTCATCCAACGTGATGTTGATGCCCATCTGCTCATTTTGGTTGAGCCTGATAACCCAATGGATGACCTCTTTGCCGAAGCCGAAGCACGCGGGATTCCTGCCGAAGCTGTTGTTGTCAAAGGCACAGTCGATGCGTTGATAGTCAATCGGATTCGCGCCAAGCTGAACGACCTCAAACCTGATATTTTGCATACGCATTTGATTCATGCGGATACCTTTGGCTTAGCGGCTGCTAAATTAGCGAATGTCAAATATCTGATTACCAGCCGTCACAATGATGATGACTTCCGCAGTAAGCGCGTCGTCAAGTGGGCGAGTGGCATGATGTGGAGTGGCTTCGATGCTTGTATTGCCATTTCGGATGCGATTAAGCAATTCGCCATCGATATAGAAGGCGCACCGCCCGAAAAAGTCTACACAGTCAAATATGGCATAGAACACGAGTCCTTGCCTCAATCTTATTTTGAATCCGCCCGTGCCGATTTGCTTGCTGAACTCAATCTATCGGACGATGTGCAATTATTAGGCATGGCATGTCGCCTAGTCGAGCAAAAAGGTTTGACCTATGCTATTGATGCTTTGCAACGGATTCACAATCAATTCCCGAATGCCCATCTGGTAATTGCTGGTGATGGCGAGTTGATGCTGGAACTGATTCATTTAGTCGCACAACTTGAACTTACTGACCATGTGCATTTTCTCGGCTGGCGGAGTGATGTGCCACGTCTGATGGCTGCTCTGGATATTTTCTTGATGCCGAGTCTGTGGGAAGGCTTTGGTCTGGTCGCGCTTGAAGCCATGAGCAAACGTCGCCCTGTGATTGCTACGCGTGTCACGGCTTTACCCGAAGTGGTTGCCGATGGTGAAACAGGATTGCTTGTGCCACCTCAAAGTAGCATCGCTCTCGCCGAAGCCCTGCAAACCCTCCTCGCAGACCGTAGCCTACGCTCACATATGGGCTTGGTCGGCGAAGACCGCGTGGAGCAATTATTCTCTGTGGCACGCATGGCAGATGAAACTGTCGCCGTCTATCGCAAATTCGTCCCAAAAAAACCCTCCACCACAGGCACAGTTAAGCGCAAGGTCAGCATCAGCTAATTCACTTCGTAGGGCATGATATGTCATGCCCAAGCTGAACGTAATTACGCTTTCTTACCTAAGCCTGTCAGAATCAATGTCCCTAAAATCAACAGTGGAATCATTGTCGATGCTGTCGCAATGTCGGTCATATCGGCGACAATGCCGAGTACCTGTGGCGCGACCAAAATCGCAATCGCTGCCCCAAGTGAAGCTCTCGCACTTGCCCGATTGCTCTGTTCAGGCGCATAAGTAATGAGCGTCGAAACCCCCAATGGATAAACTGTTGCAACGCCAAAACCCATTATCGCTAATCCACTCCAAGCCAGCATCAAACTTCCTGAAAAACGGAAAATCAACGCGCCGAACAATGCCAAAATGAGCATCCCTATTAACAAGTGGCGGTCATTGAAGCGTTGTGCTAACCGTGATGCTGTCAAACGCCCAACAATGCCTGATGCTGTGAAAATTGCTACGGATGCTGTTGCTATCCCTGCCGATTGTCCTAGCACTGTAATCAAAAAATCGGCTGTCCAAAAAGCAATGCTCCATTCCGCTGCTACGCTTAGAACCAATCCCAACCAACTGACCCAAAATCCAAATGAAAATGTGCCACGTTTTGCTTTTGTCTCGTTTTGTTCAAGTGATGGAAAGGGGAGAGTACGATTACTTATCAACATCAGCAAAAACAATCCAATTGGAATCAGCATAACCAACCGCCAATTGAGTGCCATCACCACAAAAGCACCGACAGCTAAAGGTGCGACGGTACTCCCAATTGAGGCAGTCACATTCGCCTCGGTGATAGCCTTACCGCGTGCATCGCCATGGGCGTTGGCTAATCCTGATTGAATCATCACGAGCAAAATGGTTCCGCATAGACCCATGATGAACGAGGCTGATAGCGTGAATATCAATGTCGGAGCAAGTATCAGTAACAATGCGCCGAAAGCCATGCCACTGCCACCAAACCAGAAGGCACGACCATCGCCCAAGCGATTTGCCACACGGTCACTGAGGATACCTGCAAGTACCATTCCTAGTGCAAAAGCCGTCGCATGATAACCTCCTTGCGTGTAATTCAAGGAAAGGTCTTGCCGTAAGAGTGGCACAATTGGTCCCCATATCGTCTGAGAAAATGCGAAATAGGCTAGGAGTAGATACGCTAGCCATGTGAAGCGTGTCCGCTGAAAAGTCGTTGTCATCTCATATCCTCAGCTAAGCGAAATCATATTATCATCTTATCGGCAAGCCTTAACAATCCTCATGTATGCTATTGAACTGATAGTCATTGATGAATAATAAGAGAGAGCCTACGTGGATTATCAAGCCATTTTGACAGACGCAAGTCGCATCGCACAGCAAGCAGGTATCATCCTCAAAACACATTACAGCCAACCCGTTAAACAAACGACCAAATCCAGCGCAACGGACATTGTGACCGAAGCTGATGAAGCAGCAGAAGACTTTATCACTCGTGAACTCATGCGTCTCTATCCTGAGCATCATTTAATCGGCGAAGAAGGGGGTGGACAAGGAGCACCTGCAGAGATCGCCACGTATCATTGGTATATCGACCCTATTGATGGCACGACCAATTTTGCCAGTGGAATTCCGCAATTTTGTACCAGCCTCGCCATGACCGATAGCAAGCGTAACCCTTTAGTTGCTGTTATCTACGACCCTCTCCGTGATGAACTTTACACTGCGACGAAAGATGGTGGAACATACCTCAACGGACAACAGGTGCACGTTTCACAGACTGATACGCTCATCAATACAGTCGTGGGCAGTGGCTTCCCTTATACTAAGCACACCGATGAACACAACAATACCGCTAATTGGTCAGCCATGACGCGCAAAGTGCGTGGGATTCGGCGCATGGGGAGTGCCGCGCTTGATTTAGCATTTGTCGCAGTTGGTCGTTTAGATGCGTATTGGGAACGTAGTCTCAATCCTTATGATGCTCTCGCTGGCATGTTGCTGATTCAAGAAGCAGGTGGCACAGTCACCGATTATCAGGGTGGCGACCAACCTCAATGGGACAAACGCGGACGCTATGTCGCAAGCAACGGTTACATCCACCAGCAGATATTAGACGTTCTCGCCTCCACAGGCGATGATTAGCCGATATTGAGCATAATTACACCGATGACAACGATACTTGCTCCTATGATGCGTCGCCATTTTTGCTCTTCTTTGAGTAAGTTTGTGCCTAGAATAACGCCAATCAAGATACTTAAAGTTCGCATAGGAGCAACATAACTCACAGGTGAGAACGCTAGCACAAATAAGATAATCAAATAGGATATGCTACTCATAATGGCGATGCTGCCGATTTTCCAGCGTTCAGTTGCCCAGGCGTGTTGTATTGTTTCGTGTTGGCGGATCGCAAAGGGGAACAAGACCATCATACGTGTAAGACTTAATCCACCTTGGAAAACAAGCGGAGGAATAGAGGCTTGGTTCATAGCATAAGCATCCCACAGGGTATAACATGCGACCATCACACCTGTCAGCAAACCATACGTTACCGCAGGAAGTGCCTTCGATTGTCTGAGGTCACGCGGATTCCCTGTTAGAATCAGCACCCCAAAACAAATGACCAATGTTCCGCCGATAACAATCAATGTTGGATTTTCTGAAAAAAGTAAAATTGCACCGATGGTCGCTAGTAATGGACCCGTTGAGCGTGCAATCGGATACACTATCGACAAATCACCAACTTTGTAGCCTGTACTCAATAACCAAAAATAGATGGTATGTAGTGCACCACTACCAAGGATGAAACCAATCGCACCCCACGAGAGCGTTCCCATCCATAAACTATAGATTGCCATTGCGACAACAGAGAAGAAGACGATCACCTCAGTCACAGAAAACAAAAAAACAAGGGCTACACCTGTCGTTGAAGTGCGTTTAGCAATTAAGTTCCAAGAGGCATGTAAAATGGCAGATAGAATGATAAGTGGCAAAGCGAAAGAGGTCATTAGGATTTTTCCTTGAATTGATAGATTGGCATGTTAAAAAATGCCAACTTATCCCCTCAAGGCTTTTGTCCATTCAGGTGTTTGCCATTCGGCGTTTCACGGCGCTTGAACCAGACTTGATGCTAACATCAACGGAACTCTAGCCGAATACAAGTTGGAAGATAACAAGAGCATAGCGTCAAAGTTGAGTAGATGCAACTACCCAATCAATGCTGATGCACCCAACAAAGCAGCATGTGCGCCCAATGACCCACGCACGACATGCACATCAACACCTGCGATGAGAGCTTCGCCAAAATAAGGCATCGCATTGGCAATACCCCCTGCAATCAAGAGTGCATCCGCTTCAAATGTTGTCAAAAAAGGCTGGATGAAAATAGCGAGGTCTCGCCCAAAATTGCCCCAAACTGCCTGTGTTGCTACAGATGTTTCAGAGGCTTTCGCAGCATCCGCAACACGCTCGTAGTGCAAATTCGCACGCGCGAATCGTCGTAAAACACCGCGTGTGCTGAACCACTCATCTGCTTGCTCACCACGAAATTTCACAGGGAATAGAAAACCATCATCAGGCACACCTTTGATACTCGTGACACGCTCACCATCTGCAATGAACGATGACCCCATCCCTGTGCCGAGCGTCAAGCCAATAAAACGCCGATAGGGTTGACCAGAACCATAGAGGGCTTCACCAATGAGCGCAGATTCAGCATCATTCCGAAAACGAATGACGAGTTCGGGTTTATCAACGCGCTCACGAATCGCTTGCCCAACATCAATGCCGTAAATTGCTTCATATTTATCGACACCCTCTATCAAGCTGATGCCGTTTTCGTAATCAAACGGACTCGGAAAGCCAATGCCGACCCCTTTGACATCAGGAGTAGTTGCCAGATAGTGTTCCACGACTCTTGCTAATGTCGATAAGATATGGTCAGCACTACCTTTGCTATTCACAGGAGTTTGCTGAATATCAAGCACTTGCTGAGTCGCTGTAACAATACCGCTCTTAATTGAACTACCACCAACATCAAGCGCAATAATGTTCGTCATACTGGAATATACTTTCTTATTTAGAAGGAATGTAATATAATAGTTTGTAATAAATTGAAATAAAAGTTAAAGTTTGACAACGACAGGAGATACTATGACCTTGATTGCTTTAGTGTATCTAAGTTTTGCCAAAAATCGTAATGCTAGCCAAGAAGAATTAAAAGAAATCCTCGAATCTGCCCGACGTAATAATGTTCAACAAGATATTACAGGCTTGTTGCTGTATCGCAATGGCTTGTTCATTCAAGCACTCGAAGGGGATGAACAACAGGTTGATGCAATATTTGATGTCATCAAGGATGACCCACGCCATACCAATGTGCTCGTACTATACAAAAACAAAATTAGAGAGCGCAATTATCAAGATTGGTCAATGGGTTTTCAAGTGATTGATGATGAAACCCTCAAACAAGATCCAGCTTACAGTGATTTTCTGGATAAACCGATTACCATGCAAAGCCTGCGAAATGACCCTCAACACGTCAGAACCTTGCTCAATATGTTCCGCAATACAGGCTAATTCCTCCTCATTATGACGCATCAAAAAAGCACATCTGTTTGTGATGTGCTTTTCCATTCTCGGTTATCGTGCCTGTGACCAACCGTTCATCAATTTAAACCGTAAGTTTAATAGTCGTAACTGCCACTATCGTAACTATCGCTTGGGCTGTTATTAGCAGCACGAGAAATCACTGTTACTTCGTTTGCTTGTGGACCTTTGCGCCCGTCTACAATCTCAAATTCGACGACATCGCCTTCGTCCAGTTTGCGATATCCATCCATCTTGATGGCAGTATGATGGACAAAGACATCCGCATCACTACCATTTTGTTTAATAAAACCATAACCTTTTTCTGAATTGAACCACTTCACGGTTCCCTCAATGCGTTCAGACATCGACTGCATCTCCTGATATTGCTATTTCTTGCTTGTTAGTGGCTCAATCAAAAATCTCATTGTTGCCACGCAGCACAAGCGAGGGGTTGACGGAAGCGTCGTTCATCACAGGCGCGAGATGGTGTTGCGTCATGACCACTGCCTATCACACTAGCTCAGGCAAGCACATGATAAATTGTTGATGAGAGCCATTGTGAGTGTAAGGGAGTTCTAAATGTGTGTCAAGCAAAATTGAGCGTACTTTATCACATTATGCTATCATAAAACCTGATTCTAACATTACAGTAACAATTACATAATTTGTATGTATTATTGACCAAAAATCAAACACCAATGACCAACAACCAACGACCAAACACCAATTACCAAATCCGAACAACCATATATCATTGGTGGCAGACCTATTTTTTGCTACGTTGGATAGTGGCGAATCTACTCGGTTGGATACTTGGTTTGACCATGCTCACGGTGATATTATGGCTCTTCGGTGGATTTGGGTCGCTATTCATCGGTGCAGGGCTTGGGCTAGGCATTGGTCTACCACAAGCATGGATACTCTTCACACCTCATGAAATGCCACGCCGCCGTAAATGGATAATCTACTCAGTCGTCGGTGGATTTTTCGCTGTGTTCCCTGTCGGTGCATTGGCTGTGATTGCTTTATTCAATGTGTGGTTAGCAGGGGTACTGATTGGATTAGCATTCGGAGGTATTTTGGGGCTGATGCAATCTTTCGTTTTTACATCCCTTTTGGGTGATGAAGCTTACTATTGGATACTCGTCTCGATTGTAGCATCCATTCTTGCATCACTAGCAATGGTCGTCACCTTTTATCTGCCTCTGCCGATTATCGCCTCACCAGCAACGATACTCTACGCCCTTATCACAGGCTGGCAACTCCAGAAATGGATGAATATTTGAATGACACAACCAACTGATAAACTCAAAATTATGACGGATGAACACATCTCAAAAGTAATTTCACAACAACTCATACAGAAAGGGGTCGATACAGTTCGTTTGATTGATATGTTGCCTGCTGGTACACCTGACCCTGATGTACTGGAATATTGTTATCAACATGGTACGACACTCCTGACACTAGATGAACATATGCGTAAACATATTACGGCTCGTCAAAATGAAGGCAAGGATCATGCAGGCGTATTTATGGGTGGTCACCACTTACAAGGTAATATTGGCATTGGGACGATTGTAAATTTTGTCGTGTTTTATCGTGAGGCAATCAATATCGGCGCAGCTACACTTGACGATGATGTGTATAATACAGTTACAACGATAACTTAGGACTATAGACATGGAACTTCAATATAAACGACATATTGAGATGAGAGAAAATGAGCATCCTTTAGAGGTTCGCCTAACAGAGCGTCCTGTGAAAGCCTACATGGTTGCTAACCTTGCTTTTATTGACGGAATAGACGCATCGGCTGAACATTATCAATTGTCATTGGGCGCAGTCTATGCAGCGATGTCTTTCTATGAAGATAATCGTCAAGCAATCGAGAAAGCTCTACAACAAATTCACGACGATAGTGCTGATGACCGCAAAGCATCTGAAAAACGTGTTGCAGAAATTCGTCGTCGCATGAATAACCTTAAAAAATAATATGCTCACTCATGAAGAACGTATTAAATCCTACGCACATAAATGTCTGACAAAATTAGAAGGTTACACTCCATACACTGATAGTGATGTAACACCAGAAATACTATTGAATCAGTCTATCATGGGACAATATCACAATGCTGATGGGACAACTGTTTTTATCACGCTGACTGGATTATATCTTGAGCCTCATGAATGGATGATTCCATATAGTGAGATGCGTAGCTGTGATATTGACCTCACCAATACTAGTAAATCCACTGTGCAAAAAATTCAGATATATCTTAAAACTGGCGAGCAAATAGAATTACCCATTATTCAACCACTGACTGCTGGTAATGGCAGAACAAATGAAATCTGGCAGGTATTCACATTCTTGCGAAATCTTATTGCTAAAAGCTGATTAGCTGAATTTCTGACCTGCTGGCATACTTTGCATTAAAAAGAGTCACGCTCAACACACAGGGGACATCACACATGCTCAGAAAATTGCTCAAAGGTCTTGGCTATCTCATTCTCGGATTGATTGCAATTGTTGCAATCGTACTCGGCATCATGATAGCTATCTCACGCCCCATGCCTGACCATCCATTTTTTGCGAACCTACCTGATGATGAGTTCATCATCCTAGCGCACCAAGGGGGAGATGGTGAATTCCCTGGAAATACGATGGTCGCCTTCCAAAACGCGGTTGATGTCGGAGCGCATGTGCTAGAACTCGATGCCCATACCTCAGCCGATGGTGTGATTGTTGTCATTCATGATGCAACAGTAAACCGCACCACCGATGGTACAGGTCGCGTTAACGAGATGACCTTCGCTGATTTGCAAGCCTTAGATGCTGGCTACAACTTCCCGACCCTCGCAGGGCACGAACTCGAAGATACAGGTGAATTTCCGTTTCAGGGACAAGATATTACTATTCCTTCACTCGAAGAAGTATTTCAAACCTTCCCTGAAATGCCTATCTCTGTTGAAATTAAGCAAGAGATACCCTCTATGGCGCAAGCATTATGCGACCTCATCCGTGAATATGAGCGCGAGGAGCTAACGATTGTGCCTTCGTTCAGCCCGATAGCCATCAATGAATTTCGTGAAGTGTGTCCTGAAGTGGCAACAACGGCTGTCGAACCTGAAGTAATTCAATTTTTTGCCCTGAGTTATGTTGGCATAGGCAAGGCGTGGAATCCTAATACTGAAGCCTTCATGATTCCCGAAACACAAGGTGGCTTGACCATCATCACGCAACGTTTTGTTGACCAATTGCACGGACGCAATGTGCGCCTCTATCCTTGGACAATTAACACTCAAGAACAAATGCAACGCATGTTTGATTATGGAGTCGATGGCATCATCACCGATTATCCGACGCTGGCACTAGAGATGTCGCGTTAATGAAGTGATTGATTCAATAGTGAGGAGTTGATGGACGCAAAGAAGATTATGTTCCAACAATTTTCTCACACTTAATCCCATTTGAGAGGGGTAATATATTCATCATTTGTGCGCTTTAGTAGAATTTCGCCATTGGCTACCCACTCTTGGAGCATGGATTGCACGCGCTCATCATCTAATTGAAGTCGTCGTGTCTTAAATATTGGCTCAAGTCGAGGTTTTGTGAACTTGAATCCTGTCGGACGAGCTTGCCATAAATGGATTAGAAACTTCTTTGTGTGTAGCATTTGTCTTCCAAAGGAGTCATGGAGTATCTCTAAGTAC
>JBCCSC010000037.1:0-73132 GCA_039200705.1 Chloroflexota bacterium
GATAATTTTAGTGTTGATGAGAGCGAATGAAGGAGAGTTTCACTCGCCCTTAAAAAGCCACCACCTTCAGGTGGTGTGTAGTTTACTTGACTTTAGTTTATTGAAATCGACCATATTTTACCTTTGTACTCAAATTATGTTTTGTGATCTGATGAATCACTCCATGATGTATGCTATTATAGATATTACCACAGTAAAATAAATCTTACTGAAAATCATCAGCTTATCCCACATTTGTTAGAATTATGAATTCTCCTAGTCCTCCCCATTCGTCTAGTTTTAAGTTCTTTGTTAGGATTGTATCCTAAGCTATTGGTACAAACCGCCTCAGAGAACGTTTCAACACCGCTATCACTTTCTAACGAAGTGTTGAGATAACTATCTGTTTCGGTTTATGCACTTGCTGGTATAATAATGAATACAACACTTGCAGTATAAGCAGACAGTGAGCTTTTCCACCATTTGTAAGCTCAACTGCCAACGGAGGTGTAACCGTGGCAAACAAAATGGAACGCTTTACCCAGCGTGCGCGTCGCGTTCTGAGCCTCGCACAAGAAGAAGCGGAACGATTACAACACGGTCAGATTGGGACAGAACATTTACTACTCGGTTTGATGCGTGAAGACGGCGGTGTCGCAGGACGAGTCTTGCGTGACCTTGGTCTTGAACAACGACGTGTCGAAGAACTGGTTAATCGCCTGACCGATTCAGGCAGTCGCACCACAGGGGGCAGTTTAGATTTGTCACCTGGAACTAAGAAGGTGCTAGAACTTGCCGTAGATGAAGCCCGTCGTATGGGACATCACTACATCGGAACAGAACATCTCTTGCTTGGTTTGGTTCGCCAACAAGAAGGGATTGCAATCGAAGTCTTGCGTCGCTTGGGTGTTAGCCCAGAAGAAGTACGTCGCCAAACACGGCGTGTCTTGCAAGAAAGCCCATTGCAAAATCAAAATAAAGAACCACAGCAGACACAACAACCACGCTCATCATCATCGCGCTCATCACAACGTGGCGAAAAAACCCCACTGGTTGATCAACTCGCGACCGATTTGACACAGTTAGCTGCCGAAGGCAAACTTGACCCTGTTGTTGGTCGTGAAACTGAAATTGAACGGGTGATTCAAGTTCTCAGCCGTCGCCGTAAGAACAATCCAGCCCTCATCGGTGAACCTGGTGTTGGTAAAACAGCCATTGTTGAAGGCTTGGCGCAACGCATCGTCGCAGGGGATACCCCACGTCAGTTGCTCAACAAACGCGTTCTCCAGCTTGACGTTGGTTCACTCGTAGCAGGGACAATGTATCGTGGTCAATTTGAAGAACGCCTCAAACGAGTCATCGAAGAGTTGAAATCATCTGATACCATCCTCTTCATTGACGAAGTTCACATGCTCGTTGGTGCAGGGAGTGCAGGCAGTAGCGTTGATGCTGCTAATATCCTTAAACCAGCCCTAGCGCGTGGTGAATTACAAACCATTGGTGCAACCACACTCGACGAATATCGCAAACATATCGAAAACGATGCTGCTTTGGAACGTCGCTTCCAACAAATTTTGGTAGATGAACCAAGCATCGAAGAAACCATCGAAATCTTGCAAGGCATCAAAGGTCCTTATCAAGAACACCATAATGTCGAAATTACCGATGAAGCGATTGATGCTGCATCCAACTTGTCAGCACGCTACATTCCAGATCGTTTCTTGCCAGATAAGGCAATCGATTTGATTGATGAAGCTGCTGCTCGTTTGCGGATGTATAAATCACCCGAATCAGCACAAGTGCGTCGCATCACCGAAGAAATCGAACACGTTCAAGGTGAAATCGAACGCGCCGAAGATGATGGTCTCGAACCTGACTTGATTGAAGATTTGGAAGCTCGCCTAGAAAACTTGCAAGCGAACCTCAACGATTATCAAGCCAATTGGAACGAAGAAACAGGTCAACCGCGCTTACTTGCCGAAGATATTTCGGAAGTCGTTGCCATGTGGACAGGCATTCCTGTTACCCGTATGGCAAGTGATGAAGCTGAACGCTTGATGGGTATGGAAGAAGCTCTTCACCATCGCATCATTGGGCAAGATGAAGCTATTGTTGCCATCAGTAAAGCCGTTCGTCGCGCGCGTGCAGGTCTCAAAGACCCTCGTCGCCCGATTGGTAGCTTCATGTTCCTTGGTCCAACAGGTGTTGGTAAAACTGAATTGACCAAGACTCTTGCTGAATTCCTCTTCGGTAGCGAAGAAGCACTCATCCAACTCGATATGAGTGAATTTATGGAACGTCACAGTGTCGCTCGTTTGGTTGGTGCGCCTCCAGGATACGTCGGGTACGAAGATGCTGGTCAACTGACCGAAGCGGTGCGTCGTCGCCCATATAGCATTGTCGTCTTTGATGAAATCGAAAAAGCCCATCCAGAAGCCTTCAATATGCTTCTCCAAGTGATGGAAGAAGGCACACTGACAGATGCACGCGGACGTGGTGTTGATTTCCGCAATACCATCGTTGTCATGACCAGTAATGTTGGTGCTGATATGATTAAACGTCAGGCACGTCTGGGCTTTGCACCCATTGATACCAACAAGGTCGATGAAGAAGACTACAGCGATATGTCCAAGAACGTGATGGATCAAGTACGTCGTATGTTCCGTCCAGAATTCTTAAACCGTGTTGATGGCACAGTCATCTTCCGTGCACTCACACAAGACGAAATCAAGCAAATTGTTGACCTCGAACTCGACAAATTGCGTGCACGTCTGATTGAACATGCAATTTCACTCGATGTCACCGAAGAAGCGCGTGAATGGCTTGCAACCGAAGGCTATGATAGCGAATATGGTGCACGTCCGCTTCGTCGCTTAATTGTCAATGCTGTTGAAGATGAACTCTCCGAAGGTATTCTCGGTGGTCGCTTCCCATTGGCAAGCACAGTTAAAGTCACCACGGATGAAGAAGGTAAAACACTGCTTCTTATCAATGAAGATGGCGAAACGCTCGAAACTGCTGAAGCCGAAGTTGAAGGCGCATAAGATAGATAATCTTTGTGCCTAAAGCATCAATTGTAGGGGCGGGTCTCTGCCCGCTCACTATATCAAATTTGAGAATATGCAAAAATACCAAAGAGGTCTGAATTTACTCAGACCTCTTGTGTTATCTACTACTGTAAGACTAACCACTTGGCTGATGCAGAATTAGTCTCTGTTGTTATAATTCTTTGAACAGTTGTACTTTAAATTTATAAAAGGTTTTATATTGTTATGAATAACAAGTATCAGTCTTCTATATTATTAAACGTTCAACGCTTGATGGTTTTGCGCGATTTATCACTATTAGATAATGAATTCGAAACAACCTATGATCAGTTCACTCAACTCGCTAGTCAAATCATGAAAACCAATGTATCACTTGTGTCAATGGTTGCATCAAATTACCAATTCTTTAAAAGCTATGTTGGTTTACCTGAACCATGGAAGTCCCGTCGGCAGACACCACTATCACATTCATTCTGCCAGCATGTTGTTATTAACAACGAACCACTTGTTGTAACTGACGCACGTCAGCATGAGACTCTCAAAAATAATCAAGCAATTCCTGATTTGAGTGTCATCGGTTATCTTGGTATTCCCTTAACCTTGAGTAACAAGACATCATTAGGCTCTTTTTGTGTCATTGATAGTGAACCACGCGAATGGTCAGATGTTGATGTGAAAATTATGACTGAATTAGCTAATATACTTGTGCTTGAATTTGAAGTACGTGCTCAGTTAAAAATTGGTGTAGCTACATCAGAAGATTTAAAGACCACTCAACAGGCAATTCAAAGTTTGATTGATGATGTTGATATTCACCAACCCCTTGAGGACATCTTGAAACAAATTAAGATGCTGAGGCAAGAATATAATCTCGTGTAACGATGTATAAAAAGAGGATGATACTATACCAACATCATCCTCAGATTCAACATTTGCGCTGTAGATTTAATCTCTACGTCCGCCTGTTAGCTCATCTTGCAATTTATCAAGGGCTTCCCAATCACCTGCATCAGCGAGTTTCGCTTGGTCTGCCCAACTGACCATGCTAGCTGCCTTGCGTCCACCATTCGCTTTGACAAGGTTCACAATCTCGTCAGCACTCATTGCTGCTAATTGTGCAAAAGTCGTAATCCCTGCCTTATTTAGAATCTTTTGATATTTAGGACCGATGCCTTCAATCACAGTTAAGTCGATGTTATCACCTGTGCCAGCCTTCACTTCAAAGTCATCGGGTTCAACATCAGCATCAGGTGCTGCGGATTCATCGGCAATTGCTGTTTCTGCCACAGGGTCACCTGCTTGAGTATCTTCAGCCAATTCTTCGATATCCTCAACATCTTCCACTTCAATGACAGTCCCACTTACTTCAGCGTCACTATCATCAGCATCCGTTTCGGTTGATATGGCTGGTTCAGCAGGGGGGGCAGGGTCACCTGTTACATCAAACATATCGTCTGCAATATCGCTATCATCTGCATCAGATGATAAATCGAGAGCAACATCTGTCGCTGCAGTCACATCGGTTTCGATGCGTTCATCTTCCACAGACTCAGGTTCAGCAAACGGTGTAGAGGCTGTCGTATCATCTGCCTCAGTTGCATCTGTTGCCTGTGCTTCTAATTTCTTGAGATTTTCTTCTGCAGCATCTAAGGCATCTTTTGCTGCATCTTCTGCGGTGCGTTGTTCACGCATAATCCACAGATAAAATCCTAATGCTATAAGTAAAAAGAGTATCGCTAACATAAGCCAACCTGCATTTCTCTCGTCTGCTTCACTGACCGCATATGGTATTCCTAATGATAATCCTAACATCAGGGAAAACACAGCCATCAATTGTTTCATGGTACTATCCATTGATGTCCCCTAACAACGGTGTGTCTATTAATCTATACGCCTAAGATACCAGAAAGTGGCACAAATTGCTTGTACAGTTTATCACGTTGAGCCATCAATTGTTAAATCTGCATCAACTAATATAGAAACACCATCTACTTGTGATATAATTCACATTGAAAGATTGTACACAAGAAGGGACAAACAAATGAAAAAATTACTACTCGTATCAACACTCGTATTATCACTCGTCCTTGTTGGATGCCGTGCTGAACCCGAAGAAGTTACGCTTGAAAACGTTAATGTCGAGGTTGCGTTGGATAGCGAACAACCTGCTGTTGGCACAACCGATATGTTTGTAACGGTCAGTACTACTGAAGGCGACCCTATCACCGATGCAACAGTAACTGTCTTTGGCACAATGACCCACGCTGGTATGGTTCCATTTGAATCTGAACCCACGACAGAGAACACAGACGGTGTCTATACTGTTCCTGTTGAATTCTCAATGGGTGGGGACTGGATTTTCGATGTAACTGTTGCCCTTGCGAATGGCGAATCCACAACCATCGAATATACCATTGATGGTGTCGAAGGCGATGGTATGGATGATATGGATATGGACGACATGGACATGGATGATATGGGTGACATGGACATGGACGATATGGATATGTCAGGCGTGACTAGTGGCGCATACCTCACCATCACCAATAATGGCGATAGCGAAGTCATCTTAGTTGGTGCAAGTGCAGAAGGCATTGGCATGATTGAACTGCACGAAACCATTGTCGATGAAAATGATATGGCAAGCATGGTCGAACAAGAGAACGGTATTCTAGTTGATTCAGGTGAAACTGTGGAATTCGCACCTGGTGGCTTGCACTTGATGCTGATTGACCCAGTAAGTGACCTCGTTGAAGGCGAAACAATCACAATTACACTTGAATTTGAGGATGGCACAACTGTTGAAGCCGATTTTGTGATTGCTTCTGTTGCACCAGAAGAAGTAACAACCATCGAATCAGGCGATTTAGTTCTCAGTGGCTTCTGGGCGCGTCCTGCCACCATCCCAGAAATGGATATGGATGATATGGAGTCTGATGAGGACATGGGCGACATGGATATGGAATCCGATGAAGACATGGACGATATGGACATGGAATCTGACGATGAAGATAACGAAGTCGAAGATGCCATGGAAGATATGGAAGCAACAGAAACCTCTGAGTAATTTGAACGAATGCGGTAGAATAGGGTGGCACAGGTCGCCCTATTTTTGATTATCAACAGTCTTGATAAAGGCTAACGTTATGGCAACTGCTACCTCCAAACCGAAACAGAACGCATCGCCTCTCTACCGTCCGCAATCGGCATTTGACCTCTTGAGTATTCCGATTATTGGCTCTGCACTTAAATCTCGTTATGGACGCTTGTTACTACAAATTCCGTTACTGATTATAACCATCGCCCTTCTCTATGATGGTTTCACAGGACCTCAAAATGCTGCCGAAAACTTAGCGACAGTTTTGCCTTGGGTACATTATCGCGGTTTGATAGTTTTGGCTCTCTTATTGCTTGGCAATGTCTTTTGCATGGGATGCCCTTTCACCATTCCACGTACACTGGCTAAAAAACTCTCAATCAGTGGTGCACGCTTCCCACAATTTTTACGCAATAAATGGCTAGCGATTATTGCACTATTTGCGATTTTCTTTATATACGAATATCTCGATTTATGGGCGAGTCCTACACTCACAGCATGGCTGATTGTGGCATATTTTGTTGCATCCTTCGCGCTCGAAGCATTTTTTAAAGAATCTGTTTTTTGTAAATATGTGTGCCCACTAGGGTCATTTAATTTTGTCTATGCCTCATCTGCACCGACACAAATCGCTATCAAAGACCATGCTGTTTGCCAGAGTTGCCAAGGTAAAGAATGTGTCAATGGCAGTTACACCACTGAAAGCATCATCCGTATTGATAAAATCCCATTTATTGATGCTGATGGCAACTTACATTATAAAGATGTCCAAGTAGAGCATAATCCACAAGGAACACTTGGCTGTGGCACAGAACTATTCCCACCACAGATTAAAGGCAATATGGATTGTGTACTGTGCCTTGATTGTGTCCGTGCCTGTCCACACGATAACATCGGCTGGATGGCACGCACACCTGGGCGTGAATTGCTCAAATCAGGTACATGGGCAAAGCGTTGGGATATGTCACTATTTGTGATTATGTTATCGTTCTTCGCTGTCGTTAACGCCTTTGGCATGGTACCCCCTGTCTTTGATTTGCTCGAATGGTTTGCTACCATTGGCTTCACAGACGAATTTGTGCCACTTTTCTTGATTTTCTTCGTGGGGGCAATTCTCGCGCCGATAGTATTTGCGCTTGGTGCAGCAAAAATCTCACAGATTATTACCAACACAGCCGAACAACTATCCTTGCGTGATACTGTAGCAACTTTTGCGCCAGCCTTCATTCCATTGGGTTTAGGCATTTGGATAGCACACTACGTTTTTCACTTCTTAATTGCACCGTTATCCTTCGTGCCGATTCTTCAAGAATTTTTTGGCGCAACACGCGGTGATTGGGCAACCTATGGCTTTGTCGTTGACCAAAACATCATCGGAGCGATTCAGTTGATTGCTTTACTAGGTGGTTTTCTCTGGAGTATGGTAATAGCGTTGCGTTCCGCAGATAGAGCCTACGGTAAACGTGCTAGCTTCGGCGGAATGATGCCATGGGCAATTGTCCTATTGCTTCTGATGTTGGCTGCCTACCAAGTCTTCGCCTTACCGATGGAAATGCGTGGCACAGATGCCATCTTTGCTTCACTCAATTGGTTAGTGTTTTAATAACGTTTTTCGTAGGGACACGCTTCTGCGTGTCCGCGATTAACTTTGAACCATTATCTTATTCACCAATTACTATCGCTTCTTGACTATCTTCGGTCCTATAATTGGTCAAGGTGCTAAAATCGTACCAACCTGTGCGAATTGTGTATGTCCCTGATACCAATTGACTCATATCAAACACCAATAACTCTGTTCGCACCTCACCAGCATCAATTGCACCAAGCGATATATCATCCTGTAGCACAATCTCACCAGCCTCATCTATGATGTGTACAAATCGTACATCTGTATCAGGTCGCGCCTCATCAAATCGCCATTGTAACCATACATACTGCTGACCTTGCCAATTATAGATAGCATGACCAACGAGATTGATTTCATCATTCAGAGTCGTTATTGTGCGATCAATTGTATAATCCAAGCCAATCTCAGATGAGACACTCGGCACACGATAGATAGCAATCCGCTCATCCCGATAAATCGCCTCACCAAGTTGATTATTTGCTTGTGTCGATAATGTCTCTAACATACCAATTTCATCAGCACGCGCATGATGCAAAATCACAATATCTGCTCCTGCTTCGGATAGGAGTTGAGGGTCAAGCGTCGTTTGCAACATCGCTAATTTTGCAGGATTCACAGGGGTTGTGCGCGTGATTTGTCCCGCAATCAAAGGCTGTTCATGTCCTATCTGATAGAAGAGTGCATCTTTGGCGACCAAATCATGCTGATAGGGAATATTCAACACAGCACGGATACTGTCATCTTCACGTAAGCTGGTGACAGCATCAGGCAGTTCCACAGAGCGCATCGGTTGCCCCCAAAACGATTGATACTCCCACACAATGCCAAACGCTACTAAAATTGCTAAGCCATATCGCCACGCGCCGTTGCGTTTGTGCCATAACCATCCTAAGCCGTAACCGACCAATACAGCTATCGCAAGCGCAAGTGTAAAATTAAAGCGTGCAGGTGTCCGTGCCAAACTAAATCCTGGCAAATTTTGTAATAGTGCAAAAGGTAGTGAAATTGTATTGTTGCCGAGCATTAAAGGCTCACCTAGAACTTTCAACACAGGTCCTAATGAGAATAGCCAGGCAATCCCAGCTAGTAATGCCCACCAACGCGCTTCCCGAACATTCCATAGTGCAATTAAAGTGAATAGAGTACTTATCATGCCTAAATAAGCCAATCCCTCACCGAGATTAATCCCATTCACTGACCGCGTATAATCTAATTGCCCAAATACAGGATGCAAAAATGAAGGCGATACAATTGCTAGCGCATCGGCACTAAAGCGCGTGAATCCGCCAACACTACTATAAGTTGCACTAGTCGCATCCAAAATAGCAGGAGCAAGAATCACCAGCAATAGCACACTTGCCAACAATCCCATACCGATGATGCGTTTGACTGCTTCCCAATTACCTTGCCATAGCTTCCCGAGTAAAAATGTCCCTGTGACAGGCATCAGCACATAAATAGATTGCAAAATGTGCCCTGTGGTGCTCAAGTAGAAAAACAGAATGCACACTGCTAACCATCGCCAGCGATACCTATCTGTGCTGGTGTACCGAAATAATGCCCAAATATAGAGTGGTACTGCCCATGCGACCATCAAGCCAGCATGACCTTCTGCCAAATGCCCCTGAAAAATCGGAAATGCCAGATAGACAATGCCAGCAATGAACGGCGGTAGCCATAAATCATCATTTAGCAGATAACGCACTAGTAAAAACATCGCCCAGCCATTAAGAGTCATCCACAAGACAATCGTCAGGTTATACGCGACATGCAATGGCATGATGAACGCCAATGCCCACATCGGAAAATATTGCAATGGCACACTGATAAAAATCGCACCATTAATCCCATCAGGATACCCCAGCCATGACTGATAAAAGATGGGTTCGCCCATTTCAATTGCAAATGTGAACCACCAAATATTGCGGAGCATCTCATAATTATCGCCGATGTCATTGCCGATGAGATGCGTCAAAAGCCTCTCAGGTGGATTGCCAATGACAATCAACGTGATAATGATGTATCCCAAAATGATGAATAAATGACGCAAACGGTGCATAGCTGATTTTCTGACTTACGATGGTTAGAGCGCGAATTGTAGCGGATTGCCCCTGTAGCTTGTCAAGCGTACAATGAAGGCGTTGATTTCACGGAGCAGACGCATGACACCCAAAATCAAAATTTATCGGCAAAAGCGTCATAATCTGATGATGCGCCCAACAGTCGGCATGGTCGAAGTCTATATTCCATATCAACTCAGCGCGGACCATCCTGATGTGCAAGCCTTCATCAAAAAAGGATTGGCACAATTTGGTGATAATATCCCCGAAGCACCACCTGAGCGCACATCACAAAAAGCCATTAAAGCAATGGTCAAAGATTATGCCCAACGTCTTAATGTCAAAGCCAGTCGTGTCCAATTCCGAGATATGCGACGCAAATGGGGCAGTTGCAGTAGCAAAGGCACAGTCACACTCAATAGTCGCCTAACATGGCTTGATGCTCACCTAGCCGAATATATCGTTTGCCATGAACTCGCACATCTCATCGAACTCAATCATAGTAAAAAATTCTGGAAAATTGTCGAAACTCACATGCCAGATTACCGCGCTCGCTTGGATGAACTCCGTCGCGTCGAAAAAACGCTCAATTGGTGAAGTTAACATCTGAAAATGGATTGAACAAGCGTAAGGGAGTGTTTCAAACGCTCCCGATTTTGATTTTTCATATGGGTTGGATTCTGACTGTTGAAAGCTAATCGCTGACTGCTATATGCTCTTTAAGCCATTCCCCGTCAGACAACAGACCACTACTGCCCCTTCATCCAAATGTGCCATCACCTGTGGTAGACTCGCAACGGTCACTGCACTCGTATGTTCAGCGATGAGACCCTTCTGCGCGAGGGCTGTTCGTGCTTGTGTGATTTGCTCATCAGTCACACGAAACGCTGCACCACCTGTATTACGAATCGTTGCTAATACTTCCGCACCACGCACAGGTTGATTAACCATGATGCCATCTGCAACTGTTCGTCCGCGTTCATCCACACGAGGCGGAATATCTGCGCCTGATTCAAAGCCTTGCACGACAGGGTCAACCATCTCGGACTGTATCGCAAACATCTTCGGCACATGCGGAACGAGCTTTGCTTCTTTCAATAACTGAAAACCGCGTGCAATCCCTAAAAATAATGCACCATGCCCCACAGGGGTCACAATCGCATCAGGGAAATTAGGCAAAAGTTGCTCCCAAATTTCAAAACCTGCTGTGATTTGACCTAACAAAAAATAAGGACACCACGCATGGCTTGCGTAAGTCGTTGTTTTGGCTGCTGCGTGACACGCTTCCGTTTTAGCATGTTGCACCCCTGAGATTTCTTCTAATGTGCCACCAAAAGCACGGATGAGTTGCTTCTTTGCCTCTGACCCATCGGCGGGTACAAAAATTCTTGACTTGATGCCAACCGCACTTGCAAACGCTGCTAGTGATGCCCCTGCATTGCCTGATGAGTCATCAATAACTTCAGGAACATCATATTGTGCAATGTGATTTATCAGCGTTGTCGTGCCACGATCTTTATACGATCCCGTTGGATTCAAATACTCTAGCTTGGCATAGAAATCAAAGTCATTGACCTTTGTCTTGACTAGTGGAGTCATACCCTCGCCGAGTGTGACTTGTCGCTCCAAACCGAGCCAATCTTTGTAACGCCAGAGTGTTGTATCTGCCATATCAATTTTATCGCCGACAAATGGTGGAAATTGCTCAAAATCAAGGATGCCACCACATGCTTGACACTGCCAATCTAGGGGCTTAGCGATTGCATTACACTCAGTACAAATAATAGTATGTGCCATAAAAACCCTATTCTTACGTGAAATCACCACAAATCTATACGTTGTATTGTATTCTAAACGGACTTACTCATAACCAATGACTAACAACGAAAAACTTACAAATTGTCTGCTCATTGAGTCCTGCTATTATAGACCCATGATAGACAACGACACAAAGAGGAAATTACCAACATGAAACTCTACTCATGGAACGTCAACGGCATTCGTGCTGCCCAAAAAAAAGGCTTTCTCGATTGGTTGCAAGAAGCCAAGCCTGATATTTTAGGCGTTAACGAAACTAAAGCACATCCTGACCAATTGGATGATGCGTTACTCAAGCCAGAAGGGTATCACACTTACTGGGCATCTGCCGAGAAAAAAGGCTACAGTGGCGTTGCCCTCTATTCCCGAATAGAGCCGAAATCTGTAGAAATTGGCTTAGGAATCGAAAAATTCGATGCAGAAGGGCGTACTGTCATTGCCGAATACGATGATTTTATGTTTGTAGCGACTTATGTGCCAAGTGCGAGCAAAGGGGTAGATGTCGTCCCTTTCAAACTCGATTACTGCCAAGCACTTTTAGACCGTTGCAACGAATGGCGTGATGCGGGCAAAAATGTCATCGTTTGTGGTGATATTAACATCTCGCACAAAGAAATCGACCTTGCGCGTCCTAAAACCAATCACAAAACACCAGGCTTTCGTCCCGAAGAACGTGAATTCCTCACCAAATGGTTTGACGAAGAAGGGTATGTCGATACCTTCCGCCATTTCAATCCTGATTTAGAAGAGGCTTATAGCTGGTGGTCGTATCGTGCTGGTGCGCGTCAACGTAATGTCGGCTGGCGGTTGGATTATTTCATCACCTCACCATCTCTAACCGACTCACTTCAAGAAGCTACCATTCATACCGATGTTATGGGCAGTGACCATTGCCCTGTGAGCATCACACTCAAATAGTCTGATGTAGGGCGTGTTGCTCATAACACGTCCTATTTTTCCACATAAGGTCGTATGATTTTGTCTAAAGTTTCGTTCCCTGTAGGATATGTAAGCTCACTCGCATCAGCACCTTGCTCTAACAAATACTGTACTACTTCACCATAACCACCCATAATCGCCTCAAGCAATGCCGAATCTTCTGAACTCGATGCTTTGGCATCAATATCAACACCTTGCTCAACCCAAAATCGCAGAATATCCAAATGACCAACCATTGCGCCAATAGCTAAAGCATGTTCATGGATTGTTTGTGCTGTAGTCCAAGTCTGCCCAAAACTATCGTGATAAGGCGTAGGTGTTTCTGAGTAGATTGCCTTTACTTGCTCAAGATTGCCTGTTGCCGATGCTGTCACGAGATGATCAGTTCTTGCACCACTGTCTACCAAAGCACGAATAGCATCACGTTGACGAAAACTAATCGCTGTCCGTAGAGGCAAACTATCATTGGCGATACCATCAGGTGTGCCAAACTCACAAAATAGCATCACTAACTCGTACATAACGCCAGCATCGGCTGGGTGTGAACTCGAAACTAAGCCGACCAAAGGTGTGCTTCCGATGCCTCCGCCGTAAATGTTACTCATCTGATTAGGATTCGCACCTGCTTCCAGCAATATTTTGGCAACAGTAACGATATTTGGTGGTGTTTTCTGCTTATCAGCTTCAATGCCATTCGCACTCACATAATGTAATAAGGTCGCTTGATGTGTGGCATGGCTGTGAGCAGTCGCTAAGGTGGGATGTGTTTGTAATAAGTGCTGGAGTTGCTCTAAATCACCATTGATAACAGCATCGACAGCATCATCAAATAGAGTGGGGGTGATAGCTTCTGACATGAAGATTTGCCTAATTATTGAACTGATAACTTGATTATATTAGAAAAATTGTTCTAATTCAATAACAGCAGATGTATGGCTTATCAGATAAAAACAGGCTACCATTCCTCATCTTGTGTCTCATTATTGGGCGGATTTGGCATATCGTCTGCATCAATCGGTGGATTAGCAGGGCGTGTCGTAATAGTTGGGTCATAGCCAATGATATCCCCGATAAATTGTTGCGATTTTTTGATAGGAAAGGGGTCAAGTCCACCAACCTCCGCGCCCATCATTTTCTGGATGGCTAATAGTTCTTGTGTGGTGATTGTCCCCATCGTATTCTCAGAGTTATCAGTTTCGCTTGTGCCAAATGCCCGATGAAAAGCAATCCGTTGAAATTGCACACTCGACATATTGGCAACAATCAGCGCATTCGGGTTAAATCCGCGAGGCAATAAATCTTTCTGGCGAATCAGTAAAATACTCGTCATCAATAGCGCAACCCCTGCCCATTGACCGACAGTGAGTTGGTCACCGAGGAGGATGAAGGCAAAGACCAAGGCAACGCCGATTTCTGCTGCTGCCATAATCGCAGTCTGCATCCCACCCAAAATTTTGACACTCGCAAACATCGCCAAACGTGATAGGGCTGTTGTCACACCCAAGCCAACAATGGCTATCATCGCTGGAATAATATTAATCTGAGCCATCGGTGGGGCAACCGCAAGCCAAACCATCGTCACCACCACGCCCATTGTTGTCAGAATATAGAGTGCTGCTGTCGGTGCTGGCATTTCGTAGAGCACATATTGGCTTAGGATAACTGTTCCAGCGAACATGAGAGCATTGGCTAGCATGTATCCAACCCCAAGCCAATTGACTCCCGTCGCGCTCAAACCAGTAATCATTACCAATGCAACTAAGGCTATCAGGACGCGAATAGTTGTGCGGATGTCTGTTTTTTGTCCACCAATGCGCGATAATAAGACCGCAAATGCCAGATACACCCCGTTGATGAGTTGCACTAACGAAGCATCTAATAATTCCAGACCACCATAATAAAAAAGTGACCCCAAGCCATTGACGATGCCAATCACCACACAGCCCATTAAACCGGCAGGATAGATGAAGATATACTTACGAAAGAAAAGCCCATAACCAATCCAAAGCAATGTGACAGCAACAATCGTTCTCAGGGCTGCCACCGTGAAAGGGTCAGCATTTGCTTCAATGGCAAACTTACCCAGAATCGGCGCAACGCCCAAAAAGAAAGGTGTCGCTAGCGCAGCTATAACACCACGAGAATTGATAGATGAGGATTGTTGTGTCTCAGACATAATCAAAAAACAAGACGCTTGTGTAAAAATTGTATTTTCGTAGGGGACGGCATTCATGCCGTCCGCTTAAAATCGAAACGATGATTTATAGATGCTAATTCAACTTGGCGATTAAGGTATCCACAAACGCATCATCAATGAATGACCCCTTTTGCAACATCATATCTGTGTTGGTATCAAGGAATTCTTTTTCACGGGCTGTCAAATCTTTAGCTGATACCACCACAATGGGAATCTCTTTGAGTTTCTCATCACCGCGCATCGTCTCAATCACTGTAAACCCATCGACATCAGGCATCATCAAATCAGTGATGACCAAATCTGGATTTATCTCGCGGATAATTTCTAAGCCCGATGCACCATTATGTGCCAGATAAACTTCGCTATTTTCGCGAGTTTCCAAAATACGGCTCATCAATTTGGCAGCATTTTCATTATCTTCAATCACCACTACTCGCTTGAGATTGCCTTTGATTGTACCAACGGCATCAATCAATCCAGCTTCAGGAATTGGGGCAGCCGTTGCAGCTTGCGATAGGTCAACCGTTCTTTGCCATTTTTCGCCCAAAATTTGTTTTTCAACGGGGAGGGTATGTCCAGAACAATTGACGACGACCACATCATCAGGCTTGATAATCCCCTGACGTACCATACGGATTAAACCAGCGAATGTTACCCCTGTTGCAGGTTCGACAGAAATACCATCCAACCGCGCCAATAATCGAATCGCATTGAAGGCTTCCTCATCAGATGCAGCCTCAAAATGTCCGCCATTTTCTTGCACATAATCATACAAAATCTCATAAGCACGCCCAGGATTACCCGTTGCCAGTGTCACAATCACTGAATCAGATGTTTCAATTGGTGTGGCGACCCGTTGCCCACGCGAGAAGGCTTCGACCATCGGCGCACACCCAACTGATTGAATCATTCCGTAAGCAGGTTTTTTATCAATCAGACCAAATCCGTGCATCTCACGGAAACCCTTTGCCAAGCCAATCGGTCCTAATCCACCAGAAACACCCTGTAAGAACCAATCAGGGGCTTTCCATTTTTTACCATCTTCAAAAATCTCACCTAATTGCTCCGCGATTTCATACGCCATAGTTTTCATGGCTTCGGTAGCGGCAATGCTCTTAATCCCCTTATCGAGGAATAAGCCTTTATTCTTAGCAAAATTAGCCGCGAGTTCTTTTGTTTGGTCGTATGTGCCTGTTGTCTTGATAATTTCTGAGCCATACACAGCCGCTTCGCGCATTTTATCGTTAGGGGTCAACGCAGGGAAAAATGCCCATAGATGAATACCAGCCCGTGCGCCATATGCCGAATACGCAATCGCCACATTGCCTGTACTCGCGACAACAACATCATCTACACCCATTTCTTTGAGTGCTGTAATCGCCACTGTTGCCTGACGGTCTTTGAAACTGCCTGTCGGTCCTTGACGTTCATCTTTGATGTACAAATTCTTTAAACCGAGACTGGCTGCCAGATGCTCACTTTTGATGAGTGGCGTTGCACCTTCGCCCATCGACACGATATTATCTGTATCGTAGATGGGCAACACTTCGTGATAACGCCACAATGATGACGAACGACTCTTGAGGTCAACCAGCCACTCCTCAACATTGATTTTATCCAGTTCGTAACGCGCCTCCATGATGCGCTCCCCACAATTGGGGCATGTCCCTGCAAAGGCTTTAAAATCCGTTATCGTGTGACAATTAGTACATTCTAGTAGAATTTGTTGCTTGATTGCCATGGATTGTCCTATTTTTTCTTGTTATGGTCTTCAATGTATGCGCGAATATTGTCGATGAATAGCTCATACTCTTCTTGGCTGATGTCTGTCTTACGTAAGACATGAATATCAATTAATTGCTCTTGCTCAGAATTGCTCAAATCCATCTCGCCTGTTACAACGAGCACAGGAATTTTTGCCGTTTCGGGATTGCCACGCAACTCATCCAACACCGCAAAGCCATCTTTACCAGGCATCCGCAAATCAAGGATAATCAAGTTCGGACGACGACGCGCCACTAAGGAAATGCCCTCATCGCCACTTTGTGCGCTGTAGACTTTGAAATCGCTATTTTCTTCCAACATCTGCGTCAAGAGACGAATCGCTTCTGGCTGGTCATCAATGATGAGGATACGTTCGCGTTGACTTTCTTTTTCTGCTTTTAGAACAGATTCCAATAACTCATCAGGCAAAAATGGACGCTCAATGAAGGTGTGCGCTCCCAGACGATATGCTCGTTCGCTGTCAGCATCCATCGTAGTCACCACGATAGGAATATCAAAGGTGTCATCTCGCTCTTTTAAGTTCTTGAGGATTTCCCAACCTGCGCCATCAGCAAAGTTCACATCCAAAATCACCACATTCGGACGAATCTGACCAATCATCGCCTCAGCAAAAGCAGCGAAGTCAGCCGTCGTCACGTCAAACCCTTCGCGTTGTAGAATCCGACGGAATTGATCGACCATCGTCTTATCATCTTCCACCAAAATAATTTCACGTTTTTGTGTGACAATCGGAATACTGCGGGTGACATTGGTATCAATCATTGAACCTGATTTGACAATTCTGACTTCTTGTGTATCTTTCTTATCTTTACTGCCGTTTGTGCCATGTCCGTTAGCTTGAGCTTCTTCCGCAGCACGTCGGCGAGCTTCTTCAACATCTTTCCGACTAATCAATCCACTCTCAGTCGATGATGGTAGTTTAGAGACTATCGGCTTTGCTTGAGTGCGTTTTGCTTCACGTTGGCGTTCAAGGGCTTCACCTGCACCTTCATATGTCGGAATCGTCACACTGAAGGTTGAGCCAACACCGACTTCTGATGCAACCGTTAACTCGCCACCTTGCATCTCTGCCAATGATTTTGATAATGGCAAGCCGAGACCTGTCCCACCAACGGTGCGCGTCAATGAATTATCAACTTGACGGAATTGCTGGAATACCGTCGGGAGGTCTTTTTCAGCAATCCCAATACCTGTGTCAGTTACGTCTACCCGAATCATCGGGGCAGGGTCGCCTTCAATAGCATACACACTCATCGTCACGCTACCATCTTGTGTGAATTTAATCGCATTCGTGACGATATTCAGCAAAATTTGGCGACTGCGGATTTCATCACCATAAACCTCTGGTAAACCATCCGCGACATCAACTATTAACTTCAATTCAGGTTTATCTTTTAGCAGACCAATCGCAATTGATTTCACACTTTCCACGAGTGGCTTCATCTCGAAGTAAGTGAATTTCAAGTTCATTTCGTCAGCTTCAATCTTCGCTTGGTCAAGAATATCGTTAATCAAACGTAAGAGGTGATTACCACTATTATAGATAGTCGTCAAATCTTGTTCTTGCATCTCAGTAAGTGGTCCATCAATCCCTTTCAGCATCACCTTACTGAAACCAATAATCGAGTTAAGTGGTGTCCGTAATTCGTGAGACATACTTGCCAAGAACTGACTCTTGAGGCGGTCAACCTCGCGCAACTGTTCAACCGATGCTTGTAATTGTTCAACCAACAATGTGTTCTGGATAATTGCGCCGATTGATCCCGTTAGCGTCTGTAGCAAAGTCAATGTATCAGGTGTATAAGCATTCAGACGGCGATTTTCCAGCGCGATGATACCGACCAAGCTATTACCTGACATAATCGGCAACACGATAGCAGATTGACAGCTTTGTGATATAGGGTGATAACGACCTTCGTGTGCAATATTTTGTACAATCTGAGGTTGTGCATGTTCAGAAACAATCCCAACAAGATGGGTATTATCACCCATTTCGCTGCTATCCACTTCATTGAGCGGTAGTTCATCTTCAAATGCTAGGGTATTGATTTCCAGCATGTGTTTTCGATTGCCATAATAATCTTCATACATTTGTGGCAAATAAATCGCCACAAGGTCAGCACGGGTGTTATAGCGTACTTCATTGGATACATAGTCAAGTGCTTCATCAAGGCTTTCAGCAGATGCTGCGTTCGATGCTAACTCGAACAAGAATGACATATCGCTAGCACTACGTTGTGTCTCTTCATACAGACGCGCATTATCAATTGCCACTGCAATCTGTGACGAAAGCAAGGTGAGCACTTGTATATCTTCATCAGTGAAGGCATTGGACGAATTGGATTGTACATCCAGCGCACCTACAATTTCGCCCTTCACAATCATGGGTAATGCCATTTCAGAGCGTGTCATCGGCAAAAATGGATTCGGCTGATGCACAACATCGGCATCGGCTGTATCCAGTGCAATGCTCGGTTCACCTAACTCTGTCACTTGACCAATCACGGACTGTGAGCCACGTTGCAAACGATGCTTAGCATCTAGCAATTTTTCGCCTGCTTCACCTGTGCTAGCTCTCAACATCGCCCAGTCGTTCTCATCATCCATCAAGAAGATTTGTACATGGTCATATGTGAATTGTGATTTAATCAGGTCAACTACCTGCGGTAACAAAACATCAAGGTCAAGAATTTGCCCGACATTCTGCGAGATAACCGCCGATGTCTGTAGTTGACGAGCCCGTTCCTCAGTTTGTTCCAGTAAGCGTTTTGCCTCTAATGAGAGCGATGTTTGCTCGGCGAAGGCTTGGAAGATACGTAAATCACGGTCAGTATAATCATAGGCTTCTGGAGACCCCAGCCAAATTGCACCAATCGCACGTCCAGCCGCACGCAATGGCATCACGACCAGCGAACGTGCATCAAGGCTTTCGATACTCATGCGTTCAATGTCATCTAAGCCATTATTCATGTCGTGAACATCATTGATAGTCAGCACACGGTCTGAGGATAACTGTGTCCATGCAGGGAATTGATTGTGAGTCAAGTTGACACCAACCAAATCAAGTTCGTCATCTTCTTGCCAACCAGCCACGATGTCAATAGCTGCCGATGGTGCATCCCAATCTGGCATATTGAGCATAGCGATGAATACTTGCGTCACATGTGGCGGAATCACATAGGTCACAATAACATCAATGATTTCGTTCGGTTCAGTCACATCAATCAAGGCTTTGGATGCTTGATACAGTACGGTGGTTTCTTGCAAGGTATTTTGAACTTGTCCCAGCAAGACCTGATTATCGAGTTGAATACTCGCACTATCAGCAATCGAATTCAGATACTGCTCATCACTTTTACTAAATGCGTGAGGACGCTCATAACCAATAAGCAAGCGTCCGCCAATCGTGTCTTTAACACGTAAATTGATGGCAGCAAATGCAGCAATGTGACCTGCTTTAGCAATCTCTAGCTCAAACTGACTTAGTGTATTTCGGGTAATGTCCGCTACATATAAGCCATCTTTATTCGACAAGGGGAGTTGCATGAGATGCTCTAGGTCAAGCTCAGTGTTATCAAAACCGACTTTGAACATTTCCTGAGTACGACCATCATCAATGATGAAAGCTGCTTTCATATCAGGTTGTAGTCGATTCAGTAAGTTTTCAATTGCACCAAACAAAGTATCTAGGTCTGTTGCACGACTAATCATAGTATTAGCTGAATACAAGGCTTCTGTTTCGGCTAGGGCTACTTGTGTACTTGCGACCAGCAATTGGTTGTCGATAGCTTGACTAGCCATATCACCAATACTTGTCATGGTACGTTCTTGTTCCATGGTGAATGCTTCAGGCTCATCGTGCGTTAGCATCAACCAACCCAAAGGATGTTGTCGTGTGCGTGTTGCTAGTGGAATAACCAAAACAGAGCGTGTATCTGCACCACTTAACTCGTGTCGAATCTCTTCATCTAAGTCACTATATCGTTGCACATCATCCACATTGACCAAGGTATTTTGTAGCAAAGGTCTAATCGCATCGACGTTATTTAACGGTGTCATCAAGCTACCAACCAGTGATACTTGATAATCGTCCTCAGCAATCAACAAATGACCATTAGTTGGTTGCAATAGGGCGAGTTGCATCGTGAGTGATTGATACAAGTCTTCAAGTGTCTCAGATTCAGTTAACGCACGTTGCGTTTCATAGAGCATCACTGTTTCACGCAAGTTTTCCTGCATGGTGTTTTCCATACCACGCAAGGTACTAATATCGTTGAGAGCAGCAATAATTACGCGGATGTCGCCATTATCGGTAAAAATAGGCGCAGCACTAATCGATAAATCGCGTTGATACAACTCTCGGATAATCACAATGTCTTCAGATGGGATAACCTGTCGCTTGTCTTTCAAGGCACGATACATGGGCAAATCATTGGTCTTATATCGTAAATCAGTCCCTGTTCGGTACATATCATAAGCATCGGCAGTGAATGGTTCTTCCAAACTCACATCCCGACCCAATAATTGAACCACACGGTCATTAATCGAAATCGGAATCATTGTATCAGGATCAAGCACCATAACACCCACGGGCAAGGTTTCCAGAATTTCACTCAAGCGACGGCGTTCAAACTGTGTTTCTTCCAGTAATTTCTGATTTTCGACTTGTAACGCAACTTGGTCAGCAATCGACTGCATAAAGCGAATGTAGTTGCTATCGAGAATATCAGGTTGTGTGGTGCGGATAATCAATGCACCAAACCAACGCATACGAGACCAAAGTGGGGCTGCCGCAGCAGCCGTTGCACCATTCATGCTCAGTATCTCCCGAATCATTGGGAAGTCTTGAGGTGTATTATCCATGTCTTTGAAAACCAATACGGAGTCGTCATTGTCCTCAAACAACATGCCAAAAGGCGCATCTTCTTGTGAAATAATCGTGCCCGCAGCAACTGAATTCGGACGAGTTGGGTCACTTGTCCAGAAGTATTCATATCGTAATTGTGACGCATGTAAATTGGGTTCAGGATATGCCAACAAGACCGTGATAGATAAATTGAGGTCTTGGTCATCATCCATATTTTGGCGAATAACAGGCATTGCAAGATGTCCTGCGACAGCATCAAAAATTGCCTCAGATGTTGGCGCACCAGAAATCGCGCGTGTAGCAACATACAAACGGCTAATTTCATTCAAGGTTTCTTCCGTTTGTGTCAATAAGCGTCGTTTTTGAATTTGTGTACTCATCTGACCTGTCAACGCACGGTATACTTCATAATCATCTTGTGACAAATCGTAAATTTCTGCATTCACAATGTAGAATAAGGCAATCGGCGTGTTATCACTGAATAGAGGGAAAATTGCCATAAACTTATAGTTAAGTTCGCGCATCCACTTTACAGCAGGTGGTACATCCTCAATGTCTTCACCTGGGTCAACCAAAATCTCAGGTTCACGTCGGCGCATTGGCGAATGTGGGGGTACACGCAAATCAAGTAATTGATTTTCTTCTTCAATATCCCCCTGTGACGATTTTGCAACAATTCTTGCTTGTGTTGTCCAACCTTCATCATCAGTTTGACCTTCCAGCATCGATAGCCAGAAATCTAACTGCGGGTCGCTTGATGTCGCAACGGCTGCATAGACCAAATCCGTCACACCTTGCGAGGTATTGATAAGGCGACTTGCTGCATACAGTTTTTCTTGTCGTGCGAGCGCATCTTCTGTCTGTTGTAATAGCAAACGGTTATCAATGGCAACACCAGCTTGAGCAATCAGCGCATTATAGATACGCAAGTCACGCTCAGCAAATTGACGCGGTTCGTTGAAAGCAATCGTCATGAAGCCTTTCCAAATGCCACGCAAATTCACAGGCACGAAAATTAAGGAAACTGCATTCACATTGGCGAATAACTGCAATAAGTCGAGTCGCAGTGTGCTATTACGAATATCTGAAATCGTTGTAATTTCTGTAGCCGTTAATCGCTCCATAAATGGATACTGTGATAATTGTAACCGCCGATTGAGAAGTCTGATATTTGCCTCTCGCGGTATCATTGCCAAATCAACACTGATACGCACCCAATCAGGTTTGACGCTCTGCACAATCTCATCAAATAACCATACCTGACCACTGGAAGCATCCGTTGCAACTGTATCGATAATCGCTTGCAAGACATCTTGCAAATCCTCAGCTTCATTTAATTGACGACTAAGCTGATAAAGAATCTGTGTTTCAGAAAGCGATGTCTGTGTTTCTTGGAACAGACGCGCATTTTCAATCGCCAAAGAAACACGGTCAGCAACGGCTTTGAGAATTTGTTGGTCACCATCAGTGAATTGTTGCCCATCAGGGAGATTCGCTTCTAAATGTCCCAACACTTGCCCACGAATGCTAATCTCGGCACTTAACTGCGAATTGTCTAAGTCCGTGCCATAAACAGGGTCAAGATTGAGTTTTTCTTCAAGCGACCCCCATGCCTCGCGTGTAAGCTGACGATTGAGTGTTTCAATCTGTTCCACACGTTGTGTGGCTTCTTGACGCAATCGTGTGTTGTAAATAGCAACAGCTAATTGATTCGCTAACAACTCATAAGTAGGAATATCGTCTTCAAAGAAAACATTGTCGCGATTACTTTGAATGTCTAAAACACCGAGTAGCTCTTCGCCAACCAAGAGTGGCAGTGCCATTTCAGCACGGGTCTCACTCAAGATAGGGTTCACAGCATGTAGCTCATCATCTTGATTAGTATCATTGACAATCACAGTACGATGCTCAGCCCCTGCTTGACCAACTACTGACTCTGACCCTACTAAGATACGATGCCCTTGCGCCAGTAACGCTTGCCCAGCGTCACCTCGGCTATAGGCTAACTCAAGATACGTCCCTGACTTATCGAGTAAGAATATTTGTGCATGATAAAATTCCAATTCGTTACAAATCAGGTTAATTGCACGATTCGCAAGTGTATCTAAATCCGATAGTGTGGCTGTTTGTTGGCTAATGCGTCCAGCGACTTGTAAATCGCGGTTACGGCGATTTGTCTGGTCTTGCAAATCCTCACTGAGACGGTTAATACGTGTGGCAACGCGCCGTGTTGCTGTCAAGAACTCGGCTTGATTGCCTGTAGAGCGGATAGGCACACTACTATTATTGACAGCCGTTTGTAGAACCGTATCTGCTTCATAGAAACTATTAAACAACGGACGTAGGGCTTGCTTGACAATTGCGATTATGATAATAGCCGTTACAACAGACGATAAGATGACAACAAAAATGATGAATAATGTGCCACCATGGTAAGTCGATACATTATCGGTGATAACGATTCGCCAATTGAGCGATGACAAGTCTGGATAGTCAATCACACGTGTTGAAAACAGTAAATCTACAGGCACATTGGGGATAGGTCTATTCGTGCCATCAAGTACACGCGCACCTTGCGCTAAAATGGTTTCATAGTAGTTATTGCCATCACTGGTCGTTAAGTCATCAGTATAGCTTGCTGTGCCAAATATACTACTATCAGCAATTACAGTGTCGAGGTTATCAAACCATACCACACGGCGTGATGATGTATCTTCTTGTCCATCAATTGGACTGACTGCCACAAAATTGACAATCTCGCGTAATTCCTGTGCATCTAGCTTAAGATTTACAATCATTATGGGTGTCGAACGTGTTGTATAAACAGGGATATAAGTATCTAGCAATATTTGTTGTGCTTGATCATCATTCCCTACGTCTATATAAAAATCACCAAGTGTAATATCACCTGAGTTACTCAGCAAAGCACTGCGAAAAGCCTGTTCAGATTGTGGATGTGCTGTATATGCTGTGTCGGCTGAGTAAACAAATACAGGGGCAACACCAAAATTGTTGTTCGCACGGTTAAAAGCCAAATTGGTATTACGATTCTCATCAACCGTGATGAAATTTATTTCAAGATATTCATCACGATTTTCAAGTAATAATTCACTCGCACGCGCAGAAGCAAGTTCAAAATTGGTCGTTGTTGTTAAATGATCACGTAAATTTTGGTCATTACTCAAACTCAAGAGGTCAAATCGATACTGGTCGAGCTTGGCAGTAATATCGCTTTCTACTTGGTCGAGTGTCGTAGTATGCTGTGAATTCAATTCATCGCGTGCAGAACCTGCAATACTAAAAATGCCAGCAAGACCAAAGATAACAATTGAAATAGTCGTGACAATGCCAAAAATTCGCATCACGCGTTCAAGATAAGGATTTTCACCAACTCGTATAGTTTGTGCTCGCTCTAAGCCTTGATTTGTTCTCTGGGACATAAATGCTCCATAAGTCACAATTTATTGTGATGAATTATCAGTGTGCTTGCCATTTGGATGATGTGCGCCATTTGCTTGTTCGCTATGACCATTGAGAGTGTTAGTCCCAAAGCGAATCGCAACTTGAGGCGTGCGTAAGGCTTGTTCAATTTCACGCACAGCCGTCTGCAAAATGCTCTCAATATCGGTTTGGCTCGTTAACTTAGCAGAAATATCGTTCACGATACGTTCACGCTCAGTTGCTTGTTGGGTCGCTTGGAATAAGCGTGCATTTTCGAGGCTGATTGCCAAGCGTGCTACCAATTCTTGTGCTAATAATACCTTACCATAATCGAATTCCACTTGTGGAACTTCGTATTCAACGACCCCCAAGACTTGATCGCGTAATTTGACAGGCACAACGAATGGAATCGTCTCTCGGCTCGTAACAGACCCAACAATTGGCTCACCGCTCATCAAAACGGCTGCCGTTAATTTCTGGAAATTGTATCCTGTGTTTGCACCCGAACTAACCGTCATATCTGATTGACGCAATTGAACAAGATACTGTTGCCAAGCGAGTTTTGATTTGTCTGCTTGCTCACGTTGTGTTTCGCGTAAAAGGCGGTCGGTCTCGGCATACAAGCGTGTATTCTCAATCGCAATTGTAATCTGGTCGGCGAGTGTTTGTAACGCAGTAATTTGCTCACTCGTGAAGCTATCTCGTTGCTTGCTTTGCACATCCAAGACACCAATGATTTGAGTGCTCAGTTGCAAAGGAATCCCCACTTCAGCCCGTGTATCGCCCAAAAATTGGTTCTCGCGATGCACAGTGCTTTCTGCTGTATCACGCGCAATCACGACCTTTCCTTGTTCTGCCACTTGACCAACCAGGCTGATGCTTCCCACACGCAGTTTATGCCCACGACCTAATAATTCGCGTCCTGCTGCCCCTGTACTAGCCCGTAAAACAGCATACTCACGCGCATTATCAATCAAGAAAATTTGAGCATGATAAATACTAGGGAAGTTATCAGCAATCAATGTCACCACACGAGCCATCAGCGCAGTCAATTCGCGTTCTGTAGTCATAGCTTGTGCAATATCTTGTGTCACTTGTACATCACGAGTGCGCTCATCAAGCCGACGTGTCATATCATCAGTCAATTCACGGATATACACACGCATATCAACGAAACTCGTCGCCAAACTACCAATTTCATCACTGCGATTTATTCCCATCACAGGGGCACTGAAATCACCACGAATCACTGCCAAAATCGCATCTCTCAAAGACTGCACAGGGGGCAAAATCAATTGATTCGCGACCAACAAACAAGCCAGCAAAATGAGAACTGTGAGTACCACGATGAAAACAAAAATTTGTCCAACCGTTCGCTCCCTAATCAATTGGAGTAATTGGCTTGTATCAACCTCAGTAATCACTACGAATGTGTTATTATCAATCGTCAGGTTCGATGAATAACCAACAACTTCGCGTGTGATACCATCCTCTGCCTCAACATCGTAAATATTGACCGTACTCCCTAAATTGGATAACGCACGCTCTGCACCAAATGAATTGACATCAAATAAGCGATTGTCCAATACATCATCAGGCGCAATTACAATTCGCTCACTGCCACTCTCCACAATGACATAAGCAGATGTATCAAAAAATATCTCTTCTAGCGTAAGATTGTCGATGAAGATTTCAGTCAGATTCAAATCGACCAACAGATAACCTGCAATATTGCTCGTTCCATCTGTAGCTTCATCAAGGAGAGCCGTTAACACTTCAACTCGCGTAATATCATCCCGATTGCTAATCCCAAAGACTTGAACATCACCGTTATCGATATTCAGTCGATTAGCAATTTGGCTCACAGCCTCACGTTGCTCTTGCAAAGTCTCCGCCGATAATGGACTTTGACTCATAGTAATACTTGCGAGGGGAAAATAAACCTCAGATAACACACGGACGCTATTGTAATAACCTGTGTCAATTAAATCCCTACGGATTAGCCCTTGCAAATCTTGATTTAGGGATGCAATCTGTGCCTCATCTTGAATACTTGTTGCTTGTTGAGTTAGCGTCAGTGACAAGGCATCATCATTCGCCACAATGAACTCGTTCAAAATACGCAAGGAGTCTCGTAAATCATCTCCAATAGCTGCTTGACGACGTGACCCATTCTCTGAAACAAAAGCCTCAAGATTGCTAATACCAATCTCACGAATAGTACGAACAGATAAGAAGGCTAACACCAGCAGAGGAATCATCATTGCAGTGACAATAATTAAGTTGATTTTAGTTGATAAACCTAGACGTAGTCTCATGATTGTCCCTCGTGTTCATTCGCAAACTGTGCATCTGGTCTGAGCCTGATTTGCGTTTGAACAGCCCCCAATGCCTCATTAAAATTATCGGCTGCTAATTTGAGAACATCATTGATGTCTGTTGAACTAAACAAGACATTACCCACTTGGTTTGCCGTTGCCTCGCGTGTTGCTTGTGACTGACTCTGTTCAAACAAGCGTTTGTTCTCAAGAGCTAGTGAAAGGCGTTGCACAACATTCCGAATCAGTTCTTGTTGTCGCGCACCAATGACTTGTGTTCCTATCGGCACACGGAAGGTCATCGCACCTAGTGATTGTCCTCGCAAGCTAATCGGCACACTGACAATCTGCATGTCCTCATCTTGTGTGATGTAAATCTCACCTGTCTGAATAGCCGATTCAATCTCTGGTGTCATCGTAATTGCTTCAATAGGGGAGGTATCCTGAATGTTCAAATCATAGCCCAGATAATCAACACCTTGTTGCGTTAGATAATCGCGCCATGTGTCAGTTGTGATGCGTTGCTCCGCACGTTCATATTGCAATAACTGCTCACGTTGTCGCTCTAGTAACTCATCTTGCTCTAGCAAATCACGACGTAAACGATTCATCTGTTGAATGCGACCCAACGCTTGACCGATTTGCTGTGATACGAGTTCGATGGTTTGTAGAGCTGTTGTCGTAACATTATCTAAATTATCACTTTGAATATCGAGAACCGCAATCACATTCTGCCGACTATCGAACACAGGAACAGCAAGCGCAAACCGTGTGCTCGATAATAAGTGCTGACGTACTGCTTCATCTGATGAACTAGTAATTTTGATAATCTTTTGCTGATTAATCGCATCATAGAGCGCATTACGTTGACCGAGACGAATATCTGTATCGACAGTAATCTCTCTCAAATTGAGACCTGATTGCATCCGTCGAACAATTTCACTACTATCAACCATGTAAACACGAGCAAAGGTATATCCTAATTGGTCGCGGATAATATTCAGTGTTTGCAAAATCACTTGTGCTTCATCATTAGTATCAGTTGCAGCGACAACAGTTTGCATCACCTCAAGGACGTTTGTTGCTTCACGGATAAATCTTGTCGCTATCAACTGTACACTCGTGCCAAAAGTGACAATCAGTGTCCCAACAACACTTAAAGCAAGTGTAATCCCCAAAAATTGACTCGGTGCGTCATTGTTGACTAGTGTTGGACCTGCGATTGCTCCTACCACCAATAATGAGATGATGCCCATGACACGCCATCCCAATAATAAACCTGCCATGATAATGGGTATGGTGTAAGTAATCGTTGTTCCGTTGGGTAACTCACTATTCCATAAGCTATAAACATATATGAGTGATAAAATAACAACGCCCACTGCCCCCACACGATAGTACCCCTGACGGACTGTCCACCAAAATACTATGACAAAAAATGGACTAGAATAAGCAACCAAATCTGAAGGCGTGAGAAATGACCCACCGATGGATACTCTTTCCAGCCCTTGCAATCCTACAAATATGCTCGCAATAATTGCAATGAAAAACGCACTAACTAAGTAAATTAACAGCCCCTGCGCTCGTTGCTCTGTTAGTGGATTATCATAAGGTCTAATAGGACGAAATAGTGTGAGAAAATTAGTCAACATGGGTGTCTCCATTATCACTCACATCAGCAGGGACATAGGCTTTTGATAAGGTTGTGTCCTCTGTTTTAGTCAAATCAGGGATGACACCTAAGCGTACCGACGCATGTTCTGCACCCAATGTTTCTGCAAGCCCCTCTAAAGTGATGCGAAGTAACTGATTAACCGAATCTGCACTAGGATACTGTGATACGATTTCCCCTACACGTTGTTCCTGTGCGGTTGCTTCATTCGATTCTTCAAAAAGGCGTGCATTATCAAGGCTCACAGCCAGACGTTGGGTAACTGCGCGTACCATATCAACTAAATCATCTTCCTGCCTGTTTTTATCTGTTTCTAACTCAATTGCGCCGACAACTTCACCACGTAACTCTATCGGGACAGCCACCATGCGCTTGCCATCTTTTTCTTCTGTGATAGCACGCCGACGTTCACTTGCCTCTAGCATTTCTGATGACCATTCAGCCGAGTTATTGAAGCTGTTATCGCTCAGCGTCACGCCATCGACCCGTCGCGTCGTTCGCAAATAATCAGACCATGCCTGCTTGGTTAATTGGCGATTCAAACGCTGGATTTCGCGCAAGTTGGTTTCAGCTTCGATGAATAAGCGTTTATTCTCACGGATATTGCGCTCTTTATCCTCGAACAGACGCGCATTACGGATAGCTGTCGCTAGCTGATTCGCAATCACCTGCAAGGCTTCAATTTCAGCAATCGTAAAGGCATCAGGACGCTGACTCTGAATATCAACAACTCCCACAATCCCATCGTTATCGATGATAGGTACAGCCAGTTCAGACCGTGTAAAAGGCAAAAGTTCATTGAATGACCGCCGACCCTCTGAGTCAGTGTCACGAGCGATGATTGTTTCTTTTGCTTGTGTTGACCGTCCAACAACACTATCAGAATTGACTGATAAGCGATGACCACGCGCTAACATCTGTTCACCAATATCACCTGTACTTGCCGTCAACACAGCATACTGCTGATTGTCATCTAATAAAAACATCGATACATGATAAAAGGCGAATCGGTCACGCACAATTTCTGCCACACGCTCCAACAACTCATTCAAATCAAGCATGTCCGCCACAATCAGACCAATCTCAGCACTCGTGGCTAACAAACTCAGTGAGCGTTGTGTTTCATAATTTGTTTGTTGTAAGGTAGTGATAAAATAGCGAGCAATAAAACCAATCGCTAATGGGATAATACCGAAGGATAATAAAACGGAGATGCCAATAATATTGTCAAGCAGTGTACTGTCAACTGAATAAGTCGAAATAAAAGTAGCTACTAAAATAGTCAGCAAACTAGCAATATTGCCAAACAGGTAAAATACACGATTCGTTAATAGCGCATTCAGCAATAAAGTGATGCTTAGTGGCAATAATAAGATGAATAAATCATCAGTCAGTATGAACAAAAATATACTGATGCCTGCAAAATAACTCGTGACAATGACACTAATTGGCAACAACAGTAACCGTCGTTGTACTAATAACAAAAATACAATGGCAATAACTGTTGACAAAGGTGGTATCATCCCTGTAATTGTCAGAAATGAACCACCTGCAATGAGGTTTGATGCTGTAAATGTAATCCCTGCGATTATCAAAACTACAAGCACAATCTGCAACAAACGTACCCGCAGGTCAGCAATACTTTCTTGTGTAGTCAGTGCATCAAAATATGTTTCTGGGCGTATTTGCATAATTTACACATCCTTCCCATTGCCATCATGATGTCCATTTTTCGCGCTCTCAGGCAAACCCAATCGAATTTTCACTTTATCTGTGTTTAAGACTTCGTTTAAACTACGGGCTGCTTCGGCAAGGGTTGCTTCCACTGTTTGTGATGATTGGAAATTGCTCGTAATCTGATTGATGAGGGTCTCACGTTGTGCCGTTCGTTGGCTCTCCTCGACAAGGCGTGTATTTTCTACCGCCAGCCCAAAACGCTCACTGACTTCACTGACGAATTCTAAGTCCTCTGGTGTAAAATCTTGGTTTTCGTTGAGTTCAAACTCCATCGCACCAATTACCTGCCCTCGCACACGTAAAGGGATAGCAATAACATGATTCGCTTGCACTAAATTTTTCGTGGATATGGCATCTGCTAGGGTGGGTGTCCAGTCACTGTAAGGGCTTGTCTCATCTGCCTCAAAATTGACTGTAAATCCAAGATTATCACCAACACCGTCGACATAGTCTGCCCAAGCACGCCCAATCAACCGTTGATTCAATCGTTCAACTTCTCGTAGTGCTGTGCGTGTTTGTTCCGCCAACCGTTGGTTCTCTTCGAGACGCATTTTGGCATCCTCAAATTGGCGAATACTGTCGATTGCCAGTGAAAGACTATTAGCAATGGATTGAAACGTTAGACGGTCATTCTCACTTAAGTCAGTTAAAACCTTGCTCTGAAGGTCTAATGCACCAATAATATCGTCCTCAACACGCAGGGGAAATGCAGCTTCTAATGATGTCTCAGGGAGTAATTCGTTAATACGATGCACACTATCCTTATCCCCTGAAATGGCAACTACTGCCTCGCCTGTAAAAGTTGTTTGACCAATCACACTCAAACTACCAACTGCTAGACTATGCTCGCGTGCCAATAATGTTTGACCAACATCACCTGTACTTGCCTGTAGCTTAGCTTGTATCCCTTTATCATCAATCAGAAATACTTGAGTATGATAGATAGTAGGGTAATTATCTAAAATCAATTTCAAGGTATTATTCAATGCGACGTTGAGGCTTTGACGTGTGGAGGCTTGTTGGGTAACCTGTGCTGTGACTTCTGCCAATTTGAGTCGTTCGACGCTCTCAATATCTTGTCCTGTCAGACGACTTGCCTCAATAAAGCGTGTATAAGCATAAACTAGAGCCGTTATTGCAAGATAGGCTACTGCGACTGGCACTCTATCCAAAAATTCTGTTGAACTTTCTTGCACTATCGGGAAAAGAAGTAACTGGAAAAGTCCCCCAATTGCTACAACAGTTAAGCCCCATACTCTCAGTAAGAACCCACTCATAACTAAAACGAAGATGGATAATACAATCGTTAGATTACCAACTGAGCCATCGCCTATATTATTCGCAATGATGAAGCCTATAGAAGCCACCACCAAAAGCCAACTTGCTATCGCTAGCAACTTTAATCGCACAAGTCCATAAACGACAATGCCAAGGATAAAAACACCTACAGGTAAAATCGGTGAGAAAATTAGTCCTTGATCAACACCAATAGGTCCAATCGTAATGGAAAGCACCATAATCGTGGCGATGAGGGCATAAACAAACCGCGCTCGTAGCTGGTCTTCACGAGTGTCATAAACGTCTGCCGCAAAAATGCTTGATAATATCGCTACCATCTTATTCATCCCTCATTGTTTTGGGTGGTGTTCCTAGACGAATACGAGCTTTCTTCGCACCGAGTGTTTTCCCAATTTCATTGACAGTAACATTCAAGATGTCGCGGACTTCCAACTGTTGCTGTAACTGAGCGATAATATCATTAGCACGTGATTTGTTATGTGCCAATCGTTGACTTTGGGCATAAGCAGACGCATTCGATAGGGCAATTGCTAGCTGGTTACTAATTTGTCTTATCGTCGTCACATTTTGCGTATCAAAATGATTCGGATTAACACTTCCAACCTCTAAAACCCCAAGTGTTACTCCTGCTAAAGTCAGAGGCATTGCAATGATGGATTGTAATTCGCGATGTAAATTGTGCTTCCACGACCAATCGAGATGTAAATCATCCGCTTGTACAAGCTCATGTGTCGTCCATGCCTCTAATGCAATAGAATTGGTCTCTTCATTAATAATGGTTGCATCCAAATCAATCGTAACGTCATCATGAAATCGCGTAGCTGTGTTGCGAATCGCATTCGTTGCGCGGTCATAGAGTAGAACCCCAATGTAATCAACATCAATTGCCTTGGGTGCGATGCTCAGGGTTGTGTTCAGAATTTCCTCTGTGCTGAGATAAGCACGTAACTGTTGTCCGAATTCTGTCAACTTCTCTAGTTGTTCCGCTTTCCGTTGCGAATCTGCTAGTAAGTTCACCTTTTGCAAGCGCAATGCAACCTGCGAAACGACTGCTGATGCAGCTTCGACCGTGCTATCATCAATTGAGGATTGTTGTGTGTAAAAATCCAAACCCACACTACCAATCAGTGTATTATTTTCATCAAACATCGGCAAAACCATCAACGACTTAATGCCTGCTTGTATAAATCTTTCCCTTGTCTGTGTTTCTAATTGCTCACTGTTTGCTACATCCAAAATAGTGACAGGTTTTTGATGCTGTCTCATTAGCGGATAAAGACTGAACTCGCCTGTGTCTATTTGTATGCCAATCATATCTGTAGCAGGTGCTTCACTGACCAGATACCCTTGACCATTCTCGCCCATCACAATGCCAATATGGTCTGCACTCGTGACTTCTAATAAAATCTCGGCTGTCTTCTGTAATAAAGGCTTATCCAATTGATTATTATCAGCACTTGTAATCAATTCATTGATGAGGCGTAATGTGTGTACCTGTTCAGCAGATTGACGCACAGATTGCTGCGATTGGTCTAAGAGTTGTTGTTTCTCAATGATAATTGCTGCCTGATGAATAATATTGTGCAGCAGGTTTCTCTCTAAATCCGATGGTGCAAGCGCACGGCTCGTATCCGCAATCGCAATGAAGGCATCCAAGCGATTATGAATCCATAACGGCAATATATAAAGTGACTTGATTTGCTGAGATTGCAACCAACCGCGTTCAGCATCTGTCAAACGCTCATCACTAGGAATGTCATTGAGCAACACCTCTCCATCTTGGGTCAGTAAATCATATAATTGACCAAATGAGTGAATTTCTAGTTCAAGCATCAAATCTTGTGAAAAACCCTCAGTACGATTCGCTGTCGCAACGACCCTCCCACCTGTCATGACCTCATCAGAATAAAGCAATTGATTGATGCTGATAAATTGTCCTACACTGAGAAAGGTACTCCCAATCAGAGCCGCTAAATCTCGGAATGACGAAGAAACAGTCAATTTGCCTGTAAAAGTGAGTTGTTGCTGGAGAAGATAATTCGTCAGTTGATTGTAGAGCAGTAAAGCTAATTCTTCTGCTAACTCTGCCAATTGCTCAATCTCTTGACCTAATGGCACACTCGCGACGAATTCTGCTAACGCAAAAACACGCCCTTTATGTAATAAAGGTGCGATGAAAGCCATCGTGTCTTTCGATGTAGTAGCGTTTTGTCCTGTGATAACCTGCTGATGACGTGACTCAGCCTCAAAAGGGATGAAAGCACCAAGGTCATGCAAGCTGTTTTCCGCGTGCCAAACGACGATTCCCTCATGGGTCGGACGATAAACTAGCGCACTCTGTATTGTAGAATAATGTGCAACAATTCGAGAGAGTGCCACTTCAAGCAACATCTCTGGATTGTTTACATCAGCATGATTTCGCAAATTTAATAAAGATAATTGGGTCATTTGAGCACTTGCTCCTGACTATAGTGCTGGATTTACTGCCATTCCCATACTTGCTCACCTGCTAATAAGCGTTTGATTTGCTCAGGAAAGCGGTCTGCATCAAGTGGCTTACCCAAGAAACCATCAAAACCACTCTTTTGAGCACGTCGCATTTGGTCTTCACTGGCTTCGGCAGTCACCGCACAAACAATTGTGTCTTTCAACTTAGGGTTCGAGCGTACCTTCTGTAATGCTTGATACCCATCTTCATAGGGCAGGCGAATATCCATGAGAATGAGGTCAATGCGAGGTAGTGTTTCCGCAAATTGTACAACCTGCCAACCTGATGTTTTCCATTCACACCGTTGTATACCCATGAATGCCAACATGCGGGCAATCAGCACAAAATTTGGAACATTGTCTTCCACGACCAAAACGTGGGCTTCACTAGGGTCAATTGCATTTTGTTTAGTCATAACTTCCTTAACCTAAAGATATTGTGTTAATTGCTCAACAAATGTATCGACTTCAATTGGCTTACTAATATAACCATCGCAACCTGCCTCAAGAATCATCTCGCGGTCACCTTGCATTGCGTTTGCTGTCAGAGCAATGATAGTTGTATCGGCAATGTTGGGCATTGTACGAATTCGATTTGTGGCTTCTAAGCCGTTCATATCGGGCATCGCTATATCCATCAAAATCAAATCAGGCGGATTTGCAACTGCCATATCAATACCATCACGCGCATTGTCAGCTTCTTCCATCTCGAAGCCTTCTGCAAGTAAGATGCGTTTCACCAATAGCCGATTGGCAAAATCATCATCGATATACAAAATTCGTGGCATGATGCTCTCCTCACTGTCACTGCCAAATTGCACCAACAGTCACTAGCCATAACTATCGCACAATTCATTATAATCGGTCAGTTTAATTCTCAGCATAAACGTTTTAAGACATTTCCTTAATTATAGGGCTGATACACACTGAATAGCTACTATCTGTATCACGATTCTAACCAAAACAAACTTACTGAGTGACATAACGTCTCTATAACAGGACGATATATCTAATCACTACTGTCACAATACCCAAAGTTGGCACAAGCATCACTTAATGCTAAGATGACTAAATCAACTAATCAACTACACTATGGAGAAACCACATGCCAAAATATGATAGCTATCCAGATATGGTGATTGACCCAGCCAAGAATTATGTTGCCCATATCGAAACCAGCAAAGGCACAATTAAAGTTCAACTTTTTGCCGATAAAGCACCGAAGACAGTCAATAACTTTGTTTTCCTCGCACGCGAAAAATTCTACGATGGTGGTGTTTTCCATCGTGTTATCAATAACTTCATGATTCAAGGTGGTGACCCCACAGGAACAGGACGCGGTGGTCCTGGCTATAAATGGGATGACGAAGCCTCTGCTTTAGCGATTCCGCACGAAAAAGGCTCACTCAGCATGGCAAATGCTGGTAAAAATACCAATGGGAGTCAGTTCTTCATCACTCATGCACCACAACCACACCTCAACGGCAATCATGCTGTCTTTGGTAAAGTTGTCAGCGATGAAGATCAAAAAGTAGTCGATGCCATTGAACAACGCGACCTCATTGATACCATCACCATCGCTGAAAGCTAATTTTTCACAATAAGGGCGCATTATCAGATGCGTCCTTAACCTCCATTACTACGCTCTCATATCCTTCACTTCATACAGCCTTAATGTAGTTCGTTATATAATAGCATCTGTAATGTAGGCTGTTATGCTTGAAGGAATGTTTGTTGATGACTGTCAAAGACAAAGAAAAACCAAAAGGCAAAAAACGTCGCTGGGTGGTCTGGTGCTTGGGGATTGTCGGTCTGCTGGGATTGTTGGCTCTAGTTGCTGTTATTGGAATCGGTATCTTCTTAGCAGATTTGTTTGAAGGCACAAGCCCTTGCGACACAGTCGATTTATCACAAGAGGGCATCGAACTCATCGGACGCGATTTTGAGTTTCCAGACGATATGACTAACTTTGATGCGAGTTGTAGTGGTTTTTTCGATAACTACACACTCTACGTCGAATTTGATGTTGACCCACAAGGCTTTGAAGATTTCCAAGATAGTATCACACCCATCGAAGAATGGGCAGAAGACCCACTCCTTACAGATGAACGTATCGAATTAATTGATAGTCTCGTCACACGGCGAGATATTGAACGGATGGAGTCTTATATTTATGGAGAATCCGAATTTAGAGCGTATCTTGTCCTCGCTGATACTAGTGACCCTGATATATACAAAGTCTATCTCAGATTCTCACGACAATTTTAATGAGTTGTAGGAACTGATTAAGCCTCTTGAAATTGGAAATATCTTCATTCACTTTGAGGGAAGATATTTTACCTTATGATTTGAGGTCATCAAGAAATCAAATCATTCTCAAGTTTCGCCGTCAAATGTTCAAAACATTTGCCTAGAATTTGATGGTAAGTCAACTAAAGGGACTCAAAAACAACCCATTTATTGGGTTTCCAGAAGCGATTAGACATGGGTTTTGAACCCATGTCGAAGCACTTCTGAGAAGATTTAGGGGGTGAGCTTGCTTTCCAATCATTACGATAATTCAAGTCCTTCTTTTTTCGCCACTGTCGGCAACTTGATTTTAAACGTACTACCTTGTCCTGATGGATTATCCACTACCCAAATATCGCCCTGATGTGCTTCAGCCACCAATTTGCAGAATGTTAGTCCCAAGCCCACACCTCGTCGAACGGTCTTACGCCCTTCAATTTGGACATAACGTTCAAATAGTTTTTTCTTGTATTCATCAGGGATACCAGGACCACTATCGACTACATCAATATGAACATAATTTTGGTCAGCTAGGCTCACACGCACTTTGACAGAACTATCAGGAGGACTGTATTTAATCGCATTATCGACTAAGTTCAGAATAGCACGCTCAATTTTATCTGCATCAATTTCTACTAGTGGAACTTTAGGGTCAAACTCTGTTTGTAGCGTAACGGCATGGTCTCGTGCCAATGGTTCGAGTCCCACAATTACATTATCCACGATATGACGTAGATGACTCGGCTCACGGTCTAAGCGAATATCGCCACTCTCCATTTTCGCAATATCCAGCAAGGAATCCACACGCGATAACACTTTACGAATTGCACTCCGACTCATCGAGGTTGTCTGTGCAACGACTTCGGCGAACTCAGCCTCTTTGGGAATTAATCGCTGTAATAAGCCCAAACTTGTTGTGACAGAAGTCAAGGGACTACGTAAATCGTGAACAATCATCTGCGACAATGACTCACGCGCAATCGCTAATTCACGCTCCTCTGATTTATTGTAGAAGACTAGCATAATACCAGTGACGTAACGGTCTTCATCACGTATCGGGATAATTTGCCGCTGCATATAACGAACACCGAACTCATCACCATGAATTTCAAAATCGTGTGGTGGATAAACTGTCCAATCGGTATTATCGCGCTCAATCAGTTGCTTGACTGTTTGTGCCGTTGTGAAACCCAAGCGTTTTGCAAATTCTAAAGAAGGCTCAGCCAGTAAATCATCAATTGACTGATTAAGAATCGCATCAGGGTGGAGTTCAATCATACTAATATGAGGGTTGGTCTGAACAACAAAGCCTTCGTTGTCAATCAAGATAATGCCTTCTTGCATGGCATCCAAGACAACCTTCATATTATCCCGTGCTTGACGCACCCGTTGGAACAATTGCGTATTATCTAAGGCAATCACAGCTTGGTTGATAATCTGCCCAACAAAATGTCCATCACTCTCACTGAATGACCCAGCTAAATCGCTTTCTAGCATAATCAAACCCAATATTTCTCGACCTTTCATGATAGGGATAGCGAGTAAAGAGCGTGTATGAGGGTCAAGTGGCAGATAAGCTGTTTCTTGACGAGTATCTTCAATGCGCTTCATTTGACCACTCGTGAGGACTTGCCCTGATAAGCCTTGCAGGAGAAAATCAGCATCTTCAAACAAGGTATAGGGATACCCACGACTAGCTGGCACATACAAGCGACCTGTCCGACGATATAAAGCAATGAATCCACGCGGTGCTTTAGTCGCATCTGTGGCATACGATAGCACAATTTCAAATAGTCGCTGCGGTTCAATCGTCGCGTTGATTACACGGCCCATAGATGATAGGGCATACAGTTGTTCTACACGTTGTTCAAGTTCTTTATCTGCAATATCAAAGCGTTGTGCATTGTTGATAGCTTGCGATGCTTGTGTTGCAAATGCCTGAATCATATTCACTTGTTCAGGATGATACCGTTGGGGTTTGTTGTAATACAAAACCAGTAAACCTAAGTTACGCCCTGCAAATATCAGAGGATGCTCAAGGAAGGCTTGCTTATGTTCACGCTCTAATGTTTGCCGTAGCGCGACAGCCTCTACACTGTCCAAATTTTCGATTAACAATGAATCAGGCGTTACATACTCGCTGATAGTGGGTGCGGTCAGTTTATGCTTGAGTAATGGCGTGGCTGGCTTTGCCAAAAAAGCATCCGATAATCCTGCATTCCGCGCTAGAGAGAGTGAGCTACTTTGTTCATCATCAATTAGATAGACCGAAACCGCATCAGCTTCGGAAATTGTCGAGGCAGATGATACAACGATGTCCAGCACCTCAGTCGGCGCAAGCGTTCCTGTTAGTAATGATGTAATCTGGTTGAGGGTTGCCAATTGCTCTGCACGTACACTTTTTTGTGAATACAAACGCGCATTCTCAATGGCGATACTCGTACTCGCAACAATGATATTCATTAATCGTAAATCGTCTGCATCAAAACGTCGAGTGTCTGTCGCTTGCACCACAAATGCCCCAAAGGCTTTATCTCCTGTAATCAGAGGCACACCCAGCCACGATGTGAAAGGCTTGTCTATCGCTTGGATACCCAGTTTACGCACGAACTGAGTCAAGTTGGATTCAATCAAGAGCGGTTCTTGTTGTTCAACAATATATTCAATTAATGGATAATCCACAGGAGTTCGATTCTGTGCTGTGTTGGTTGCTTCTTCGCCATCGCGCAAAACCAAGGGGAATGTCATTCGCATATCAATGTCGTCATACAATGCCACAGTGAAATTGCTTGTATCCAATAACTGACTCACTTGAACATAGGTCGTTCGCAATAAGCCATCCAATTCCAGATTGCCACGCATTGCCTGTGTTGCTACTGATATAGACCGCATTTCGTCAAGTTGACGTTGTAAGCGTTGTTGTGATTGGTTCAATGCAAACAAACCAAATATAATCAGTACCGCACCGACCATCGTAATCCCGAATGCCACTGTCGAGACATCAGTTTGTGCGACACTCGCCCCCAAAACAGCAAAAGGCATCGGTAATATCAAAATAATCGAAAGTGGAATCCAATTGTCAGCAATCTCACGCCGCACACGAGTATAAACCCGTACTTGGAGCATAAAACTCAAAAGATACAGCAATAAGTAGACCGCGATGGTAATCGTCAGTGGGACAATCACAGACCGCATGTCAAGATTGGTTGAAATCGGGAGTGTGCCGTTTAAAATGTTGATGTACAACACACTGGCAACAAAATGAGCAACTGTCACACGCGCCGATGTGTGCATCGTCGTAGCATACCAAGGTGGACTTTCATAACGATTATCATCTTGCTCAAGACGAGACCGTACAACGCCTCCCAATGTACCTCCAAGGAAGAGGGCAATCGTCATCGTTGGGGCAACGCTTGCAGGTAGCGAGAGTAATGCCATTAACCCAATTGCATGAGCAATACTCAATTCACTGCGACTCAGTGGAACACTTAAAATCAGAGCAAAAGCCATCAACAAAGCAAAAATCACCAGTTCAGGGAAACGTGTTGCAATCGCTTCTAACTGAACACCTTGCACACTGATTGCCAAACTGATAATCGTGAGTGCAACCACAATGAATAAAATGACGAGATTAACAAACCTGCGAGACATACATTGTCTAACTTTCGGAAACGTGTCCACTAACTTAAAATACCCATACTGAACACATTATATGCGATTTTGCCTTAATATGCTGTGTAATATACCGTCAGATTCTGCGGTGCTTCATCAGATACATATATCAATTTGTGTCATCGCAGGGGGTAGTACACGACCACACAAGTTTCTGGATTTATCACACGGTTGAGACTTGTCTTAATCCTACGCAAAATCCCATAAAATAAGATTTCATATAGGGGAGATACATCATTATCAAAATGCTCCAAAACGTGGATTATTATAAGGAAAGAGTCGCTGTGCCTTCCCAAATAGTGCTCTAACTATCTTGACTGAGCCACTCACTCGTTGGGATAGTAAAGCTAAAGCACGCCCCAGAAAGCGGTCCATCACTAGCAACCCAGATGCTACCACCATGTGCTTCGACTGCTAATTTACAGAAATTGAGTCCTAAGCCTGTGCCCTTACCACCTGCGCGTGGTTTTTGTCCCTTAATCTGCACATATTGTCCAAAGATGCGCTCGCGTTCTTCTTGTGGAATACCAGGTCCAGTATCTGCAACATCAATCCGAATGTAGTTAGAGTCAACAGACGCTTGTGGATTTACCTGCAAAAGCACCTTGCCTTTTTCTGGTGTGAATTTGAACGCATTGTGCATCAAATTGATGATGACACGCCGAATCAAACTCTCATCAACAAAAACGTCCAGTGTCGGGTTAATGTCAATCTCAACAGCAATGCCAGAATCCTGATAATTGGCAGATAAAGAATTGAATGCGCCTTGTGCAATCTCATGAATCGGCACAACTTGTGGATTCACCTGCATACGATTCAACATCGGTAAATCGCGCAAGGTATCCACTTGCCGTAACATATCTTCTGCACTGACCAGCGATACATTGAGAGTTTTCATCAAGGTTTGTTGCAGGTCGTCAAAATCCGAACCATCATAGAGTGCTAGAATATTTTCTGCTACATACATACTTGTCACAATTGATGTAAGCGGACCTCGCAAATCATGCAATACCATACTCTGCATCATGGTCTGAAATTGTTGTAAATTTTTCTCGTCGGTAATGTCACGCAAAATCAACAAATGTCCGACGGTCTCGCCAATATCATCAATCACGCGCTGAATCAGTGTTTTGATGAAAACAACCACATCGCCTTGATGTAGTTCATACTCTTGATTGTGAATCTTATGTGGTTCATCATAATAAGTATCAGTGATTGTGCGCCAGATAGCCCGTGATGTGTCATTTACTGTGCTGGCTTCAACAAGGGTATCCAATGGCATAAACAGATATTGCTCTAATGGGATGCCTGTCAACTGCTTAGCAGCACTGTTAGCATCTTGAATATAATGTTGATTATCAAGCAAGATGATGCCATCGCGCGTTGAATCTAAAATAGCTCGCATCCTGTCGTTATTAGTTGTGACCTCTTCATTCAGCGACGCATTTTCCAGATGACCTGCCACTTGTAACGCCAGCGAATCAACCGTTTCAAAATCTTGACGAGTGAAAGTTCGTTGATGAGTGAACCCGATACATAACAACTCCCGAACTTGCAAACGTCTTGTAATCGATACAATCACGAGACTCTGATACGGTACATCAAAACCCCGAAACGCTTCTTCCTGACTTACGTCTGCAACAAAATGATTAGTTCCTTCTTCTCGAACTTGTTGCAGAATTGCCTCTGGAATGACAGGGTTATCAACTATCATTTGACCATCATCCGATTGAATCGATGCCAGCAATCCCATACTCTGGTCTCTCAGATTGACTCCATAGAGGCTCGCACTTGTCCCTTTCAACAAAATGAGGGCTGTGCGAATAACAGCATCATAAATGCCTTCACGCTCAATAAAACTCAATGCTTCTAAAGATAACTCCCGTAGAAGGGTTAAGGTGTGAATTTGTTGCTCGCGTTCAATCAATAGATTGGCATTGTCGATGCTGATGGCTGCATGACCAGCAAGGCTATTCAAGAAAACAGCCTGTTCTTTTGTGAAGAAGTTCAAATGCTTACTTTCAAGATTTAATACGCCAACCACACTGTTGCTGGTTTTCATGGGGATGGCAAGCGAACTCTTGAAAGAAGTCCCATCTTCAATTGGGGAGATATACTCAGCAAACGCAGAATTATCAGGCAAAATGACCATTTCACCTGTTTTGCATACGTGCCCTATAACACCCCCTTCCTCTTCTAGTAAGATATGATTCGGCACGAGTCTATCATCAATCACCTCACGCCAAATAATGTCGAAAGTTGCGGACTTGGTCGGGTCAATCATCGCTATTGATGCAAAATCAGCTTGTGTCGATTGCAACGCTGCTTCCAAAACATTCTGGATAATGAGATCATGATCCATTGCCTCAGAAATTTGCTGAGAAATATCTTCAATCAGTTCAAGTTGTTCCAAACGGGTTGCCAATTGTTGTTGTGTCTGTGTGTGTACGACAGCATTGTGAACCTGAACTGTAATCTGATTATTCGCCATTTCAAGCAAGCGCATATCATTATTAGTGAATTGACGCTCACTAATATCGCCCAATACAATCACACCAACCAATTCTCGCTTAAAGCGCATGGGCAATAATGCGAGTGTCTTGTCGCCTTGTGCTTGCATGTAATCAATTAATCCACTGGAAAGTGTGCCTTGACCGTTTCGTGTGAAAACACGCAAAGCTGAGGAACTATTTTGTGAAACAATGGCAGCAATTTCTGGCACATCTTGCAACACAATCTCATCACTGCTCAATCCAAATGACACACCATCATTTGATTCGAGGCGTAAAGTCTCTTTCCCAAGTTGATGCACCCCAATAGCGACCCGTGTTACGCTCATCATCTGTGCTAACATTTTGCAAACACTGCTGATGATACTTTCTAAGTTGAGTGTTTCGTTGGATACACGCGACAAATGCACCAGTTGCGCTTGCTCTGCTGCATACAGTTCGAGAGCCTGCAATAAATCTGCATTATCCAAGGCAGCCGTAATTTGATTCGTTAGCATTTCCAATAGATTGAGTTCAGGCGTTTCATAGTGGGTGACTTGCTCATGATACACAGCCAAGACACCAATTAAAGCTGTGCCACTTCGTAAAGGCAATTGCACAAAGGCTTTAACATCACTCCCATTTGTTTGTTTTTGAACATGAGACTTAGAGAATCTATCAAGGTCATGTACCACCCAAGCCCCTCGCTCAAAATCTTGTGAACGATAGGGGATGGTCTCGACAAAATCGATACCCTCAAAGCCAACTGCCTCAACCCGTCGCATCACGCCGATTTGTTCTTTATCGAGCAAAAAAATAGCGGCTTTCGATGTGCGGGTCACATTCGCTGCAATCTGACAAGACGCTTTCAACGCATCTTGACGGTCTAAGTTAAACATCACATCTTGAATAGATTGGTTAATAATCGAGAGATTATCTGCCAAACGCACAGTGCGATCATATAAAACTGCGTTTCGTAACGCCAAACTCGCTTGACTCGCAATCGCTTGAAACAGTGCAAAATCATGAGCATCAAACGCATTGGCTTGTGTCGCATGAGATGCCACCATCAATCCAATGACTTTGTCACCAATTTGTAGTGGCGCAAGCATGTATTGCTCGTCTTGCAAGTCGCTGACATCATAGACATTTTTGAAAAATCCGCGTAACTCATCGCGTGTATAACACATTGATTGTTTTGTCTGTAAGACATAATCAACCAGATTAGGATTGAGTTTCTCTTTTTTAGCCTCGTTATCATACGTGACGCGCACGAACTCATAATCTAGCGTTTCAAGGTCATTATCGTATAGTGCAATCGAAAAATGAGTTGCACCGAGTACACGATCCAACTCTTGCGAAACCGATTCAAGCGTTCCCGCGAGCGATAACTGAGATGTGATTTTGGAATTAAGCTGATTGAGCGTTGTTATCTCATCAATTCGTGCTGTCAAATCTTGGATTGAAGTCGTGAGTTGTGTCTGTCGATAAGCAATTAATGCGACGACTACTAAGCCAATGCTAAATAAAACGGGATGCACGCGCAAAAACAATAACGGGGCAAACAATCCAGCGATGATAATTAATAGCTCAAACAGGGCAAAGTCATGAATCTTATCATTGACTGTATCAAAGGTAATGCGTCCCACCAGCAATTGTAAGCCAATACTCAACACTGAACCCATCACTAAGCTAACAACCAGTGGCATAAATGATGTGTAGTCACCTGCGACATCCAAGCGAGGTAACATTCCTTGTAGTAATTGATAGCTGAGTTCCATTGCGATGAGGCTCACTGCACTATCTACAAATGCCCATGTGTTTGGCTTCACACGAAGTGATTTATCCTCAGTATCACGTAGGATAAAAGCGAGACAAACACTCAAACCAATGCCTAAAATAGCGACGAATGCTCCTATTTGTATACTGAAGAGTGCCCATGTGATGATAATTGGTAAACGGATTAAGATGTGCCATTCAACGACATCATCATTTTGAAACCACAAGATACCAGCAACCATCGCAATCAACGACCCAATTGCCAATAATGATGATGCACTTGATAAGCTGAAAAGGTGAGGTAACGCAAAAATAGCGAGAATCATCAAAATGATTCCACTAATGATGTGAAAAAGTGTGATAGTACGTGTTTGAAAAGTCACGGATGTATATTATCTATTGTCAATTGCCAATAAAATTACATGATTTAGTATAAAGATGATTGTCCCTCTATTTGAATATTGTAACAGTAAACAATGCTCTCAAAACATAAGATTGTCTTTTCTAACTGTCAGTATCTTCAAAATTGAAAGGAGCTAAGAAGACATCTTGTCTCGTTTTTGCAAGGCTGTATTGTGCGCCGACCAAGCCTAACAAGCACCAAAGCACAAACTGAAAACGATCCCATAAAGCAATTGTATCGCCAAGTCCATAAATCGCATGAGCTAGTAAACCACAAAAACTTGCCAAGGCTACCTGACGAATGAGCATGTCTTCACTGCGCCAACCAACCCACAGCATGTTCAACACAATGATTTGCGCCCCCACAAAAATCAACAAGCCCAATATACCCATCTCTGCACTAATATGTATCCATTCATTATGGGCATGAGGTGGCGGATTATTCTGTTCCTGAAAATAAGGGATAATATATGGTTCATTAGCAACAGCCGTGCGGAACATATACATGCCAACACCTGTTAAGGGTTGGTCAGTCATCATCTCTACACCACGATTCCATATCTGTAAACGAGTCGAAACTGAGCGTTCATCGCGTTCAGATAATCCAACTTCTACTGATGATTCTGCCTGTGTTGATGCCTCAACTGGAAACAAATTAAATGTCAAAGTCACTTGTATGATAATCAGTATCCCTAGCATCACTGCCCCTGCCACACGCCAAAAACGTTTTATCGGCGATAACGCAAGCAACATCCCTAAACTTGTGAACAAGCCGAGCAATGCAAACCGACTTTGCCCAAAAATCATCGTAATTACCATCACCACAAAGCAAAGTATTGCTATCAATCGGATACCATACCAAGCATAGGGGACATCATCCTCTGTCGCCTTAGAGGGAATCAAAGCAATGCTAGCCATTGTTGGTGTTAACCAAGTCAATGCACCTGCAATCTCATTCACATTGAAGGAGAAAAATCCACGCTGAATGATGAAACTAGGGTTAAAACAGTTACTCGTATGCACCCAATCAACAATAGGCGAACAGACCGACCCGTCAAATTGCTCAGCCACTGCACGATAATCGACTTGTGGCAGATACACGACTAAACTCGATAAATAGCTCAGTTTGCCATCAACCCATTGGGAAGAGGTCAATGCAAAAAAAGCCAAAACCGCACTCAGCCCAACCGTAAGAATCGTAACAAGCCGTAAGCTGTTTGTGATGCGTGTCAATTCGATGTAATAAATGAACAACCACATGCCCGCTAATGGACGAGCCGTTGCAGCGAGATAACTTTCTTTTTGCAATGGAGCTTGAGCATAATTAAAAGCTGTCAGCAACACAAACAAAATCAGCACATCATGCAATCGTGTATGTGTCCATAACCGACCTGTGATGCGCCAACGCACTGTAAAAACAGGAATTGCTAACCAAAATAACCAGAACCACTGGGGACGAATTGTATTGTCATACCATAGCGCGAGTGTCAGTGACAGTAAAATGATGCCTTCAATAATCAAGGTCGTACCTAATACAAGGTCAGAAACCTGTGTTCGTAACTCGTTGACTTTTGTAATTTTCATATCGTTACACCGTAACGGATTGTAATTGAAATAAGAGTGTGGTAATATCCATACACATATTAATTGATAGTCATCTATCAATAAAACTAGTTCTTACGATTAGATATATCTGAGGTTCACATGCAACGTGACTCATTAATTGGAATGTCACTCTCAGACATCCAGAGCATTTTATCAGATACGAATTGTGTCATTGTTTCTCCTCAAATGCGCCACCGCAATTTGATTTTATCTTACATCTTACAGCTTGAAACCTACAGACTTGCTTATTTCCGTTTGGATGACTCCTGCACAACCCTTCCTGAGTTCTCACAACGATTGCTTGCCACACTCGCTACTGAACTGAATACTGAAGCGACATCAATTGCATCAGATGCAACACCTGAACAACTTGCGAAGCACATCACACAATCCTTAAAAGATGCTAATCAGCCCATTTTGCTAGTGCTTGACGAAGTAGACCGCCTACCTATTGATGAGGCTTATCACAGCTTTTTTACAGCACTAGTGAATAACTTATCAAGTCAAACGAAACTAGTTATCAATGCTCGCACCATCACAACAGAACCTTGGCGTGCTTTAGTCAAGGATAATGAAGTCAGTGTCATCGGTAATGAACACCGTGTGACCAATCTAATCTTCACACCAGATGATGCCAATCGTCCCCAGCTTGAAATCTATGCTTTCGGACGTGGACATGCAATTGTGAATGGCTTACCTGTCGTGAGTTGGGATGGAGCATTACCACGCAATCTATTCTTTTACTTCATCGACAATGACTTAGTCACGCGTGACCAAATTTTTAAAGCATTTTGGCCTGACCTCCAACAAAAAGAAGCAACAAATGTTTTCCATGTGACCAAGCGCAAAGTGTCCGAACGCCTTAGTTTCAATGTTTATGACAAAGGAAACTACGACCTGACAAGTTATTCCACAGGCTTCTACCGTCCTAGTGAACAAATTGCACGTCACTATGATGTTGAAGAATTTGAACAAGCCGTTGAACAAGCCTCAATGACTTTCGACGACACGCAACAGATGGCACTCTATCAACGCGCTGTTGATTTATATCGTGCACCCTTCTTATTGACAATAGATATGCCTTGGGTACACGAACGTCGTGAAAGATTGCAACGCCTTTTACTCGAAGCCTTGATTGGCATTGCACGCATCCAAAAATCAGCAAATAACTATGATGCCTCACTGGGTTACTTCATCCGTGCCTTATACGAAAAACCACTCCGCGAAGACTTACACCGCGAAGTCATGCAACTTTATCGTGAGCTTGGTTACCCAGACGATGCTATCAAACAATATCAACACCTAGAAACCATACTGCAAGATACACTTAATGTTGCACCCAGTCCCGAAACACAAACACTCTTAGCAGAAATCCAAAATTAATCTTATCTATTTCTCTGATACGCACAATGACTGTAGGGTGGCATCAGCGTATGCCACCGATACCTGAGAGTGTAAAATATTATTCTCTATTCTTACTCTCTCCTTAGCGTTTTTAGTGTCATGGCGGTGAAAATTAATAGTGTTGTACTATCTAATCTTCTGAGTCAGCATCGACAGTTTCTATCCTTTTCCTTTATAATCAAAGTGAATAGTTGCTAATCATAACCAACAACCCATGACCAACAATCAAGCACGTCCAAATCTACCCCCAGACCACTCAGGATTGCTCATCGCAGCCCTTATTATGATTGTTGTCGGTTGGGGTGGACTCTTCCAACTTGTGACCACTGCGCTACCCAAAATCGCAGGTGAACTGTGGCTGTTCTTCTTATTGCTGCAAATCGCAGTGACAGGTACAGTGATTCCCATTGTGCGTTCAATCAATGTGCGGTTTACACCTGTCATGAAAGATGTGCCACCAAGTGGCGTTATCGTGCGCCAAAGTGTTTGGGTAGGTCTATTCGTCGTGACTTGTGCATGGCTACAAATCCCGCGTGCGCTCTCGATTCCATTGGCGATTTTTATTGCTCTGGTGTTTATCGTTGTCGAAATTTTTCTCCGTACACGCGAACTAGCCACAGAACGAGGATACTAATAGCGATGTCAACACGCGATATGCTCATCGGTCTCGGCTTATCTCTGCTCATCGGCTTAATAGGTGCACTCCCTGTTGCGATGCTGGCTTTGCTATTCGGTGGCGCGGAAGTCGCACGCGATATATACACCCTGCAAGCGATTTTACTGGGCGGATGGTTACCCCTTAAATTCCTTGTTGATGCCCAAATTAAAGGACAATCCAGTTTTCGTTTGCCCAAAATTAGCCTTAATCAACTCAGTCTATTTATTCTGATGTTCGGCTTAGGCATCATTATTTTTGTCATGTATTTCACGACAGCCACTGCATTTTTACTTGGCGCACTGACTTATTCTTTCACTGCTGGGAATTTATTGATTGCACTACTCGTAGGGCTGATTATTCAAGTTACCTACATGGTGCGTGGTTCAATGCGTGAGCGTGACCTCGGCGTGAACAATGCCGTTTTTGTTCGGATGCAAGATTTTGGCAACAGTAATTTCGATATTCGTATTGACCCTGAGCAAGTGCGTCGTCAAACACCTCGTGAGCAAGTCGCGCCACTCCTCAATACGCCTGAAGACAATCTGCGTGACCGTTCCTACGACGATACCGCATCTGACCAAGCACCAATGACCATTAACATTGACCCCAACACTGTATCTGAGCAATCCGATGACAACGCATAAATTGCGTCAATTGCCATCTGTTAATCAACTTCTGCAATCCGATGATGCTCAAAACTTAATCGTCCTCTATGGGCGTTCACAGGTGCTTCAAACTGTGCAAACAGTCATTGATGATGCACGTTATGCCTTGCTCAATGGGGATGATGTGGCTGTCGACGATAGGTCACTATTGTATCAAATGCAGAGGCATCTCAAACAACAATTCACCCCGACACTACGACCTGTCCTCAATGCGACAGGCGTTATTATTCATACCAATCTCGGACGCGCTTTACTATCCAAAGATGCTCAACGTGCAATTCAAGAAGTGGCTTCACACTATAGCAATCTGGAATTTACACTCGAAACAGGCAAACGAGGCAGTCGTTACCTCCATGCAGAAGAAAGCCTCAAAGAACTTACAGGTGCAGAAGCAGTACTCGTCGTCAACAACAATGCTGCGGCTCTCGTCTTAGCACTATCGGCACTGGCACAAGGACAAAGCGTTGTAATCTCGCGCAGTCAATTGGTCGAAATTGGTGGTGGTTTCCGCATCCCAGACATTATGACGCAATCAGGCGCACACCTCGTCGAAATCGGCACAACCAACCGCACTCGCATCGCTGATTATGCTGATGCCATTGACGATAATACAGATATGCTCTTGCGAGTTCATTCATCTAATTTTCGCATCGTTGGCTTTGTCGAAAATCCTGACCTATCCGAAATGACACAAGTCGCTCATCAAGCTAACATCATGTGCGTTGATGACTTAGGCAGTGGTGCAATGCTCAATACCGAAGATTATGGCTTGCTCCATGAACCAACCGTCCAAGAGAGCATCACAGCAGGTGCAGATTTAATCCTCTTCAGTGGTGATAAATTACTAGGCGGTCCTCAAGCAGGGATTATGATAGGGCGTGCAGATATTATTGCTCGTCTCAAAAAACATCCACTTGCACGAGCCATGCGTGCCGATAAACTCTGCTATGCAGCTCTCAGTGCTACTCTTGCCCACTATCGACGTGATGAAGCTACTCAAAAAATCCCTGTTTGGCAGATGATTTCGGCTACGCAAGAGCAACTCCAACAACGGGCGACTGCATGGCGTAATGCCATCGGTACAGGCGATATTATCGCTGGTAAATCAACCGTTGGTGGCGGTAGCCTCCCAGGAACAACCATGCCTACCACACTACTCGCACTCTCCGTCAAATCACCGACAACCTTTGCTCAACAACTCCGACAAGCTCCTATGCCTCTTATCACACGCATCCAAGATAACCAAGTCATCCTCGACCCACGCACCATCCTCCCTGACCAAGATACCCACCTCATCAATATCCTTAAAACCTATCTTCCATAATACATCACTGTAGGGACTACCATTATTGGTGTCCGAAAAATTACTATCTCGCATCCTGCTAGCCTTTGCGTTATGCTTTTTCAGACAAATTCGACTTTTTCAAAGGAAAAATAATGAAATCAGATATTAACGCCCTGATGCGTGCGCGTAATCTTGATGCGATTCTCGTTGCAGGTGGCGAAGGTTACAGCGAAGTCCGCGATTACATGACCAATGGCGCAGACATCACAGGGGGCTTGATTATTAAAAAACTAGATGCCGACCCTGCACTCTTCGTCAGTGGTATGGAAACCGAAGAAGCCAAGAAAAGTGGTTATGCTGTTACAGGCTGGAATGAACTCGGTTTCTATGAACTCTACAAGGAAAATGACCCTGACACAGCAACTGTTCTATTCTGGGAAAAATGCCTCAAAGCATCAGGTGTGGATTCAGGCACAATCGGACTGTATGGTACAGGTCAAATCAATACTTATGTCGAACTATTCGCACTTACCAACGAAAAATTAGCAGATTACACCTTTGTTGGTGAAACAGGGCGCACCCTCTTTGATGAAGCCTTCCTCACCAAAGACCCCATCGAAATTGAACGCATTAAATCTGTTGCTGAACGTACCAATCAAGTTGTCGAAGCCACATGGAATTTTATCGCGTCCCATCAAGCAGATGAAAATGAAACTGTGATTGATGCTAATGGCAATCCCCTCACTATTGGCGATGTTAAACGCTTTGTGCGGATGCAACTCATGGAACGTGAACTCGAAGATACAGGCATGATTTTCGCACAAGGGCGTGATGCAGGTTTCCCACATAGCCGAGGCGAAGCACACGAAGCACTCAAACTCGGACAATCCATCGTCTTTGACCTCTTTCCGCGTGAACTCGGTGGCGGCTACCATCATGATATGACTCGCACATGGTCAATCGGTTACGCCACGCCCGAAGTCCAAGAAGCATACAACCAAGTGATGACTGCCTTCGACAAATCCTTAGAAGATTTTGCGATTGGCAAACCAACCCATTCCATGCAAGAAACAGTTCTTGATTACTTTGAAAGCATTGGGCATCCCACCAATCGTAGTGATAGTAGTGCCAATAAAGGCTATGTCCACAGCCTCGGACATGGCGTTGGCTTACACATCCACGAACGCCCATCAATCAGCCACATCCGCAAAGATGATGTCTGGCAAGTCGGCAATGCAGTCACTATCGAACCAGGTCTATACTATCCTGATGAAGGCTTTGGTATCCGTGTCGAAGATTTGTTCATCATCACCGATAGTGGCGAACTGATTTCACTCACATCCTTCAAAAAAGACCTCGTGCTACCACTCAACGGCAATTGATAATTTACTATAGGGACGTGCAATGGTACGTCCTTTTTATGGTGATGATAAATATCTTTATTGGTACTTTCTTTGCGTTATACTCAATAAGTCACTAGCCTTAGTTGTGTATTAAGCAGATTGGCAGATGGGAAAATCTTTTCTCTTGACCTGAAATGCTGACTAGCTGATGGCTGACAGGCTAAAAATAGTTTACAGTTTGATATCTATTGGGAAAGAAAAACTTTATTCAGAGTTCAGGTTACTAGGAACTTACCATGACACCTACCCGCTACATCGTTAACGTTCAAGGCGCAATTTATCATCAGGGTAAATATCTCTGTGCGCGTCGTAGCCAACATAAAAAGTACATGGCTGGCACAATTGGGATGCCAGGAGGCAAAACTGAAGCCCTTGACCACAATGCCCCTGATGTTACCCTCGCCACACTACACCGTGAAATCATGGAAGAAGTTAATGTCACCGTTACTGACCCTCATCTCGTGACCACGAAATTTTTTGATGCCAATGATGTCCCTGTGATTAATCTCGTCTATTTATGCAAATACGATTCAGGTGAAGCTCATGTAACTGACCCCATCGAAGTTGCAGAAGTCATGTGGTTGACCATAAATGAAATACTACAACATCCTGATACAAAAGCGTGGACGCACCAGTACATCACACAAGCGGATGCCTTACGGCAACAACTCGGCTGGTGATAAAAATGAATGTTGCCATAACACTTTCCTAAAAATGACCATCTGAACACGCTTTGTTGCTATACTGGGCAAATAATTTTGTCCAACTTAGTCATTAGGGAACATCACTATGGCAACTATTGGCACACAAGAGACTCCCCTGCGTGTCGCAATCATCGGTTCAGGACCATCAGGTTTTTATGCAGCCGACCATCTATTAAAACAAAAAGATATGACCATCGAAGTCGATATGTTTGAACGCCTTCCAACACCATTCGGCTTAGTACGAGGTGGTGTTGCGCCCGACCATCAAAAAATCAAAAGCGTTACCAAACTCTATGACCGCATTGCGGGCAAAGAGGGCTTCCGTTTCTTTGGCAATGTCACCTTTGGCGAACACATCACCCGTGCGGATTTGCAAAAATACTATCATGCCGTTATCTATGCTGTTGGCTCATCATCAGATAAAAAACTAGGCATATCAGGCGAAGATTTACCTCAAAGCAAACCAGCCACCGAATTTGTGGGTTGGTATAACGCGCATCCTGATTATCGTGATTTGGAATTTGACCTCTCTGTCGAAGCCGTTGCAGTCATTGGTATCGGCAATGTGGCAATGGATGTGGTGCGTATCCTAGCACGCTCACAAGATGAGCTTAACAAAACCGATATCGCTAGCTACGCTCAAGAAGCCCTTGCAGAAAGTAACATCAAACGCATTTATGTTCTTGGACGACGTGGACCTGCACAAGCAGCTTTCACAAATCCTGAAATTCAAGAACTCGGCGAAATGCAAGAAGCCGATATTATCGTCTCACAACGCGATGTTGCTCTGGATGAACCGAGTAAAACCTACCTCTCCTCAGATAATGTAGACCGTAAAGATGTCCGCAATGTCGAAATTTTACGTGAATTCGCAGACCGTGAACCAGAAGGCAAGCCTAAACAAATTATCATGCACTTCTTGACCTCACCTGTGGAAATCATTGGTGACGATAAAGTCGAAGCGATTAAAGTGGTTCGCAACGAACTCTATATTAACGAAAGAGGCACAATTCGCCCACGCGCCACAGAAGAATTCGAGACAATCCCTGTCGGTATGGTTTTCCGTTCTGTTGGCTATAAAGGCGTTGCTCTGCCAGATGTGCCGTTCTACGATAAGTGGGGCATCATCCCCAATAACGAAGGGCGTGTGATTACTGAATTTGGTGGTGATGAACAAGTCGTAGGTGATTATGTCGTCGGCTGGATTAAGCGTGGTCCGTCTGGCATCATCGGTACAAATAAGCCTGACTCAGTCGAAACTGCCGATAAATTGCTAGAAGATGCTCAAACAGGGCAACTCTGGCAACCTGAATTACCTGACCGTGATGATTTCATCAAGTTTATCGCAGAGGCAAAACCCGATTACATCACCTATGCTGATTGGCAAATTATCGATGAGCTAGAATGTAAATTAGGCGAAGCAGAAGGTCGTCCGCGTGTTAAATTCACAGAAGTCACAGCCATGCTCGAAGCCCTTGCTGACGAAAAATCAATCCGCGCCTCTGCCGATTAACTGAAAATTTCGGTATAGAACTGTAGGGACGAGGCGCGCCTCGTCCGTTTTTTATCTTGATGATTGATTCCCTGTGTGAACATCTCTAGACTCAGTCATATAATCTACTATGTCATCTTGTTCTTCTAAGCGATACGTGTTCACAATCGTATCATCTTTCACGAGTGTTTCCAAAATTAATGCTTCAACTTGTGCAGGATTTTCTATCCCCTTGAATCCTTGTTCAATGTGATCGAGCCGATTGACCATCAATCCAAAACCCGAAGGTTGTGAACTAGATAAATTTTTAGTTTGAAAAATAATATCCCCTCGTCCTGAACGGTGCATTTTCCGTTTGATATGTTGCAATGCCCCTTTGCTATACGAGGAGACTCCCTCATCATTAATCACAATTGCACGGCTATTCGTTACCGCATACAGCGTACTGTTCGCTGCAAAATACTGAGCAACGAGTCCACCAAAAATTACAGTCATGCCTAAGGCAACTAACATAGCGAGCATCACTGAAATAAACCCTGTGAATGCTAGCAAGACTATCGCTATTATTTCAAGCATAATCACCACAGCTAATGGTGTTGCAGTCTTGCGCGATGGCTCAGTTATCATACGCATTATTGTGGGTTGCCCAACCCACAATAGAGATTCGCCACTTAAGAGTTCTTGCTCAACGCGATTAAGTATGTCTTTTGGGATGTCATGCTTCTTCATCGAGCTATCTCCTATTCTATTTGCTCATAGTATATGCAAGAGGTAGCCAGATTATCATAGTGACAATTATCGTCTAATTGCCGAAGAATGGCATATGTCGCTTAATCCGTTCAGTCACATCCTCACGAATACCACGCGCCAATGCACCGACCATCGTTGGTGCAGCCATTAGCGTGATGTAATCGGGCGGAACTTCGCGCGTTAACATCTTGCCGAGCAACTGCTGAAATTGCTCATCACCTAAAACCCACTTGCTGAGATTCTCTTGTACCCATGCAGGAATCTGCACATCTTGCGTGTTGGCATAGAAACTTGTCTCAATCCGAGTCTGTAGCGATTTATACATCGGATAGGTCTTCACACGCGCAATATCATCATACTCTTCGATACTTTGCTCCCATGATTGATCACCACGCTTCCACTTCAACATCTGACGCGCCAATGCTTTTCCTGTCACGACAGCATTGTAAATGCCTTGCCCATCAAGTGGGTCTTTCTGATGATAAGCATCGCCAATTAATGCCCAACCCTTGCCCCCAGCTTGCCGATAACTATTGCCGATATTTTTCATCCCGCGTACTGTTGTCACCATCTCAGCATTTTGGATGCGTTCTGCCACTAGTGGATTTTCCTGCAACGTTTCCAGATAAAAATCACTTACTTTACCATCAGCTTGTAAGGCATCGGCACGCCCTTCAATTGCAATGGCTGTTTGACCATCTGCGCTATCCATGAACAAATAGCCGAAGCCTCTGCCTTCGTAGACTGTCGCACTCGGCTGACCATCAACCAATTGCACATCTTTCCAGTACGCATAATAAATAGATGTCGGATGGGATTCATAAGTATCAGTAACCTCAGCATCAACCTTGCGCCCGACCATGCCAAAGCGACCATCCGCACCAATCACGACATCTGCTGTGAATTGCTCTTCTTCGCCACCTTTTTCTTTACCGATTACACCAATGACTGTATCACCATCCCATAGCAAATCAGTCACACTAAAATTCTGTCGCCCTTCGACTAAGTCATAGTCGATAGCTGTTTGCCATAGCGCATAATCGAATCGCTCGCGGTCAATAGCATAACCGTAATCGCGTCCTTTATACTCAGGGACAGGCAATCGTAGATGAATGCCAGCCGCGAAGGTCGCCATCTCATAAATTTTTGGTGTGTTCAGCGCATACTCTGCTTCATCCGCGCCGATTTCATCCAACATTCGCATCGTCGAGCTATAAATAATTGGAGACGATACCGCAGGTAAAGAGGGCAGACTGTCGCGTTCTAGCAACAAGACTCGAAAACCATACTTTCCAAGACGTGCCGCCATATGTGACCCAGCCACACGCCCACCAACAATAATCACATCATAATCACGAGACATAGTTTCAATTCCAATACATACAATTTATATTTATATTGTGAAGAAAATTACAATCTTTGTCCAGCAACCCTCATAAAATGCTCACAGCATCCTAAAATCACAGGCTTGTTTCGTAAATTACTACAAAAATTGTTGTTAAATTAATGTTAAATAACTCACATCCATCTTTTTTGTGAAATCTGCACGAAAAAGTTTTTATAAGTTCTTGACATTTCGCTAAGAATCCACTAATATTAGTTTAAATAAAGTTAATTTAAAAACAATTATTTGAAATCACCTCCGCATGGGGGTGTTTTTCGTTTAATGACCTCTTAACAAATCTTCGCATTTACTTTCCCTTGGCGTTCTTTGCATCTCTGCGGTTCGTATTTCTATCTTTCTCCCCAATTTGGAACTTATCCCGTCCGAAAAACATCTACACGGTAACACGCAACAGATTGACCTTTTCGGAAAATGAGTTTGGGAGTAACGCATGACCACCTTTGAAAAAATTCGTAAAGCAGCCCTCGCTCGCTTAGACGCAGGCGAACCTGTTCATATTATTTTGCAAGATTATGCCGATTTTGAAGATGAGCTTCGTCCCGTGCTAGAAAAAGCCAGTGGCAAAGTCATTTCGTTCAATTCAACCACCAAGCCCAAAAATAAAAATAAGCGACAAACGAGCAATCCATTGCTACTGCTTGTTGGAGCATTGAGCATTATCGCTATAGGGTTCATTGCCATTTTCTTTGGTACAAGTACATCCTTTGTTGAACCCCCAACCGTCACAGGACAAACCGAAACGAGCTGTATTGGCATCCCACAACCACAAATTACCTCACAATATGCACTCAACCAACAAAATCAAGCAAACAATCAACAGAGCGAACTAGGTATCGCAGTTGATGAACCCATGATTGATTATGAATCTGCTGAAGAAGGTGTACCAATGCCAGTGCCCCCTGCAATGGGTGGTGGAGGTGACTCAGCAGAAAGTGTTGCGATTGTTGCCACCTCAGTCGTCACAATGGATATCGATGAATCCTCACGCTCTTTTGAAACGGATGGTGTAGATCTTGCTGATAGCGATGGTGACTATGAAGAATATGCTTCCGATGATATTGCGCCAGTAGCACCATCACGCAATACACCCAACACCGACCCACTCCGCGCAGGTGAAATTGATGATAATGCCGAATGGGATACTTACCAAACCTATCGTCAAAATTTCCTTGACGAAAACGGCACATGGCAAATTCGTGATGTTGATACTACAGGTCGTCAAATCATTCGTGTTGTTGATGAGGCTGGCAATCCTGTTCTCAATGCCTGTGTTCAAATTTTCAACAATGACCAACCCATTACCTCGGCTTTGACCTACGCCACAGGGATGACACTTTTCTTCCCAAATTTAAATGACGAAACACGCTACGTTGATGAATTCCGTGTGGTTGTCAGCAAAGGCGATGCCATGACAGAAACAACCCTCAATCGAGAAACCATCGGTGGTGTTACCGAAATCGAACTCGCAAGCAATCAATCCAATAACACAGTACAATTAGATGTCGTGTTCTTGCTAGATGCCACAGGCAGTATGTCTGACGAAATCGAACAACTCCAAGGCAATATCCTCACCATCTCTGAAAAAATTGATGATTTACCGTCAAATGTTGATGTTCAGTATGGTTTAGTCGCCTACCGTGACCGAGGCGATGATTACGTCACACGTACCTACGACTTCACAGATAGCGTAACAATCTTCAAAGATAATTTGCTCACCGTTCAAGCAGGGGGTGGTGGCGATTATCCTGAGTCACTCAACGAGGGCTTTGATATGGCACTCAACAACGTATCATGGCGTTCAGGAGATGCAATTCGTCTTGTCTTCCTTGTTGCCGATGCGCCACCCCATGTCGATTATCAAGATGATGCCGATTACAGTCTTCTCATGCAAGATGCGCTTGCACGCGGTATTAAAGTGCATCCAATCGCTAGTGGTGGCTTACAACCTGAAGGCGAATATATTCTGCGCCAAATCGCACAAGTCACTATGGGACGTTTCCTCTTCTTGACCTATGACGATGGCAATGTGGGTGTCGCTGGCGATGAACGCCCTGACCTTGCTGTTGGTGACCCCGAAGATGAACAAGGAGTAGGTGATTACAGCGTCTCCCAATTGGATGAACTCGTGCTACGACTCATCACAGATGAAATTGCTTTCCTCCAATCCCAATAAAACGACATCACAGGGGCGTACTGCTGTGCGTCCCAAAATAATCTATGGAGCGTCCAACATGACCAAAAAACTGATTTTTCTCACTTTAGTTACCATTCTTGTTGCCTGCAGTCCTATGGCAAATCGTGAAGCCGAGAATGATGGCGTGCCAGTAGCACAAGCTGCAGACAATACATCTTCAGCGACTACGACATCACCACCATTTGCCATGCAAGCAACCTCACTCACAATGGCAGAAGCACCTATGCAAGGGAGCAGCTCATCTGATGATGTTGCTATCCTTGCTCCTGCTGAGCCACTTCAACCAGAGCCAGAGCCTGAAACCATGATATTTGAAGATTATGGTGTTAATCCTTTTATCGAAACAGCCCAAGATAACCTCAGCACCTTTGCGATGGATGTCGATACAGCATCGTATACACTCGCACGTAACTATCTCTTGCAATACAATCAATTACCACCAAATGAGAGCATCCGTGTCGAAGAATTTATTAACTACTATCCAGTTAGCTATCCTCAACCCCAAGATGACCATGCTTTTGCAATTGATATGCAAGCCTCATCCTCACCATTCGCAGATGAAAATCAAATATTGATGCGCGTTGGTATTCAAGGACGGAGCATCGCCCCAGAAGACCGTGACCCTGCACTATTGATTTTCGTAATTGATGTTTCGGGCAGTATGGCATCAGAAAATCGCCTAGGGCTGGCTAAACAATCGCTCGAAATCTTAGTGGAACAACTCCGTGAAGATGATCGTGTCGGGATTGTAATATATGCCGATGAAGCACGCATTGTCCTTGAACCAACACCTGCAAGTGAACAACAAACAATCATCAGCGCAATTCAATCTCTCCAAACCGAAGGAAGTACCTATGCTGAAGCAGGCTTAGCTATGGCATACAACATGGCACAAGCCAATATGCGTGATGGTCAGACCACTCGTGTTGTTTTGGTCAGTGATGGCGTTGCCAATGTCGGTGCAACAGGTCCAGATGCTATCCTCGATACAATCGCAGAAGGTGTCGAAAGTGGTATTACGCTGAGCACTGTCGGTGTTGGCATGGGCAATTTCAATGATGTCCTCATGGAACAACTCGCCAACGATGGCAACGGCAACTACCATTACGTGGATACATTGCGTGAGGCACGCCGTATCTTCGTCAATAATCTGACCAGCACACTACAAGTCATTGCTTATGATGCACGAATCCAAGTTGAATTTAATCCTGATGTTGTCGCTGAATATCGTCTAATCGGTTATGAAAATCGTGCGATTGCTGATGAAGACTTCCGCGACGATACAGTCGATGCTGGGGAAGTCGGCGCAGGTCATACCATCACAGCACTCTATGAATTGGTCTTAGTCGAAAATGCACCAAGTGAGACGCTCGCAACAGCCTATCTTCGCTATGAAGATGCTGAAACCCGCGAAACCGTCGAAATTAACCAAGTGCTTGCGACGGATGAAATTGCCACAACCTTTGAGGCTATGCCTTTCGACTTTCAATTCATATCAACCATCGCAGAATTTAGTGAAATATTGCGTGGCAGTGATTTTGGCGATAGCGACTACACCGAGTTAATTGCTATCTTAGAACCGTTTGCTACTAATGACCCGACCATCGCCGAAATCATAACAATGCTCGAAGCAGCTATTCAATTCAGTTAACACAATCGCATCGTAGCTTGATGTGTCATGCTCTCCAATCCCAACAAATAACTCTCGTAAGGACGTACAATAACGGTACGTCCTTTTCACCCATTTTCTTGTTTCAGTGATAAATTCCGAACATATGACCGTTCATATGCACAACACCTGATACTCAAAATCTTATACACTCTGTAGGGGCGTAGCTGTGTCTGCGCCCGTTATAACGAATGAGTGATTTGTAGCAAGGGCAAAAAGTCTAACCAAAAACCAATGGAAACTTTTAATTCTGAGACTATAGCCCCAAAATCTTGCTAAATCCCAGTAATAAATCATAATAAATGGCAAAAACAACAAACTAAATACTAACAATTACTGATGGCTGAAAGCTCATCGCTCACTAAGCATCCTATGCGATACTCCGCCTCAAACAATCAACAAAGTTGAACGGAGTCAAGCACTATGAAATGGGTTCTACGAATTATCGGTGGCTTAGTCACAGCCCTCATTGTGATGATAATTGTCATGGCAGGGGTGATTGCGTGGGATGTCAACATGGGAGTCAGTGCATCCACTGTTACCAATACCGAATTCACAGCCGAGGATGGTACGACGATTCAAGGTTACCTTGCTGTTCCAGAAGGCGAGGGTACATTCCCTGCGGTGTTGATGGTGCATGAATGGTGGGGCATCAATCACGAAATTATCGAACTCGCTGACGAATTAGCAAGCGAAGGGTATGTCGTCTTTGCACCAGATGTCTATCGCGGACAAGTCGCTAGCACTGTTCCAGGTGCACTTTACTTACGCATCAATGTCGATATGGAACGTGTCGATAATGATATGTTCGCTGTTTACAACTTCTTGTTAGAACAGCCCCAAGTTGCGGATAGTGTTGGTGTTGTGGGTTTCTGTTTCGGTGGCGATGTTGCTTTCAATCATGGTATCAGTAACCCTAACCTTGATGCTGTCATCAATCTTTACGGCTCAACTCGAACGGATGGTGATGCATTTGGTGAATTATTAGGCGATGATGCGCCCCCTATCCTCGGTATCTTTGGCAGAGAAGACCAAGGCATTCCTGTAGTAGATGTTGAGGCACACGAGACAGCCCTCAATGAAGCAGGTGTCGAAAATACGATTACCATCTATGACGATATGGGTCATGCATTCGTCCAACCCGACACCATCCAAGAAGCAGGCGCACCGCAAGACGCATGGCAACAAATCCTAACCTTCTTCGATACCCATCTTAACGATGAACCATCATCCTGAGATATGCCGTTTGCCTCGCGCACAATGTGTGTATAATTTAGAGGCATTTGCATCTGTAGGGACGAGGCATGCCTCGTCCGCTAATTTCATGAAATAGTATTTTACGATGCGATTGCCTCACTAGCTCATTATCACCCTAACGAAAACACTATGTCTCGATTTTTCATTTGTCTCTTCACACTCACGCTGATAACCGCTTGTACAGGGCAATCTGCGATAACACCAACACCCATCGAAGTATCAAAACTACTGGCAACTGTCGAAATTTCGCCGACAGCCAATGTTGAACAAGTTGCTGCCACGCGGTCAGCCAGTTCGCCAACACCAATGCCACCTACAGCAACCGTCATCCCAACTGAAACACCTTATGTCGGCGTTTTCATCGGCGAAGCCATCCCCGAAGAAGCGATGGTTAATTTCACTGAACCGCTACTCGGACCCAGCATTGACCTTGCTCAACCAACCGCTAATCCACAACGCTGTATCAATGTCGCCATCGACACACCGTACCTCACGACATGGACAACCAATCCAACGGTTGCCTCACGCATGGGTTGTCCGATTCAAGCAGGGTTTGGCTTCTTCGGTCAAGTCCAAGTCTTTGAAACAGGCTTGATGTACTTTTATCCCGAAATTAATGCAGTCTGGGCAATCCGACCCTTCTCGGATGATGTCGTTGGTATCTTTGATTACCTTGAAAACCCAGCCGATTCATCCACAACAGGTTTCACACCATCAGCACCAGGTTTGATTGCACCTACGGGCATTTTTGGCGATATGTGGATTAATGTCGATGGTTTGCGTGAAGAAATGGGCTTTGCACGCACTGAGTCCCAAGAAATCGCACTCGGTTTACAACGCTTCGAGAACGGTACATTCTTGTTGGATAGCCCAGCAGGGCAAGTCTACGCCCTCGTGACCGATGGTACAGTGTTAGGTCCGTTCCTCACATCCGAGATTGAACCAGCCCGTATCGTATCGCCAACACCAACCGAACCTGCTCCTGAAGCCACCGAAGAACCACAAGGCTAATCAAAAAAGAAGATTAACCGCCAAGCCGCCATGAACGCCAAGATTATTTAAGGAAAAACAATATGTCGCGTAAAGAACCAAATCAGCATACAGATCACCTAGCTCATCAAGTCATTGGCGCGGCAATAGAGGTACATCGACAATTGGGTCCTGGATTTTTAGAATCGGTGTACGAAGATGCACTATGTATCGAACTTGGATTGCGTGATATTCCGCATGAACGACAATATCCAGTTCATGTGTTATACAAAGGACATGCTGTAGGTGAAGGACGCATTGATATTCTAGTTGATGGTTGCTTAATTATTGAACTTAAAGTTGTTGAAAAATTATCACCTGTCCATAAAGCCCAAGTTATCTCGTACATAAAGGCAACTCAGCTTGAACTTGGGCTACTGATAAATTTTAATGAATCTGTACTAAAAGCAGGTATTAAACGAGTGATTTTAACAACTTGAATTTCACTTGGCGTTCTCCGTATCTTGGCGGTTCAATTTGTTTTATCTTTGTGTCCTCTGCGACTCAGCGGTTCTATCCATTGAAAGTTGGAAGCTAATCTTACTGCCAGCGTACTTGAGAAATCGGTGGCGCGATGTCAATTTGGCGCGTTGTATTCGTCGCCACATCATAGAGCAACAAAGCCCCTTCAGGCGAACGTTGCCCCAGCACAATTGATCCATCAGGCGATAAACGTGGATTCACCATGTGTCCTGCACTCCCTTGTAAAACTGCTTGACCACCCTCCAAGGGAATGTCCAGCAAGCGCACATCACCAGGCACTTGATTCTTGACTAACATTCGCACTGTGCCATCAACCAAGCCATAATCAAATAATTCAAACGACCCCAACAAGGGCAGTATCAGAGAAAGAGCATCGGGACTATTGGCATCACTTAAGTACAAACCATTTCCTGATAAGCTAGCAGTTTCCGCTTCACCAAAAACAATGAACTGCGTGCCTGTTTCCCATGTGCCATCTCCAATAATATCCAATGGAGTGACCTCGCCTGATGCCAAAGCAACCTGTGCGACATCCTCGTTTTGTTTGACCAACATCACCCCTGCACCCAAAGCAGGATTAGGGTCACTATAGCGAATATCCTCCGTATCAGCCAAGAAGATAGAGGCTTCGGCAACAGTATTGACTTGCCAAATACCTGATACATCAGTTTGTTCATCACGATAATAAATCAAGCTACTATCTGCTGACCAAGCAGGAGAAACATCAGCATTGATGCCTAGCTCTATCAAGTCGAGTGGGTCGTCATCGTCACTGATTAGGTCTAACCACAACATGCTATTGCTGACATAGGCAATTTGTTGTCCGTCAGGCGCAAGTGCGTATTCTGTAATATCAAGTGAAGCGGATGTAATGGGTTCAGCACGACTACCATCGACTGGCAAAACCCACACTTGCTGAATACCATCTGTATCAGTTGCAAGGAAATAAGCATTCTCAGGGAGAGGCTGATTTGCAATCAATGGCGGATACTCAGGTCCCCACCCATACGCTGATGCACTCGTCACAGGCAGTGTAAAACCACTCGCATTAATTGGATTCACTAAGGCAATCGCACCGCCTCGAAAGGCTGTCAGCAGAAAACCACCAGGTGCCCACTGCGTACCTGTTAAATTGATACTCGTTGAGCCAATGGGTGTGGCTGTTCCGACTTGATTGTTATCAATGTCGATTTGTAGCAGATTCGCTGCCTCACGCTCGCCTGTAAATGCCACAACTTGACCATCGCGCGTCACACTCGGACTGAAATACGTATCCACATTGCTCAAAATTTCAATTTGTTGATTGCCAGCCGACAAATCAAGAATGGTCAATCCACCCTCTAATGGCGCATACAACAGTTGATTATTCGAGAGCCAATCCGCACCATTTGCCCCTGCGATAGCTGCCCGTAATTGCATGGCGGTATCAACACGCTGGAAAACCCACCAGACATCTTCATCAGCTTCAGCAGCGAGAAACGCTCCATCAGGTGACCATAATAAATTGCGTAAATTGGGTGTCGTCAAATCGACAAAACGTTCCTCACGGAAGAAATGCACACGACCACCATATTCAGTAGTATAAGCAATTGCAGAGCTATCAGGCGACCATGAGATTGTTTCACCTTGTCCGCGAATCACTGGCACACTGGCACGCTCATCTTCAATCTGACGTGGATTATTTGCCTCATCAAATATATTAACCATGAATAGTCCCTCTTGCGTGCGATAGGCAAGCCAGTTGGCATCAGGCGCAACACGGAAATCCAACACAAATTGCTCATCTGGTGTGATGGTCGAAACACCCTCACTGCCTAAGCCAAAGCGTTGCACTCGACCCTCTGTTGTCAACACATAAAGTTCACTCGGCAGATTTAAGCCATCTTGAGCCGAAAGTGGAATAATTATCATGAGTACAGCAAATAAGAGCAAAAATAAACGGCGCATAATGTTCCCCTCATTTAGTAAGGTCATCTGTAACGCTCATGAGTATAGTGTGGAATATCCAATTTCGGTAGCTTTGGCGCGAATACGATACAATTCTGCTAATACACATATAAAGGGGAACAGCATGAAAATTCTATTCATTGGTGGCACAGGAACAATCAGCACAGCCGTTAGCCGACTCGCTGTACAACGCGGAATTGATTTATATCTGCTCAATCGTGGGACGAGTAGTACCATCATCGAAGGCGCGAACACAGCTATCGCTGATATTAACGATACAGAGTCGGTGCGTGCTGTCATCCAAAACCATCACTTTGATGCGATTGTTAATTGGATTGTCTTCACACCTGAGCAACTTGAGCGTGATATCGCATTGTTCGAAGATTATTGCAGTCAGTATATTTTTATCAGTAGTGCCTCAGCCTATCAAAAGCCTCTGAACTATCCAATCATCACAGAATCGACACCACTGGCTAATCCATATTGGGAATATTCACGCAATAAAATTGCCTGTGAAGACCGCTTGATGCGTGCCTATCGCGAAGAAGGCTTTCCAGTGACGATTGTACGCCCATCACATACCTATGACCGTCGTATTCCAACAGCCGTTGGTAACAGTGGGAGCTATCTACTGCCACAACGAATGCTAGCAGGTAAGCCTGTCATTGTGCATGGCGATGGTACATCACTCTGGACATTGACGCATAGTGCTGACTTTGCAAAAGGCTTTGTTGGTTTATTAGGTAATCCACAAGCTATTGGTGATGTTTTCCATATTACTTCGGACTTTTTGCTGAATTGGAATCAAATTTATGAACAAGTTGGAGACGCACTTGGTGTCACACCCAACATCGTGCATATCTCATCCGATTTCATTGCCCAGCATAATCCTGATATTGGCGCGGGGCTTGTTGGCGACAAGATGTGGACGGTCATTTTCGATAACAGCAAAATCAAACGCCTTGTGCCTGATTATCAAGCGACAATTCCGTTTCACATCGGCATCCGCGATGTTTTAGCATGGTTTCAAGCCGAAGACAGCCGAATGGAGGTGCCTCCAGAAGACCATGCCGTAATTGATAATCTTCTGGATGCCTATCACAAAAATTAATTGCCTAAGCGTGGGTCAGGATAGGCGTGTCCACCACCAAATGCGAAAAATGGTGTGGGTGTCGGACCAGGTGGCAAGGGCACATCGTAATCGACTGGCAAAAATTGAATGACTGTGGTGGTTTCAATGGTGATGAGTGCCAGCCAGCCTTCCCCCGTGCTAGTGCGGACTTTGACAAATGGACTATAAGGACTACGCGCCAGAATCTCGACTTCTGAGTCAGGGGGTAATACCTCAATCAATTCAAATTGAACATCGGGCGCGTTCCGCAAATTCGCGCCTTGTGGGGCAATCACCACAGCACCATGCGATGCGTCACCATACCGTTCAGGCGGTGCAGGAGTTTCAGCATAGGTCAGCGCAATATCACCGATGTCACCAATCACCAAATCAGAACGCATCCAACCACTATCGCCATTCGGCAGGCGGACATGATACCATGTTCGCTCAGGATTCATGCCAATGATGCTCAATAACTGCTCATCTGGCACTTGTGCCAAAATACGCGAGTTGGTTGTGGGCAATGACCGCATGTTAACGCGACCATCAGTCCGTGCAAAGCCAGGTTGTGGTAACAAAATCGGACGGTCTAATAATGGGGCTGGAATTTGTGCAATGCGCCCATAATTCAGCATTTCAGGTGCAGATGGTACACCTGATGGTAAGGCAAAATTCCCTTGAGCATGAGGCACACGCAATTGTTGCCCTGCGACGATTAATGTATTTTGTCCGAAGACCGTCAAAAGAGATTGACCTTCAATCGAAATGTAGAAGGTCTCGGTGGCTGTTGTCTGAATCGCCAATGACCCTGTTAGCTGAACTGATACACCATTGAGGGCGAAACTCGTCGATTGCCCCCAAGGACCTTGAATTACAAAAGTGCTATACGGTTGGTCGGAACATGAACGTGTTTCTGTTGTGATATCGCGTGTTTCAACTGAGATAGATTGCCACGCATCGAGATTGCTTCCTGCAGGTGTCACATCACGAATTTCAACCTGACCAAGCATCAAGGCATTAATTTGAATTGGCTCTGCGATACGAAACCACATCACACCACCACTATCATTAGTCAGTAAAGGGGGTGTCTGAGCACTTGCAACAGATTCAACAGGGATGAGTGAGCCTAATTGTGCCATCGCACCACTGACGTTGATGACATTCCCACTGGGTTCAGCTTCAGGAGCTAAGCCACCATTGCAGAAAAATCCACTAGGCTCACCAATGCACGATTCACTCGCTTGTGTATAGAGCGTTTCGAGTGTGGCAAGGCATTGATTCTCGGCTTCGACTAAATCAGGCGTACCCGTTGGTATCATCGGTGCGAGTGTCGGCGCAACCGTCGGAATCGAAACAGTCGATAGCGGTGTTGGTTCTTGTGTGGGGGTCACAAACACGATGCGCGGTGTCACGGATGGAATTGCGCCACTATCGAGTTCAATCACCGCAGCAGAAGGCTCAGATGTGCAAGCCGTGATTAAAATAATCAAAAAACAAATCAGCAATGTAAGTAATCGGTGCATGAGTCTCTATAAGTCGATAGCGGACAAAATCAGAAGGTACATTCTAGCATAGTTTTTAGCTTGCGATAGCGACAGTACGCAAGCGTTGGTGTCTTATGCTACACTGAGTGCGAGATGACTATTCGTGACAGAGGCTAACGATGAATCCACCATTACGATTATTAGGAGCATTCCAGCAAATTGCCGAAAAAGAACCCCAGCATCTACTGCGCTTGGAAGAACGGCAGATGTGGGTCGCTGCCGAGATTATAGGTGGATTTCCATATACAATCATTGTCCCAGATATGAATGCCCGTACCAGCTTTGACCGTCGCAGTGCCAAACTCAAGAAAACATTTCGTAATCGAAGTCTGCCATCGTGGGCACATTACATGGCAGGTGCAGTCGGGATGCTTGACCGCGAAGGCTTAGAAATGTCAGGCGCAAATATTGTGATTGTTGGCGATGAACCTCTTGGTCCTCGTTACGAACATGCGTTGGGTCTTGCCTTTGTTGCACTCTGGCATCAGATTAACGAACAAGAGTACAACGAAAAAGACCTCATCAGTATGATGGACATGGTTCGACGTGATTATATTTCCTCTTAAATCCTCACAAATTACCCTCAAAAAACAAGTGTAATTAGAACTTTTGTGCTATAATTTGATTAACCCACCAACATCATGAGAGAGAGACATCATGGGTGAGCGACCTGTGATTTATTTAGCTGTAGCGACTGCTGATTTAGCCGTCGCCGATGTGATTTTGGCGCATCTCAAGCACTATGGCTATCGTTGTATCGACATCATGGATGTGCCGAACTTGCTCAATATCAAGAGTGATTTGCTCGGTACGATGACAGAAAGTGACGTGATTATCGTGGTGGATAGTCAGCACTTCCGCCAGCAACGCCCCAATTACGAATTACAATTTGCTCAACAACTCGAAAAACCACTGATTGTCATCTCTTTGCATCGCCCTGTGGATGAAACGCAATCAAGTGGTCAGCTTCATCTCTTTGATTTTAGAGACCCTCATCATCGAGACTGGCAACGTCTAATTGATACGATTGTCACGGTCACCGAAGATACGACACGCTTAGATGACGATTTTCTATTTTGATGTAAAGCCATCGCTCTGAATTGAAAAGCCACCATATTGAGCTATAGTCGGAGGCATCACACACAACTATCACTCGCAAGGAGCGTGTTATGCCTTCTAAACCCCGTATTTTTGTCACCCGAACGATTCCCGAAAAACCATTGCAGATGTTACAAGCCGACTGTGATGTACATATCTGGGATGATGAATTGCCGCCTCCGCGTGCCAAATTGCTAGATGAATTGGCTTTAGCAGAAGGTGTTTTGTCGATGTTAACAGAATCTATTGACCAAGAAGCCTTGAGTGCTGCGCCTAATTTGAAAGTCATTAGCAACTATGCTGTCGGCTACGATAATATCGATGTTGATAGTGCAACATCGCGCAAAATTCCTGTTGGGCATACCCCAGGTGTCCTGACTGAAACAACTGCTGACCAAGCCTTTGCATTGCTCTTAGCATCTGCCCGACGCATTGTAGAAGGTGTTGATTATGTACGTGATAATCAATGGCAAACATGGTTTCCTCTGCAATTATTAGGGCGAGATGTACATGGTGCGACGCTTGGGATTATCGGTCTAGGACGTATTGGTTACGCAGTTGCCAAACGCGCACAAGGCTTTGGTATGACGATTCTCTATCATGGTGGTAGCAATCAGCAGATGGCGGAAAAAGTGAATGCAAAGCAAGTCTCACTTGATGAATTGCTCCAACAAAGTAATTTTGTCAGTATCCACACCCCACTCACCGAAGATACGCATCATATGATTGGCGAACGCGAACTCAAGCTGATGAAAGAATCCGCAATTTTAATCAACACTGCACGTGGAGGCATTGTCGATACGGATGCCCTCGTCCAAGCCTTGCAATCAAGAACAATTTTTGGTGTTGCACTAGATGTGACAGACCCCGAACCCATTCCTGCTGACCATCCATTGGTGACATTGCCAAATAGTCTCGTTGTACCCCATCTAGGAAGTGCAACATGGCAAACACGCGAACGCATGGGTATCATCGCTGCTGAAAATTTACTAGCAGGTTTGCGTGGCGAAAAGTTGCCACACTGTGTGAATCCAAAAATCTACCAAACACGCTAACAAAAAACAGGTCAGCATAGTGCCGACCTGTCTTCATTCTTGATTATGTAGACTTATCTACTGTCCGCCACCGAGTGATGGGTCAGTTAGCCAAATGTCTTCGCTGAAGAGTGTTTCACCTTCAATGGTAAAGCGCGTGCTGTAACCGAATGGCAATTGATAGACATTCAAACCAGCAGACTGTGAAACCGCAGGAACACCTTGTTGTGTGGTGCTATCAAAGACCGAAATAACAGGCTCACACACAAGCTGATTGGCATCACGGCAAATTTCGAGTGTGACTTGTGCCAGACCAACATCCTCGCGGAAGAGCAAGTAGTTAATGCGGATATTGTTCCAGTTGACCAATTGCTTGCCTGATACATCGGCATCGGCTGTCACCTGTAACACAGGTTGAGCAGGTTGTGTGCCTGAATTGATAATATCGAGCAATGGACCACTACCTGTGGGTGTCGGTGTTGGTGCAGGACCGTTACACCACGACGCATCGCAGAATGTCATCGGAATCACACCTTCGAGCGTGGGTAATGTGCGGAAAGTTTCTTCGCTCATCGTTGTCCAACGACGGTCGATATAGAGTGCAAAACCGTCACCACTGACGAACATCATGGTAGAATCACCAAAATTACGATACCACGCACGGAATTCTGTTCCCCAAGGCAATACGCCATAGTAAACTGTTGCAGCCGAATCATCATAAGTAAAAGCATTGCGTGATTCTGCACGGAATTGAATTGCAAATTCTTCGGCAGCAATTTCCTCCAAAACTTCTGGAGGCGGTGGGTTTTCAACTGCAAAATTAGCAGAGGCTTCCACAATAATACAGAAATCGCGCCCTGTTGCTGATGTTTGCGGAATTTCGTAGGGATAGGTATTCACAACCAGATTCGCTAGGCTTTGTACCACAGGTGAACAACGGAAAATTTCGGTTGCGCCTTGCCAGCCATTCGGACGATTATCAAAACCAAATGCGACATCGGTTAACAATTCGAGATTAAAGCGCAAACTCAAGAGAGCCGCTTGATTATCTGTCTGCGAGATAAGAGAATTCCACCCTTCAGGACGACGATTATCGAGGATAATGTCTGCTATTTGGTTGAGGTCAGTCGTCAAATCGGCGATGAATGCAGGGTCATCAACACTTGTATTGTCAATCCAACCCCCAGGACGGTTATTGACCCCCAATACTTCGTCGGCGAGGCGTTCTAAATCACCACGAACTGCTAACAACAAATCAGGGATATTCTCAATTGTTTGTCCACCAACCGCTGCAGGGACAAGTTCTTCTACGGCTTCGACACGCAAAGAATCGCAATAATCGAGTACAGTTGTCGGCGTATTGGCTGAGATGCGATATTCAATCTCAAGCACATAAATAATATTCATCAAGGATTGTGAACATTGGAATAAACGCGGTCCCCCACGCCAGTCTTCGGGACGAATATCCTCACCGAGAATCGCAATGGCTGATAGTTCTAAATCATGACGAATATTGCGTGCAATTAAGTCCGCAACAGTCGAAGAAACACCAATCCAATTGGCAGGGCGTTGTCCCGCACCGTAAATTTGGTCAGCTAGCAACTCGTTATCGATGAAAAGGTCAGCCAGCATACTATCCGATGTAAAATCATCGTTCCCGATCCAATTATCGGGACGTTCTGCTAGCGGAAAAGTGCGGTCTGCTAAAATTTCAATATCATTACGTAAATCATCTAAAAATGCTTGAAAAATAGTTTCTGGACTTGGGTCATCTTGAGCAAGAGCAATGCTGAATAACACCAGAAGAGCTATTAGCAATCCGCCCCAACGAAACATGCGTCTCATACAGTAAGCCTAATCCCTCAATTTGTGATTGTTACAACGCAGATTATACATCACACTGCCATTCTGCACAGCAAGCGATGGTACTGTTCAATAGATTATGCTTCTAAGGATACCACTGAACCGTTGTAGAAAATATAGTCTACGTTCACGCTGTGATCAGCGTTGGATGCACGGCAAGCACATCCGCTATCCCGTCAGCAAAAGCGTTCGGGAATGCTTTTTTGATGATGTTGTAACTGGCATTCACATCGGCGTTGATGAGTTTGCCTGTCCTAGCTTTGAATAAGCCCCGTTTGACTCGTTGCCCCGCATAAACCTCATGCTTCTGGATAGGTTCGCCATCCAAGAAACTACACTTAGAGGTATAGCTTTCTTCCTGACAGATGACCCCAATCCCGACCAAGTGTGCTTTGTAGCTAATCATCTCAATCAGTTGGCTGTGGGGAATACTCAAGAAACTTTGGTTATTGCGCTTGCCCAGCTTGATATGCTGTTTCCAGTTCTTGTTCTGACCAATCACAATCGTGCCAATGCCTGCTTGAAGTGCTTGCTGAATCACGAGTTTGCTGGCACGATGCAGATAATCCTTGATCTGTCGGTTACGCTTTTGATGAAGCTGTCGTAAGCGCTGACTACTGTATTGTTTCTCTGGTAGCTTGGACTGGAGCTTTGCCCGACGTTTGTTGAAGTATTGATTGAGGGACTTCAATGGACGACCATTAACGAGAATAGGTTTGAAACCTGCCTTGTTTGAAGTTATCGCCATCAAATTATTCACACCCAAATCAATCCCCATCACCTGCGAAGGGTCAAGTTGCTCATAGGGTATTGGACTTACTCGATAGGTTACAGTCAGCAAATAATGGTCAGCACGCGGTAGCACACTAACACCTACCATTCGCTCACGAAGATTAAAATCAAGGTCAGGGCTGAGATTTTCGATACGGCGTATCTGCTCATAGATATGCTTGCCAGGCAAAAAGGCAAACTCACAACCCGACAAGCCAATCAACCCTTGTTTATCATACAGCCGTTTACTGATTGCCTCTTGATTCCACAAGACTTGGGCACGTCCGACATCCCCTGATTTTTTATACCGTGGAATGGACGGTTCACCTACGTATTTATGGGGGGACTGTTGCCAATCAAACCATGCAGCATCGTAGCCACGCCACATGCTGATAACGGCCTGAATACAAGTTTCGGTAACCCGTTTAGGCATCGCACTATAATCACTTGCGTAGTCTCGCCTTAGAGTCTCCTTGAGATGAATGAAATTCAGCATCCGAACCCATGTCCGTTGGCGTTTATCATGCTCAATACCTCGCTCGCAATCGGTAAAGAAGGCTTGACGAATCAGATAGGTAGCACTGTTGAAGACATTTTTCGCCAACAATGACATCCGATCCAATTCCTGCCAGCGTGGGTCGGATTGACGAATAACATAGGAGGCTGTGAGAAATTCAGGCTTGCTCAAGGTATTCCCTCAAATTCCGAGTTGATTAGCATAGTCTGATAGCTTCATGACTATAGTTTACTCTACTTAAGC
>JBCCSC010000038.1:0-69099 GCA_039200705.1 Chloroflexota bacterium
CAATCTAACTTTAGCGTGTCATGCGTGTAATCAAGCCAAAGGCAATCAAACAGCAGACGAGTTTGGCTATCCCAAGCTACAAGCACAAGCTAAGAAACCTTTACGCGATGCCAGTGTAATTAACAGCACACGCTGGGCATTATATAATCAACTGAAAACACTTGGTTTGCCGATAGAAATTGGCACAGGTGGACGTACTAAGTACAATCGGAGCATCCAGAATTATCCGAAAACCCATTGGCTGGATGCTGTCTGTGTTGGTGAAAGTGGGCAGGATGTGTTTGTACATCACAAGATGCAACCCTTGCTCATCACAGCCATGGGACGACAATCACGCCAGATGTGTCGCGTTGACAAATTCGGTTTTCCGCGCACCAAAGCCAAACAACATCGCAGTGTCAAAGGATTCCAGACAGGGAACATCGTGAAAGCAGTTGTCACCAAAGGCAAGAAAATCGGTACCTATGTTGGACGGGCTGCAGTCCGTGCATCAGGGTCGTTCAATATCAAGACTGCCAATGAAATCGTTCAAGGCATTAGTCATAAATACTGTCGCATCCTGCATCAAGTTGATGGTTATGCTTACCAATATCAATCCATTAAAACTTAGATAGAAAGGCAAGATGCGCTCCTCCCCGTAGCAAGCTACGGGGTTTCCGCGCTTTTATCGTATGACGACGGTTATCGACCATGCAATTGCCATACCAACACGCCCTGCGAATGTTTGGGATGTTCTGAAAGATGTCTCAAATTATCCGAATTGGCATCCTGATAGTCAACGGGTGCAATATTTGACGACTTTACGACATGGGCGTGGGGTACGTTGGCGGAACACCACGCAAAGCAATAAAGAGCAGGTCTTTGAAATTACGGCATGGTATGAAGGATTAGGCTACGAGTATCGAATTGTGGACGGTACAAGTTATGTCAATAATCGTGGTCGAATTCGCTTACAAGAAGCCCCCGAAGGCACAGTTGTACAATGGACATTTAGTTACGAAACATCAGGTTTTTTGAGCAATTTACGCAATAACTTATCTATGAAAAGCAGTGCCGATAAGGAGATTGTTCAGGGCTTACGCAATATCTATGTCCTCATCAAGGAAGCAAAAGCTGATGAGATGATTAACCCTGAAGCATCAAAGTCATATTTGAAAGAAGCTCCAAATGTACAGGAACGGGCATCGTATCAACCACGTCACCCATCGAAGGTGAGCAGTCAGGAAATTCCTGCTGTATCGTTAGATGATTCACCGTTTATGCCACCAAAGCAAGCCTCAGAACCGTTACAACCAGAGGGGATTGTTGCCAGTATTGAAGAACCGCCTCTGACAGATGATGATACACGTCCGAACCCGACTGTTCAGACTACCAATACTGTTCCCTCTGCTCCAGCGATAGATGAGCCAGACTTCTTGAAATCTATGCCCGATGCTCAAGTTGTCCCATCAGCATCCCAAGCAGACACGGGTGGAACAACATCAGAAGACGAGACTGTGGCAAATCGGATTGGGTCAAGCGGTGAAACTGAGACAGTGCCTTTTGAACCAGAAACTCTAGCTGTTTTACCACCAAAGGCAGAGGATGATTCCTCAAATCCTGTCCAGCCGTTGATAGACGACCCTGATTTTAATAAACGTGACACGTCTACCATTAGTGTTTTTGAGGTGTTTGGCTTAGAAAAACCGAGCGAAACCGAACCTGTTCGCACACTATCGAATATCACTGCAAATACGGATGATGAAGAGGCTAGTATTGCAATCGAAATTTCAGAACCACTAATTGCTTTTATGGACAGCGCACCCATTATTCCTGATGTGCAACCTGATATACCAGAGCGTCGGCGTGGATTACGGGCGGTGATGCGTCGGCGTGGATTGAAATTGCGTGTACCGAAATCAGAGTAATTTTTGTCAGCCTTAGTAAGGGCATTCCGTTGGATGTACCTACAGATTCAACACAAAGCAAAACAGACTCCCGTAGAGAGAGTCTGTTTTTTTGTTCGTGACTATTTGAAACGATTATTCAAAGTCAGCGAGGTTTTCGAGATCTTCTTGGTAGATTTCGTTGGCAGCTTCTTCAGCTTCCATTGCTGCTTCCATGACATCCATGCCACCGATGGTGATGTTTGAGAACAAGGCATCGAGTGATTGTGATACTGGGAAAGATTGTGGATGTTCTGGGGTATCAATGAATTGAACGTCTGGGTCTTGCAGTGCATCTGCATATGATGCAAATTGTGCATTGCTGCCCAAGAATTCTTCGCTGAGGTAGTCCGTGGTGGTTGCACCGTTGATTGGTTGATATTGAGCATTTTCAATCCAGACTTGTTGTGCTTCTGGGTTGGTGCTCAAGAATTTGACAAACAACCATGTCGCAAGATTTTCTTCTGGGGTGCTTTCAAAGATGGTGACACCACGCAAGGTTGGTGCGATGAATGTCCCTGCTGGACCTGCTGGGAATGGTACATTAACCCAGTTGTATGCTTCGTCGAGTAGACCTTCTTCGACTGCTGTATCCATATCACCTTGGATAAATGGTACACCAACACTTGACCCTGGTGCGAAAACATTCAAACCGAGTGAGAATTCACCTGTGTTAGCAAAGTTACCACCATCTGCGAAGTAGAGGCAACCGTCGTTGAACATATCTTGGACGAATTGGAGTGCTTCGAGTGCACCTTCGTCGGTGAAGACATAGGCATCTGCTTCGGTATCGAAGATTTGACCACCAAATGCTGACATCCATGTGAGGATATGACCACCTGATGTACGTGCACCATACCCTGCTGTTACACCTTCAAGTTCGCTAGCAGCACAAGCAGCAGCACGGAATTCTTCGACGTTTGCTGGTGTACCTTCAAAGTCAATGAGACCTTGTTCGCGTAGTTGGTCGAGCAAGTCGAGGTTGGTTGACATGATTTCGCCACTGGTGCCGATTGGCCATGCAAGCAATTGACCATTGAATGGTGCAAGTGCTGGACGGTTACGGTCAATGACATCAAAGCGGAGTACTGATGCTTCATCTTCGGTCAAACCCCATGTTGCACTTTCAAGGAATGGGTCGAATGGTACGAGAACACCATCTAAGAAGTAGCCCATTGCATCACTTGCGAAACCTGCACCACCAAGATTTGGAAGGTCACCACTGGTGATAGCTGTGCTGATATTGGAGCGAACATCGCTACTACCACCGAGTGGTAATTCTTCGACGGTGATGCCCCATTCGTTGGTTGAGTTGAAGAGTTCAATAACGGCTGTCATACCTGTGCCTTGCAAGCCATCCCATTCGTGCCAGTAGCTGATAGTTGCGCCTGATGGGTCAACATCTGCATACGCATCATCCTGGGCAGCGACAGTGCTGAACATGGCACCGAGGACGAAAATTAAGACGATTGAAACAATCTTTTTCTGCATGTATTTATCTCCTATAGGTCGATATACATAAACTTACAATTGCTTGCCAGCCTAAACTCCCTCGACTGACAAAATTAAAACATCACCGACAAAATTGACGATGATGAGAGGGGTCTATCCTTTTAGGCTTCCTGTGTAGATGCCTTCGGTAAATTGTTTTTGTGTAAAGAAGTAAAGGACTACCACAGGAATAATCATGATGACAGATGCTGCCATCTGCAAGTGAAATTCATCCCCTGCCAAGGTGACAAAGTTACGCAAGCCAAGTGCAATCGGTTGCCATTTATCGCCATTGATGACAAGTAAAGGCCATAAAAGTGCGTTCCAACTGCCGATAAAGGCGAAGGTTACGATTGTCATAATGGGTGCGCGCGACAAAGGCAAAACGACACGTACTAGGAATTGTAAATGATTTGCTCCATCCATACGGGCGGCATCCCATAAATCATCAGGGATTTGTGCGAAAAATTGGCGCAGCAAGAAAATCGTAAATGCTGATGCCATAAATGGGATTGTCAGGGAAGGCCAATTGTTGAGCCATGCTCCTGCTTCGCCAAAGAAGGTGGTACTCAAACGATGAAACCACACGACTGTCAAAAAATTTGGAATGAGTGTTACGACATCGGGAATCATGAGGGTTGCTAGCATGAGTGCAAAGAGAACATTACGCCCGTAAAATTTCATCCGTGCAAAGGCATAGGCAGCAGGGATGCAGAACAAAAGTAAACCACCTAAGGTAATGCCTGTAATCCGTACACTATTCCACATCAATTCGCTAAATTGGGCGCGTGTCCATGCTTCGGAGTAATTTTCCCACTGAATGCTATTAGGAACGGCTTGCCCTATGACGACTTCGGCACGGGTCATGAATGACCAGCTAAACATCCATAGAAATGGGACAAGCGAAAAAATAACACCAACAATCAAGACTGTGTAGATGAGTGCTTTCCCTGTTGGAAACGGATTGCTTTGTTGTGGTGGTGATGGCATGGTGTTATCAACCATAGAAAACTCTCCGTTCTGCAATGCGGTTTTGCCAGATGGTAAGGATGAGAATCACAGCGAAAAGAACGAATGCCATTGCTGAACCATAGGCATAATTCGGTGTAGATTGGTTAATCTCATCGTAGATATACAGGTTAATGGTATTGACTGCTTCAAATGCTCCCTCACGGCGCATCAAGAAAATTTGTGTGAAGGCTTGAAATGTACCGATGGTGGCAATCAATGTCAGAAAGAATGTGGTGGGTGAAAGCAATGGAATGGTGATATAGCGGAATTGTTGCCAACCTGTTGCGCCATCAATTTCAGCAGCCTCGTAGACATCTTCGGGGATACCCCCTAAGCCTGCAAGGAAAATCACACTGCTAAAGCCAGCATAAATCCAGATGTTATAGATAATGATGACGAGCAATGCGAGAGAGGGTCCTGCTGCCCAATCTGGAATAATATCACCGAACATGAGTTGTATGATGCCTTGTGGTTCACGTAACCATGCTTGTTCTTCAATGCCAAAGAAGCCAATGAATTGATTGACTAACGAACTTTCACTTGGGCTAAATAAAAGTGCAAATACAACTGATGTTGCCACAAAGGGTGTGATATAAGGCATGAAAAATACGATGCGAAAGAAGGATTTCAAGCGAATATTCTGGAATAAAAGAACCGCAAGTAACAAGCCTAAAGTCAGTTGGAATGGCACTGATAATAGCGAATACCATACAGTGACACTGAACCCCATGAAAACTTCTTCATCAGCTGCTTGGAAGGCTTGAGGCAGATATTGAACAAGAAAGACTGAACCAACAATTGCCGAAACAACTGCCAGTAACTTCATCGCGTAAAAGCGAGCATTTTGGTCATGAACGGTGCGATTCCAGAGCCAGAGAGCAATCCCCATCAGCCCTGCCCCAGCACTAATCATGATAGTTTGTGACCAAATCGGTAAGGTTTCGCCATCAGCGAGGGCATCGGCAATAGCTGTATTGACCTCTGATAATGTGAGATTCATGACCCATGCGCCAGCAATTAAACTTAGGAAGGCGATGGATGCTGTCACAATGTAATGCTGAGACCGTTCCAATTTGAGGATGTAAATGAAACCAGCAGTCAATACTATGCTGACAGCGAGTGCTATTCCTAGCCAATTGACGGCTTGAGCAACTTGCGGAAACGTGAAACTGTTGAAAAATTCATTGACAAATAGTTCACGCGTCACGTCTTGTCCGCGTGTGCGATTAGGAATGTCATAGATAACGAGAATGACTTCAAAAAACCAGTTAATAAACGTTGCGCTTGTGATTGCCCATGAAACCCCAGGAATGAGCATCGTTAGATTTGCTAAAGAGCCATCTTTATGGGCATCTCGGAGCATACGCCACAATGAATATAGAGCGTAAATAAATGCACCAATCGCTAACCAGAAAAAAGCAACGTAAGCGAAATTACCAAGAGCATCAACATAGCTATCCAAGCCACGCCAGCCTTCGGGGAAGCGTCGCCAACGGTGTAGACTTACGATAAATGCGAAAGCAACTGGAAAGATATTGAAAATGAAGATGATGAGGAAAGCTGGCAACAAAAACGTGTAGGCAGTAAGATTTTCGGCAACAACACGACCTAGCTTTGTTTGGAAAAAGCTAGATTGTTGCTCCACACGTTTAGCTTTTGCAGTCATGATGTTATATCCCGTAGTGTTGCAATCGACGGTATTATAGCGTTGTTCGGTCTCAATACAAGTTCGCTGAGAAGATGTTATTCAGTCCTTAGCACTAGCTTAACATTTTACCCAGAAGTTCTTAAATTACAAAGCAATCCGATGGAAACGCACAAAGGTATCAGACTCTGTGAGGGTCACGAGGTTAAATCCTGCGTTGGGGATAAAATCGTGTGCTGGGTCTTGTGCGTCGTACCATGTGCGTGTCTGAAACCAAGCACTCTGGACACTGTAGTAACTAATGCCATCACGCACAGTCACGAGACTTTCGTGAATATGTCCACAGAAGACTCCTCGCAAGCGTGATTGTGCCTTGAGTAATATTTGATGTAAGTCCAAGCCATTTTTGAGAATAATGTTATCCAGCCAAGGGGCTTCGGTTGGGAGTGTATGGTGATGAATTCCGACAATTAATGGACGAGCATCTTCAGCAGAGAGCAGTAAATCGAGCCATGCTAGGTGGGGTTCTGTTAGTAGCCCGTGTGAACCTGTTTCAGTAATTGGTCGATGGCTATCGAGCATAATGAATTGCACACCATTTAGCTCAAAATGATAATCGTAGGTTTCATTTATATTCGATGGTTGGAGTCCTAAAAATTCTTCTTGGAACATGAGGACATTATCGTGATTGCCTGGAATGTAGTAAGTAGGATAGTTAATTTGGTCGAGGATTTCTTTGGCAATGTGATAGTGTTCAGGTTCTTCGGGATTATGGGTAATATCACCTGTGTGGATGACAGCATCAATGTCCATTTCTAGGGTGTTGATGGTATCAATGAGGGCTTGAACTGTGCTACGAGACGAAAAATCAACATGGTCGCCTGTGAAGTCAGGATCAGCATGGATGTGTGTATCACTAATATGGACAAACGTCAGTAATTTATCAGGCATCGTGGCATTCTTTCAGTCTATTATGATGAGCAAATGCCACGAGTATAGCGAGAGAGTATTAAGATTTGTACTGATTCACTCTAGTTTGATGCGCGGATTGAGAACAGCATAAATCATATCTGCTGATAGGTTTGCAACTAGGATGATGCTGACTGTGACCATCACAATAGCTTGGGTGAGTGGCAAGTCTTGGCGATCAATGGCTGTGATGAGCAAACTACCTAAACCAGGATAGAGAAAAACGCTTTCGATGACGACTAGACCACTGATGAGCCATGTGATGCTGATAGCGATAACCGTCACCGTAGGTAAGAGTGCATTGCGTAACACATGCGAGATAATCACCGTGCGATATGGGATACCTTTGAGCGTAGCTGTTCGCACATAATCTCGTTTAAGTTCTTCGATGACTCCTGCCCTAGTTAAGCGAGAGATATATGCTAGCAAGACTAAGGTCGCGGCAATTGAGGGTAACCAGAGCGAGGGCAATGCTTCACCAAAGGACGCATTGGCTGGGATGGCTGAACTCGCTGGAAACCACCATCCGATGGCTTCGGCAATGGGGTTATTTTGCCAACCGAGAGCAACAACATTGACGAGAAATAATCCTGTCACGAATTCGGGTAGACTGGCAACTGATAAACTCAGCAAAGAGATAAGTGCATCAGGCAGTTTATTTTCAGTTAGACCAGCAATGATTCCTAAGATAAGCGATAGTGGCACAGAGATTAAGACAGCTACGCCTGCTAACCAGAGCGAATTGCGTGTGCGTTGTAGGATTAATTCTCGATTTTCACTCCCACGAAATGATGCAGATTCACCCCAATCCCCTTGCACGAAATTGGTTATCCAGCGCACATACTGAATCGGAATTGGGTCATCAAAGCCAAATTCTTCACGAATTTCGGTGATTTGTTGTTCACTTGCTTCGCGCCCTCCTGCGATGATACGTGCAGGGTCACCTGGTAACACTCGGAGTAAAAAGAAAATGAACATTGATGTTAGGATGTAGGTAAAGGCAAAAAATACGGCGCGTCTTCGGAGAAAACGTAGCATTATGCACCTTCCGTTTTTGGGTTGTTGATCAGTGATTGTTGTGCATCAAGTAAATCTGCGATTGGAATGTGGCATCGGATGAAGTGACCATCGTCATGTTCGAGCCAAGGTGGAATTTCTTCTTCGCAGATTGCACCTAGCTTACGGGGGCATCGGGTATGAAAGCGACAGCCTGATGGTACGTTTTGTGCGCTGGGCACAGAATTGTTGAGCAGAACGCGATTCTCTTTGATTTCGGGACTAGGAACAGGAATCGCAGATACCAGAGCTTCGGTATATGGATGATATGGTGGGTTAAATAATTCTTTAGCTGAGCCGACTTCAAATAGTTGTCCGAGATACATGACTGCTAAATAATCTGCAAGATAACCTACCACAGCTAAGTCATGCGAGATAAACAGATAAGATGTACCGTTTTCATCTTGGAGGCGTGCTAAGAGGTTCAGTACAGCCGATTGTACGGAGACATCTAGTGCAGAGACTGGTTCATCGCAGATAATCAGGTCAGGGTCAGAGGCAAAAGCACGCGCAATAACGACCCGTTGTTTTTCGCCACCACTGAGTTCGTTCGGGAAGCGATTGGCGTATTCTTCGCGCAGGTTCACATCACGCAAGAGTTGCAAGACTTCTTTATCAGCTTCTTGGCGTGACAAGCCTCGTAATTTCATGAGTGGTCGGCGAATGGTTTGACGAACAGACAAATAGGGATTGAGTGAATTTTGTGGATTCTGGAAGACCATTTGAATCTTGGCAAGCACATCTTCGCTACGGTCACGAACGGTGTTACGAATATCCATGCCAAGTAATTCAATTTTACCTGCAGTGCGTTCTTGCAAACCGATAATGACACGTGACAGGGTTGTTTTACCACTGCCACTTTCGCCGACCAAGCCGAGTGTGTGTCCCTGTCGGATGCTGATGTTAACCCCATCAACTGCACGAATGGGCGCAGGTTGTTCACCATTGATGACATCTTGTAGTGTGCGCGTCACAGGGAAGTGTTTAGTGATTTCATCGACTCTCATGATTGTTTCGGAGGATTCATCTAAATCATGACTGACGGTGAGTGCATCTTCTGTATCGTAGACAAGTTCCCCTGCTTGTACATCTTGCCAACGGTGACACCGAACTGTGTGATGGTCATCAATGCGTTCAAGAGGCGGTTTGACTTCTCGGCATTTATCTATCACGAAAGGGCAACGGGCAACAAAAGCACAAGCATGGCGTGATTCTTTTAAGGATGGTGGGCTACCAGAAATAGACTGTAACAAGGAATCACGTTTGGTCATGCCTGGGCGTGGAATACTGTTGAGCAAGCCCATCGTGTAAGGGTGTAAGGGTTGTTGATAGACTTTATTCACAGGCGCATCTTCCATGACTTCTCCTGCGTAGAGTACGAGTACACGTTCGCAGAGTTGCGCGACGACACCTAAATTGTGAGTAATATAGACAACACCTGTGTCACGGTTTGCAATAAGTTTACGCACTAAATCGAGAATCACAGCTTCGGTTGTGACATCTAAGCCTGTGGTGGGTTCATCCATAATAAGTAATTCAGGGTCAGTGATGAGTGCCATAGCAATGACAACCCGTTGTTGCATTCCTCCACTCAGTTCGTGAGCATAACGGTCATAGACTTTTTCGGGGTCTACGAGTTGAACAGCAGTGAACATCTCAATGACTTTATCGTAGGCAACTTGTCCCTGTAAACCGAGAGCATGTTCTACAATTTCGGTCATCTGTTGACCAATTTTGATGGAGGGGTTGAGAGCCGCTCCTGCGTTTTGTGGTACGAGTTTGATTTTCTGTGTCCAGAGTTGACGCATTTGGCTACGGGACATGCTGGTCATATCTTGCCCAAGAAAATTGAGTGTACTACCTGCATCAATACGTCCATTGGCACTGAGATAGCGCATCAGGGCTTGCGCGATAGTCGATTTGCCTGAGCCTGACTCCCCCACTAGCCCGTAAATTTGTCCAGCTTTTAGTTCCATACAAAATTCAGAAACAGCACGAATCCATTTGCCATCAACTTTGTAGCTAATATTCAGCGCATCGGCTTCTAGTAATAAGTCGTTTTTCTTTTTTGTCATGTTAGCTTCCTTTTTGGACGATACGCTTGATGCCATCTGACATGAGGTTGACACCGACGACGAGTAAGGCAATCGCTAATGCAGGATAATTCAATGCCCAAGGGGTGAGGTTATAAAATGCTCCGCGCGTTTCGTTAATCATCAAGCCCCAATCAGGCGATGGCGGTTGGAGACCGAATCCGAGAAACCCTAGTGATGCAACGAGGAAAATAGCATAAGAAAATCGGAGGGAGGCTTCGACTACGAGTGATGGAATCACGGAAGGGAAAATTTCACGGTACATGATGTACAAAGATGATTCACCGCGAATGACGGCAGCTTCGACAAATTCACGCGTTTTAATATCGAGTGTTGTACTGCGTACTACTCGTGCGACGATTGGCACATAAACGACTGAAATAACCAGCAAAACAGCATTATCAACTAAGGCAGACTGCCAAGAATTTGGCGGTACATCAACTTCACTAAAGATACCGACCATCACCAAGGCGAGGAGAAGTGCAGGGACGGCTAGCATTGCATCAATGACACGTCCTAAGATTTCGTCGGTGATGCCACCCATGTAGCCCATATATAAGCCAATGGCTGTGCCGATAATCACTGCAATCAATGTACCGAAGCCCGCAATACCAAAGATGCTGGATGTACCCAAGATGACTCGACTAAAGACATCGCGTCCGAGGCGGTCTGTGCCAAAGGGATGCTCCCCTAATGATAATGATGTGACATCTATCGTTGGCGCAACACGCACATCATGGCTTTGGTCATTTGGATTGGGATAGGGAGCAAGTTGTGTACCGAAAAGTGCCAGAATTAGAAAAAATAAGACGAGGGATGTTCCAATTGCCGATTGTGGATGGCTCATGAGTTCAATAAAGAAATCCCATGCTGAACCGAGTTGTCGGCGTAGGTTGCTTTGAAAATTGTTCATTATGAAGCCAAACATTGTATTTGTAATTTAGGGATATTTATAAGGGCGCAGATATCGCTACGCCCCTAATGCAACTCGTTATAAGATAGATATTTAGCTAACAGTAGCTGTATTGAAGCGTGTACGACCAGCGAATGGATGCAAGTCAATACCTGCGACGTTAGCAGCAGTCACCATATATTGTGCGAAGAAGTATGGCACGATGACAGGACCATCTTCTAAGAAGAGACGTTGAATTTCGTGATAGATTTCAACACGTTCTTCTGAGTCAATGGTGGTACGCGCACGGTCAATCAGTTCATCCATCTCTGGATTGCTGTAATGCGATTCGTTGAACGCTGCCCCTGTTTGGTAAGCTAAATCAAGGTAAGTTTGGGCTGTCGGACGTGGGCCCCAACCTGTGATACCAAGGTCAACTTCTGTCCAGTCACCATTACCATAGTAGATATTTTCTGGTGTTAGGTTCAGTTCGGCACGAATGCCTGCTTCTTCCCATTGGGCGACAATGCTAGCAGCAAGGTCAGGAAATTCACTGGTATTGGGTCCGTGTAGCACAATATCAATGCCATCAGGGAAGCCCGCTTCTGCGAGGAGTGCTGCAGCAGCTTCGGGGTCACGCGCTGGGACTTCTGCATCCGCAAGGAAGAAATCACCAAATGCAGGACCGATTGGGGAATCTTTACCGACTGCCCCGAAACCAAGTTGAACACGATCCCAAATTGCTTGGCGGTCTGTTGCTAATCTGAAGGCTTCGCGCACGAGTGGGTTACTCCCTGGCTCACGGTCTGAGCGCAAACGAATTACGCGATGCCCACTGGTTGGAATGTCAGTTGCGGTGAAATTAGTATCGCCTGTGAAGCCGAGGAAACTTGCATTGTCGAGGCGGAAAATCGCATCAGCTTGACCACCTTGCACAAGTGCAATCCCTGCTTGTGTATCAGGATAGAAGATGAACTCAAGGCGTTCGACAGATGGTGTACCTTCCCAGTAATTTTCGTTAGCAACGAAGGTTGCACGGTTTTGTGGGAGGTATTCTTCGAGGATGAACGGTCCTGTCCCAACAAATGTGGTTGGGTCGTTGACTTCTTCTGTGCCTTCTTTGAGGATAACTAGTTTGTTATCGGTGAGGTTGAAGAGGAAATCTGGATTCGGTTCTGCGAGGGTAATAACGAGTGTATTATTGTCACCTTCTTCAAAACTTTCGACACTGCCTAGCAAATCAGTGACTGTCCCTTCGGATTCAATTTGCCAATTGATTGTCCAGAGAATGTCGGCAATGGTGAGTGCTGAGCCATCATGGAAGGTGACATCATCACGGATTGTGAGTGTGTATTGTGTACCATCTTCACTGACTTCCCATGCAGTAGCCAGCGCAGGGACAAGGTTAGAGCCAGCATCAGTATTAATTAAATGGTCAAAAATAGCTGTAAGGAATGCGATTTCACTATCGCCAGAGGCAGCGCGAGGATCGAGTGTCGCAATTTCATCCCATGCGACGCGCAGAACACCAGCTTCTTGTGCGCCTGTCAAACCTGCTAGAGGACCAAGAGCGATTGTCCCAACAGTACTAGCAGCACCCGCCGCAAAGATTTTGAGAAAATTACGACGTGAAAGTCCTGTGTTCATTTCTTTCTTGTTGCTCATTATGCGATATCTCCTTCGTATATCTCGCTAATGTGTGTGACTAGACAACATCTGTGCGGATTGCAAATGGTGTAAGATCGCAACACAACAAGCATGTATCGTCATCACCGATTGGAGGTGCTAACTGCCGTTGTGTTCGTTGTCTAACTATTTGGCGTGTTCCGACCATATGCGTCCGTCAAAAATAAGAGGTTATGTAGTAAGACTACCCTACTATTATAACAGATGTTCTGAAAGAGCGAATCTTACCAATTTCATTTCAGTCAATCAATCTTTCAAATTTGTTAAGGAAATAACGCTAATGTAATAAGTCGGAACGGGTCATCATCCATAGAGCAACAATACTTAATTAGATGTTGGGGAGTTAATAATGAAATACGATGCAATTGTGATTGGTGCAGGGCAAGCAGGTCCATCGCTAGCTGCATTTTTTGCAAATGAGGGTCAGAAGGTTGCTTTAGCAGAAGGTAGCATAATGGGCGGATCATGCGTTAATTATGGTTGTACACCCACGAAAACAATGCGTGCCAGTGCGAGAGTTGCTTATCAAGCCAAGCGTGCAAGCGAATATGGCATCAACACAGGTGATGTTACAGTTGATTTCGCCAAAGTGATGGCACGTAAAGACGACATTGTCAGTAATTCACGCGATGGGCTAACAGATTGGCTAGAGAGCATTGATACATTAGATATTTATCGTGAGTATGCTCAGTTTGTTGGGACTGAACATGGTGTTCATCAAATACAGGTTGGAGATAAAATTATTGAAGCAGAGCGCGTTTATCTCAACGTGGGGACGCATGCTTTCATCCCGCCCATTGATGGACTAGGCACTGTTGATTATCTTGACAATGTCAAGCTCATGGGACTGACAGCTTTACCAGAGCATCTTGTCATTCTTGGGGGCAGTTACATTGGCTTAGAGATTGGGCAGATTTTCCGTCGGTTTGGTTCAGACGTGACAATTATTGAGCATTCATCTCGTGTGGCTGTATGCGAAGATGAGGATGTTTCGGCAGAGATTAAGCGCATCATGACAGACGAGGGCATCACAATTCACACAGATAGTAGTGCAAGGAGTGTCAGTCAAGATGATAATGTTATTGCTGTCACTGTGAGTTTGTCAGATGGTCATGAAATACAGGTCAGTGGATCACACTTGTTGGTGGCGACGGGTCGTGTGCCGAATACTGATACGCTTAATCTGGATGCTATCGGTTTAGAAACGAATCAGCGTGGGTATATTGAAACGAACAATCAACTAGAAACGTCGGTTGCTGGTGTGTTTGCACTCGGTGATATTAATGGACGAGGGGCGTTCACACATACGAGTTATCATGATTATGAAATTGTGCGTGATAACTGGAATGGAGAGAATCGCTCGGCAGATGATAGAACGATGGTGTATAGCATGTTCATAGACCCACCCTTGGGACGTGTGGGCATGACTGAACAGGAAGCACGCGAGTCTGGACGGAATGTGCTTGCGATGACGCATGAAGCCAAGAATGTCAGTCGTGCAAAAGAGGATAGCGAGTTAAATGGACTTGTTAAGTTGATTGTAGACGCTGACACTGAAGAATTCTTGGGTGCGACGACTTTCATCATGCAAGGGGATGATGTGGTGCAAGTGGTCAGTAATTATATGGCAACGGGTGCATCTTATAAAATTATGCAACAAGCCTTGCCTATTCACCCCACTATCGCTGAATATTTCCCGACATGGTTGAGTATGTTGCAACCTTTAGATTAAGAAGCCATTTGAGTATTGATTTTTAGGTACATTGGGAGCGTTTGAAACGCTCCCTTACACTTATAGTAGCTTCAATATTATTATCAATCACCTTCTAGCATGTTCCTGAGCCTAAGACATAATTAGATGAAAAGAAATTATCTCCTTCGTTGGATTCTGCAATTGTTGCACCTGAGTCAACTTGTGCCGAGAGTTGATGTTCCTCAGCAAAGAAGGTTGTGACCGTGAGCGTAATTTCAACGACCCAATTTTGATTAGGAGCGAGTGGTGGTATTGTGGCTGTTTCTGATGGACCTGCTGACCCTGATGCGACGTGTCTATCAGATACAAAGACTGTTGCATCAGCGGTAGTTGCTTCTGTGCCAGTATTGGTGATATTGAGTTGTACCGTGAAGGCTTGGGCACATTGGGGCGGATTTGGAATTAATCCAAGTCCTGTAATCTGTAGATTAGCATTACTACTAGCGACTTCCGCTTCGGTTGGCGATGTAACAGGTGTCGATTGATTGGTATTGCTTGTTGGTTGGGATGGTGCATTAGCAACAGGTGGTGGGCTTATTTCAGCAATTGTAGTGGTATCACCACTGATAGTAACGAGGTCGTTTCGCACCCATCCTATTTGACCATTATCGAGGCGAATTTGATACCAACTTGTATCACGGTTACTGCGTCCAAGGATGGTTGCACTTTCGCCGACTGCGAGTGACGCAACGACATTAGCATCTGTTGTATCGCTTCCACGCACATTGAGATTCACAGATCCGTTATTGGTCACTGTTGGGGCATCGGCTGACACAAGGGGTTCAGTTGGTTCGGAGGTTACGTCTTGTGTCGGTGCTTCGGCATTACTAGCAACAGTTGTGGGCGGTACGACAGGTGCGCTACTGCTATCAGATTGTGGAATGGTGAGTTCTGCATCACAATTTGCGATATTGAATTGGTCGCATTCAGCAGGGGTTAGTGGACGAATAAAGCGATTCGATGCTGTCCACGCGATGAGGTCATCCGTATCGGTTAATTCCCATACATAGACTAGTGTTTCGGCTGAGCCTGAGATAGGTTCAGTGCGACTGAGTGCTGGGTCAAGTAAACCATAGGTTGTGACCATCTGTGTACCATCAGGGCTGATATTAAAACCCGTAATGGGGGCAGGACTGCCTCGGAATGTGCGTAAGGCTTGCCCACTTTCGATATCCCACAGAATCATGGTGCGGTCATCAGATGCAGAGACGATGAAGCGTTCGGTGTTACCTGAATTTGGCACAAAGCGACCGATGTTGACATCCCCTGAATGCCCTGCGAAACGACGGAATAGTTGTGCCCCTTCTGGCGAGACAAGCCAGATAATGAGTGTATCATCATCAGAGGCACTCAAGACGCGGTTACCATCGGCACTAAAGGCAAGCCAATTGATATTGCGGTTGTGTTCGACAGGAAAACTGTAGAGTAATTCACCTGATTGCGTATCCCACATTAGGATTTCGCCGACAGGGGCTTCTTGTTGGAGGGTTACCCCTACTGAGGCAATAACATATTGACCATCAGGCGAGACTGCAATGCTCGTCACTTGTTGACCATCGTCGAAGCGAGGCTTATTGATGGTTTGGCGACTCCCTGTTGCGATGTCGTAGACGAGGATGCGTGATGGCTCATCTAAGGCAATGAATGCCCCATTAGGACTGTAAGCGGCTGCCCCTGTGAATTGTGAGTTATTGTCACCATAAGTGCGTAAACGTCCGTTTGTACCTGCGTCTAAATCCCACAGTAAAGCAACATTGGGTAAAACAGTGATTGCTCGTGAGTCGATGGGACTGTAGATGATGTTGAGGATTTCATCGCCTGTAGAGACAGTTTCACGACGCATATCGGTTTGGCGTTCCCAACTGAACATGCTAACCCACGCTGCGGTTGTGACAATATCCCCACGCACATTGAAACCTGGAAATTTACCACGATTGATGGCTGTCTGGATTTCATAAATATCATGCAGAGATTCATCAGCACCTGTTACATCCCATAAGCGGATGTTGTTATCGCGTGAGCGACTGGTTGCGAAGCGTCCGTCTGCACTCCATGTGATGTCGGTGATAATGTCAGTATGGGCAGCAAGGGTACGGAGGACTGTCCCTGATTGGACATCCCATAGTGTTAGAATGTTATCACTCGCTGAGAGTAATAAGCCCCCTGAGGGGTCAAAGGCAAGGGCATCAATACGTTGGGATGACCCACTGCTGAATGTTCGTAGGATTGCCCCTGTCGCCACATCGACTTCGACAAGACGATTTGCGCCTTGTTCAGCACTCAGAGCAATGAGAGCCGTTGCACTCGCTGGGTTAAAGTCAAAGGCAGTGGCGGATTCTGTGCCCCAGTTAATCCCTTGCGTGAATTGGCGTGTAACTTGGCGACTGGTTGTGTTGTAGATAGTAATCGGTTGTCCGTTACGTCCACCGAGAACACTGCGCGTGGCATCATCATTGAATTGTTGGAAAATGAGTGTATCTTCTGTGAAGCGTGGATTGATACTGCCGACATTCCAGTAGAGCAAAATTGGCGTGCCATTAGCATCAACAGTTGTGAAAAAATTGCTCCCATCACCAACGAAGGTCAAATCACGGATTGCCCATGTGTTGCCTGTGTATTCGCGGACAATTGAGCCATTCGAGACCGACCACTCGATGACATTACTATCTTCTGAGCCTGTGAATACACGGTCAGATAAGCCGAAGCGAACAACATTAATTGCGCCTGTATGTGCGCTCAGGATTTGTGTTTCGACGGCTGAACCCCCATTACGCCAGCCTGAAATATCCCAGAGACGCGCGGTAGCATCGGCTGAGGCTGTTGCGAGACGGGTTGTATCTGCGCTGAAATCGACATCTAAAATAGAGGCTGTGTGGGCTGGAATACGGTCAATAACAGTGCGCGTGGGCACATCCCAAACGACTAAATCATTCCCGTCTGATACAACGAAAAATTGACCATCTGGGCTGATTTTACCGACGAGAGTTTGGTCGAAGCTGAGGCGTGCTGTGCCGAAAGCAACTTCATTGAGGATACGTCGGGCGCGTGCTTGGGTTGGGTCAAGATTGAGGGATTCAAAAGTTAGTGCCAATGCGAGATCGTAATCACCTAAATCAAGGGCTTGTTCAGCATTGACGGCTAAAAAGATGCTATCGGCTGCACTTTGAACAGAGGCGGCTTGTGTCTGGGATTGAGCAACATCATTTTCGATGGCAGCTAGTGTGACATCCACGTTGTCAATTTGAGATTGGGCAGCATCTATGGTGGATTGGGCTGGTGCAAGGGTTTGTTGTAAATTGGCGACTTGTTCATCCGCAGCAGCGAGTGTCGGCGCAACTTGTGTGAGTTGCTCTTGGACAGCAATTTGGGTTTGGGCATTCCCTGCTAGGGCTTGGGCTGTAGACAAATTCAATTGTTGTTGCGCTAGTTGTTCTGCCCCTGCGACAACAGTCTGTGCGATAGGCGTTTGTGTCTGCCCTGCTACTGCGACTTCTGTTTGAGCTATGTTTGCTTCTGATTGGGCATTTTGGGCATCAATTAGTGCGACAGATACTTCTGTTTGGGCATTATCAGCATCTACTTGGGAGGTTGCCACGAGGTTCTGAGCATTTTCAGCTTCGGCTTGGGAGGTTGCAACTTGATTTTGTGCGATAACTGCTTCGGCTTCCGATGTAAGAATTCCATCTTCGGCAATGGCGACTTCGGCCTGGGCTGTCGCGACTTGGTTCTGTGCGATGGCTGCATCAGCTTCAGATGTAGAGATAATATTTTCAGCTAAAGCTACATCTGCTTGTGAGGTTGCAACTTGATTTTGTGCGATAACTGCTTCGACCTGAGCAACGCTGACATCAGTTTGAGCAGCAATGACGGTTGATTGAGCCGATTCGATTTCGAGTTGGGCTGGTGTGAGCGTCAAGCCTACGGATTCAACTTGTGCTTCTAATTCGGACACGCGATTTTCGGCTGCTGCGACTGTTGGAGCTTGTTGTGTGAGTAAATCACTAACGGCTGCTTGTGTTTGGGCGTTCCCAGCTAGAAATTGTGCTGTCGAGAGGTCATCTTGGGCAGAGGTGGCTTGTTGTTGGGCTGAAAATACTGCTTGTTCGGCGACTTCGGCATCGGTTTGAGCAAGAGCGACTTGTGTTTCGGCTGAATCAGCGAGACTTTGTGCTTGGAAGGCTTGTGTCTGGGCTGGTTCAAGAACTGACAGTGCCTGATTGACTTCTGTGTTGGCAATATTAGCGTTACGTTGGGCAGATTGTGCTTGGGTTAGCAGAATGCCTGTAGCGACAATCGCAATCAGAACCATTGCACCTAAGATGACAGATGCTCGTTGGAAATTTTGGACACGACGCGCAATACGTAATTCTTCGGCTTTGCGTTCGTTTTGAGCATCAATGCTGGCTTGAATATAGTTTTGCTCGTTGTTATTGAGAACGAGGTCGGTGTTATCGCGCCATTCTTGAAATTGGGTGAGGCGTGCACCTGTCGCAAGGAAGCTCTTATCTTTACCTGAACTTAGCCACTCTGATAAAGCAGACGACACACGACGTTGTACACGCAAATCTTCACGATTTTCGTCAATCCATTCTCGTAGACGTTCCCATGTGCGGATGAGGGCTTCGTGGGCGACTTCGACTGTGGGTTCGCGCGATTGTGGGTCTTTATCGAATGTTAGTAAGCGATAGCGTCCGTAGAGGTCGATAACATCATCAATGGCATCACTGGTAGCAAGTTCAGTCCGTCTGACACGACGACGGGTATCTTCCGTGCCTTCACCTAGTGAGACGAGACGTAAAAATAGTTGGCGTGTGGCAGATTGCCCCTTGAAGGGTAAGCCTGTGTAGATTTCTTCCGAGCGACGCGCAAGTGACCCTGCTACTCCACCAATCTCTTGATAGCCAGCGAGTGTCAGCGTGTCACTTTGTCGATTATCAAATAATTCTGTCATGGTGTATTGCAAGAGGGGCAACATCCCTGCTTGTTCACCAACATCTTGACTGATGGCTTCGACTAGCCCTAGTTGGAAATCAACACCAACCGATTGCGCTGGGCGGGTGATTGTCTGGACGAGTTCTGAAGGTGACATGGGGAGCACAGTTTCGATACGTTTACGTAGTAGCTCACCAAATTCACGATATTGCAGAGGTTTGTCATAAAAATCAGCACGCATGGTTACGATAAGTCGTAAGCGTGAGTTATCCGCTTGAACGCTGTTGACTAAATTCGCCAGAAAGCGTGCACGACTATCTTCGTCATCAACTTGCGTGAATAATTCCTCAAATTGGTCAATGACCAAGACTAATTCGCTGTTATCATCAGGCAAAATTTGATTGATAACCCGTGACAAACCATTTTTTTGCTCTACTTGCCGTATCAGTTCAGGAATGGGATTAACAGCGATTTTCATCAAAGCGCGTTCAAGTTCTTGAAATGGTGCGTTACTTGGGAACATCTCGACGATGAACCAATTTTCAGAATCTCTGAGTCGTCCGTTGCGGATAGCTGGTAACAAGCCTGCTTTGACCACACTGGATTTACCACTCCCAGAAGGACCAATCACTGCCAAAAAACGGGCATCTTCTGTCGGTTCTGACATGCGGTCTAGAAGGCGACTAACGAGTGCATCGCGCCCAAAAAATTGGTCAGCATCCGCTTCTTGGAAAGCGCGTAAGCCTTTGTAGGGATTTTCGACATCGGTGCGAACAAGCACATTATCGACAGGTAGGGTTGACTTAGGACTGCCTGTATCGATTAAGGCTTTGAATTCTGCGCTTAAGTCTCGCGCATCGGCATAGCGATCTTGAGGGTCTTTGGCAGTCGCTTTTTCGACGATGTCGTTGATGTCATAGGACAAATCGGCACGGTTAATCTCTGGGATAGGTTCTTGTAAGTGCTTAAAAATCATCTGAGAGAGGGTTGTATCTTTATAGGGATGTTCCCCTGTCAGCATTTGATACAGGATAACCCCAACAGCATAAATATCTGTGCGAGCGGTGATTTCACCATTTTGGATTTGTTCAGGTGGCGTATGGGAGATTGACCCTGTAATGCCCTCACTACCGCCTGTGCTAGTGATGTTGTCATAATCTGTACGTTTAGCAATACCAAAATCAGTGAGGAAAGCATTTCCATCTTCGTCTAAGAGGATATTGGCTGGTTTAATATCTCGATGGATGACGTTGTTACGATGTGAGACATGTAATGCTGATGTAATTTGGTCAAGAATGATTGTAATTTGGTCTAGCGGTAGCGGATTACCTTGTTCCAATAAGTCTTGGAGTGTTCCTCCACGCAAATAACGCATCACTAAGTAAGCACTATCAGGTTCACGCCAATAATCAAACAGTGGGATAATATAAGGGTGTTCAAGGCGTGCAACAACTTCTGCTTCAACTTCAAAGCGACGGATAAAGTCAGGGCTATTGGCGTATTCTGGTAGGACAACTTTGATGGCAACTTCACGTTTCAAGATAGGTTGTGCAGCACGATAGACCGCCCCGAAGCCCCCTGCTCCGATTTGTTCTAGCATTTCGTAACCACGAATGATGCGACCTGTTAGGTTATCCGCCATAGACCTTTACTTTCATTATTGAGTAACACTCACAGACTTGTTCACATTTTACCCATATTTGGAAATTATCGCTTTCGATTACATCTGTAGATATGGAAAGTTACAGCACGGTTATCTTTGATTTTCAGGTGTGTGTAGAATTAACATCAGGATTATGAAGTAAATTTTGCGAAACTATGTGCAAGTGAACATAAATGTAACTTTATGTGGTAAAATACCGATAATATTTTCACGTTATGATGCGTTCACCTGCTTGTCTATTAGGATTATTGCTTCTATGTTTATTCGCTGGATTGTTAGAAAACACAAGAATTCAGAAGTTGCCAATGTCAATTTCCACGATGCGTACCTTGTCGAGAGTTACCGCGATGAGAATGGCAGTCCACGTCAACGGACAATTTCTTACTTGGGAAACATTCGTGAGATGGATGGCGAGTTCCCTATCATTGAGCGTGAATTATTTTTACTGCGTGCAAGCCATATTTTATCGACATTGCCGAATTTATCTGCTGCGGATGAAACAGATGTGGTTGAGCAACTGCAACGGCGTGTCCCCCCACTTGAAACTCAAGAAGTGTTAGAAGGTTTCCGAAATACTCTACGCTGGTATTGTCAGTGGTGGCAAGATAATGGCGGAATGCCTTCAGAAGAAACTTTATTGGAACATATTCAGATAGCACAACGAACTGCAAGCGATTTGGTCTTAGATGAATAACGACGTTACACCTAAAATTATAGGTAAATTTTACTCTATTTGTGGTAATGTAGATGCCGAATCTGCTTGCATTGTATTGACGTGAAGAGTTTCAATGTCAGCTATCAATTTTAGTGTAAGTTCTAATAATAAGAAAAAGCGGTCGGGCATCACCCTCTGGAAAAATTTTCAGTTGGGCTTATTGCATGTTGCTATTGCGATTACATCAGTAGCCATCAATGGCGTTCTGAATCGAATTATGATTAACGACCTCGGTATATTATCGACTATTGTGGCGATTTTGGTTGTGCTTCCCTATCTGTTATCACCAACACAAGTTTGGATTGGGCAATATTCTGATACGCATCCCATTTTTGGCTATCGGCGTAGCCCATATATTGTGCTTGGGATGATTTTTTGCTTTGTCGGCATGGTGCTTACTCCGAATGCAGCCTTACTGTTAGCGTCTAATTTTTGGATGGGTATTGCAGTCGGACTGGTCGCATTTGGCTTATGGGGGATGGGCTTCAATTTAGCTGTCGTCTCATATTTATCTTTAGCGAGTGATTTATCGGAAGAAGATAATCGGTCACAGACGATAGCGATGATGTGGTTCATGATGATTGTCTCAATTATCGTCTCGGCGATTCTGATTGGACGAGCATTAGAGCCTTACAGTGAAGCGCAATTATTCCGCGTATTCTACATGGTTGCAATCGTCGGAATGGGCATGGTTGTTGTTGGGATTGTCGGTTTAGAAAAGCGTTATGACAATCGTGAAACGCAATCTCGTCATAGTCAGGCAACGGCTGTGAAAGCTGTATTAGACAATCCACAAGCGCGAATTTTCTTCATCTATCTAATTATGATGCTCGTCGCCATTTTAGGGCAGGATATTCTGTTAGAGCCTTATGGTGCGTTCACATTTGAGATGAGTGTTCAAGAAACAACACAACTCACGGCTTTGTGGGGTAGTGCCACACTGGTTGCATTGGTTATTTATGGCTTTGTGTTGAATCGTTTTATGAGCAAACGGACTGGAGCATTGCTTGGGGCGATCATTGCCACAGTAGGCTTGATTTTTATTGGCATGAGTGGACTTACAGTTGACGAAAATCTATTTAACATTGGGATTGCTGTCCTAGGATTTGGCACAGGGATTGCAACATCAACAAATCTTGGGCTGATGCTCGATATGACAACGGCTGAACAAGTCGGATTGTTTATTGGTGCTTGGGGCGTTGCTGATGCACTCGCGCGAGGATTAGGGATGTTATTAAGCGGTATCGTGCGCGATGTTATCACATTTGCATTTGGTAATCCTACATTAGGCTATGTCAGTGTCTTTTTCATCCAAGCAGTGTTCTTGGTTGCATCTCTGAGTTTGCTATTCAAGATTGATGTTTCACAATTTCAAGAGAAACAGCCCACCCTGACGGAACTTGCTGCGCTCAATGCTGATGTGTAGTTTTTTGAGTTATAGGCGATAAAGGAGACAACAATACACACTAACTGCATTTTTCTATTTTAGTCGTCGCACACAAACACACATTAAAGGGGGCAGTCATGTCTGATGACGTTACATCTGCCGACGCTAAACTCAATTTCAAACGAATTTTGCCTGTGTTTATCATCGTCTTGGTTGATATTATGGGCATGACCATTATTATTCCATTGTTACCACTCTATAGTGCTGCTTTTGGAGCAAATGCTTTCACAATTGGCTTATTGAGCGCAACCTTCCCTGCGATGCAATTTATCGCTTCGCCAATATTGGGGAGTTTATCAGATCGATTTGGACGCAAGCCTGTATTGGTTATCAGCCAAATCGGGACATTTTTAGGATTTATCTTACTTGGCTTAGCGAATGCCCTACCAATCCTATTTCTCTCACGCGTGATTGATGGCATTTCTGGAGGTAATATTGCAACGGCGAAGGCATCTATCACTGATTGTACAAATGAGAAAACACGCACACAAGGACTTGGGTTAATCGGTGCAGCATTTGGCATTGGATTTGTGATTGGTCCTGCGATTTCTGCGATTGCTTTGGTCTTATTTGATGGCAATTTTCGGATTCCAGCTTATATTGCTGCAGGATTTTCGTTGGCTTCATTTTTGCTGACCACTTTCTGGTTTGAAGAAACGCACGTTCCTAATCAAAATAAACAAACTGTACAGAAAACACCTTATTTCCAAAAGTTAGTTCAAGCTCTGAGTCATCCTGTGATTGGTGGCTTATTATTTTTGTTGTTTGTTCAACAGTTAATCATCAGTGAATTTGAGCAACTAATTCCGCTTTTTACACTCAATCGATTGGGGATGCAGGGAACGGGCAATGCCGTTCTCTTTTTATTCATGGGTTTGTTGGTGGCTATCATTCAAGGCTATTTGATAGGTCCTTTGAGTCGAAAATTAGGTGAACGTCGCTTGATTTACGGCGGTTTAGTCATGTTAGCGATTGGCATGATAGGTGTTTCTCTGATTCCTGAGCAACCACTCCCTAGTTACTCTCAAGCTGAGACGTTAGCTTCATTAGCATCAACCACTAGCGAAGCCAGTATCAATGTTGATATTCCTGATGGGAGCAATACAGGATACTTAGGGGTCACCCTATTGTTTGTGATGTTATTGCCTGTGACCATTGGTGGATATTTGGTGATGCCGAGTATCAATAGCCTTATCACTCAGACAACATCGGCATCTGAGCAAGGACAAATCTTAGGGATTAGCACATCAATTGTGAGTATGGCACATATCATCGCACCAATTGCAGGGGGCGCGTTATTCCGTTGGGGTGGGTCTACAATAGCGTTTCTCGCAGGGGGAATTTTGGTTGCGCTGGTCGTTTTGGCATTACCATTACCAATTAGCAGACTAACATTTTGGGACAATATTCCCTCGACAATTCAAGAGTGAGACGAAAAATGGGCGAACATATCTTCGCCCATCTATTTTAAAGACCTGATGTCTCAGCGTCTTCGCGTGTCCAGCCCTTATCTTCTTGTTGGGCGATGCGATTTAAATGCGGTTTTTCCAGCATTGCATATGGAATAAGCAGAACAATGGCTGCGCCAACCATAAGAAGAACGATTAGAACAACGTGTGCGAAGGTGGTCATATTGATATTGAATAAGCGCACTTGCCCTAAAAAATTAGGATGGATGAAAAAAATACTACACAGTGCAACAGGTGCAATCATTGCGATTAAGCCTGAAGCCAAAAAGTTGAAGATATTAGCAACGCCTCCACTTTGGGTTGCTTCACGGTTGTTAGCACTACGCGCTGTCAAGGTTGCAACGAATAGTCCTAACACGACTAATATGAGTACGTAAACTGAGTCATTCATAGTTGATGCGAAGTGTGCTGCATAAAACTATCCACACAGCACACAATTCCTTGTTTAGAATAAGGTGTAGATGAAGACGCTGCCGACACCTGTGTTGCCGAGAACAATAATCACGGCGAAGAGTAGCAAGGTGACAATCATCGGTACGAGCCAGTATAGTTTGCGTCGCCAGAAGAATGCTAATAATTCACCGAGAACACCCATTCGCATCAAGAAGTCGGTGATACCATCTGTTTTGACTTCATTATTTTTTGGTTTTTGTTCTACATTTTCCATGTTTTTTGCTCCATGATTTTGAAATCGAGATTAGTGATAATGCAATAGTCTAAAATGGCTTGCGAACTAAGAATGACCCTAGTGCTAGCAAGTCAATATCTGAGTTTCTAAAAGTATTGAAGGCATCACTTGGTGTGTTGACAATCGGTTCACCCCGTAGATTGAACGATGTGTTCAATGTCACTGGTACACCTGTCAAATCACCAAAGCCTTTTACAATGTCATAGTAACGTGGATTACTTTCGCGGTCAATTGCTTGCAAACGCCCTGTACCCTCGTGGTTGACGGCTTCAACCTTGTCTTTTACCTCATCTTTGAACGGCGCGACCATCAGCATATAGCGTGGTGCTTCATGTTCTTGGACTTCGGGATAATCGAAATATTCGGCTGCGCGGTCACGCAAGATGACAGGTGCAAAAGGACGGAAAGGTTCGCGGAATTTAATCTTCGTGTTGACGATTTCTTTCATCTCAGCACTACGTGGGTCAGCTAGAATACTACGATTACCGAGTGCGCGTGGTCCCCATTCAAAACGCCCTTGGTGCAAACCGACAACCGCTTGATTATTTGCCATCTCATCGACTAGGATTTCGACCAAGCCATCTGGATTATCTTCAAAGGATTCGTATCTGATGCCTTTTTCGTCTAGGAAGGCTTTGCATTCTGCATCGGAATAGGCTTTGCCCCAGTAACTATGTGGCATTTTCTTTTCGACGCGCGGTTGACCTTCTAGCATATGATATGCCCACAGAGCTGCACCCAATGCACCACCATCATCGCCTGCGGCTGGTTGAATGAAAATTTCATCAAACGGAGTTTCGTTGAGCAAACGCCAATTCGCTTTAGTATTGAGGGCTACCCCACCTGCCATTACAACTTTACTGAGTCCTGTAAGACGATGCAATTCTTTGAGAATCGCAATCAAGGCTTCTTCAGTAACGTGTTGGATGCTGGCAGCAATATCCGCATAGAATTGATTCTGCTTCATCTGAGCCGTTTCAGTTTTGAGTTCAGGATTTGTTCCTAAGGTGATGAACTCAGCATCAGGAACGCGCGGTTCACCGAATAGCTCAATGAATTTACGGCTGTAGCTCTGCTCAATACTGTGTTGATAATCGAAGTATTCCATATTGAGGCTATACTCGCCTGAGCTATAGTCGATGTTGATGACTTTTTCGATTAGCTCAACATATTTTGGTTCACCGTAGGGTGACATCCCCATCACTTTGTATTCACCGTTATTGACACGGAATCCTAGCCATGCGGTAAATGTTGAATAAAGTAAGCCTAAGCTATGAGGAAAGCGTTGTTCTGCGAAGAGGTCAATGTTGTTTGTACCTGTTTCACCCTCGAAGTAGCTGGTTGCCTTGCCAAGTGTTGTGGTTGTCCATTCGCCTACCCCATCGACTGTTAGAACGGCAGCTTCTTTAAATGGACTGGTAAAGAATGTACTTGCGGCATGGCTCATGTGATGGTCAGCGAACAGGATTTTGCTGTAATGAACGCCCGTTTGATTCATGATAGCGTTCTTAATCCACAATTTTTCGCTGAGCCAACTGACCATTGCTTCGCGCCAGACATCCCATGATTTGGGGAATGTTTTCAGGGTCGAAAGTACAATACGCTCGAATTTTGTGAATGGTTTTTCATAGAAGACAACGTAAGTCAAGTCATTGACTGTGATACCTGCCGTATCAAGGCAGAATTGAATCGCTTGTGTTGGATAGCCGTTGTCATGTTTTTTGCGTGAAAAACGTTCTTCCATTGACGCTGCCACAATACGCCCATCATGAATGAGCGCAGCAGCAGAATCATGGTAAAACGCTGAAATTCCAAGAATATACATCTCTACTTAGCCTTGTTGTCGGGCAGAATTAATGTCTGTGGGTACAGGGTCGCGGTCATGCCATGCTTGCCCTGCTGGACGCTGTTTACCATCTTTGGTGACTTGTTTTTGCATGAAAGGGTCGCCTGTCAAAGAGTATCCTAAGCCAAAGGGTACAAGAATTGTGAAATAAAATAATATAGCAATGATGCGTGCATTCGCATCACTGACGACGGCTTGAATGACTTGAAAGCGATGCCAAGCAATATCCCATAGTCCTTGCACAGGGATGTCCTTTCTTGTGAATGCTTCATAAAACGGATGATAACGCGCAAAATCATAACATAGTTTATAGGCGTGTCAATTGAGATGCCAAAAGGCGTTGTTTCCGACTACAATTAATACATAAAAGCAGAAATTATAAGATAAAGGTTTTATAGATGGCATTTTTGATGCAGTGGATGATGGGTGGTCTAGCGATTTGGTGTGCAATGACCCTACTCTGGATTATTAGTTTATTGATTCGAGATTCCAGCATTGTTGATATTTTTTGGGGGTCAGGTTACGTGGTCGTGACGGTTGTGTGGTTCATGACAACTATCAGTAATCCCATACCTTTATCACAGTGGTTAATTTTAGCATTGGTCTCGATTTGGGGATTGCGATTAACAATTTATCTCTTCTGGCGCAATGTCGGCAAAGGAGAGGATTTTCGTTATCAAAAGTGGCGTAGCGAGCATGGCAAGCGATGGTGGTGGTGGAGTTACATCCAAGTTTTCTTATTCCAAGGTGCAGTGATGTGGTTTGTGGCGATGCCCTTGCTTGGCGCACAGTTTGAGGCAACTGCTGGACTAAACTTAGTACATTATATAGGGATTTTTGTTTGGAGTGTGGGCTTATTCTTTGAAACTGTTGGTGATTGGCAATTGGCACAATTTAAAGCGAATCCTGATAATGAAGGTAAAGTTCTTGACACAGGTTTATGGAAGTATACACGACATCCTAACTACTTCGGGGATGCGGTTGTATGGTGGGGATTTTATCTGCTGGCTGTTGCGAATGGCGCGTGGTGGACTATCTTTAGCCCAATTGTAATGACTTATTTGCTGATGCGTATTTCTGGTGTTCCGATGCTTGAACGAAATATGAGAAAACGCAAGCCTGATTATGCAGATTATGTTGAGCGGACATCTGCATTTTTGCCGATGCCACCCAAAAAATCAGCTTAAAGAGAATGGTGTATCATTTTCTTGCTCTAGTAATGGTGGGGAAAGCAAAATATCAATTAGAGCAACTTCTTTATGATAGATACGCAACAATTTTGTCAGTAAGGCGTAGGTATCAACTGATTCGAGGACATCTTGTTTGATGTTATCATCCCCTTGAAGCAACATTGCAGCAAGATATGCTAATCCCATTGGTTCATCTGGGAGTTGGTTGCTTTCAAATTGTACTTGCCCTGCTTCGCTCAGCGATAAGAGGTATTTTTCTAAGAGTGGGCGTAACTTTTGGACACCATTTTCTAAGGTTGCTTGATTGATACTCACCAATGGCAAGAGGTCAACATCACCTTGCAAAAATGCGCGTGAGGAAATGTCTAATTCATTAATTTTGAAGCGGTCACGTCCGACTACGGCGATATTCATACGACCATATGGGAGTTGTTGTACTTGGGTGATATGGGCAGTTGTACCAACCATGTAGGGTCGTGCAAGCGGTCCATTTTCTGCATCGCCATCGTTGATGAGTACCACACCAAAGGGAGACTCTGTCTCAAGACACTCGTTAATCATTTCTTTATAACGTTCTTCAAAAATGTGTAAGCGCAGGGGCATCCCTGGAAAAAGTACTAGATTCAATGGAAACAATGGTAATTGCATAATTGCAATCCTACTGATAACTCTTGATTGTTTACAGTTTAGCGGAAATTGTAGCAAGTTCCTACTAAGTATCTTCTAAGTGATATTTGATAGGCTACAAGAAAAATTCAGGAGATGAAAATGCCACTTATCACTATTATCACAGCAGAAGAAACCGTAGTTATCGACGTTAATCATGGGAGCAACCTACGTGAGGTATTATTAATACATGACCACTCACCGTATACACGCCTGACTCAGATTGCGAATTGTGGTGGGCGTGGTATCTGTGCAACGTGTGGTGTATGGATTGAGGTTCAAGAACCGAAGCCGAAGCATTGGCACGATAAATTAGCATCGCAATTCGGGTATCCTCGCCTATCATGTCAGATTACTGTTGAAGCTGATATGACCATCCGAATCTTAGATGATAAGATTATATGGGGTGGACGCGATGCTAAGCGAGCAGGTCAACTACGAGAATAGCATTTTGGCTTGGCAGTTTAGAGCCGATACAGAAAGAAAATACCTCATGGAAACCCTCATTAATAATCGCTACAGGGTGCAAACAATCATCGGGCAAGGTGGTATGGGTGCAGTGTATCGTGCCTATGACCACCTGATGGATAACACAATCGCTTTGAAGCGTGTGACAATTCCGAAACAAGACCTTGACCTTGTCAGCCGTGCACCTGCCACATTAAGCCATGATAGGGTTCTAGCGAATGAATTTAGCTTATTAGCTTCTTTGCGTCATCCAAATATCATCAGTGTTCGTGATTATGGATTTGATGATGAGGGACAGCCTTTTTTCACAATGGATTTGTTAGCGAATGCGAGTCCTATCACGCATGTTGCGATTGATGAGACACTGCCAAAGCAAATTGACTATCTGCTAGATATTTTGCAAGCGTTACGTTATCTGCACCAACGTGGTATTTTGCACCGAGACCTCAAGCCAGCCAATATTTTGATTGCTGATGGCATTCTGAAAGTTTTAGACTTTGGTTTGGCAATTGATGCTAGTATTTCTCTGGATAAGTCCGACATGGCTGGAACGCTAGCTTATCTTGCTCCAGAAATTCTACAGGGGACAGCCCCATCGCCTCAATCCGATTTATACTCTTTTGGTGTGGTTGCACACCATGTTTTATCGGACACCTATCCGTTTCCACATGACAGTCAGATTGATTTAATTCAACGAGTGATGCTTGAGCAACCTCTGCCATTGGGTGACCATGCTGATAAACAACTTGAGCTAGTCATCGCGCGATTATTATCAAAGACACCTGATGACCGATATGCTACAGCAATAGATACTATGCGTGCTATTTGTGATGCCACTAATACACCAATGCCTATCGAGTCCATTGAGATTCGTGACAGCTTTTTGATGGCATCAACATTTGTGGGGCGTGAAGAAGAACTAGCATCACTCAAAATCGCTTTGGATAAGATGCTCACGGGTGAAAGTCAGAGTATCTTAATTGGTGGCGAGAGTGGCATTGGTAAAACACGCTTAATGGATGAAATCCGCACGCTTGGATTGGTGAATGGATGTCACGTATTGCGTGGGCAAGCTATCACAGAAAGCAATCAAAAATTCAAAATTTGGCGCGATATTTTGCCTGAGCTAGTTTTATCAGCCGAAGTGAGTGATGAGGATGCAAGTTTACTGATTTCACTTGTTCCACGAATTGCCCAATTGCTCAATCGTTCGATTGCCTCAACTGATTTATCTGATAATGAGCTAAAAGTCCGTTTACCCATTGTTCTCAACGATTTATTACAAAGTGCCTCAGCAAAACGTCCTCTATTAATACTTTTTGAGGATTTACAATGGGCGGAAGCCAGCATTGAAATTTTGCAAGCGGTCTTATCAACACTTGGACAATCGCGCGTGATGATTGTTGCCAATTATCGTAATGATGAAATTTCACAGTTGCATACTGACTTACCGAATATGCAACACATGACATTACAACGCTTATCCGAGGAAAATATCAAGCAACTCAGTACAGCAATGCTCGGTAAAGAAGGTGGTAAAGCAGGTGTTGTTGATTTAATTCAACGCGAGTCCGAAGGTAATGCTTTTTTCATCGTTGAGGTGATGCGGACACTTGCAGAAACAAGTGGCGACTTAGCGACTATTGGTCTAACAACACTCCCTGCACAAGTTTTTGCTGGCGGTATTCAGAGAGTGATAGAACGTCGTCTGATGCAATTGCCTCAGTGGGCACGTCATCCATTGCAGGTGAGCAGTATTATAGGACGACAAATTGATAGTGAGCTTCTGCATCACATTTTACCTGAGCTAGATATTGAGCAATGGCTTTTGATTTGTAGTGAAATCGCAATTTTAAGTGTTGTAAGCGATGATTGGCAGTTCACACATGATAAATTACGAGAAGCAATCATTGCTGATTTAGATGACAACAAACTCCAAGATATTCATCATCAGGTTGCAGAAGCAATTGAGATTATTTATGCAGATGAACTTGATCGTTTCGCAACTGTTTTGAGTGATTATTATCGTGTGGCTGGTGTATTGGATAAATCGGCAACATATGCTGGTATTGCTGGTGAGTATTGGCGCACGTTCGACCCACCGACTGCTTATAAGTACGCTAAACAGGCTGTCGAGATGAAGGCTAGCCAATATCATGAACATCCTGTGCACGAAGAAGCACGATTACAACATCTTTTAGGTCGAACGGCTATGCGGATTTCAAAATATGAGGAATCTGACGACTGGTTGCGACAGGCGTTGGAAGGCTTTCAAATAGTTGGTGATAAATTGGGTGTTGCACGTGTTAAAAATAATATTGGCGAGTTAGGATTCAAGCAATGGAAGTTAGATGGTGTTGTCGAACTTATCAAAGAAAGTATTGATGTACTTGAAGAATATGATGATTTATATGAACTAGGAAGTGCATACATGCACATGAGCGTCGCCCTCATGCGAACAGGTAACCGTGAAGAAGCCATCCCTTACTTTGAAAAGACTGTTGAAACAATGAAGGTTCTTGGAGATGACATTGAAATTGCAAAAGCCTACAACAATCTAGCTATCGCTAAAGAAATGAATGGCGAGCTAGATGAAAGTGTACGACTTCATCAAGAAGCTCTAGCTATTCGTAAAAGGCTTAAAGATAAAAATGGTTTAGCATCATCACTCGTGAATTTAGCTTATGTTTCACAGGCTAATAAGGATTATGATGAGGCAATCACACTTAGTTTGGAGGCTTTGCAATATACACGAGAAACCAATAATCGTGCATATCAAATCAGGATATTGAATACACTAGCTGGTTTTGAAGAGGAAGTGAGTAATATCTCGAACGCGATTAATCATGCAAGTGAGGCACGCGACATTGCGCGAACTATCGGTGACCAATCAGCAGAAGCAAATAGTATACTCATGCTTGCGAATTTATATGCTCAATCAGACACTTCACAATCTAAAATATACTATCTACAAGCAATACGAATCATGATGGCTTTTGACGATTATTCAATAAAAATTCAAGCTATCGAAAAATATACACAGTTGCTATCTCAAACGCATGAAATTAGCTTAGTAAAACAGGTCGAGTGGCTTGCATCTATTTTGGATTATGAAGGTAAATATAATAGATTCCAGCGTGTTTCAGAGCGACTTGAAAAATTGAAATCAGAGTTACCTGAAACTGATTACACCAGCGCAATCGAAATAGGTCAGCAAAGGTCACTTAATGAGACACTTGAACTCATGATTACGAGAACAGGAGACGCAAAATATGGTACATGATTTATTAGTCAGTACAGACTGGCTGGCTGAGTATCTCAATGATGACAAGGTGAAAATTGTCGATATTAGGGGGCATGTTTTACCTGCTAGCGAGCCTCCTCCTCACTATTTTAGTCATCATGATGATTACATTGAATCACATATTCCAAACGCAGTTTTTGTTGATTGGACAAGTGATATTGTAGAACCAGACTCCCCTACCTATGATATTGCTAATCCTGAACGGTATGCAGATTTAATGTCTAAATTAGGTATTGATGACACATCGCAAGTTATTGTCTATGATGATGCGAATGGAATGTTTGCAGCACGCTTTTGGTGGACAATGCAGTATTATGGTCATCAAGCAGTTGCTGTTTTGGATGGTGGCTGGCAAAAATGGCTTGCGGACGGTCATCCGATAAGTAATGAAGTTCCAGAGGTTGAAGCTGGCACGTTTACACCTGTTATCAATAACAAGCTAAGAGCGACGCGCTTAATGATTGAACGAGATGTTTTGCAATTGATTGATGTGCGTTCATCCAAAGAATTTGATGGCGAAGCCTCGCGTGCAAAGCGTATGGGACATATTCCGAATGCTATCAACATGCCACGAAAAACATTCTTGACAGCAGAAGGAACACTCAAATCACCTGACAATTTGCAAGCTATGTTTGTAGAGTCAGGCATATCAGCAGATGGTCACGATGTTGTGCTGTATTGTAATTCTGGAATTTCCGCGAGTTATGGCTTACTTGCCCTACGTGTAGCAGGGATTACTAATGGACGCGTCTATGATAGCTCATGGAAAGAATGGGGCAATGCAGATGATATGATTGTTGAATAATAGTGCATATCGGTTTAGAAAACACTAAATATCTAGTCAATTTATCGGGTAATTGGGTAGAATTCGTAAGATATCAATCATAAGACATATCTAATCTATATCTAATGAGTTATTATCACGACTTATAGCAAAATAGAAACGCAATTATCCGCAACTAGATAACAGGAAAGTAGACGCATTGAAAGTCAACTCTTTTGACAGTGTTGATATTTTTGACACGCTCCGAGATGAATGGAACGACCTACTCAAACGTAGTATCACTGACACACCCTTCAGCACATACGAATGGCACAGCAATTGGTGGAATGCGTATCATCCTGGGGAGTTGTGGGTCTTAACTATCCGTGACGATGATAAGGCATTGATGGGACTTGCACCCCTCTTCATCATTGAGAATGATGGTAAACGAGAAGTGCATATCGTTGGGTGTGTGGATGTTACTGATTATATTGACCTCTTGATTGATAAAGCACATCAAGATGCTGTATATAATGCACTTGCAGACGCATTAGTAGCGCATCAAGATCATTTTGATAGCCTTGACTGGTGCAATATTCCAGCGACATCGCCTACTTATACTAATTTCCCCTCTGTGTTGGAAGCTAAAGGATTTTCAACAACGACTAAAGTGCAAGAAGTTTGCCCATTGATTGAGTTGCCTGATAGCTTTGATGGCTATATTGAGTTATTGGACAAAAAGCAAGGCAAGGAAGTTCAACGCAAGTTGCGTCGTGCTAAAGGTGCTGGCGATTCACTCAATTGGTATATTGTCGGCGATGAGCACGATTTAGACGCAGAAATTGATAAGTTCCTCGACTTGATGGCGGCTAGTCATCCTGAAAAAGCAAAATTCCTTGAAGATGAACAACACGTTACGTTCTTCAAGTCAATTGTTCCTGCTGCTATGAAAGCAGGCTGGTTGCAACTCAATTTTCTAGAAGTTACAGGTGACCCTGTGGCAGCCTACGTCAATTTTGACTACAACAACGAAATCCTTGTCTATAATTCTGGCTTAGAGCCGAATAAGGCACGCGCTTTGAGTCCTGGGATTGTATTGCTCTCGTATAACATTGAACATGCCATTGAAAATGGGCGAACAATATTCAATTTCTTGCGTGGGGACGAGAGCTATAAGTACAAGATGGGTGGTCAAGACACTGAAATTTTCAACTTACAAGCGAGTTTATAGGTAGCGAGAAAATCCATGATACGCCGTTTGGCAATCTTGAGTGTTCACACAAGTCCACTAGCTCCTATGGGTGGCAAAAAAACAGGGGGCATGAACGTTTATATCCGCGAGTTAGCACAAGAGTTAGGGTCGCGTGGTATTGCGGTTGATATTTTTGTGCGTCGTAGTTCACATGATGAGCCTAAAATTGACTATGGTATCGGTGAAAATGTGCGTGTGATTTATTTGACGGCTGGTACGGTCAAGACACTTTCGCCTGATGATATTTATCCACATTTGCCACAATTCACGGCTCGTCTGATAGCGTTCACGACACGACACAATATTAAATATGATGTCATCTATAGCAACTACTGGTTAAGTGGTTGGGTTGGGCAAAAGCTCAAGGAATCTTGGGGAACGCCATTCGTGCAGATGTTCCACACACTGGGACAAATGAAGCAACGCATCTTAACTCACGAATCCATCATGCCAAATCAGCGCATCCGTACTGAAACCGAAATTGTGGAATGGGCAGACCGTATCATCGCTGCAACCCCTGCCGAACATTCACAGTTGATGTGGTTGTATCGAGCGAATCGACGCAAGATTGGTATTGTACCACCAGGGGTGAATACTGAGCGTTTTTATCCACGTTCGGAAGCGAGAGCCAAAGCTGAACTGGGCATTGATGACTCCAAGAAAATGTTGCTTTTTGTAGGACGGATTGAACCTCTGAAAGCAATTGATAGTATCATCCACGCATTGAATGTCATTAAGACCAATACACCTGATGTTTTGGAGCAAATCTGTTTCACTGTGGTCGGTGGCGATCCACACGATTCAGCAGACCGCGAAATGCAACGGTTACAATCACTCACGCGGGAATATGGCTTGGACAATGTAGTTGATTTTATCGGCGCGAAAGATCAAAATCTGCTACCTGCTTACTATGCAGCCGCGACTGCTGTAATTATGCCATCAGATTATGAATCATTCGGCATGGTGTCACTAGAAGCAATGGCAACAGGTACACCTGTGATTGCATCCAATGTGGGTGGATTAAGTTATCTCGTGAAAGACGAGCAAACGGGGTATCTCGTCCCTGTGCGTCAGGCAGATGTTATTGCGGAGCGCATCACTCGTCTTGTGACAGATAACACGCTGGCAAGGTCAATGGGAGACAACGCTGCTGAATTGGCTAAACAATATGCTTGGTCAAATATTGCAGACCGACTTTGTGCTGTTTTCAATGATATTTTAGGTCAGAAATCCGCACGCGCAGTCTAAAATGTCTGGTTCATCCAATGTTTTCGGTAAGCAGTTGTCTCGCGCATGATGAGGGATAACTGCTTAAGGTCAACATCCTCCGATTTTTCTGTATTCATGCGAATATAGAACAAGTCATCATCTTCTCTGTGTAGTGTCATTTCAGTATTCGCATTAATCCACTTGATAGCCGATAGAACGGCTAGCTCTGGTTGGTTGGTTCGCCCGACTATTTCCTGTAGATAGATAATCCCTGCCTTGTTTTTAATAGCATATTTTGCCAGACCGATTATCTCAGATATGAGTTGCTTAGGTGTTGTAATGCGTGGTGGCACACCTAATAAGACTATATTTTGAGGTTGTACGACATTGAGTGCCGTTATCCATGTGATAATATCGCTGGGTTGTGTCCAAACAATGAGGGTTGATGCTGTCTCTAATTGGTAGCGGTTCACGCTCGTGAAGTCTGTCTTTTCATCTGACCATACCAAATGTTCAGGGTATTGAGATTGACTCTGTTGGAGATATTTTTCTGGCTGGCTATCATCACGATAATCTAGGACAGTATAGCGTTTTTGAGGGGTGATATTGATGATTTCGCCTTGTGTTGGACGAGCATCTAGCCATTCAACCATTGCTTCGCGTTTGCCTTTGAAGACATTGGCACGGACAGTGTATGCAATATCAAATTTGCCTTCAGGTAGCTGATTTATATCGCCGAACCACCAGACTACACGTTGTTCATTACCATTATCATCCGCTAGGCGTAAATCCAGATGGTCTCCACGACTGCCCATTGTACGTCGGCTTTTAATATGAACGTTTTTGGTCGCTAGGATGAGGGGTGGATTGCCATTGCCAAAGGGAGCTAAGCGTGCAATATCATCGGCGAATAGTAAGTCAATTTCAGAAAAATGAAGGTAGGCATCAATCTGTAATTTGGGGTCAACTTCTGAGGTATTGAGCATCTCACGGACAACACCAGAAATGCCGCGTCGAAACTCGAACAGGTTATCAGCATCCATGCTGAGACCTGCCGCCATGTTATGCCCACCATAGCCTTTGAGCAAATGTCCTTGAGAGCGAATCGCCTCGACAATATTTGCGCCATCTACTGAGCGTGCTGAACCTCGCAGAATGCCATCATTTTCGGATAAGACAATCACAGGGCAGTTATAATCTTCGGCTAAGCGACTAGCAACAATACCCACAACACCTGTGTGCCATGCTTCCCCTACTAGCACAAGCGTTGAGTATTTGAGCAACGAGTCATCATTACGAATTTGTTGTTGTGTGGCAGCGTAGACTTGTTTGGTGAGGTATTTACGTTTCTGGTTCAAGCCTTCAAGTTCATTGATACGCTCGGTGATGATGGTGCTATCGCTTGTCGTGAGTAATTCGACAGCAGGATTAGCATCGGCTAAGCGTCCAAGTGCATTGAGGCGCGGTGCAAGCGAAAAGCCTATATCTGTTTCGGTTAAATCTTGTGGGTTGATGTCGGCACGTTGCATCATGGCGAGTAAGCCTGCGCGTGGCGAATTACGAAGGATATCTAAACCCTTTTGCAAGAGATAGCGCGTGTCGTCAATTTGTACCATGACATCAGCGACGATACCCATCGCCACTAAATCAAGTAAGTGTTCGCTGGATTGATTATTATACAAGGCTTGCATCAATTTATAGGCTGTTCCAACGCCTGGTAATTCACATAAAGGATGCCCTTCTGATAGGCGCATTGGATTGATGATGGCGTAAGCATCAGGCAAGGTCTCAGCGAGGGAGTGATGGTCAGTAATGATGACATCGACACTGTGTTGCATAGCATAAGCAACCGACTCATGCGCCGTAATCCCTGTGTCGCAGGTTAGTAGAATGTCAACATCGTTGAGTAGAGTTTTAAGCGTTGGTAGATGAATTCCATGCCCTTCTTTGAAGCGATTTGGGATATGATAATGCACCTTCGCGCCTAAATCGCGTAAGCCATCTACGAGTAAGGCTGTTGAAGTTTGTCCATCTACATCAAAATCACCCCAAACAAGAATTTGCTCGCCCTGCTTGATTGCCTTTTGTAAGCGTGTAACAGCTTTATCCATATCAGGGAGTGCATCAGGTGACGTTGGATGATAATTATCAGAAGATAGAAATTCCTGTGCCTGAGCTACATTCGTAATGCCCCGTCGAACCAGATGCTGGGCAACTAAGGGATGTCCACCAATGGTGTTTTGCAGCGCATCAGGGACAGAGACGGGATTGGGGTCAAGCCATTTTTTCATGGCGATGCCTTTCAGTCTGTGGGTTGCTGGAGCGTGATGGTTGCTTGCTCAAGGATATTGCCACCGATAGTAGCTGCATCAAAAGCATTATCTGTATTTTCTAGGACAAGTGCGACGGCAACACCACGTTGGTCACCTAATGAAACATAACCAATAAACCATGTTTGAGTTCCTTCGCCTGAGATAGCAAGGGCTGTGTGTCCACCAATCGTCAAGCCATCACGGGCAGCAGGTGTTGATGCACCAATGAGTGTATTATTTCGCATAAGTTCGCGCAGACGACGTGAAGCATTGGTCGTCAGCATGGGTATCGATTGTTGCGTGATAGGACGTTCACTTTGCCAGATACCATCATCTGAGCGAGACGCATCTAAAATATACGGTTGAGGTGCATTACCTCCATTGATGATGGCAGATACTATAGTCGCCATACCCAGTGGATTGATGGTCAAATCTCCTTGACCAATAAGATAATCAGCCAGTGTCTCTTCCGCAATGGGTTCTGGCGTAATTTCAGGTGTAATCGGCTGTTCATCGAAGGTAAAACCTGTAATAGTTGTGGGCGAATCTAAGCGAAAGGCTTGAATAATGTTACTGATAGACTCCGAACTCAATTCATCAGCAAGTAAAGAAAATGGGAAAGGACAACCAAAGGCATAAGATTGTTGATAGCTCAAATCTTGCTCATCAGGTTGTGTCGCACAGGTAATTTGCTGACCATCTATCATCAACGGACGTGTTGCATTGGATGTAACAACATCGAAGGGTTGGTTGATCAGGATGCCAGCGACCATCAAGGGTGTTTGTAGCATACCCCCAGGTTGATATTGTCCTTGCAAGGCACGATTGAAAAAGGGATTACCATCAGCTTCAATGAGTGTATCCCAATCAGCATCAAGTGTGTTGGGGTTGTAAGTTGGTAGACTCACCAAGCCTAGAACTTGTCCATCAGGCACACTGAGGACGACGACTGCCCCACTGTAACCTCCCATAGATTCGACAATTGTTTGTTGAATGGTAAGGTCAAGTGTGAGGCGTATATCTGAGCCTTGTTGGGGACGATGTAGTAAATCTTGCTGGATGACAGTCTGGAGAGGCTCAAGTGTCGTATCGCCTCGTAATAGGTCATCAAAAGCGAATTCGGTAGCACTCGTGCCATAACGTAGACTGAAGTAACCAATCGCCGAATAGGTCTCTGGTACGAGATAGACACGCTCTAAGACCCCATTTTCATCGGGTCGTGTTTGGACAAGCAAGTTGTCTGAGCGGTCATAAATTGCGCCACGCTGGATACTTGCTTCGGCTTCGACTAAGCGAGGATTATCTTCGCGGAGTAAGATACTATCTGCTCCGACAATTGCCCAATAGCTAGCAGAGCCAATTATCACAATGAATACTACAATGACACCAAACATCAAGCGAGAGATTTCTTTTGCAAATGCCATCAGTTGACCTCGGCAGATAAACGCAACAGTAATCCGACAATCACAAAGCTAGCTAGTAGTGAACTACCTCCGTAACTCATGTAGGGTAACGTTACGCCTGTTAGTGGTAATAATTTCAGCACGCCTCCCATAATGAGGATACATTGAATAGCAATTAGCATCGTCAAACCAAGTGCTAGCAAAGCATTAAAGGGACGGTCTTGGTGTTGAACCGCAATTCGCAAGCCACGCATGATGAAAATGCAGATTGCACTTACGAGCACTAAAACACCAATTAAGCCATATTCTTCTGCTAGTGCTGAGAAGATAAAATCAGAGTGGACAACGGGGATATATGTTGGTGAACCTTGTCCGATACCTTCGCCAAAGATACCACCTGATGCAAATGCCATTAAACTCTGGACAATTTGATAGGCACGTCCATCAGCTTCTAGCCAAGGGTTGAGCCAAATATCAACGCGCAATTCTACGACGCTAAACAGGTTATAGGCGACAAAACCTGCTAAGGTCAGCAATAGACCACCACCAATGAGGATAATGGTTTGTCCACTGGCGACATAGAGTAAAATGAGAAATACGGCGAAGAAAATAGCTGCTGTACCTAAATCTCGTTGCCAGACGACAATGATGATGCTCAAGCCCCACATCAAAATGATAGGTCCTAAGATACGTGGCGATAGCCATGCACGGTCATTACCTAGTTTAAATTGGGATTGGGCACGCATGGCTGGGTATTGTTCGGAAAGATAACTGGCAAGAAAAGCGACCAGAATAACTTTGAGGGCTTCGGATGGTTGGAAGAAAACATTACCAAATCCAAGCCATAGTTCAGGTGCACCAATGATGCCTGATGGGTTACGTCCTAACAGGATAGTACTAACTAAGAGGATAATTCCGCCAAACAAGATAACATAGCGGTAAGCACGCATCCAACGCAGAAGTGGTTCATACCAAATTGTTGCTAGCATCGCACAAACAGAAATCACAAGCCAAATAGATTGACGGTCAGCGAAGTTAGGGGCAAGGCGGTCAATCAGTACAATGCCCCACCCTGCCAAAAACATGACTACAGGAAATAACAAAGGGTCACGTTCAGGCAAGAGCCTATCCAAAGCAAGTGAGCCACCAACAGCACAAGCTATCCACATGGCTAAATGCAACCAATGGCTGAATCCGTTGCTTTGCACGATTTCTAGTGCGATAAAATTAACACTAACGAACAGCCCTGCTAGCAATAACAACCAGCGTTCGGTGTTGTTTGTCTGGCTGAATGATGAAAACATTCCTGTTGCGTTTGTCACGTTTGTGACCTTTTTGATTGCTTACAGATTGAGAACACGTTTAACGACATGATACAGTTTTTCTTTGGCTTCGTCGGTAATGGCTGATGCTTGGGTTGTGATAGCAGATGTTAAGGCAGTATGCGATGGTGTTTGCATATCAAGGTCAATATTTTCGACCACTTTGACTATGGCTTGTTTGATATATTCGACATTGGCGGAGACTGTTTTTAGCACCATTTCCACTGAAACAGGTTCTTCTTCTTCGTGCCATGAATCATAATCTGTAACGTGGGCAATTGAGGCATATGCCATTTCTGCTTCACGTGCTAAAAATGCTTCTGGCGCAGCCGTCATACCGATTAAATCACAACCCCATGCACGGAAGAGATGACTTTCCGCACGGGTCGCAAAACGAGGTCCATCTTCAATGAGGAATGTGCCCCCATCATGCACAGTTGCGTCTACTGCTGTGAGTGCTTGATAGAGTTGTTGGCGTAAATATTCATCAAATGGGTCAGCAACGGACACATGAGCAATCAAGCCTTCTTCGTTGAAAAAGGAGCGTTCACGAGTGCCAATATTGTAATCAATAATTTGGTCGGGGAGTGCAATATGCCCTGGTGCAATGGCTTCTCGTAGGCTACCGCAAGCATTGGCTGAAATGATGAAACGCACGCCTAAAGACTTGAGTGCGTACATATTAGCACGTTGTGGTATAAGTGCTGGACTGAGTACATGCCCTGCTCCATGCCGTGCAAGGAAAGCAATCTTCGTACCTTTGAGTGTACCAATCATGATAGGGTTACTGGGTTTGCCAAAAGGGGTATCAATCTCGTGAGCTTGCATATCTGTGATGTCTGGTAAATTGTACAGACCAGAGCCACCAATCACTGCTAATTTGACTGCCTCGGACATTGATTACTCCTTTGAGGGGTGGGTTGAATTTCAGTTAGGGCATACAATATGCTCCATATTATAGTGGCTTGTTTCGATTCGATACAACATAGTATTTAAACAAAGGATAAGCGTATGTTTGGCAAGTTAGAGTATCCACCTGCTCGTAAGGATGATGTGGTTGATAATTTTTTCGGCACTAATGTACCCGACCCGTATCGTTGGCTAGAAAATGCTGATGCTGATGAAGTCATCGTATGGACACAAACACAATCCGACTTTGCTGAAGAAATCCTTGGCTCATTGGCAGGACGTGATGCTTTCAAAAAACGGTTAACTGAGGTTTGGGATTATCCGAAGTATGGTATTCCACGCAAATATGGCAAACGGCTGTTTTTCACTAAAAATGATGGCTTGCAAGCACAACCGACACTCTATGTGCAAGATGAGAATAGTGAACCTCGCATTTTAATTGACCCCAATACCCTTAGTGACGATGGCACAGTTGCCTTGGTGGATTGGCAAGCAACAACAGATGGAAAGTACCTAATGTATGCCCTATCCGAGAGTGGTTTGGATTGGCGCACCTTCAAAATTCGGGATGTGGACACAGGTAACGATTTAGAGGATACACTGACAAATATTAAGTTTTCGTCGGCATCTTGGCGCAAAGACCATAGTGGGTTTTACTATTCTAAATTTCCAGATGATACCCAAGACGAAGGTGATAATAACCAAACTGTATCGCATCAGATGTTCTTCCATGCACTCGGTACGTCACAATCTGATGATATGTTGGTTTACGAACATCCTGATTTAATAGGCGTGAATCTTAGTCCGTTTGTATCGCATGATGGCAAGTATTTGTTGGTGTATGTTTCAGGAGATTCTTTCGTTTTTAATCGTCTTTATTATCGTGAGATTGATAACGATGGTGATTTCGTGCGCTTGTTTGACCAATTAGATGCTAGCTACAGCTACGTCAGCAATGACGATGATATCTTTTATATCGCTACAACAAAAGATGCCCCTAACAAACGGGTCGTCGCTGTCGATTTAAAACAGCCTAATGAATTACGGGATATGATTCCTGAGTCAAAGGATGTCATTCAGGGTGTTGTGGTAGCGAACAATCAATTTGTGGTGACCTATATGCGTGATGCTCATCATGTTATCAAAGTCTTTGAAAAAGATGGCACATTCTCGCATGATATTGAGTTACCAACATTGGGGTCTACTGGTTTATGGGCAGGTTATATGGCAAATGAGAGCGATACCGAGATTTTCATCCCGTTTATGTCATATCTGCAACCTCTGAGTATTCTGAAGTACAACCTGCAAACGCAAGAAATGACACCATTTTTTGAGGTATCTGCTCCTAATTTCAATGTCGATGACTATGAAACGACACAGGTCTTTTTCACATCAAAAGATGGGACGACTGTACCGATGTTCATTACGATGAAAAAGGGACTGGCACTCAGTGGGGATAATCCAACAATTTTGTATGGCTACGGTGGTTACGACATCAGCTTATCACCTGGGTACGCATCACATATCCCCGTTTGGTTAGAAAATGGTGGCATTTATGCGGTAGCGAATATACGTGGGGGTGGCGAATATGGTGAACAATGGCACTTAGACGGCATGTTAGACAATAAGCAAAACACGTTTGATGACTTCATCGCAGCCGCAGAATACTTGATTGACAATCAGTATACATCCAGCAAAAAATTGGCGATTGAGGGTGGTAGCAACGGTGGTTTACTGGTTGCTGCTTGTATGGTGCAACGTCCTGAGTTGTATGGTGCGGTGTTGTGTCATGTGCCTGTGATTGATATGTTGCGATTTCAGCATTTTACGGCTGGTCGTTATTGGACATCGGAATATGGTGATGCAAATAGCAGTGAAGACCATTTTAAATTCTTGATGGACTATTCACCACTGCATAATGTTCAATCTAGTGTCGATTATCCGCCATTGTTGATTATGACAGCAGACCACGATGACCGTGTTGTGCCGATGCACTCTAAAAAATTTGCAGCAAGTCTACAAGAAGCTAATGAAGGCAATAATGTCATCTTGCTTCGCATTGATACCAAAGCAGGACATGGTATGGGCAAACCTACTGCAAAAGTGATTGACCAAAAAGTGGATGTGTATGCTTTTTTGAACACCCTCTTTGAAATGGGAGTTTAGGTTAGTCATTGATGCCCCTAGAGTTAAATAGGGGCATTTTGATTATGATGACTTGAATTTATCAGCGAGGGCTTGAGTGCCATTGCGTAAGACACTCAAATCTGAGCCGACAGCAACGAATTGATAGCCCCAATCTATGTAGCGTTTGGCATCATCGTAGTTGAATGCGAGGATACCAGCAGGTTTTTGTAGTGTGTTGAGTTTATTGACAGCCGTCTTGAGTGCTATTTGTACATCGTCATGACTTGGATTGCCTAGATGCCCTAGTGATGCCGATAAATCAGACGGACCAACAAAGACAGCATCTACACCTTCTAAAGATGCGATTGCTTCAATGTTCTTTAGAGCCTGTTCAGTTTCAATTTGGACAATGACAGCGATTTCTTCGGAGGCGCGATGAAGATAATCAGTGATGCGACCATAGCGTGCGCTTCGTCCACTGCCTGTCACACCTCGAATGCCATGTGGTGGATAACGTGTTGAGGCGACTGCTTGTTTGGCTTCATCTGCGTTTTGCACAAAGGGAATCAACAAAGATTGTGCGCCACTATCTAAGATACGCTTAATCAGTACAGGGTCGTTCCATGCAGGACGTACAATGGGACTGGCTGTGCCTGTTGCCATTGCTTGCATTTGTGAAATGAGATTGGGCAATTCATTTGGGGAATGCTCTGTATCAAGCACAATCCAATCAAAGCCACTATCTCCAATAACTTCGGCGACGATATTAGATGCGAGTGTTGACCATAAGCCTATTTGTAACTTGCCTTGTGCTAAACCAGCTTTAAATTCGTTATGTGGTAATTGCATTGTGTAAGCCTCATTCAAATTGAATTGAAATTGAACCTAAATCAGCGAAGTCGGCACGAATAGTATCACCGACTTCTGCCCAGATGGGACGAACAAATGACCCTGCTAGTAAAATTTGCCCTGCATGGAGTTGAACATCTATCTGGTGTAATTTATTGGCAAGCCATGCAATACCATTGGCTGGATGTCCCATAACACCACACGAAACCCCTGTTTCTTCTATATCAGTGTTGCGATAGAGAACACCTGTGATCATCCGCAAATCGACATCATGTGGACGGACAGGAAGACCCCCTAAGACAAGCCCTGCCCCTGCCCCATTATCGGCAATTGTATCGTAGATTTTACGGGGTTCATCAACGCGTGTATCTATTAGCTCAAGGGCTGGCACAACATATTCTGTCGCACGTATGACATCAAGCATGGTGACATCAGGACCTGTTAGTGGTTCTTTTAGAACAAAAGCAAGTTCGAGTTCGACTCGTGGCACACAATAATCTGAGTGTATGAGTGTTGCGCCATCAGGATGCAGAAAATGCTTGTACATATAGCCGTAATCGGGTTCGTCGATTTTTGATGAGCGTCGCATAGCGATGGACGTTAAGCCAACCTTGTAGCCGATGAGTTCTGCGCCTGCTTCAATTGTACGGCGTGCGACTTCACCAGAAATCCAATAAGAATCTTCAAATTCAATGTGTGGGAAGCGTGCTGAAGGGCGTGTTGTTTGAATTTTAGTGTTGTTTGCTTCTAGTAGAGATTCTACAACTTGGTTTCTCTCGTCTGTGGTTAACATATGAGCCTCTATGTGTTGTGTATGTGTTGTGTCAAGTGTACCGTTGATTGTCATCAGAGCAATGAGAGGTCATTTATTAACATAAAAATGCCTTTTGAAAGCAAAAAATCTCCATCAGTTTGCGAAGGTTGGAAATGATTTAATTTTAGTGTAAGGACACAGTTGACGGTTCAATCGCAAAGATAGGAAAAGCGACTGTAGCAATTTCAGATGCTATTAGACTCCAAAACGACGGTATGAGTTCCGATAAATTGGTTCATTTATGACTTCGGCTCTGAATCAAAATAGTTATCAAACAAACAATATTTAGGACACTCAAAACGACTTCAGCAATAGTCGCTCGAATCAAATTTTCGCTCGGTATCCCATCAATAAACAAGCTGTATGACCGTCCTAAAACAACGCCACTGAAAATAACAGTTACAACAACAAATGACGTTAGCCTGAAGTCTGCTCTAATTGCTCCAAGCAAGGCAACTATTCCTCCTAAAAGCATAACGGCACCTACCCCTCTTATTTCATTTACCAAGTCGATATCGGTTGCTAGACTATTTTCGGGACTCTCTAAATAAGTTTGTAGGAAAATGGCATTGGTCGGATTGATTAATCTCGTTGAACAGGCATAGAATAAGGCAAGACCTGACAAAAATAAGACAACAACTTTGAAGATTTCCATTCTGTTTTCCTATATTATGGCGACTATACAATGAAATGCTCATCACTAATGAGTGCGACGAGCATATCCAAAGACTAAATCTTTAGTAAATTTCACATGTCACATTCTGTATAACAATGCAATCTCAGCAACGTATAGGAAGAGTCGTCACGGCAGAGGTTCAGATAGGAACTCTCGCATGGCTGTTGTTGTGGCTTCTGGCGCACCCAATTGGAAGAAGTGGTTGCCATCAATAAACTGTACTCGCCCATTGGTGACAAAATTTGGTGTATTTTCATACTCTTCGGGATGCTGACCAGGGTCGAAGCGTCCCTGCAGAAAGAGGACAGGCATTGTCATCTTCGCAAACAGGAAATTGTGGCGATCTTCAAGTTCTTGCTCTAAGCTCGTGTGGTCGAATTGTCGGGGTGAGGCTTCAGCAATTCCATTGTATTTGACCTCATGATCGAGGCGAGCCAATACATCTGGTGCGATATTTTCCACACGATATGCACTTGCGGCGTATGCCAAACGAGGGAACCCTGTCCATTTCATCAGCATGGGAAACCATGACGAGGCAAATACCTTGTGCGGTGGTTTGGGGTCGCCATGTGGCTCGTTGGCTGATTGTTGCATCCGAACGTAGCGTAAAACACGTTGCTCCATGCCTTCAACATTCAGAAGATGATCTGAGATTACAGACCCACGATCATGTCCACCGAGATTAAAGCGTTCAACCCCAATGGTATCCAGCAACTTCGCCAGCGCAGTAGCAATTGCCGAGTAGCGGTAGTCTAGGTCTAGCCGTTTATCACTTTGACCGTTCCCAAGTGTATCGACAGCGATACAGTAGAATTGATCGGACAGGTCTCGCATCTGGTTATGAAAGGTGTACCAGCTTTCAGGGAAACCATGCACAAGGACAAATGGCTCATTATTTGGGTCACCAGTTGTCACAAAATGCCAAGTAATCCCGTCTGCTTCGGCATACCAGTGTGTTGCTTCAACGTCGCCGAGCATCTCGACCTCGCCGTGCGCGTTTTCTGCCCCTAACGGGAATGTATCTGGGTACGGGTAACGCATATCTGAGGTGATGGGAGCATCTTCACGAATTCCACCTTCACGGACGTTCGTCAGAGTTAGGTCTTCGCGCGATAGGTACTCTAGTCTTGGTAAGGTTTGCGGTGAGAGTATCTTAATCACTTTCAGTATTTCTTTTACATCAGTCATAACATCTCCTTAGGGAATGGTTCTAATTGGTTAATTTAGATTTCGTCTGGTATATTTATTTCATACACGACAAAAGTTTCTTACTTGAGTAAGAAAAATACATCAACAGTCTGATTGATTAGACGATGAGCGTCAATTATCAAAGGATGAAGATTGTAAGAAATCTTACAAAAGGTGACATATGACAGAAAAAAGAAAAGAAGATCGGCGTGTTCGTCGTTCTCGTAAGTTGCTACAAAACGCCCTAATTCAATTGCTTCGCAAGAAACCATTAGCAAAAATTCAAGTCGGAGAGATTGTTGATTTGGCTGACGTTTCACGTCCTACATTCTATTATCATTTTGAGACCAAAGAACAACTTCTAACTAGTTATGTCGATGACATTTTCGAGCAAACTTTTGAGGCAGTATTTGGGGGCATTGAAGATGGTGAGGCAGTTGATTTATATCAGTTGTTGCTCGCTTCTTTTGAACAATGGTTGTTGCACAAGGAAGTTATCAAGTGGGTGCTTCAAATTGAGAATAGAGATTTTTTGAATGCTCACATTCTGACACATTTAACGAAAATGATTCAGGAATACGGGAAAGCTGTACCGCGTGCGAACCATCTACCACAAGACGATGAGTTTGTATTGAACTATCTCGCTGGAGGGATGTTGATGCTGGTCAAAACTTGGATTGACAGTGATACACAAAAGTCACCTGCGGAGTTAGCTACATTAACCCGTATGCTCATTTTGAATGGAGTTTTTACGACACTATTTAATCATTCAGAAGATAGATTATGAGTATGCCTGAAACATGAATCAAAATAGGTGGAGATACTTCCCCACCTATTCTCACTTGTAATGCAATCACAGTTTATCTCGCAACTGTATGGCGACAAAGTTAGTGGCAAATCTCCAAGCATGAAGTTAGTATTTGCGACAAAGTTGTTGACAGAGATACGACAAGTTTGAAGACAAATTCCTATATCTGCGACAGACTCTACGGCAATCACCTCATGTCTTTGAGAGCAGTAAGTCGCACAATGGGTTATCGTTTGACCTACTTCTCAATTTTTTACTTTACCTAGGGATCTTTCTGCTGTCATCAGAGTGGATCAAGTCACTCAAGTAAGGATTTGTGTTTACGGTCTTATGCGCTACCTTTATTGTTTTCATTCAGCAGTTTCAGTATTGGCGGCTCAAAATCTACAGAAAGATACTGCTGTATCGCCATCTCTTCCCACTCTTGATAGCCCTCAGGATCGCTCTCGAACTGATGCCATGCTTTATCTAGCAAGCGAATGGGCGTGGCGAATACATTACGACTTGTCATCGCCAGATCAACATCCGTGTATCTACGTGGGTCGGTTTCGACAATCATATCGTCCACAATGTCAACAATACTCCGATGGAGTACCGGATCGTACATCCCGTAGTAGTCTTCCTTGATACCTAGGACGTTTGCTGTCTCGTTCCACTGTGAGAGAATACGATTGGAAATGTCAACGAAACCTTCCGCGTTGGCTCGCTCAGCGAGAAATTTAACCCGAAGCCATGTAACAGGATGCGAGCTACCTATAATGTTATCAATATTCATGTGGAAGTCTTGAGGACTCACTGAACTCAGTGCCAACGAAAATGCCTTCAGGTAACTCGGTCCTCCTAGAGTGAAACCTACGCTGTCACAAAAAATCTCCACAATCCACGAATACCATGTTGTAGCAATCCGATTATTCTTTTGAAGTTGCTGCTCGTAGTATCGATCATTGCTCCCCAGAGCTGAGTGCAGCTTACGAATGACCGTAATCTGAAATTCACGAATAAGATCGTCCACTTCAGCTTGGTGTAATCGGTGCAGAAGATGCCCGAATTCGTGAAAGAGCAATGGTTGTTGAAGCAGGCGATTCTGCTGCAGTAGCGGGATGTAATAGATGGGAAACTGAACCATTGAAAAAATAGACCACCCACCGTCCGATGTCGCTGGAAACACGGTTCGAGATTGTACATGCTGACGATGCACCCACAGGATGATTCTCTGACTCAATTGGGTGCCGTATGGGTCACGGATTAATGCGGGTACGATGGTGTCACTCATCAACCTGACATACATGGTTGTGTTGCTCGTATAGCTAATCACCTCCTCTAAGAGCAAGTCAGTCTTGGTTTTGGATGCAAGGATGTCTAAATTCCGCTTGACCTTATCACGGAAAAACACACATTGTCTGCGTATTTGGAGTCGAAACGGATTGAGTTCTAACGGGATATCCACGCGATCTATGTGTTCAAGCAGGCGATCAATATCGTCTGCCAACTCCCGATTTTTAGCTCTTAGAACGTCTCGCATTTAGATGTCTCCTAGCAAACTATTGGCATCACCGTGGATATGTTGCTCGACCAACTGACGTATATCTTGTAAACACAAAACCAAGTCACGTAGGTCATCATGTTCCTCCGCTTGCAACAACCCCCGGACATGTGCTAAATCCTGTTGGTATAAGCCTGATACGTCTGCGTGGCGCTTCTTTGACGCAACATATTTGCGTGCCAATTCGACAGAGCGAGGGTCAGTCCCCAAAACCGGGCGACTCTCATCGCCATGTGTGGATTTGACAACTTGCTCTAATCTTGTCAAGAACTCGGATAGCGTCTGTCGACTCGCTTCGGGTTCACCCTCGTACTCTTCTAGCATGTCTGCCAACTTGAGCTTGGCATACATAGATAGTTCATTTGTTGCGGCTATGATCTGCAGCGAATTTTCAAAGCTTGACGCTAGCAACCAATTTTTGTCCATTATCATCCTCCCAGTTTAACCTAATCGTCGCATTTCTTGTGCTTGGTGGGCTTGTAGTTCATCGTCAACTATTCGGACAGGTTGTGAGTGGCGTTGAGCGACTTTTGGACTTGACCAATTCAACTGAGCTGAGATGAAAATGGATTGTCCAGCAGCCGCGAGATCGGTGCAGTTTCCATCAGCGGTTATGGCTATGGGTTGCGGTGTTCCCTGATAAAGTGTCGCAGCCCCTGTCGTCGCCAGCACCAAATGATTCGCATTAATCAAAACACCCGTTCCCTCCAGGGCTGTTTGCGTCGTATTCGTATCGTTTCTCGTCCACAGCCGAATGGGACGATTAGCGCTCTTGCGATAGTCTGCCATTTCTACGCGAACATCTGGAGTCAAATGAACATCGTCACTGAGTTTGTGAACTGCCTCCAACACTCCACGCTGTTCATGTAATTCTTCCTTTTCAGCCTTCAATACCCTGAATTCTCCATCACGCAAGATAAGTAGCGATTTCAGAGGTGTTCCCCACATCATCGCACGCTTGAAGAGATCACAAATTGTATCTCTCAGGATGGTCGGATTGATGGTGTCGTGCTGATGTGCAGGCTTTGGGTAAACCTCCGTGTACAACTGGAATTGGGGTTCACCTTCTTGTCTGGCAATCAAAAGCGACAGCGCAAAGTTGCGACGATCATACCCAACATCAATGACAAGTTGCGCATCATATGCGCCTAATGTCTCAACAGCATACGGAACGACATTCAGTTGTGTCACTATACCGAGCGCATTCATCGTGATGAAGCTATCCCATTGGTTAGGCTTACTTTCAAGTCTCTTGAATTTGCTCTCCAAAACCTGTTGTGTGATCCGTTTGATGTGCCATTTCTGGTCAAATGCTGTTTTGTGATAAGCAGCAGGATCATCGTTCAGAACAAAAATCACCATCTCAGCATTTTTCGCGCGGAGTTGTCCAATAGCCGTATCAACGCTTTTATATGTTATTGGTTCTGCTAGAGAAACCTGCTGTCCTGTCAACTTCTTGATGTGATCGTTCAAATCAGTCCGCAGTCTCTTCACAGCTTCAGCCGATGTTTCGGTTGGAACCGCAAGATAGATGTTGCGCGGCATGGTAGGTGGCGTACTGTAACATCCAACGTCGTATAGAGTTTGTTGACGCGTTCTGAAATACTGCTTGTAGGATCCCGTGTTCTGCGAGTTGGGTCCAGAAAGTCGATGATTGCCACGAAAGAGTAGATCAGGCAAACGCATCGACACAACCCGCTCTTCAGAGGGTTGCCAGAATAGCTCCTGGATTTCACCACGGATGATTCTTCCCAGAGGATTACCTGGTAGGTCATTCCAGAAGGTTTGCAACATATCGCGTCGTTCAGATGATACAATTTTGTCAACTTGCTTCAAAGAACGTGGCAAATTGTCATTCATCACTCGAATGAAAAGACATTCCGCAGCAACCCAGCTCGCTTTACCGTAGCCATCAAAGGAGACTTTAACTGCACGCGCGTTGGGCTTGATGTCAAACTCAGGATAATTCGATTGATAGTAATGATAGAGCGAGTTGTAAGAGGTCCCACGCGCCACAATCTGCCCTGTGTTAGCGCACGTTACACCCTCAGGGGCAGATACAAAATAGCACTTTCCCTCATTATCTTGTGTTTTGTACCATAAGGTTCCTTTTTGCCCTTTCTGTCGATTGGTGAGCTTATCGAACTTTTGCTGACGCTTTTTGTTCTCCGACTCGTTGAGACCCAACTCAAAGTAGTATGCTAATGATTTCTTGCTGAAGAAGGCGGTTGATACGTCCACTGCCAGACCTAGACCCTCTTCATCAAGCGGGATAGCACCGACTGTAAACCGACGAAAGGCACGAACGCCCTGTTGAGTATCAAAAGGGGCTTCCTCATACCAAATGTGGGGGCTATCGAGAGTCCAGTAGCTTGTTTCCAATTCAAGGTACGCCTCAAGTGTCCGTTGAACAAGCTCTGCAATGAGGTAACGATCTCCCAAATTTCTCCAGCGATACTGGTGAGCAGATTGGCCACTATCTTTAATAGATACAGCCCAGTTGATACCCTGTAGCTTAACATCGCGGATAGAATGCGACGCAGCGATTAGCACACGATTTCTCTTAGTTGGATGTGGCATAGCGGCAATGCCGCGCTGGAACACGAGCGTTCGGCAAGCTTTTTCCACAATGTCCGGTGTCAAATCGGTTCCCTCGACAATGCCTTCGCGGACATTGAGATAGAGGTTCTCACCATATGGCACCAAAGCGATGTTTGACTCAATGTTATTCGCCATAGCACAACTCCTGAAATGAACATAGATGGCAAATTTTCGGTTGGTAACAGGGCGTGAACGCAGCTTTTATAGCTCGCTGACCATAGTCTTCCATTGCACTCATCCGATCAGCGTCTTGAATAATGCGGATTTTAGCAGCCTCTAATTTGGAGGCGTCAATCGTAAACGGCACACATTCTTCTGAGCTAAGGAACGCCTTATACACCTGCACTTTTTCTGCAGGAACATTGAAATGTGTGACTGCCCAAAGTGCATAAGCTGCGAGTTGCAGACTGTCTTCACCCTGTCCATCGTCTTGACCAATTTTCCAATCAACAACCGTTACGACATCATCATTCTTGTAGGCAAGGTCAATTTGACCGATGACGCCGCAAGGAAAATCTGGGATGTCCATCCAATGTTCGACAAGCGCACCTTCTCGCACGCCATTCTCAAGGAAAGTTTGAAAGGCAGGTGAGGTCGCAAAGTTCATAATGGCTATTTTGAGTTTGTTCGCGGCTTCGTCATAATCCCTTTCTACATCCGCATGACCATAGTAGTGTTCAAGTAAGAGCTTGGGGGGATATTTGATATTGGGCCAATGGGTGCCATCTGGGTTTTTTCTCGACTGGTAACGATCTTCAATTAGCATTTTTGCTGCCCATTTGATGAGGCGCTGAGCATTCCACACATCACCCTTTTGTGCTCTTTTAAAGAAGGTGCGGATAACAAGATGGGCGATACTGCCAATCCGTAAATGTCGATTAGGTATATCGTGTAAGAACTTGATCTGCTCCTTGTCACTATCACTAACCACCTGGTCATTTCGATGACCGTAGTAGGACAGATAGTATTTGCGGGGACATTGCTCGAATGTCGAACGGCGTGAGTAAGACCACCGTATTTTACTCAGGTCCCGGTTTCCTAAAGTTTTCATATTTGTATCAGCCATAGTTAATCATCTCTCAGTTTACGCAACGACTCGCGCATTTGTGACCACTCTTCATCACTCAAATCAAAGTCTTTGGCATCTCGCAAGAACTCCTGTGCCGCCAGGCTTTCGCCGATGGACTTTTGCACATCGTCAGGTAATTTACCTGCCTCAGCCAAAAGCTCTTCTGAGGCGACTTCGAGCACTTCAGCAATCGCTACGATTGTGTCGGCAGCAGGAGGAGGCAAGCGATCATTTTCCAGCTTACTGATGTATGAAAAATCGACCCCGATGCTTTTGGCTAGCTCACGTTGGGTCACGCCTGCTTCACGTCGCTTGTCTTTTAGAACAGTTCCAAAACTCATTGTAAATCTCCATTTATTTGTATTGTAGCAAATGTTGAGTTGAAAGTCAACACAACAAGAACAAGTAATCTAAAAATCCTGAATGAGTACGTTAGTTGTGAACAGTAGCATCTGACAGATAATCCAAATTCACTGGATAGGAGGTACCACAGGCATCATCAAAGAAGGTATGATTTGAAGTGAATTGTATAGGGTAAATAATTAAAATAGAGATCTTTAGTCATTCTATCGCCTAATGTCTGTACTTCCAGCTACATCAAAAGGAGAATTAGTTTTGGGATAATTTCATTTTGTGCGATGCAAATTGTTACCATACCACATTTCTTTAGGGTCACTGAGAAGTTCCAACTTCATATACCACCGCGAGGTAACATTCTGGTTTTGCGACCTCCCTATACAAATCATCCTAGCTTATTCAGCACAATTAGTTATTTTTCTGTAACATTCTACTATTTATTCAGGATAAATTTGATCTGCTGAAAATCCCGTATCAACTTGATTCGCTTAAGTTTGGCGTGGTAGACTGTCACTAAGTGGGATCAACATCCACACTTTATGTTTTTAAAGGCTTGCCAACGTACACGTCTCCGCCAAGATCAGCAACGAAGGCAAGCCTACCGAACATCAGTTGCCCGATGCGGCTTGTGTATTCTATCAAATTTAATGCTTCATCAAACAGGATGATAGACAGACACAATGTGCTGGGCTTCAAAATTTATTCAATTTATCGAATTTATTGGAGTTCTTATGGTTCGAGAGTTAATCAAGAAGCGTGTCAAAGGCGCAATTTCATTGCAAAAGGATGGAACGCTTAGTCTTGCACAGCCAATCATGGAGCGGCTAGGTTACAATGATGGCGATACAATCGTTATTGCTATAACAGAAACAGGACCTTTATGCATTGGACTAAGAATTGCCAAACCTCATGAAAATGACCGTGACTATACACTTGGATACTTATACAAAAATCAAGAACTGGAAACCATTGGTGGGAGGATAACGTGTAGTGAGCTTTCTGATGAGATCAAAGCAAACCTTGTACTTCCTCAACGTTCATTGAGACATGGTTTCCCTCCTAACTGGAAATATGATGTACTAATTTTACCTGGAGAGATTAATTGGCAAGTGCTTCAGTTTAACGAACAGTTTACGGATCAACTCCCTAACCACATCGGTGTATATAAACTTGTCGATGCTGACGAAGATGTACTTTACATTGGTGAGGGTAATCTAAGACAGCGATTTCGAAATCATCTTCAGAACAAAGAAATGGCTTTGGAAATTGTGGCTATCCGATATTGTAAAATCGACCCACGTTCATCAAAACTGAAACCAGAAAAGTCTATCACAAACACTACATACAAAGATGATGCTGTATTTCTACAGAAATAACTCTTAAGTATTTATTTTGAAGAACACAATACACTACCGAAGTACAACTCACGATGGTCATAAGAATATATTGAACACACTTTTGTGGGCAGTTAAAGCTGCCTACAAATTATTTCAATAATAAGTAATTTAAAAATATCGTTCTATGAATCTCGCTGATGTAGATACTTTTCTAAAATTATTAATCTGCCTTTTCATTAGCATCTCCTTCACTTGTGATTTGCTCAAAAATTGAATCCACAATTGTCTTGCTGAAGCGTTGAGCCATCGTCAAATTGAGTGATACAAATAGACTGTGATAAAGAGATAGTTTTTTGATTGATCCGAGTTCTTGAATCACGTCATTCATTTCTGTGAAAATTGTAGTTATCTCTTCTGACGTATTAAGAAACTGTCTGAGCAAACCGAGGTCGACATATTCGTTTTTGGATAGCATTTCAATAACGTCTCCAATTGGTGTGTCAGGTGAGGTTCCGATATCTTCGAAATCAAAGAAATAAGTGACGCCTACCTCTAATGCCTCAGCCATAATTGGTAGTTCAGCAACTGTGCACATACGTTCACCGTTTTCGTAACTAGATATGGTCTGTACAGATTTATTAACGCGTTTACTTAATTCAGCTTGAGTTAAGCCCAGCTTGATACGTGCCATCCGCATTTGAAAGCCAACTGCAACATTAAAATCACCTTCTACATACATATCATTTCTCCTAGACGTTAATTCCACAATAATTTGAAGTATTCTCGCTTATACACAATATCTTTAACATTTATACATATATGTGGACAAAAATTTACAGATATGATTATTATTGTGAAAAGAATACAGGAGGTATTTTATCAGATTACAGTAAATCGTTGTAGCACTCTACAGTACTTACATATCGTGGGTGAGAACAGTGGACAGGATTCTTTGGCCGGAACACCTCCACTGCTCTCAGGTAGCAGGGCGAAACTCTTTACCCTGATTGCATTAGATTGTTACAGATTGCATCAACTTTGGCAATCACACAGAACAATACATAGCTAAGAAATACATAGCTGAGATGGAGTAAGTAATGAAAATTCCAGATAGTCGCATCCCAAAACAAATACCAGGATACAAATATGGTTATTTCCCCTCCTGGAAAATGAAAAAATCGCTTGTTCATCAGACAGGGTTAGAGGCTGATACGATTGAATGGCTAGATTTTCGTAAGGATATTTCAGTCATTGTCTCGCATCCCGATATCAATCTCCCCTATGTACTTGAGGGGAAGGGACATGTATATGAGCCTGATTTATTTTGTGTTGGTTCTAATTCGTGGTTTTTAGGAGAATGTAAGGCTTCAAAATACATAAACACAGCCAAGAACCAAGCCAAGATTCAAGCTGGAATTAAATGGTGTCATAATCATGGTGGAGATTTTTATGTATTTACAGATAAAGAACTCTATAAAGACTATCTTGTCAAGAATTTACGTATTTTACGACGTTACTCTCGATATAAAATTGATAAGCAGTTGTTAGAGTTGATTATAAGACGTCTAGCACCATTATCAAATGGTATGCCACTTTGGGCAATCGCTGAGGAAATCGATCCCAAAAATCCTCGTTCTGTGTCACCGCAAATTCACGCGATGATTTATCACCATTATCTATATACAGATTTACGAACCCAGAAGCTAAATATTGAAGCAGTAATCAGCGTCGTTTCAAATAAGAAGGTGAAACAAAATGCGTAGATTCCGATTTACTACAAATGCAATTTTCTTTTGGAATGACCAGAAATTCCGAGTAATACGCCTTCTGCCAAAAGGCAAAGTTAATATAGAGAATGTATCGACAACAGGTTTAGTTGTTACGGATTTGGAAGAGTTGGTCGAGCTTTACTATTCAGGTGTCATTAAACCATATGAAACCTCGATAATTCACTCAAATGAGGTCACAGAAATTGATGTTTTAGAATGGTCAGACTATACAGATAAACAACGTAAAGATGCTGAGCAACGATTGGAGATTATCAAACCACTTCTTGAGAATCCCCAATATGCAAACTGGTCTGTTGTCCAATATGTGAAGATGCTTCAAGCCTCTAGTGAATATAAGAATCGTGCTTTGAGCGTTCGATCTGTGTATCGGTGGATTAAGGCTTACATGCTTAGTGGTCACGACAAAAGATCGTTAATCATGCACACCACATCACGAGGTGGGAAAGGGAAAAGTCGTTTAGGTGAAACAGATAAAATTATTGATGCAGTGTTTCAAGATATGATTTTCTCCAGAGACGGATATGGACCTAATGAAGCACGCCCTAAACGTCCCTCTGGTAAACACTTACACAAAGAAATCTCACTTCGTGTAATCGAAGAAAATACCCACCGTAGTACAACAAACCTTTTAGTGTGTCCTTCAAAACGAACAATCGAACGTCGAGTTAACGATTTGGATGAATTTGATCTTTTTGTTGCACGATTTGGGCTTGCAAAAGCAAAAGCTGAATTTCGACAGTATGGTCAACTCCACAATATTGAGTTCATGCAACGTATGGAATTCGATCATACAACACTCGATGTAATTATTATTGATGATGAGGACTGCCTAACTCTTGGAAGACCCACTTTGAGCAAGCTGAATGAGTTTACTACAAAGGGAATCTATTGCGGAAATATGTCTTTCGAGAAAAGCTATCAGACAGTCAAGGAAACACTCTATAAGGGTATATTGCCTAAGACTAATTATCGTGAGTTGTATGGCACTGAGCACAACCCACAATTGTATGGCATGTTTGATCAGCTCGTCGTTGATCAAGGTCGTGAGTTAATAGGAGGAGATCTTAAAGATAGTTGTGAAGCATTAGGCATCAATCTGATTGTACTTGAAAAACGGGAACCACAAGGCAAGGGAGCGGGGGAGAGTGGCTTCGGTGTTCTAAATGATTTGTGGCATGGAATGGATGGTACGACTTTTTCTAATGTTGTTGAACGTGGTGATTACGATAGTGTCGGAAAAGCAGCACTGACACTAAGTGAACTTGAAACAGCATTTTACACTTACGTATGTGATCTCTATCCATTTGAACCACATGGCTTTGAGCAAATTTATCCCAGCATCGAGTTGCAGAAACAGATAGATAATGGGTATGTTCCCAGTTTACCATTCAGTCCAGAGGAACTTTATATCATTCTCGGACGAACCACATTTCGTACCTTGCAACACTATGGCATCGATATTAATAATCTTCGATACAACCTTCAAGGACATAATGTACTGTCCAAACTTCGGAAAAAGCTACAAAAAATGTATGGCAAAAAATCGCATCCGAAGAAACTTCTCAAGATCAAATGGCATCCAGACAATATGCATCATATCCATGTATTTCACCCGTTTGAGAAGAAGTATATTGAAGTTCCTGCACTTAATCAGGAGTATACCCGCAAAGTAACCTACTGGAAACATCGGGTAATAAAACGGGAGGCGAAGCGTGTTGAGAAGCAGATCGATGATAAGGCTCTTGCACGCGCATACCGACGCATACAGAATTTAATCTACACTGCGCGTAAACGTCTAAAATTATCTGCACGTACAAAAGTTGGACGGTGGAAGCACAAGACACTTACCCCACCTACTCCCACATCTAATCAGCCAAACGTTAATTCAGCTTTATCAGAATCAAATCAGTCGCTGACTGACACAGATCACATGGAACTATATACAGATTTAGGGAACATGCCAGTTGATGACTACGATATTGGTCCAAATATTTCAGATATTTGACCAGATATTCGTTTCACAATCCAACAATCGGGGATTTAGTTCTTTTTCTTCTGCCCATACAAAATATCTAGTGGAGAATAGGCAATGACTGAAAATGTTTCTAAACCAACAAAATTAATCCGTTATGCAAAATATAAAGAGATTCAGCAAGAACTCATGCTGTGTTATGAAGAAACACGCATTACGGGTGAGCCTCATTGCGCTGCAATCGAGGCACCAACTGGTGGTGGAAAAACAACACTTATGAAAGATACGCTTCTGAGACTGAACATCAAACCTGATAAATACCTCATCATTGACACACCCGACAATCCTACACCTAAAAGTGTTATTTCAGCAGGACTCGAACGAATTGGTGATGTTGGATTTAACAAAATTCGTTACCTCTGGGAAGGAAAAGCACGTTTAAAACGTTTTGTTATTGAAAAGGGTATTTTGCTAATTATATGGGATGACTTTCAACATTTCTTGTCTGGCAGGTATATGTCTATTGAAGAAGCATCAGAATATCTCAAGACTTTCATCAAGGATACCGGGGCAACCTGTTTTGTAACGGGTCTGGAAGGTGATATAGAAGCAATCCTAGATAGTAATAATCAACTATCTCGCTTGTTTGAAATACGTGAAAGTATTGGTGTTTTTTCATGGCAGTGGGGATTAAGTTCAATTGAGGATATTCAGGCTTGTCAGCAGTTTTTTGCGGCGCTTGAAAAATCACTGGCTCTTGAATTTATGGATGTGACCCAAATACCAAAGGGTAGTGCAACAGTACAACAATCCAATATGCATCGTCAGGAACTGATTTATCGAATTATATATGCCATGCAAGGTGTGACTGCTAATATTGTCAATCTTGTCAGACGGGCTGCGCGAGAAGCATCTATGGAAGATGAACCAAAGATTGGATTAAGGCACTTATCCAAGGCATTCAGCGTCCGTATCGAAAAACATGTAAAGGATCGTTATAACCCTTTTAATCTACCCATTGATACTCATTTTACCCTCGGATTAAAACCCATCAATCAAACAGATGATGACAATCGAAATTTGGGAGACATTCTATCCACTACATGAAATGTAGCGTGACTTCTTTGATTTGACTTTACTATCACTCTTGCTGTCTAACTCATGGTTAGACAGCAAGAAGCAGTGCACCATTTTAACTTAGTGTTAGATTTTAAAAATGATTGAGCATAATCCTTTTAGACTACTTCTTCCTCTGGAAGTGGGCAAAGACGAAAGTTGGCCATGGTTTATTGTTCGTTCCAACATGCACAACTATGAGCATTGGATCAACTTACCCGAAAAGCTATTGCGTGAGAAACTTGCTGAAAATGGTCTTAAAGATAATTTGTTTTGGCCGTACACAAGTCCAGGGATAGATTTATATTCTAGATTTTATCATGTGACAATAGATCAAATTATTCATAGGAGTGTTCATAGATATGCCAAAATATTAACGTATCCCGGTCAGCAGTCAGAATTTTTCGAAATACAAACAGCAACTATTGTGGAAAGATATCCCAAAATAAAATTTCATAATCCATACAAACATATTACACCGATTTCGAAGATTCAATTTTGCCCAATTTGCTTTGCTGAAAACAAAGTTCACAAAGCTAGTTGGTTGCTAAAATGTATTTGTTCATGCATTAACCACCACTGTCTACTTATCCGCGCCTGCCCATCTTGTGGTAATGAAATCTCAATCAAGACACTATTGACTGGACATTGTAAATTTTGTTCTTTTGATCTCGAGAAGGCGCCAATCCACGCTATTGATACATCAAGCTGGAGCTTTGAGGCGCAGAAACTCATTCAGGATTGGTTTACATCACCAAGCAAAATAGTAAATCATAACGGACTGACACCACAAAGTGCATATTGGTTTCATTACGATCTCAAACGCGTTTTCAGCATCGAACAAATTAGAGATCAATTGGTTGTTGATTTTAAAATACAAAGTAACGAGGCAGAACAAACTTATGAATATCAAAAATACTATCAAATAGGCTTAGAAATGGCAGTTTTTGCAAATTGGCCTCACAATTTTCTAAATTTGGTTTCTTCAGTTCGGAGATATTACAAACCATTTGGTGACTATGAATCACCATTCAAAGATTTAGGCTATTTGCACCGATTAATTTCCCGTAATTGGCTACAAGATGCTTTTGAACCGATACAGCAAGCATTTGAGATATTCTTTCATAAGGAATACACACGATCATTTTATGCGAATCGATCTGCATGGTTTAAGACGCGTAAGTTAGATACAAGTGTACAATATATGTCTGTGTCTAAAGCCGCAGAAAGCTTATCGGTGACTTCGTCTACCCTGAAGGGTCTGGGAAAAATAGGACGATTAAAAGTAGTCCCAGCGATGGATGCAGACAAAATCGCTCTATGTTTAATCACCGAAATTTCCCAACTTCGGACTCAATGGCGTAATTCACATTCTATGGTAGCAACCGCAGAGCGGCTTGGTATTTATAAGGATGTGGTACGAGACATGGTTGACCTTGGCATCCTGGAAGTGGTGCGTGGTCCAACAGTCGATGACAGTCAAAAGTGGATGATTACTCAGGAATCTGCTGACCATTTTTTAGGTCAGGTGGTTTCCGCTATCAAGTACACAGAACAACCATACGAAGTTGTGAGCATTCATACTGCAACAAAAATGCTTTCGATTGTTGGATTGAATATGGCAGACTTACTTCGGTTGGTAATGATAGGTAGCGTGAAGACATATTTGCCAGAATCTGTTGATCTACAAATACATAATTTGTTATTCAGAGTCAAGGATATAAAAGCTCGTATACATAACACGCTTCAGTCCAATGGATGGGTTGATCGCCGTTACATAGCGAACAAAATGGGGGTGAAGATGACAGTTGTATCTAAGTGGATTGCAGTGGGATTGATAGGCGTAGATCAAACCTATGCGAGCAAAATGTACTTTAGTCAATCCAAGATCGATGAATTTGTTGCAAAGCATATGTTTACAAGAGAGGCTGCTCGCCAGCTTAATTTAAACGAATTAACTATTCAAAAGTGGGTAAGAAAAGGACGGTTGCATCCTGTATCAGGTCCAGATATTGATGGTAGGATGCGCTATTTGTTCAAGCGAAATGAAATAGAATACTGGCGAGATACTACATTTTACTCTGCACCTGAAATGGCTAAAATACTGGGTATAAGCCATAGCCAGTTTCTCCAACATGTAAAAAAGGGGATGTATACACCTATTTCTGGTCCTACTGTTGATGATTTCAAGCAATATCTATTTGATAAAGATTTTTTGTATTCGTAAAATTTGAGGGTGTAACTTTCATTGAGTAGACAAATTCAAAAAGTAACTTCTCAAAACAATTTGAACTGCTCTGAGTTTTGAATAATAGGTATGATTCAGATATATCCTTATTCTGCCCCAATTTAATATGAAGAAAGATGATGTATCAGAGCTAAACAATATCTATTCCTTATGTGTCCAAGTTTTAACCGTTGGAAGTGGTGAGCTACCATCATACACAAATGCCACACTGTATTTAGCTCGGGTAACTGCCACATATACTCTGGCGGCAGATCCCTGTACTTCGGCATAGTCTCCAGATTTGAGAAGCTTTTTCAACCCACCATACGGAAATACTAAGATACGATCGAAAGTTAAACCTTTCGAGTCACCGTAGTTGATAGCTTCGTATCCTTTGCAATCAGTTTTCCGATTGTATCTTAGAATCTGTGGAGCATATTGGTTGATATAAGAATCGACATCTTGCATTGCGACCAGATAAATCCCGTCGTGTTCTGTTCTTGTCGTATTTCTTGATGTGGTTTGTGGGGCATCTGGATAAATTTGGTCAGCAAAATCACAAATAATTTGATTGCAACGATAGCTTTCAGTCATTTCTTGAAGACTACAAAGTTCTTTTTTGCTCCACTCTTGAAATTTATCAATAATTTTACGCCCACGATATTTTTTGTTCTTGGGAGAGCGATTTGTTAGATATGTAACTTGTCTGTAATCACCGATTAAGGTGACATCAAATATAGATTGGAGTAATGTCTCTAGAAGTTCAAGATCATAACCTGCAAGATCTTGAACTTCATCTATATAGACGTGTTCATAGAGGCTTTGTAAACGGTCAAGAACCATTCCATTAGACTCATCATTGCATTTCAAAGCAAATTCTGCAATTTTGTCCGAGTGAATTTTGTGATCTCTTGTTATGTAATATCGAATCTGACTTTTACTTATTCTATTTTTCTGTGTTGAATGACTTTGAACAAAATTGATCCCCTCAATACGATGATCGTAAATAAAATTACGATAGGGTCTGATCCACCCATTGAGTAAAAATCTAAACCATGTAACAACCATTACATGGTTGGGAATTGAACCATTTAAGTCATAAAACTTTTTTTTAATTTCAGCTTCGTTTTTTCTTGTGTAGGTAACAATTACAGATTTCTTTTTAGACTTTATTGATTGTTCAACTATACGTGTAGTTTTGCCAGACCCAGCCGCGGCGATGATGATTTTGTTTTTATGTAATAGCATATTGAATGTACTCCGGAATGTTGAATGGCTCGTTAGTATTGAAAAGTTTCAATGCACATTCTGTTTTGTTTTTATCCATATATGAAAGTAGCTCCTCATCTAACTTAAAATGTTTTCCCAAAGCTTTATTAAGTGTATTAAGTGTATTAAGGTTATTAGCCTTGAGTAACTGTGGTTCTAGGGTTGGGTACTTTTCATCATCATCGTAGCAAATCTGAATATTAGGGTAAGGTAAAAACTCACTATATTTTCTTTGAAGTGCTTCCACATTTTCGTCATTATCAGTGATAACTTTAACATTAATGTTCAACTTAGCAGCAATTTCTAAGAATCGCTTAAATGCTAATGATGCGACTGTGATTACATCGATACCTAGCTCAAGAGGCATTTTTTCATACTTCTTCAAAAATGCTTTTTGAACGATTAACTCATCAGATGGACCTTCTACCAAAATTGCTTGTTTAGCAAGAATCAGCCTCAGCGTATCGTGTCCGGGCAGTTTCATGAAATAATCATGTGTACTTTGTTCTAAATCTTTGAGTGTCATACACCCTATACCATTGAAGAATAGTACATTCTCAACGCCTAGTTTGTTCAGCACAAAACTGCTATGTGTTGTTATTATAAGTTGTCTACTCTGAGATTGTTCTTTGATCTTTGCTATGAGATTATTCAAATTGGGAAATGATAAATGATTCTCGGGTTCTTCAATTAGGAAAATGTTGTTCTCTGCTGCTTTTTGCATAGCAAGTTTGATCTTAATCATGCTTTGCTCGCCTTTACCAGCTAACATTAGAGGAATAGTGTTTAAATGTGGAACAATTCCCGAATCCCAGCCACTCTTGGACATCGTATCGAGGGATACAGATAATTCTTTATCTGTTATATCTCCACTTGTTTTAGCTAGTTCCGCATTAATGTGTTTAATATTATTGTCTTCTGAAAATTGATCTTTCATCTTTCTGAAGGCTAATGAGACTTCTGCTAGTTGTGATTCATCCAGAGTTGCCCTTACAATATCAACAACATGACGATTTGTTCCAAGTATATTATTTCCTTTACTTGCATCAATCAAAAGAGGTTTTATTGGAATTGTACGGGTTGTGATACTTTCAGCTTCCGCAAATGACCTCCAGACGATTTTATAGTATTCAATAGGTATGTTTTTTACTTCGTTAGGGTATTTGATATAGCGCTGGTACTATGTGGCATATTCTTCGTCAAACTCAATTGACATATACACGCCTGGTTGATTGCTTCGTTGAGTGTTGTTTGTGCCTTTTAACTTGGCAAATTCATCTGTATCGTGCAGATATACTTCCAGAAGAATTTGAGGGGGGAGGGTTGATATTCCATTGTTTAGCGCTTTGATATATTGTTCAATCACGTTCGTATTGAATAGAAATGGATGTAACTCATAGTGAATACTTCGACCATTTATTTGCCCACTGAGTACAAGATTTATAACCTCTAAAATTGTGGATTTGCCAGTCTCATTGTCCCCTACAATGATGTTCAAGTGTGGATTCAAATCCAATTCGAGATTTTCTAAAGATCGGTAATTCTTTGCAATCAACTTTTCAATGTACATGGAATATTTACCCTTCAGTTTGATGTGATTAATAACTTAAGGTAACCCTAAGAAACACCTAAACACAATGTGATTTTCTGCATTCGTATAAAAGAAAGTGTTTTACTATAAAATCATGCCTCATTTTGAGGACGATGGTTGGTAAATTTAGTATATGCCTGACTTATAGCTTCAGTTTGTTAGGATTGTTTTTCGCATAGCGGTTTGTCAACTATATCGCATACAATCAAAAACAACCCTACTGTTTTGCAGAGTTGTTTTTGATATGGTGATTTGCAATTAACCTTGTCGTTTTGCCATTATATTTGTCGCCATACAGCAACTATGTTGAACTACACATCGAGATTTTTGACCTGCTTAGCGTTAGTTTGAATGAAACGTTTGCGTGGTGGCACGCTAGACCCCATCAACATATCGAAAACGCGGTCTGCTTCGGCTGCATCTTCGATGGTCACTTGTAGTAGTGTACGTGCCTCTGGATCCATTGTGGTTTCCCACAATTGGTCAGGGTTCATCTCACCAAGACCTTTGTAGCGTTGGACAGATACTCTGGATGATGATTTAAATGACTTCATAGCATCATCTAAGACTTGTTGGTCGTTCATCCCTGCGCGTGGGTAGATGTAATTGGCTGTTTTACCTTGTTTAAGCAGGTAAATCGGTGGTTGAGCAATGTAAAGATGCCCTTCTTCGATTAGAGGGCGCATATGGCGGAAGAAGAAGGTCAGCAACAGTGTCCGAATGTGACTGCCATCGACATCAGCATCTGTCATGATAATCACGCGGTCATAGCGCAACTTTTCTACTGTGAAGTCATCATGAATACCTGTGCCCAAAGCAGAAATCATTGCTTTGATTTCATTGTTGTCTAAGATACGGTCTAAGCGAGCGCGTTCCGTGTTTAGAATCTTGCCTCGGAGTGGCAGAATCGCTTGAAAATGACGGTCACGACCTTGTTTAGCACTTCCCCCTGCGCTTTCGCCCTCCACGATGTAAATTTCGGCATCTTCGCCATGTTTACTGCAATCTGCGAGTTTACCTGGGAGTGTACTACTTTCGAGCAGGCTTGGACCACCCCGTACTAAGTCGCGTGCTTTTTTAGCAGCTTCACGCGCACGTTTGCTGGTCATACATTTGTCAATGATTTTACGTGCTTCGCGGGAATTCAAATCCATGAATTCTTGGAGGGCTTCACTGACAACTTGTGACACTGCCCCTTGTACCTCTGGATTGAGTAATTTGACCTTTGTTTGGCTTTCAAATTGGGGATCAGGGTGTTTTACACTGACAATTGCTGTCAGACCTTCTAAGGTATCATTACCGCTAAAGTTGGAGTCACGTTCTTTGAGAATATTGAGTTTACGCGCATGACGGTTGATGACACTCGTAATTGCTGAGCGCATCCCTGTGATGTGTGTCCCACCATCAGGCGTATTGATTGTATTGGTAAAGGCGAGTTCAGTTGTGGTTGAGGCATCACTATATTGAAAGGCAATTTCAACGCCAACACGATACAATGACCCTTTCTTGTCTTCAAACTCAACTTCTTTTTCCGAATAGATGACATCATGTAGTGGACGGCGATTACGATTGAGATATTTGACAAAGGAGGCGATACCACCATCAAAATAGTATGTGATTTCTTTGCCGAATGGTTGCACTCGTTCATCACGCAGTGTAAGAGTAACCCCACCTGTCACGAATGCCATTTCGCGAAAACGATTCGCAAGCGTTGTGTAGTTAAAATCATTTTCTTCCATGACTTCAAAATCAGGGATGAAGCGAACCTGTGTTCCTGTGGGTTCATTTGATTCTAGCTCACGAACTTTTTCTACGCCTGAAACGGGCAAGCCTTCACGATAATTCTGTTGCCATACAAAACCATCACGATAGATCGTCGCCGTCAGTTCAGCAGAAAGCGCATTAACCGCAGAAACACCAACACCGTGCAAACCACCACTAACTTTGTAGGCATCGCTATCAAATTTACCGCCAGCACCGACCATTGTCATAACAACTTCGAGTGTCGATTTTTTCAATGTTTTGTGCATTCCGACAGGTATCCCTGCCCCATTATCAGTGACAGATGCTGACCCATCTTCGTGAAGTGTAACCATAATACGGTCACAACGCCCTGCAAGAGCTTCATCAATAGAGTTATCAACCACTTCATAAATCAGATGATGCAAGGCTCGAGTGTCGGTACCACCGACATACATGCCAGGTCGTCGCCGAATATGCTCACGCGGTTCAAGATATTCAATATTATCTTCACCATATGCTTGATCATTTACAGAAGGGTTTTGTTGTTTGGAAGCCATGAGCGTTCCTCGTTTTTTGGCTGTGTTTACGATGTTTTGAGACAATAAAAAATTGGGGTGATTGTGCTGACCATTTTGGCAGTATTTTGCCCCAACTTTACAGAGTTTACATGATGTATTCTCTTCTTTAATTATACACTACTGTGGGCTAAGAGACAATGTTATTTGGGGAATATTTGTTCGATTTTATGTTTGAAATCGCTTGAGATTCTGCAATTAATTGTCAATAGATTTGACAATCTCGTTTGAACTAAGATACTAAGGCTTATGGATACTTTATTTACTAGCATTTGGGTTGTTACTCTAGGAATTTTATAATGATTGCATCACTTAGAAAATTTATCTCCGAGTCATTGGGGATTATTATTAATAAAGTTATTGCAGGACTTATTATTGCGTTTGTCCTGATTATGTTGAGTTTTTCTTTATCGGGCTTATTATTCACGGGGCAACTTGCGCCATATTTCTCACAAGGCGTTGGTATCTTCTTGATGAGTACGGCAATAGGTTTGGTTGTAATGGGTATCCTTGCTCATCAGTATCATATCATCCCTGCTATGCAAAGTTCATTGATTTTAATTATCGCTAGCATGACAAGTGGCATAGCTATCACTACAGGTAAGGATTTAATTGCAACCACACTCGTTTTGCTGCCTCTCACTGCTTTAATCGTAGGGATTATTTACTTTATCTTTGGACAATTTCGGTTTGTAAGATTCATTCGGTATGTACCCTACCCTGTTATCGGTGGATTTTTGGCAGGGAATGGTGTTTCACTCATTATTGGTGCGTTGCAATTGATGACTCCTTTTGAGTTAACACTTAATTCTGTTGCAAATCTTTTTCTGATTGATTCTCTCGTTGTTTGGTTACCTGCGCTTGCGATGGCAACGCTTTTATTTTTCGCTTTACGTCAGAGCCAACGATATACCGTAATTCCAATAGTATTAATTTTAGGCGTTGGCGCAATATATGGGATTATTTATGTTCAAGGGCAATCAATTGCTAATGCTATTACACAGGGAATTTTGCTCGGTGATATTGGCAGTTTACAATATGAATTGCTGTACACACTCAATCCTGACCTGATTGACTGGCGTGCTATCCAATCACAGTGGGCAAATATACTGGCGGTGGTGATGGTTGCGGTGATTCATCTATCCTTGAATTTGACGGGTATTGAGTTGATTAAGCAGGACGATTTTGATATTGATGAACAGGTACGCTCTAATGGCATTATGAATATTGCTATCGCATTGGCTGGTGGCAATGTTGGGTTCTCATCGGCTTCAACAACAACTATGAATTATAGAGTGGGTGGGAAGAGTCGCTTAACTTATGTTATTTGTGGGGGTGCGATTCTTACGGTTATATATTTCGGGTCAC
>JBCCSC010000039.1:0-68518 GCA_039200705.1 Chloroflexota bacterium
GCGTGTGCTGTTAATTACACTGGCATCGCGTAAAGGTTTCTTAGCTTGTGCTTGTAGCTTGGGATAGCCAAACTCGTCTGCTGTTTGATTGCCTTTGGCTTGATTACACGCATGACACGCTAAAGTTAGATTGCTGACACGATTCGAGCCACCGCGTGACTTCGGAACGATATGTTCAATTTCCAATGGCACATGCTGAACACCGCAATAAGCACATTGTCGTCCCCATTTTTCTAGCAGATATTCGCGTACTTCGTAGCCTTGTAGTTCGCCTTGTTGATACTCAATGCCTGAGATTTCAGCATTCTGCATTTTCTGTGTGTCAAAACGAACTAACTCTTGTGCAATGTGAGTAATCGGTACAAACCGCATCAGTCGCTTGACCCATGTCAGGATATTATCGACTCGACTTCTCAAAGATGGTGCTAGCCAACCTTCACGGCGACGACGATTTAGAAAACGGGCAGGTCGGTAGCGCGTCTTTCGTCCTCTGCGACTTCGCCTCTGCTGTCGTCTGGACAATAAAGCATCTCGGATTTGTTGTCCCCGATGATTTAGTTCACCTGCCCAAATACATTTTAGTCCTCGTCTGCAATCAGCCACTAAAGCCAATCCTGTCGTCTTTGAGCCTGGGTCAACCTTAACTTGCACATCTTGTGTATCACCACCCTCACGGTCTAAGATGATAATGGTGAAAGGATATTGCCGAAAGACTTTCGCTCTGCCTTTGTCCATCAATTCTCTCGCCCGTGCTGGATGACAGGGCATCAGTGGCTTACCATTCTTATCTACCACTAATACTTGTTGCATCGAAAGTTACCTCTCTGATTCTCTATTTAACATAGGTAATGTTCTCCTCGCCCAAGTTATGAAGCGGTTTTGTGTGCACCACACTTGCTTAGACCCTCAGCATGTTTAATGATGTACCGCAGAGTTTGGGGCTGGAGCGTCACCCCAAAGTGCCTATCTATTCGTTTCTAACGTAGTCTTAGCCTTTCGGCATGACTCGGGCTGGTCAACATGGGCATGAAATACACTGATTCCATGCCCCGTAGCTTGCTACGGGGTCGTTGACCGCTGTTCAAACTCGTTTCTACGGTCAATATATGCTAAACTCTCATACGAATTGTAACGGTGACAAGGATGATTGGCAACTCATAATGCTTGGACCTATATTTGTGTTTGCCTTTGTTATTGCAACATTGATGGGTGCCATTTTTCATTTCATTTTTGGGGGTGATGCACGCCGCCTAGCTCTATTTCTGCTGGCTGGCTGGATTGGTTTCGCATTAGGGCAAGCAGCAGGGCAGTCATTTGAAATCGCACTTTATCCCATCGGAGACTTACGCATTATCTCTGCAATTGCAGGTGCGTTATTTACCTTAATCTCTGTCTTGATATTCACGTCTGACCGTACCTCTACACGGTCTTCGCGCTAAAGGAACACTATGTCAGAAACATCGTCAACAACATCCTCCTCAGCAAGCGAATCATCCAATAGCCGTGTACGGAATTTTTTTCTAGGAACAACAGCCGTCGGCTTTATCATACGTGGCACAGCAATCCCTTTGGTTATTTATCTGTTGATTTTCTTGCTGGGATTTTGGCGTGCATGGGTTGACCCTGCTGGGTCGGCAGCATTTTTTGAATATGTGCGTGGATTATTTGAAACAGTAGTTTCAATCGCGTCAATTGTGATTATCATTGCTATTGGTGTTCTCATTGTACAAATCGCCCGTTTCGTCAATCTCTTACGTAGTGAGGTCAAACCTATTACTGAAGATACCAAACAGGCATTCAGAAATGTTCGTGCTACCTCTGAATTTGTACAAGAAAATGCAGTCAAACCGATTATTCAAGCTGCCTCATTCACATCAGGCTTAATAGCATTTCTGCGAGAAATCTCACGTATTTCAAAAATCCTGCAAAAGCAACCCTCATCAGTAACAGAAGAACCAAAAACAACGCCGACGGAAAATGAGGTATAGAGGCTTGCTTATCAAGCCTCAATTGCGCTGAGCACATCACCAATCACATTTAGTACATCACTAGCAATCACACTGCGACTGTTTGTCTGTTGTTCTAAGTATTTTCCTGCAAACCCATGAATATACCCCCCAACAATACTAGCATCCCATGCTGACAAACCCTGTGCTAAAAATCCTGTTATCAGACCAGCTAGCACATCACCTGTTCCCGCCGTTGCTAGGGCATCTGTCGCAAAGGGCAACACAGCAAAGTCGTCTTTAGAAGCTATTACAGTGTGCGCCCCCTTCAAAACAAGTATTACATCCCATTCAGACGCTTTCTCGTGTGCTAACTGCCAGCGATTCGCTTGCACCTCACTTGTTTCAATATCACACAAACGTGCCATCTCACCAGGGTGAGGGGTGATAATCGAATTTTCTGGCAATAATGTCCACCAATCCTCAATCTCAGTCAATAAGTTCAGTCCATCTGCATCGATTACCAATGGTGGAAGTTCAATCACTTTTTCATCATTATCTGTGGATGTATCAGCAACAGGCATACCAAATCCGAGTGAACGCTTGGCTGTTTTTTTTGTGTTTTCTCCAGTGGATGTCAACAATTTTTCTAAGAACTCGCGTGTCGTTTTTTCTGTTCCTAATCCAGGACCAATCAGTAATGATTTCATTTTATCTAATTCTTTGAAGATAGTGTCCGTAGCACTTTCGGCGATGACACCCATATCATGAGCAAGCATCATCCATGTAACTTCGCGCAAATGTCCTGCCAGAGCCATAATCACAGGACTCGGTGCTGCTACGGTCACCAATCCTGCCCCTGACCGATACGCTGCCTGTGCTGATAAAGCTGGCGCACCAATATAATTAACTGACCCTGCAACAACTAATGCTCGTCCAAAAGTCCCCTTATGCCCATCGTTCTGACGCTCACCCAGTTTTTGCTTAACAGTATCCGCATCAACTAAAGTATCAGTCACCGATTTGACTGCATCCAAGGTTTGCGAGATTCCAATATCAGCAACCACTAATTCGCCTACAACATCGCTTGCTGAAGATTCTAGCATCCCTTGTTTTACTGCAATGAAGGTGATGGTTTCGTCCGCAGGGATAACATTGCTGTCCACATCACCTGTATCACAATGTACACCGCTAGGGCAGTCTACTGCCAACACAACAATCGGTGATGCAGATGGAATTTGATTGGCTTTTGCAGGATTGACACTCAATTGTTCAGGTCGAGCATTGCGTCGTGCATTCACCTCACGATTCACATTCCGTAAGATTTTTTGTGCCTCTCCCTGAATAGGTAAACGTGCCCCAATACCAAATAAAGCATCGACTATGAGGTCAGAACTCGCAATCATATTGCGGAGGACACGTTTATCACCATCATCCTCGGCTTTTGCAATAAATAATCCTGCTGCTTCGGCTGTTTGTGTAAATTCATCATCGCGCTCAGATAATAGATAAAACCGTACATCTGCCTCAGCATTATCTTGAGCAATATACAATCCTGCAACCAAGCCATCGCCACCATTATTGCCTGAACCAACAAGTACAGTCACTCTGGGACTTTCAATACCGTCTAAATGGGTATTGGCACGGTCAGCAACTGCGCGACCTGCATTATCCATCATATCAGCATAAGAATAGCCTTTAGCATCTGCCTCAGCTTCAATGGCACGGACTTGCTCAATATTTGCAATGCGTATCATATTTATCTCTTTCTTTGTGAATAATCATGTTTAACAGTTTTGGATAAGCGTCAATTATTTGATTGCTTGGGTGATATTAGATTTTTGTGTGATTAAGGCAAATTACTCGTCTTTTAAGACCTACTAAGAACTAATGACTAACAACTAATAACTTTTCGCACAGTAATTTTTAAACAGCTTGTTCGCTCGAATTGCGTTGCATCTCTTAAACAAAATTCATGTTATTTATAGAGTAGCCCAGACTATCGCCTAAACCAACACTTGTACACCAAAACAAAAAAGACGCGCCATATTCGACACGTCTTTCTTCAATATGTCGTTGTAGTCTTTCAATTAGCGGTCACGATTGATGATGAGATGCGCTAAATCGACTAGACCATCTTTCGCGGGACTATCAGGCAAAACGTGTAATCCATCAATTGCCATATCAATCAAATGTTGAGCTTGCTCACGCGCTTCTTGCAAGCGATTACCGCTCATTAACTTGCGCTTGACTGACTCCATGACCTCTTCCGCGTTAGCCCCGTTGCCATTCCCATTGACTGCCGTGAAGCCACGCCCTTGTTCAACATCAATGCCCGATGTCTTGCCAAGTGTTTCTTCATCCCCCACAATGTCCAAAATATCATCGATAATCTGGAAAGCGATACCCACATTGAAGGCATAGGATGAGAGTGCATCAACAACATCATCAGGTGCGTCAGCTAACTTTGCACCGATTGCGCCTGCTGCACGGAAGAGTTCGGCTGTTTTGAGCGAAATAATTCGCATGTAATTTTCGCTGGTGAACTCATTATTCTTGACAGCCCATGCTTGCAGTGTTTCACCTTCCACGAGGGCAGTCGCACTTGCAGAAAGGTCACGATTTAAGTCACCATAAGGGGACATTAAGGCATAGACAGCCGTGAATAAGAAATCACCTGTTAACAATGCAAATGTACGACCCCATTTTGCATTCACGGATGGTCGCCCACGACGCACCACACCGTGGTCATTAATATCATCATGGACAACGCTTGCTGTGTGCATCAGTTCAACTGCTGCACCAGGAACACTCGCATACTCAACATCTGTTCCACCAGATGCTAAATAAGCCAATAGTAGAAGGCGAGGACGAACGCGCTTGCCTCCTGCTTGCAAAATGTGTGTGCTGGCATCGCGCAGTACAGTCACATCGCTGTTGACGACCTTAAACATTGCATCCTCAACAGATTGCAAGCCTTGTTCTAATAACTGGTCTTGGTCAGCATAAGTGGTCGCTGACTGGATGTTTTGCATGGTCAAAGGCTCCGCTTCTGTTGTGTTTGAGTTTGTAACTTTCAGAACTATCTAAATCTATTTTACACGAAAACGGGGTAACGTCAACGAAATTCGACCAAAAATTTACCTATTGCTAACGGTTGTGATATTTTTCACAACTATTATTCTAATTGTTAATCAATAACGATAACAACCAAGCAACAAAAATTCCACGACCTGTCCAGAGGATTGTCCGTACCCAGTTTGTACTCAATAAAGCCTGATGAATCTGTGTGTCAAATTGTGTACTCAATTGACCATGTTGCGGAGCATTAACGAAGGCAGTCATGCCCCAAATAGCCAGAACAGCACCTAGCGCAATCCATAACGACCAATGAGGCACACCGTCAGGTGGGTTGACTGCTAACACGATTGCTGTGATGAGTTCGGTCAACATCAAGGGCAAAACTAAGATTGTGATACGTATCATGTGTTCGCGTTGATAAAGAGGATACGTGTCCATGCCGACACGGTCAAATAGGGGATAATGTACTTGTTGAATTGTCCATATTAAACCGACAAGTACCCATGTCACGACACAATGTATGAGAATGAGCCATTTCATTGCTAGAGTGTTATCCCTCAGCGAATGTCATCTAAATTCGCAATAGGTAGCTCAAACCAGAACGTGCTACCGACACCGAGTTGACTATCAACATCAATTTTTGCATCATGATTTTCAAGAATTAGCTTGACCAACGCTAGTCCAACACCTGCACCACCATAAGGGCGCGTCGATGTATCATCAATCTGATAAAACGAGTCAAAAATATACTGCAATTGGTCATCTGCAATGCCAATACCGTTATCACGAACTGCAATATATACTTTATCATCGCTTGATTTACGCGCGATGACTTCAATATCGTTGTCCTTGCCGAATTTTAGTGCATTGTCCATCAAAAGTTGCAATACTGTGCTTAATCCTTGTTTATCTGCCATAATCGCTGGCAAATTAGGGGCAATCGTAACAGTGATTCGCTCGGAATCACTTTGTCGTGTCCAAATCCGCATCAGATTTCGTTTTGCATATTCAATCGCATCACGCACAATAATTGGACTCAAACTTGTGTCTAAGCTATGTCCGAGCATCGTAATATTTTTGATGTGTATTTCTAGGCGTGAAACTGCATTCTGTGCATAGTATACAAGTTTCTTATCAGCTAAATCTTCACCAATGAGTGCAACGGCTGATTTAACTTGTAAAAGGGGAGTTCGCAACTCATGTGATACGTTCCGCACGATTGCATTTTTCAGTAGTTCAATTTCTTGTTCGTTTCGCTTACGAGTGACGATTTCATCTTTCAAATTCGCAATTTGTGTCTGTAGGTCGTGTTTTGAACGGTGTTGTTCCACACTTTTCTTGATTTGCGTCACAATAGCAGATGGCACACAGGGCACAATCGCATCAACGTCAGATAGTGAAGCATGATTAAGCACTTGCTCTTTATCTAAAACAGCAAGAATAACAATTGCTTCATCTTGTAGATGATTAACGTGCTGTTCAACCGTACTGACACTCATCACAATCGCATCAGGCTCTATTGATGATATTTCCTTAAGGTCTGTGTATGAATCCACCACTATGACCTGAATAAAATTTTCTTCACATAGCGCAATGAAATTATCAGAAGCAAGTGCTTGGTCGAGGAGAATATGAATAGTATCTATATTATGATGACGCGATTGTTCAACCATTGATATACCTTTAAAGCTGGGTACTTAATGTATCATAACATAGCTAGAATGTTGAAAAAAAGCAGTAGCGACAAGGGTTAAGAAAGTCGAACCTTACAAAGGCTTTTGTTACATTATTTGTCTACATATGTAGTGTCATGTCCATTGAATCAAAGTTATCGTTTTTTGCTGGAACGTCAAAAGACTAACCTCAATCACATCGCCCAATCGTCTGACAAAGTTGTGTTAAGTGCAAACGATCATGCTGTGCTGTGAAATACGCCATTTCTAACATGGTTGTCAAACCAAAAATACTGTGCCGTGCCCGTCTCTGCCAATCATCTGCCGAAAAAGTGTCAATAAGGTCGATAGTCTGCTGGCGTGTTGCCATAAATGCTTGAGCCACAGCGAAACCATTGGTCTCACAAGCCTCAATATCGGGTCCTGGCTCTGGAGGTTGCGTGATGAAAGGATTATCTTCTTGTAAGATAGTTTGTAAGCGTAACCGTTCATTTTGGTCTTCAAAAGTTAGTAAATGGCACAAAATCTGGATGATTGACCACTCATTTGGGTCAGGTCGCTGATGCCAATAATGTGCTTCAACTAAATCCAGCAAGGCAAACAGTGCCCCAATATTTCCTCGCAATTGCGGTTCAATCATCGCTGCCTGTAACTGTAGGGGGATTGTTTGCTCAAAGTAATCAGCCATATTGTCACTAAAATGTGCTAGATTCGTCTCACGAATGTGGCAAGTATGCAAGCCAACCTGTGAGGCTGGTTGAATATCATTGCGTAGACTGTCGCCCACCATAATGGCTTCATCAGGCTCGACACCAACTCTTGCTAAAATTTCTGCATAATAAGCAGGGTCAGGTTTTGCAAAGTGCATATTATCAGCGGATGTCACCAGCGCATACAAATCTTCATCCAGTGGCAAATTTGCCCAACGCATACGCGCTTCAATCGCTCGATGTGGATAAATAGGATTAGTCGCAATCACAACGGCTAAATCCATCTCACGCAGACGATAAATCAAGTCGCTCGCACCATTCATAGACCCTATGCACGATTGTAATTGTGGAAAAACCTCTGCATAAAACTGGTCAATTAGCGCAATCGTTTCAGAGGATGTTCCACCTAATTGATGAATCAGTACTTGCTGATTTGTATACTGTCCTGTTTGCTCATGTCCCATCGCCTGAATTGCGCTATGCAACTTCTGAGAAGGCGCATCATAGTTAGCATTTCTAAAATGTTGCTCGAATAAATCCAAAAATGCTTTTGCAAATTCATGGTCTGGATTACGAAGCAATGTATTGTCTAAATCGAGCAATACCGCTTTAATCATCGTCTATCTCGTCCAAGGCTTGTCGAAAGACATCAAGTGCAGGATTTTCTTTATTCAGATTACCCACATAAGGGTCATCAATTGTTGTTCCGTCACGTAAACTCTTTGCTGTGACTTCCAATTTGCGACCAAATCCCAAAAATCCTTTTGTAATCGTCAGAGTCAACTCCATATCAGGGTCAGCATTCGCTAACAAAATATCAGGCACAGGGCACTTATTGCAATCATTCGGATGCCAACGCTCTGATTCCAAGTTGCGCTTAACCAGACGACATTCTTGCACATTCCGTCCGCGATGAAAATCTTCATAGTAATGTTTACAGTCTTTGCCTGCTGGTGTCCTCATAACTTACTCCTGCTTTAACCATTGCGTCGCACGATTGCCAATATCATCGAGTTTGCCATATTCTAATGTCACATCAGGCAACGATTCCAAGAATTTCATCCCATACGATTTATGCACCACACGACTATCAAACACTGCCACGATGCCTCGGTCAGTTTTCGTGCGGATTAATCGTCCAAATCCTTGTCGAAAGCGCAAAATTGCATCAGGCACAGCAAACTCATTGAACGAATCATTATAAGTCCCAGACCGTGCAGCGAAAATAGGGTCGTTTGGTACAGCGAAAGGCAAACGCACAATCACCAATGCCACCAAATCATCACCAGGAATATCAACGCCTTCCCAAAAGCTCCGTGTGCCAAGTAACACAGCTTTCTCAGTCGATTTGAAACTATCGAGCAGAGCCTCTCGGCTACCCCCTGTTGCTTGGTCATACACAGCGATATTGCCCAATGACAATCGTGGTGAGATATTCGCTGCAGTTTCTCGCAACTGCGAATAACTTGTGAATAAGGCAAGGACACGTCCATTCAACGTTGCTGCTAACTCAATGATGCCTTTCTCAACCATATTCTGATAACCACGCTCGTTGGGTTGAGGCATATCATCAGGGACATAAACTAAAGTTGATGATTTATAATCGAATGGTGACCCTAATGCTAATTCTGTAGCACTCTCGGCATACAAGCGGTCACGCATATACTGAAAACTTCCAGCCGTGCGGAGCGTCGCACTCGTCAGCACCACCGATTGCTTAGCGTTCCAAATATATTCTTCCATTAGTGGACCGACATGCAATGGGGCAGACTGCAATGCTAGCCAGTCAGCCGAACGCGCATTATTAATCCAGTACACCCGATTGACATCAGGGTCAACCACAAGTGCTTGCAATTCATTACGGATGTCACTCAAATTCGAGGATGCAGCACTCGTTGCATTCAGATGGTCGTCAAAGCTAGGAATATTATATTTCTCTAACTTATTCATCGCACCAGCGAGTTGGCTCATAGCATCGGTCAGAACATCAAAATACTCTGATAGTGTCTCCCAATCACGGATAATCGTCTGGAATGCACTATGCCCTCGTCGTTTACCGTCTAAACGAATACGGAAATTGTTATCCGAACGACTATCGTGAATAAATTGATAAACAGTCTCAAAAAACTTGCGAACTTCTGCTTGCATCGCACGCCCAGCTTGACCAATATCTTGAATGAAGGCTTCAAGACGCATCGCATGTTTATCAGGGACGCTCATCTTAGCACTTTGTAGTAAATCACCCAACAAGCCTGATGTCACATCACCTAAATCGGTCAATCGGCGAATCAATCCCTGTTGATCGACTCGTATGCTCAGTCCATGTGTAACTGCATCTTCTAATTGATGAGCCTCATCAGCAATCAAATATTTGTAAGAGGGCAGAACAGCATTTTCAGAGATAGCATCACTCACCAACAACGCATGATTAGAAATCACAATATGAGACGCCTCAGCTTGTTTCCGCGCTTTGAAATACGGGCAAGTGCCTTCCATTTGTGCTTGACAACGATGTAATGAACAATCTTCATCCTCTGCACTCAACCGATTCCATGTGAAGAACTCACCACTCCGTAGCGAAATTTCGCGCTTGTCACCTGTTTTGCTCTCTTGCAACCAGACCAATATTTTCGCTAATGTTTTCAGCTCATCCAGATTACTCGGTAAGCGACGACGCACAGACGCTAATCGGCGTGGACACAGATAATTGCTTCGTCCCTTCATCACCGATGCTCTGAATGGTTGCTCCATGATGTTTTGCAACAAAGGCACTTCATTGTTGATGAGTTGGTCTTGCAAATTAATCGTATTGGTCGAAACCACAATACGCTGATTATTCTTTGCTGCCCATAAAACGGCAGGAATCAAATAAGCGAGTGATTTCCCTGTGCCTGTTCCCGCTTCAACCATCAGGTTTTCACCCTCATTGAGCGTATGCGCGATTGCTTGCGCCATCATCACCTGTTCTTGACGATATTCATAGTCAAGGCGTTGGATTTCCAGTGTGCCTCCCTTCGCCAAAATATCATCAACATCGCTCAGCGCAATCGTATCGAGAGCATCATTTGCCTTCAATGCCTTCAAATCTTTGTCAGGTGCATCAAATACCTGCAACACACTTTCGACAGCCTCAGCTTCTGTGCCTGTTTTGGCCTCATTGTATGCAGCACGGAATACTTCACCTGTGTCCCACTTAAAATTCTGCAAAGCGCGACTGATCTCAAAGAGGATTGCAGGGGGCAGACCAATCAATTTTTCCCATAGATGCCAATAAAGAATAGCAGTCGCACGCGCATCATCTAATGCACGGTGAGCATTTTCGAGGTCAATATCAAAGTCACTTGCTAATGCTGATAAACTATAACGTGGTGAACGTGGCAATAAGATAGAAGCTAAATCATAAGTATCAATTGGTAAATTTGATTTCAACGTATTAAAGCGTCGCATGAAGCTAATATCAAAATTAACATTATGAGCAATCACAGGTGCATTGCCCACAAAATCGCTAACATCGGGTAACACAGCCGTCAATAATGGCGCATGACGTAAATCATCTTGATGAATACCAGTGATGTGAGTTGTTTCCGCAGGGATGACGAAGCCAGGGTTCACCAGTGTTGAATATTCTTCGACTACTGTGCCGTCACGCATTCGCACAGCACCAATTTCAATAATCGAATCATTTTCAATATCTAGCCCCGTTGTTTCTAAGTCAAGCGCGATGAGTTCTCCGCGCATAGGGGTCTCCAATCTGAGAAGGTAATGGGTAATTCCGATAGCAGTATAACATAGCGAGACTAAAAAACCCTCACTATTTAGTGAGGGCTTGCTATGTCTTTTAGACGATGCTTACTCGTCTGATGCTTCTTCTGTCATCTCAGGGGTGACCTCAGGAGTCACTTCTGCTGATGCTTCTAAAGCAGCTTGTTCGGCTGTTTCAAACTGTGCCAATAAATCACTACGGAAGCTAATGATTTGTTGTGATTGGAAACCACCTACAAAATCTGATGCTGCAATCACGTTTGCATTGGTATCATCAAATACCGACCATACAAAAGATTGAACTTCAATGCGTGCCAATGACGATTGCTTCACAACCATTTGTAAACTACGGCTGATAGTATAACTACCATCAATGATGCTTGCTTCACTAGGAACAACACAGCCATTCCCTGAATTCACCGCAACCAACTGGACGTTACTTTCACCAGCTTCGACCACAGATTGATAGTCAATCCAACTCATATAGCTTAGACCGCCACTCACATTGCCAACAGCCGATGCACGATAAGATGAACTTGCATTGGTTTCAGCCACATCAACGCGGACAGGCAATGCAATGCCTTCACTGACACTGTTCATCAAAATACCTGTGAGCAAATTACCTGAATTGACCCCGACTAACACAATGTCTTGTTCAGGGAAGCCTTCACCAATACCAGACCAACTAGTAATAGGGTCAGTGGAAGTCGCCCAAATTGTATTGATTTGCTCAAGTGTTAAACAATTCGCAAAGCTATCTGCTGTATTCGCTACGAGGACAACGGCTTGTGTCCCAAAATCGTAAGAGACAGTTTCAACTGCACCATCACACAAATCGCCAGTACCTTCTACGAAAACAATGTCAACATCGCCATTACAAAAGGCTTCAATACCTGCTGCTTCACCAGCAAAATTTGTGTTGACCACGAGTGATTGCTGATTGCTTGTCAGGCGATTTGCTACACCATCACCGATAGTGAAGCCAGATAAAGCACCTGCGACATTCACATTGCCAGCCAAACCTTGCGGAATGATAAATGTGACTTCTTCGGCGGTTGCTGCGCGTGCAGAAACATCACCTGTGATAATCGCTGTATTCAACGAGAGAGCATCTTCAGAAATTCCCGTATAACCAGCCTCATTGAGTGCCGTTGTATAAGCAGCTTGTGTCAAGTAATCAAGCAAAAATGCAAGATTCTCTTGTGCAGAAGTAGCAACATACAGATAAAATGCTGTTCCTGCTGGATAACTCTCATTTTCGACTGTTTCAACAGATGGGTTAATGCATGACCCAACCAGATTTAAATCTACAATCGAAACAGCTTCACCTGCGTTGAGTGCATCCGCCAATGGCACAAAACCAATGGCACCACTTGTCGCACTAACCGTATCGAGAATCGTCGCTACATTAGCCGAACTAGCATCAGCGCGGAAACCAAACCCTGTCACCAGTTCGTTCAGATTTTCAAATGCAAGCGTGGTATCTTCTGGTAACAATACTGTCACGTCTGGCAACATCGTAGGTTCTTCTGTGGATTCTGCTTCGCCTTCAGCAGGGGAAGCAGTCGCACCAAAACCGAGTTCATCCCAATTGGTAACTGTCGCACTCGGTGATAGTAATACATTCAAGTTGTCGGCGGTTAAACAAGTCAGAAAGTCATCTTCTGGATTGCCGACAACCGCTAAAACATCATAGCCAATCAATAATTCAATAAATTCGACCCCTGCATCACGGCAAGCAGTATCTTCTTCAACACTGATCGGACGAATCGCAGTCGTAATATCGGCTGTATTAGCACAGAATGTTTCAAAACCTGCATTTGTCCCTGTTGTATTGAATGTATAAGTCAAGGTCGAGCCACTTGCTGTAACAATAGCTTCCAGAGCAGGATTAACAATCCCTGATCCTGTGATGTTAATGCTGACGCCCTCTGGCTCACTGATGGTGACGACAGCTTCTTCTGTCATCTCAGCCAATGATGTTGCCTCGGCTGTCATTTCAGGAGCAGGAGTTGCTTCTTCTGTCATTTCAGGGGCAGGGGTTGCCTGTTCGGTCACTTCGGCGGGGGCAGTTGCCTCGGCTGTGATCTCAACAGGTGTTTCTGCTTCTTCTGTTGATTCTTGTGCGCTGATAGTAAATGCAAGTACCAAAAGCGTCAGCAGAGCCAAAGCTCGGAGACTGCGCTGTATATTTTTCATTAAATTGCTCCTATTAAGGCTTAAAATATGGGTTAACACGGCATAGGATTGTAACCATGTGTGCCTAATTGTAAAGCCAAATTTTGGAGAACACCCAAAACATGAGCGATAACGAAACGACAATTTACGACTTAGTCGGTGGTGAAGAGACCTTTCGTCAACTTGTTAATATTTTCTACGATAAAGTTGAAGCAGATGAAGACCTACGTGCAATCTTCCCAGAAGACCTTGAGCCAGGTAAAAAATGGCAATTTCTCTTCTTATCACAATATTGGGGAGGACCTCAGCAATATAGCGCAGAACGTGGACATCCTCGCTTGCGAATGCGCCACTCCCCATATCCCATTACGCCAGAACTGCGCGATGCATGGGCAAACTATATGCTGGAAGCCATTGATGAAGTTGGTATCCAAGAGCCGATGCGCTCTACTATGCGCGAATATTTTGAACGCGGTGCAACCTTCATGATTAATCGCTATCCCCAGCCATAAAAAAGGGGACTCAGTGTCCCCGAATATTTTACTCTGTTGGATTCAGTCGATATTCCTCAAATGCCTCGGCTGTCCAAGGTAACGCTGGCTTGAAGAAATGCTCATAAATCGCATCCGCATAAACTCGAATTTCATATTGTGCATCAGATGCCATCCGTAATCGCAAAAAGTGCATCAAATTATGAGCATCCACTTTTGCGACCCACGTATAGTAAACACTAAATCCTGGCAAAAATAGACGTGCCATCTCACGAGAAACACCCGTTTGTAATGCTTTCTCATACAGACGATACCCTTCTTCATAATGCCTGATGAGGTCGTCCGTCAGTTCATTATTTTCTGCATCCGTCACCTGACCTTCACTGGCTTGCTTATTGTCTTTGGATTGTCTGCGCCAAACATCAGGTACATAAAAGTCATTTTCCTCAAATGAGGTATAACGACCCGATTGGGCATTGTAATTCCAAACCCTATGACGCGCCCACTGCCACCATGTCACGAGAGGCGCACGCACACGGAATTTGAACTCAACCATCTCAAACGGACTCGTATGATGATTTCGTAGCAAATAGAACAGTAATTTCTTGTCCCGTTCTGCGCCTTTGCTCTCTCCCAGAAAACTGACCCGTGCTGCATTGACAATCGCTAAATCACCCGATACCTCTGCTTGTGGATGGGGCATTAAGTCCACGAGTTCAATCCAACCCTTATCAAGAACATCAACGCGCTTACCAATCAACGCTTGTATATTGTCTGTCATAAAAACCCTTTAACCAGCATTTATAAAACTCAGTTGAGTATAGTACCGATTGTTATGGCATGTGTCGATAACACGTTGGAATCAGGTATAATCACCTTTTTACTGGCAGACCTTAAAAGCAGAGAACAATGCAATCAACAGAACAAACTATCCGCGACACTTTCTCACAATGGACAACTGCATGGAACGCAGGAGATATAGATGGCTATCTCGTCTGCTATGCACCAACTGAAAATGTAACATATATCGGCAGTGGCAAAATCATAAGAGGGCAAGACGCAATTGCTAACCACTTTCGGCAACGCTTCCCGTCATCAGAGACAATGGGGCAGTTGACAATCAAATCACTAGAGGTCAATTTGTTAGGAGCAGGTCATGCTCAGTTACTGGGGATTTTCGAGCATCAGATTAATGATGCTCAATCACGAGGGATATTCACACTCTATCTCAAAAATATCAATGATACTTGGTATATCGTAGTTGATCACTCATCAGCACTGAACTAATTCGCCAAATAGCCTAGTGCAATCACAGTCCGTTCTTCGATACTATCAGGCGCATCAGGAGGCAACGCCTGAATCGCACTCTGTGCTTCAACCACGCTATATCCAAGTGCGACTAGTGCATCCATCACATCAACATTCATATCATCAAAACCACTGGCAGGGATAGCATCCAAGCCAACAGGGAGTTTGTCTTTCAGCTCCAGCATAATTTTTTGAGCAGTTTTCTTGCCGATACCAGGCACACGAGTCAATACTTCTACTCGTTCACTCACAACGGCTTGACGTAAATTATCCAAACTCAAGGTACTGACAATCGTCATCCCCAACTTAGGACCCACACCACTAATTTTAATCAACACATCGAATAAATCGCGTTCAGGTTCGTTACCGAATCCGTAAAGTGTCAGTGAATCCTCGCGCACAATTAAGCGCGTCACAAGCCGTACTTCATCGCCAACTACACAGTCATCGAGGGCAATCCGCGAGGCTTGAATATCTAAACCAACACCACCGACGACAACCACCACCGCTTCATTTGATTTATCCGCTACAAGACCATTTACGCTGGCAATCATTGTTACTACATCCTATCCAAGATTGTGATACTGCCCGATGTTGATGTCTGTAATGCTGACTGCAAGCGCATCAGCAGCATCATCAGGATGGGGTATTGTCTCTAAATTTAGCAAAAGACGCACCATCTCCTGCATTTGTTTTTTGTCCGCGCCACCATATCCTGAAATCGACTGTTTGACCACATTCGGCTTATATTCATTGATGACAATGCCAGCCTTTTGTAAAGCTAGCAAAATAACACCACGCGCCTGTGATACTGTAATCGCTGTCGTGACATTCCTCGCAAAGAACAATTCCTCAACCGCTGCGCGGTCAGGCTTAAACTCAGTCACAATATCGGTCAAGGTATCGTAAATCGTAGTCAACCGCTCAGGCATCGGTGTCTTGGCAGGGGTACGAATCACACCATATTCAATGGCTTGGAGTGCCCCATCGTGATGTTCTTTTACCAAGCCATATCCGACAATTGCTGTGCCAGGGTCAATTCCCAAAACTAGCACTATTGCTCTGCCTCAAATGCTTTGACCACATCATCTGTGATGTTTAAATTTGACGAGACTGATTGCACATCATCTAATTCTTCGAGTTTTTCCATGATTCTCATGTTCTGCACGGCTGCTTTCATCGAAACATCCATTTCCTGTTGCGGAAACCAGCGTAACTCAGCATCATCTGTTTTATACCCACTATCAGATAGAGCCTGTTCTACTGCGCCGAATAGGTCACGAGGCGTATAAACTGTGATTTTTCCTTCTTCATTGACCACATCATCGGCACCTGCTTCAGCAGCCACCATAAAGACTTCTTCAAAGTCGATGTCATCACCTTCTTCAGGCTCTTTGAGGGTCATATACCCTTTTTGGTCAAATTGATAAGCAACCGCACCACTATTAGCGAATTTGCCATTATTCTTGTTGAATACAGCCTTCACACCAGCAAGTGCACGATTTTTATTATCTGTGAGTACCTCAATCATGAAAGCAATGCCATCGATGCCATATCCTTCATAGGTGAATTCTTCAACCTCACCGCCATCGAGTTCGCCAGTGCCACGTTTAATCGCCCGATCAATATTATCATTGGGCATATTGGCATCTTTAGCTTTTTGAATCGCCAATTTCAGCGCAGGATTCATCCCCTCATCACCACCACCTTCACGCGCTGCCACCATAATATCGCGTGCAAGGCGAGTGAAGATTTTAGCTCTCTTAGCATCCTCTGCGCCTTTTTTGCGTTTGATATTTGCCCACTTACTATGACCAGCCATACAACAATTGCTCCATATTATGCTTTCATCGTTACTATACGCTTGCTATTATAGCGTAGATTTTCCCGCTAAAGATAGCCTTCCCTATGCTATAATTTTGCTAGAATTATGATGTATTGGTATTGAGGCACTTTCTTGAGTAACGTACTAACACAAACACCCACGGAATCTAACAAAGCTACAACACAAATTCATCAGCTTGCATGGATTATTATTGTTGTATCCTTTACTTTGTTTTGCTCACTGTCAATTGCTCTCACGGGCGGTGTTTATTATTACCTTGTTCGTTCTACTGTTCCCATGACCGTTAATCTACAAGTTGGGCGTGGTACAGCAGGGGTTGTGACAGTTAATGAACAATTTTTTCCGAGAATTAGCCCAACGCCAACATCGCTTTCAACCCGACCAGCCAATCTCAGCACAGATACACTCTCACAAGCAACAGTGACATTCAGTGTACAACCTGATAATGAAGGCAATCCGTCGGTCATTGGCACACTCACTCTCCAAAACGATACATCACTGACTCTGCAAAGTGCAGGACGACCACGTTTCCCTTGGTCAGTCGGAGCATACACCATTGATTTAACTCAATTCGCTGGGCAAGCCGAAATTTTTATTTCATCTATCCCAGATGACCGTCCTCTACAATTTCGTCTTGGTACTGAATTAGGTAATGCAACAGTGCTTATCAATGATGTTGGGCGATATTCCATCATCGCTAACGAAACTGTGATTCGTATCACAACGTATGAGGGACGCGCTCTGCTTATTTCACCCGATAATCAGAATAATCGTTTTGCCGTAGCAGGAGAGCGAGTGACTCTACTCACAGGGTCAAATTTACCTATTGTTACCCCTGCGCCAGTTGACCTCTTGCAAAATGCTCGTTTTGCTTTTGATGTTGTCACAAATCCTGAAACGGGCGCATTGCAAATTCCACAACAATGGGGATGCTTTAATGACTTTGAAGAGTCGCCTAGTGGCGCATGGTATGCTGATACATGGGAAGGTCGTCCTGCCATTCGCATGATTCGTGAAGTCGGCTCTCGCACCAGCCAGACGGGGTGTCAACATTGGCTCGATACGCCTGTCGATAATTACAGCTACCTTGAATTACAAGCGACGCTCTCACTCAATTTCCAATCCTTAGTCAATTGTGGTGTCGTTGGCTCAGAATGCCCCATGATGATTTTCATCAACTATACAGATATTAACGGGCAAGACCGCGAATGGTATCAGAGCTTCTTCTACAATTATGATCCGAACAATCCTGCACCACTCATCTGTCAAGAATGTGGTCAAGCCTACGAACATTTACCCATCTCTGACAAAGTCTGGTACACCTATGAATCAGGCAATTTAATATCTCGCTTGCCCGAAGACCAACGTCCTGCACGTATTCTAGAAGTGCGTTTCTATGCGTCTGGGCATCAATATGATGTCTTCTTGAGTGAAATTTCTCTATTTGCAGGCACGGAACAAGTCGCCGAAGTGCCCATGCAATTTGATGGCTAAAATCCTAAGCCACGCTCTCGTAATGATAGCCAATTGCTTTGACCAATAATGAGATGGTCAATCAATTGAATATCCAATAACTCTCCTGCGGATACCATGTCGCGTGTTAAATCAATATCCTCAGGCGAGGGCATGACATCTCCCGACGGATGATTATGTGCCAAAATCATCGCTGGACTGTTGCGAATAATCGCTTCTCGATACAACTCTGATACACGCAAAACGGACATATTGACAGTCCCCATGTATACAGTCTGGATATGTGTCACACGTCGTTGTGTATCCAATAACATCACTCGTACCTGCTCTTGATTGAGATGCCCCATATCCGCTAATAAACGCGCGGCATCAACAGCACGATGAACTGTCGGACGCTCTTCAGGTTGTAGCATGTGAGCGCGTTGTCCTAGTGCCAAAGCTGCTAAAATTTGTGTTGCCTTAGCTTTGCCTAACCCCTTAAAATCGAGTAACTCCTCTGCGGATACCTTTGCTAACCCACGTAAGCCATCATACGATGCCAAAATACGACCTGCGAGTTGCAACACATTCTCAGACTTTGATCCTGTGCGTAACAGTATTGCTAGTAATTCTGCGGTTGATAGGGCATTTGCCCCATGCGAAAGCAATCGCTCTCGTGGACGCTCTTCATCAGGAATATCGTGCATTGTCAATTTGTGATTGTTATTAGTCATCATTCACTCAAAATATTGCTTCTCGTAAAAGAAGGTCTCTGTACTTTCTTAATATTGACTAGTAATTAGAACAGATAGAAACAATGTAGTGGCATGGCGTGCCATGTCCAATTGATGTTAACGTAGCAAAAGTGATGTTTGCAATCTAGTCATAACGTACCACAGAACCACCTTGAATTTGTTTGTGCTTATGTTTAACTCTGCTATACTGGCACAATGTTGATGAATTTTGTTACTATTGAATATCTGTTGTTTGTAAATTTCCCAATTCGAGGGGAGATGTAATTAATGCCAATTAACAATAACTTACTGCTGACACTGGCAGTTTATGGAGGCGTGGTTGTCGCAATTTTTTGGGTAGCGATGGTCATTTGGGCATATCGAGATATGCGTGCACGCTCGCGTGATGGACTTGCCCAAATTTTTGCAGCAACTGTTGTCGCAATTCTTAACATACCAGGATTGTTCATATACATTCTCATGCGCCCGCGAGAAACTCTTTCCGAAGCATATGAACGCTCACTTGAAGAAGAAGCTCTACTACAAGAAATCGAAGAAAAACCAACGTGTCCAGGGTGTGGTAATCGCGTCAGAGATGAATGGCAAGCCTGTCCATATTGTCATACACGTCTCAAAAAAGCCTGTCGCAACTGTACTGAGTTACTAGAACTCTCTTGGAATCTCTGTCCATATTGTGCTGTTGACCAATCACGCTATGAAGCATCTCCCAATGCAACCAGCCGAGCAGGGCATGTGCAATCTACGTTCCAATATCAACCAGAACCACCGCCAGCAATCGACGATAAATGGTTAGCCTCGAATAATCAGCGTAGCGACCAAGAATATCCGCAATATATTGATGATGAGTATTAATACAAAAAAGCAGAGGTGGATAGATGAGTGCCTCTGCTTTTTCTACAAATGCTTGTCTAGCTAAATTTCGCCAGATTCGCCGACGCGATGCACTTTCAACAAATTGGTTTGTCCTTGTACACCAAACGGCACACCAGCAATCATAATGACAACATCTCCACGATTGAGCAAGCCAGCGTCATGCCCTGCCCGAACAGTGACAGCAATCATCTCATCAATGCTATCGAACTCGCGCACAATCAAGGGTAAAACACCCCAAACCAAGCCCATACGACGCGCTGTGATTTCATTTGGTGTCATACACAAAATAGGTGTTTGTGGACGTTCTTTTGCCACACGACGAGTGGTATAGCCTGAAATTGTGGTTGTGATAATCGCTGCGGGTTTAAGTGCCTCTGAGATGTGAAAGGTTGCTTCGCCTATCACATTTGATATGCCATCAGACCCTTCTGCATTAGCATTGAACATCCGCGCTTGTAAACGATTATCCCAGATATGCTCTTCAGCAGTTCGCGCAATTTCAGCCATCACTTGCACCGCACGCACAGGATAATCACCACTTGCACTTTCAGCACTCAGCATAACAGCATCTGTGCCATCAATGATAGCGTTATAGACATCGCTTGCTTCTGCCCGTGTCGGACGTGGATTCTTCGTCATTGATTCCAACATCTGCGTTGCGGTGATGACAGGTTTACCTGCTTTGTTGCATAATTTGATGATACGTTTTTGCTCAAACGGCACACGCTCAGCAGGAGTTTCTACGCCGAGGTCACCGCGTGCAACCATCACACCCTCAACCACTTTGATAATTGCTTCGATATTTTCGAGGGCTTCTTTCATTTCGATTTTGGCGATAATTGCTGCATCGCCACCAAAGAAATTAATCATCCACCGCAATTGACGAATATCATCAGCAGTCCGCACAAAAGACATTGCAATGTAGTCGGTTTTCATCTTGAGCGCAAACTCAATATCAGGTTTATCTTTGTCTGTGATTGCTGATAAGGTCAGCTTAGTGTTCGGTGCGCTAACTCCCTTGCGAGACTTTAACGGACCACCAATCACCACTTCACAGACGATATTGCGTGATGTTGTCTCTTTGACTAAAAATTGCAAATTACCATCATCCAACAAAAGTGTTGTATCAGGCGTAATATCCTGCACAAATTCTGGATGAGGTAACGAAATGATATTATTATCCCCAGGAACATCATCTAAGGTTAGCGTGATTTTATCCCCAGGCTCTAGCATCAGAGGCTCATCTGCAACCTTGCCAAGGCGTATCTTCGGACCTTGAATATCACACAAAATCGCAATCGTTGCATTTTCTTCTGCTGCAACACGACGCACCGTGTCAATGGTTTGACCATGCGTTTCATGATTCCCATGCGAAAAATTGATACGAGCAACATCCATCCCTGCCCGAATCAATTTACGAATAGTCTCCTCATTGGCAGAGGATGGACCTAATGTTGCGACGATTTTCGTGTGTTTACTATGCAAATCTCTCAGTGTTGTAGTCGCCATAGGCATTGTTCCTATACATCCATTTTCAAATTGGTAAATGCTGCTCGACCTGCATAAACGGCTGCATCGCCTAATTCTTCTTCGATACGAATCAGTTGGTTGAATTTCGCAACACGGTCACTACGGGCTGGCGCACCTGTCTTGATTTGTCCTGAATTGAGCGCAACTGATAAATCACTGATGGTTGTATCCTCAGTTTCACCACTGCGGTGACTCGTGACCACAGTCATATTGTGGCGTTGTGCCATAGTCGCAGCAGCAAAGGCTTCAGTCAGTGACCCAATCTGATTGACCTTGAACAGCAGTGAATTAGCCGCTTTCTCAGTGATAGCACGTTTTACTTTCTCAGTGTTCGTCACCAGTAAATCATCGCCGACAATTTGCACTTTATTACCTACTTTGCTGACGAGACGTGACCAATTTTCCCAATCATTTTCATCAAGCCCATCTTCAAGGCTGATAATAGGATATCGCTCACACCAATCTGCCCAGAAATCGACCATTTCTTCACCACTGAGTTCGCGTCCTTCAATTTCGAGGATGTACTTGCCATCTTGGTAAATCTCAGAAGTCGCAGGGTCAAGTGCAATCATGATTTGCTCACCAGCCGTATAACCAGCTTTATCAATCGCTTCCATGATGACATCTAACGCAGCTTGGTTACTGCCGAGGCTTGGTGCGAAGCCACCTTCATCGCCGACAGTGGTTGCTTGTCCTCTGTCATGTAGAATTTTTTTCAGTGTGTGATAAATTTCAGCACCCCAGCGTACTGCTTCACGGAAGGTCGGCGCACCAACAGGCATCACCATAAATTCTTGGAAGTCTGTGCTTCCTGCTGCGTGCTTACCACCATTCATGATGTTCATCATCGGAACAGGCAAAATATGAGCATGTGCACCACCCATATACGCATAGAGGGGTAGTCCACTACTTTCGGCAGCAGCTTTTGCAACTGCCATCGAAATACCTAAAATCGCATTTGCACCAAGTTTGCCCTTATTATGTGTACCATCGAGTTCAAGCATATAATCATCAATGAGCTTTTGGTCGAGGGCTGATATGCCAAACAATTCAGGACCTAAAACCTCATTCACAGATTCAACTGCTTTCAAGACACCTTTACCCAGGTACCGTGCTTTGTCGCCATCACGCAACTCAACTGCTTCATGCTCCCCTGTGGATGCACCGCTAGGGACAATTGCCCGTCCAAACGCACCATCTTCAAGATACACTTCAACTTCAACTGTGGGATTCCCACGCGAATCAAGTACCTCGCGTGCGTAAATATTATCAATAATAGACATACAGGATTTCCTCCAAAGTGATTAATCGAACTACTATGCAAATCACACATAGTAGATGAGTCATAAATTAGCTGTATAGAGTTTACAAAATTCACGACAAATGTACCACCGAATTAATCTAAATCATGACAGTATCATAAAGTTTCGTTAAAATTAGCGCATCAATTGACGAGTTATGGAGTCCTTCTGATGCCTCAACGCACTGTCTACCTTGATTATTCTGCATCGACACCAACAGACCCGCGTGTGGTCGAAACGATGATGCCTTACTTCACAGAGGTATTCGGGAATGCCTCATCTGCTCATGCTTTTGGACGCAAAGCAGAAGATGCGATTGAAAATGCACGACGTACCATCGCTAAGTATTTCAATTGCAAACCGACAGAAATTGTCTTTACCAGTGGTGGCTCAGAGAGCGATAACCTTGCTGTGCGTGGTGTGGCATGGGCAATGCAAGGTCGTAATGGGGCAAATCACCTCATCACAACACCCATTGAACATAGTGCTGTTGTCAATACAATGACACAACTTGCATCGCATATGGGCTTTGACCTCACGCATATAGCCGTCAATCAACAAGGGATGATAACACCACAAGCCTTTGCCGATGCCATTACTGATAACACAAGCGTCGCTAGCATTATGTATGTCAATAACGAAGTTGGCACTGTTCAACCCCTCGCTGAACTCGGCAAACTTGCAAAAGAAAACGACATTCTCTTCCACACTGATGCCGTACAAGCTGCAGGGCAACTGACTTTAGATGTCGAAAAACTTAACGTGGACTTAATGAGCATCTCAGCCCATAAATTCTACGGACCTAAAGGTGTAGGGGCTTTGTATGTTCGGGATGGGATAGAATTATTACCTAGTCAATCAGGTGGTAGCCACGAACGCGGACGACGCGCTGGCACACATAACACGCCGTTTATTGTTGGTATGGCAAAAGCACTTGAACTCGCCTACGAAGAGCAAGACCAACGTCTAGCGCATGTAACCAAGCTACGCGATATGCTAATCGAAGGCATTCTTGCAAAAGTGCCACAAGCCGAAACTACAGGGCATCCCGAAAAACGCCTACCATCACATGCTAGTTTCGTATTTGATGGCTTAGATGCCAATAAACTCATCATGCACATGGATATGAAAGGCGTTGCAGCCAGTAGTGCATCCGCATGTAAGACAGGCAATCCTGAACCGTCTAGTGTATTGCTAGCACTTGGGTATCCTGTGAGCAAAGCATCAGGGAGTTTGCGCTGTACTGTCAGCCATCACACCAGCGAAGACGATATACACTATGCAATTGATGTCATCGCCCAATCTTGCGAATCACTCTATAAATTGCAAAAAGTGTTAGCAAAATAATAAAGAATTAACGTGAATCTTGTATTATAAAAAGGTATAGAAGTCTCATTACAGGAACACAATAAATCTTGGATACGTTTTGTAGGGGTGTGGTATACCGCACCCTTTCTTATGTGGCTTGAAAAGTAGTTTCAGAGGAAATAACGTGAGTAACGCAGATAAAAGAGTCGTTGTAGCCATGTCAGGTGGGGTCGATAGCTCCGTTGCAGCCGCACTCTTAGTAGAACAAGGCTATGAGGTTATTGGTATGATGATGCGCCTCTGGTCGGACGAAAATATGGGTGGCGCGGAACATAATCGCTGTTGCACCCCCGAACAAATGGCAGATGCGCGTCGTATTGCTGACCATCTTGGTATCCCATTTTATGTCCTAGATACCAAAGATGTATTCCGTTCAACAGTTGTACAATTCTTTATTGATTCTCACCGTGATGGTTTCACACCAAATCCTTGTATGGAATGTAATCGCCATATTCGCTTTGAATTCTTACAGCAAAATGCGTTGGCACTTGGCGCAGATTATCTCGCTACAGGGCATTATGCACGTATTCACCGACAAGGCGATAAATTTGTCCTCAAAACAGGCTTAGATGATAACAAAGACCAAAGTTATGTTCTGAGCGTTATGGGGCAGTACGAACTATCACATGCCATGTTCCCTATAGGTGAATATCCAAAGTCCGAAGTACGTGAACTCGCAGCAAAATTTAGCTTACAAGTCGAAAGCAAAAAAGATAGTCAAGATTTATGCTTTCTTGGCAAAAATGACTATCGTGATTTCTTGCAGGTTCATGCACCAGAGACAATGGTCGAAGGTCCTATCGTGCTTGCCAATGGCGACCAAATTGGAACGCACAATGGCTTGGTCAATTATACAATTGGGCAGCGCAAAGGATTGGGCGTTAGCTACAACGAGCCACTCTATGTTGTCGCCAAAAATCCTTATCGCAATGCACTCATTGTTGGCACGCGCGATTTGCTAGGACGCGATGAACTCACAGCAAATCGGGTCAATTGGGTCAGTGACCAAGCACTAACTGAACCATTTCATGCACAAGTCAAAATTCGCTATAAATCAAAGGCACAAGATGCGCTAGTGACCCCTGTTGGTGATGACCGTTTCAACGTCAAATTTGATGAACCACTGCGCGACATCACACCAGGGCAAGGAGCTGTTATTTACGATGGTGACATTTGCCTCGGTGGCGGACAAATTGAAAAATTCGAGGAAAAAGTTATCATTCCATCTATATAATCGTCGAATTCTGTAGGGTGGCATCGGCGTATGCCACCGATTCGTGATTGCTTCTGCACGCAGATTAGGTCGTCAAAAAAGCATAAACAGCACCACCACGTAATAGCATAATCATCGTTGCGATGACCATATACGGACCATACGGTATCGCTGTCATGCTGGCATTAGTTCGACTAATAACAGCTTTAATAATCAAATATACCAATGCCCCAATCGCACCGAGTAGTGTGGTCAAGGCAATCGCGGCGACGGTATATAACGTTCCAACCGTTGCGCCCATAAATGCCCCCATCAACACATCTCCATAGCCGAAAGCAACCGTAGTGATATTGCGTCCTGCAAAGGTATTCAATACCCAACGAAACACAAATCCGAGGAGATATAGAGCGAAGAAGAACCCAAATCCGCCCACCATCCCAATCAAAGCATCTTCAAATCCTGGCTCTGGTGGATTGATAAACAACGCATCCAATAAGCCTAGTGCAATCGCTGGAATCATCACCACGAACAAAATCAGCTTGTGTTCCATATCAATTGCAATGATGAGTGCGAACAATGTCATGTAAAGATAATTCACAAAATATTGTGCTGTATTCATGTTAGGGATACCATCGGCTGCCCAAGCTGCCAAACCGAAGAAAACAGCCGTCATAATCTCAGTCAGAGGATGTCGCCACGAGAGTGTCCAGCCGTCATCTTCACGATGCCCCCGTGACCGTACCTCATCAGGTTGCGGTGTTTCTGGTAAACGCTTCCCCTGTATAAATGCTGAAATGCCCAACCATGTATCGATAGGGCGTGGTGTCCCATCAGGATAAACAGGGGTATACTCCCGTTTGTTGCGTAACAGCAAAAGCCGATTGAACTCGACATATTCAGCCAATTCTTCTTCTGGTGCATCTCTAGGCGGTGTGACTTGCTTGCGAAAAAATGTCCGATACGGCAATTCATCCGCTAAAACATTGAGAACTGCGCCCACAAATAAGCCGATGATACTTGCAACGATAATCTCTAACATAAAATCTCCGACTCACTGCGGTGTGGGTATGGGTGGGGCAGGAGGTAATAAAATGAACGATATGGCAAGTAGCACGATAACCCCAACCAAAACAGCAAATAACACTGCCCAAATTTCTGTGCGTGATGCAGGAGAGTCTGTCTCACTTTTTTGTTTGCTAATTAATAAATCGACAGGGTCAACTTGCCCATTATTGATATGCCATGCTTGTAATTCAGGCTGACGATTTCTCATACCCACAATCAAATGAATAAGGTTAGGCGTATTCAACCTCGCATCTTGAATATCGTCCAACGATGGAATTGGCTTGCCATTAGGATGTGAATGAAAAACACCAATCCACTCTAAATGCTCAGCTTCCAGTGATAACAAGGCTTGTAATTGTTCTTCTGGGTCAAGTCGATAATGACTCTCACGGTTTTCTGCCACATTCGCTACAGGGATAATGCGTATAGCATCGCCATCTCGTCCACCGATGATGCCACATGCCTCATGAGGATACGCATTATCCACAGCTTTCAGTATGACTTGAATTTGTTGAGCCGATAATCGCAATGACCGCATCAGATATTACGCTTCATCTTCTGGAATAGTAAACTGAATGCTAGCAGTATCTTGTGGCGGATTACGTGTTTCGTAAAACAATTCCGCTTCCAAAGTATAGTCACCTGTAGGGTCATCCATACCACGCATGTGCATTGTAAAATCCATTTCAGAGTGCATCGTTGCGATGATATTCAACTCGTTGACAATCTTGCCGTTTGCGTCACGCATCAAAATCAATAAATTCGGACGCTCTTGAAATGCGGTTACCACAATATCGGCTCTCACCCGAAAACGGTCAGCATAGATATAGGCACTGAGCGACTCAATTTTGATTTCGTCTTTTGGTTTTGGTACTTTGTTCGGGTCATCAAAGATGTTAATTTCCATAGAAATATTCAATCTCAACTTATGCTTGCTTTTAAATTTTCGAGGACACCGACTGCTTTTTCAAAATCAGCTTCACTTACAAAAATGTGGTCGGTACTATACGCTGCAAAAGGCATCACACTGATATTTTCTTCCGCGAGGGCTGTTGCAACTGTCGCCATAAATCCAACTAAAGTGGGTTCAAGCACTGCTTGAAAAGTAATCAATCGGTAACGAATTTCACTCACCTCATGATTGAGCAACCGTTTCTTGAATTGCTCAAAATCTTCGTCCTCAATCATCAGCGTAACCTCGTCCTTATCCAATATCAATGCAGAAAATGGATTGCCAGCTTCCGCGATGACCCCTGCTGCTGCAGTAACGGCATTCACAGGTAATTTGACAAAGCGATACACATAATCATCGCTAACCAGCGTTGCTTCTCTTAAAGCATCAGACAAGGTTTGGGACATAATCGTTCCTATTCATCGAATTGATAGGTACTTTCAGCATAATATCGCACAGACCGCATCGCCAGTTTATCACGAATCCAGTCTGCTAAATGTTGATTTTTTGCGTCTAAAGATGTGCTCTCATCTTGCAATAAGGCTAAAGGATAATTTAAGCGTAAGGCACGCCCCTGAATAATATGCCGACTCACCCCAGGGGGTAAAAAGGCTTTATGCTCGGCTGCTGCAATAATATCTTCAGCGTTATAAGGTGGGAAAAGCACTAATGCAATTGCATCAGGATACAATCGCCAAATAACAGTCGGGTCAGTGACAGCCGTGCGGTTCAAAGTGGCTGTCTCACGATAACAATTGACCAATTTTGATAGGGTCTTATTCCGTGCCTCAATCGTATCGTTTGCACCATACATTGATAGCACCGAACCATCATGCAATAGAATTTGTGCCACCGAACGATAATCCCATCCCGACTCAATCGAAATATCAGAAAGTTGATCCAACGCCTCACGAAACGCTGCCTCTGACCAATCACTGATGATATGTTGCCACACACCCAAGTCAACATAGCCACTGTCATAAGGGGCAACTTGTACCAACAAGTAGCGATACCCCAACTCACGAAAACTGAATGTGCGATTTGCACCATCCATCACAACATAATTACCATCACCCATTGGGGCAACAATGGGCGGATTCGTTAATACATCAGCTTTGCGTAATCGTGCAATGAGTGGGACTGACCGTTGTTGGTCATGTTCTTCATGAGGCAGGATATTGTCAATTGATACAATTCGTAGGTCAGGAGGGGGAGCATCTTTGCTCGGCGTAATCATAAACGAACTTTCTGAGATAAAAAATAAGTCAATCTTGCTCAAATAGCCTAGCATGTGACGAGATATTTGCTAGACTGAAATTCAAGCTGGCAATTAAGTGAAGTGAGTATTCTATGGGAGCAACCCAACAAGGCGCAGATGCAACTAAAGGACGCTGGTTAACCATACCGCGTACCTTAAGTTTTGTTTTCAATGACGATGATGTGCTTCTGATGAAACGAGCACCACACAAACGTGTCTTCCCTAATCAATACAATGGTTTAGGTGGACACGTTGAGCGTGATGAAGACCCACTCACCAGCGCAAAACGTGAAATTAAAGAAGAAGCAGGCTTAGATGTCCGTGACATCAAACTGCGCTCAGTCCACAATATTGATGCTGGCTCAGACTCAGGTATCATCTTATTTGTCTATACTGCCGTCAGTGATAGCCGTGAAGTCATCAATGATGGGGCAGAAGGCACATTGGAGTGGATACCGATTGAACAACTTAATCAATATGATTTAGTAGAAGATTTGCCGATTATCCTGCCTAAATTGCTTACGATGTCCAATGATACCCCTGCGTATTCGGTACATGTTAGCTATGATGAAAATGATGATATAAATATGCAATTTGTGACAGAGTAGAAACCAATGACTCAACCTCCTGATATGTCGGAAATGGACGAATACTACGAACGCACCCGTCGCCCTTTGTTCAATATTCCAGATAACCGTGCTGGACGTTTTGGATGTGGTCTCATTATTTTTGGCTGGTTTATCGTTCTACTCCTACCGTTCACCATGATTTGGCTGGCATTTGGCAATTCGCTGACAATTCCGCGTAACAATGTCCCAGAATCTGAATTACACCCACGTCTACAAGTCCAACTCGTCATGGAAGTTAATAATCGTGGACTAAAATTTACCAGCACCTCACTAAATCGCTCTGCGGATACACAACTCTGCATCGAAAATAATACCAACTACTTACTCTGGGAAAATGATGCAAGTGCGTCACCTGCAACCTATTGTCAATGTTATGAACGTCCAGATGCAGAATCCGAGTGGCAATTCTCACAACAGATAGAATCAAGCTGTAATTCATAGGAGCAAATCATGGCGGTTGTTTTTTCAGATGTTGGCGGAACAGTTTTTATTGGCGCACCTTGGAGTCATCTTCGCGCTCATCCTCTGTGGAACAAACAACGTGGTAATGTCGAATTTGCTAAATTTTTGCCCATTTATCTTGGGAGTAAAATCGGCATCGTCAGTGAAACTAACATGCGTCAACGTTGGCTTGATGGCATGGCAACGGTGTTCAAAGGCATGTCACTTGATGATTTACACACCATGTACAGTGAAACAATTAACGGTGAGATGCAACAGATTTTTCGTAAGGATGTCATCGCACGCCTTCAACAACACAAAGCGGACGGTCATACAGTTATCCTCGTCTCAGGCATTTTCACTGAACTTGTCCAACTCATCGCCGCAAATATCGGCATTGATGGCGCAATCGGCACACGCATGGCATTCGACAATGGGATAGCCACAGGTGACTTAATCGATATCCCTTGTGTTGGCACACAAAAAATCGAGTACATCAAACAATATTTGCAAGAAAACCACCCTAATACACCACTCGAAGACTGTTTCGGTTATGCGGATAGTTACTCTGACCGTGCTTTACTTTCAGCAGTGGGGCACAGTGTTGCCACTTATCCTGACGATGATATGCGCCAAGTCGCACTCACCAATGGCTGGGAAATCATTCCTGCCTAATTAAAAATATGTGTAGGGACGAGACACGCCTCGTCCGTTTTGTGATACGTACTTCACACGAGGACATCCAAATGGCAACCATCACACAATCGCATTCAACTACAATTAGCGAAACAGTTGACCAAAATTCATTTTGGCTTCGTAACAAACGCTGGGATATGCTGTTCCTGACCTGTAGCGTTATCGTTACGCCCTTACCCTATTTTTTGTATCTTATTGGGCGTGATTGGTTCGGGATTGATGATGACCTTAGCCGTAATTTGGTCAATGGCTTTGTAGCGATTGCTATCGGCGGACCTCACATGATGTCTACTTTTTTACGCACAGGCTTAGATAACAGCTTCCGTAAAAATTATCCTATGCTGATTCGCTCATCCATCTTGATACCAATTGTAGTAATTTCGCTAGCATTTCTCAATTTGGAACTCTTACTGACAGTGTTCTTCGCATGGGCAGCCTTGCATGTCTTACACCAAGTGACTTACATCGCCGAACTCTATAACTATAAAGAACACACCTATGTTCGCAAAAATAGTCGCATGAATCCCATCTCGCGCCTAATTGATTATGCTCTCATCCTGACCTGCTTGTTTCCTGTCGCAGCTTACAAAGTATGGCATGGCACATTCCAGATTGGCACAAATGACTTAGGACGTGTTATCCCTGAATTTTTTGAGCAACGCTGGTTTTTCGTGACATTGAGTGCAATTTTCATCATTTCGCTACTCGCCTACATCTGGAAAACATGGCAAGAGTGGCGCACCAATCGCTTGAATATGCCAAAAACAGCCTTCATTGTCATTACTGTGATTGTTGCCTTCTTTACGCCATTTTTGCCCAATCTTGATACAGCCTTTCAAGGCTTGAACACATGGCATTCATTCCAATATTTAGCGATTACTTTCTACATCATCAAAATCAAACAACAATATGGCGACCTTAAAGATAGTGCACCTCTAGTCGCCAAATTCAGCGCACAGACCAAAGATAGCAAAGGTTTATATGCCCTAAGTACAGCATTGCTTGTCGGCTCAGTTGTGATTTTTATGCTAGTTTATTTTCTAGCAGGGATTGTCCGTCCTGATATGAGTGGCAATCAACATTTTGACACAGCCTACTACACATCAATTTTAGCATTTTTGTGGATTCACTATTTCCACGACCATTTCTTATTCACCGACTTTGAAACTCTTGATGATGCCTATCACCATGCAGGGGTAGCCGCAGGGGATTAAGCACAAATATCGATTGTTGTAGGGGCTTGTCGCGACAAGCCCACATAGCCGAACGCTCCTATGCCTTAAATAACACTTCCTCGAAATCAGCATCGACAGTAATCGTATAAATATCGTTGTCTGTCCCAAAATCAAAATGCGTGATGCCATCAACATCAATTCGTGCAATTTCGCTTCGTGAACCAATCAATTGCAATTCAATGTGCTTATAAGTCGGGATATAGTCCCCCTCAGCCGTGCGTGTCAATGTCAGACTATCAGTCTGTTCTTCCGCCCGATACGTCACCCAGCGATAGTCACCCTCACGATAGGCTAACCCCTCGCCAGCATCTTCATAGATAACTGTTTCACCTGAGTCGGTGTAGATGCGTAACTTAAGCGTGTCAATTTGTGGATTGCTCAGATGTTGCAAATCATCCCACAGTGGCAACACGGTTCCCGACTTCACAAACAGCGGAATATAATCCAATGGCGCATCGACACGCACCATTTGCCCACCGTGATAACGTTCATTGGTATGGAAGTCGTACCAATCACCCTCTGGAAGATACACTGTTCTCCGAATCTCACTCGGTTTTAGAATGGGTGCTACTAACAGGGTATCACCAAGCATAAACGTATCATCAATATCACGAATACTCGCATTATTTGGCTCTGCCATGAACAATGGACGCACAATCGGCGTGCCAAAAGTTGCATGTTGAGCAAATGCGGTGTACATCATCGGCATTAGACGATACCGCAATTGAATTGCCTCGCGCATAATGTCTTCATAGGGCTGACCAAATCGCCACGGCTCTTGATAAATGACATCCACTGCACTGTGATTGCGGAAAAATGGCATGAACGCACCAGCCTGTGTCCAACGTGTCAGCAATTCAGGTGTAGTATCATGCATGAATCCACCTATATCTGACCCCGTAAACGCAATCCCTGATAATCCCATTTGTAGCGTTGTCGTGATGGCAATGTGCAAATCATCCCATGTTGAATGATTATCACCTGTCCAAGAACTCGCTACGCGCTGTGTCCCTGCTGTGCAAGCTCTTGTAAACGTGAATTGACGCTTGTCAGGTCGATGATTTTCAAGAGCTTGTAACGATGCTTGCGCCATTAATGTGCCATACACATTATGAACTTCTTGATGAGTCCCACCAAAACCTTCTTTATCATGTACAGCATAATCAGGCAAATCTTGAGGAGGTGTATCATCGCCAAAAATTAATGGCTCGTTCATATCGTTCCAGATACCATCAATCCCTGTTTCAACTAATGTCGATAGATTCTCTGCCCACCAATCGCGTGTCTTTTGCGATGAAAAATCAGGGAAATAACACAAGCCAGGCCATACAACGCCTGCAACTGACTCACCATCAGGATACTTGATAAATACATCGTTCTCAATCCCACTGTCATATCCGATGTAGCCCTCATCAACCTTCACCCCAGGGTCAAGAATCGGCACAACACGCATATTCATAGCGTGTAATTGCTTGACCATACTCGCCATATCACCATAATTTTCTGCATCCCATTTGAAGACGCGATAACCATCCATGTAATGAATGTCCAGATAAATCACATCACAAGGAATATTTCGACTCCGTAACTCAACCGCAATATCAATCACATCCTCATTACTCATGTAGCTATAACGTGATTGATGATAGCCCAATGCCCACAACGGAGGCATCTGCATCGAACCAGTGACATTGACGTAATGAGTCATCACATCCTGAACAGTATCGCCCACAAAGAAATAAACCGATAATGTCTTTGTTTCTCCTGTGATTGTCAGTTGGTTGCTATCGCTTGCTCCTAAATCAAACATTGCCCGCGATGAGTCATCCCACAACACCCCATAGCTTGCTTTATCATGCACACCCAGATAAAACGGGACGCAACTATTAATTGGGTCATCACCACGCGCATAACCTCCAGGGTCAGTGTTCCAAATTGGCAGTGTGCGTCCGCGTAAATTCAACCCAAATGCTCGTTCACCTGTCCCAAAACAGGCTTCATCGGCTTGCATCCTCATTGACAATCGTGTTTGCGAATCATCCTCAGCCCATGAAAATAGCATTGTTTCCCACTGTACGACATCATCACGCAAGCAATGAATCGCCAAAGTCGATTTATCAATCACATAGTGATAATCTCCGACCAACACCCGAACACTATTGTCATCCTCTGTGACATAAGGTTGATAGTTCGCATAGTCAATGTCATTACGCACAAAATATGAAAAATAACTTTCATCATCGGTGTTCATAAACCGAACATGCAAAGTCTGCGGATTAATCCATCTTAAGCGAGCAACTTTTTCCGCAAGATACAAATTCAGTGTTGTGTCAATTTGCTCAATACGTTCAACAGCTTGTGCTGATTGCCACATCACATCAGGTGACGCGAGTTTCAAATATTTTGCATCATATTGTTTGATAATTTTGTCATTGTCGATGATTTGTTGTCGAAAATCATTCACGGTACTCACAACAAAATCTTGTTCATTGCTTTGTTGAGTGTTATCTGTCACGATGTATTCCTCACGAAAAAGAGCGCAGTTTGACCACGCTCGATACCATAATCATTATTCAGGCGATTGTCACGACGGAAATACCTCTTGTGTCCATGTAATCGGATTCACAGGCACACCATTGACCCACACTTCCCAGTGTAAATGAGGTCCTGTTACCCGTCCAGTAGACCCTGCCGTACCAATCATCTGACCCACTGTTACAAAATCACCCAATGAAACATCCAATGTTGTCTGATGAGCATACGCTGTATAAATTCCCCAGCCATGGTCAATCACAATCGTATTTCCTCGAATGTTGAGAGCATCTGCTAAAACAACAGTCCCCGATGCTGATGCTAAAATCGGTGTTCCTGGGGCGGCTGCAAAATCTGCACCACTATGATACGCCGAAATAGGTCCTCCATTGTACGACCTTAATGTACCATACTGTGCATTCATCGCTGCGGCTGCTGGAATACTAAATAAACCTTCCCAACTACGATTGAGCGTAACTGCACTTGTCAAACCACTCATCAAAGATAATTCATTATCTTGTACGGCAGGCGCAGTCAGATTTTCATCCGTCACATCTAAATTCTGTGAACCATATCCACCACTAACAACACGAACGTTAAAGGCAAATGTTGTTTGTGTGCCATCTGTCGCTGATACTGTCAGGTCAACAGTGTAAATTCCTGCCTCAGTAAAAACAGGAACACCCACCATCACAACATGCTGAGTATTGCCTTCTAGTGAAATGATGCCTAGGTCTCGCCCCAAAAATGTACCAGCAACACTTGCACCTGTTTCAGTCGTTAACTGTATCACGCCCGTTTCACCCTCAATAAAAGTCAATGGGCGCACATTGAGCGAAGCAATTGGGGCAGGGAGGTCAATTGCACTAATTTGAGATTCGGGCAAGTTTGGAATGATCAATTGCTGACCAGCAAAAATCACGGTTGGGTCAGTGATGCCATTCGCTTGTGCTAATTCTTGAGTGGTCAAACCATAACCAGTTGCAATCCGAAATAATGTTTCACCTTGCCCAACAATGTGGATATTACCACTCACAGTCGGCAGATTGTCATCCCCTGCAACAATCACCACGGGTTCACCCGTAGGCAATGGTGTAGTCGATAGGGTGCTTGAGTCATCTATCGGCGTAATGATGAGTTCTTGCCCACCATAGATAGCATTAGCATCCACAATACCATTTTGCTCAGAAAGTGCCTCCATGCTGACGCCGTATGTCTCCGCAATGGATGACAATGTTTCTCCTGGTTGCACAATATGCGTCTGAGGTATATCACTGACAACACTATTGTTTGGCACAAGTAATCGTTGCCCAACATCGATGCGTGTTGCATCTGTCAAACCATTTAGAGTCACCAGTTCATCGACAGTGGTGTTGTATTCCAACGCAATCCTGAATAGAGTCTCATTCCGTTGCACCACATGGATAGACAAACCACTTTGAGCAAGAGGGGGTTCTTCTGTTGATTCTTGGGCTATCACTAAAACAGGCGCACTCAAAAGTACGCCCAACAATAGCAAACAAATGATACTGCGTTGACTCACGCGATTACCTCATCAAATGTCAAAACATCACCGATAGCCACACGCTCTAATAAGACAGGGTGTGCTTCGATGAAATATTGTGCAGGTTTTGCTGGTGCATAAGCTGGTCGCCATGGCTTTGCTAATTTCTTGTCCACAACTTTACCAGAGGAATCCAACCATACAACAGCAATCTCATAGGTCACAAAAAACATATGAATAGACGTACTTGCAATGCTCTCGCGCCCATATACGAACAACAACCCCTCTTGTTCATTCAACGGCGATGAAAATTGTAATCCCTTGAAGTGGCACCAAGCACTCTGGCACCACTTCGCTTGTGGGAGGACAACCTCACCCTGTTGATTCTTGATAATGCGATACTCACTCATCAGGGAATTGTCAAAACCTGACCAACGAATATCAAGTTGAAATTCGTGATATTGTTTGCTTCGGCAAGCGCAGTTAACGAAACACCATTCCGTAATGCAATGCGGAACAAGTTATCGCCAGCTTGTACAACATAGGTTGTAGGGCTGTCATTGTCACTAGCATCATCACTTGGTGGGATAATGCCGTCATTATCTTGTGAGCTATCTTCCTCAGCTTCGGTAGGGGTAGGTGTCGCAACAGGTTCAGTACTACCACCTGTGCCAGGAATTGTTAAGACTTGTCCCACCAAAATACGGTTCGGATTTGCAATGCCATTCAACTGCACCAATGCACCCACCGTTGTATTGAAGCGACGTGCAATCGCTGACAAACTGTCACCAGCTTGTACAGTATAGGTGTTGCCACTGGCTGTTTCACCACCTGTGTCTCCTGAATCCTCTGGAGTCGCTGTTACAACTACAACAACTGGGGTTGCTGATGGTGTCTCAGTCGCAGGAACAATCCGTACAGGAATCACCAAACCTTGTCCAACTCTAATGAGCGCACTCTCATTCAAGCCATTTGCACTGATAATCGCTTGAATGCTACTACCATAACGTGCCGCCAATTGACTTACAGTATCCCCACTTTGAACCGTATGCAGAATCGTTCCAGGGAAATCTTCCGAAATAGGACGTTCTTCTGTGGGTTCTGGTGTAGGAGTTTCCTCCTCAGTGGGTTCTTCTGTCGGCTCGTCGGTAGCAGTTTCTTCTTCAGTTGGCTCTTCTGTAGGAGTATCTTCCTCAGTGGGTTCTTCTGTCGGCTCTTCTGTTTCTTGCTCACCTGTATCGCCTTCACGAGTTGGCGTTGGGTCTACCACTTCTTCTGTTTCAACAGGTTCTTCCGTTTCGACGGGTTCATCATCGCTAGGTTCAGTGACAGGAGATTCTGGTGTGATATTCAAAACCGCATCATCCAAAAAGACAATCGTATTTTGAACAGGCTCAGATACGGTACTACGAACAAAGACAGTGATGGTATCGCTTTCAGCCGTTGCAATTGTGCTGTATTGTAGATAGGTATCATAGGTGATGAGTGATTCGGTGTATTCAATATCACTAGAGAACGGGTCAGTGCCACCTGTTGGGTCAATCCCCACACGTACGGTCACACCACCAGGTTGTTCACTGACATTCAAATCACCAAGCGTACTTGAATAAACATGAGCATAGATGCTAAAGCGATATTCAGCACCATCAAGCACGTCAACTTGTTGATAAACACCAGCATCGTGCGTTTCAAAGAAAGAGAACATCGCTTGTGCTTCGCTACCACTACGAATCTGTGGCAGTAAGCCATTATCTTCTGCGCCTGTACCTGCCAGATAAATTGGCGCGTTAGTGCCATCAGCAACCCACGATGTCCAACCACTGGCAACGCCAGAGCTATTGAAGCTGTTCTCAAAGCCAGCGTTCGTCAATAAATTTTCTTCTTGTGCACTTGTTAAGCCACTCAGCGTAAACAAAATCGCCAAAATGACCGTCAACAACCGCAATAGATATGGTTTTTGCATACAAAACTCCTAAATGTAGAGTGAAAACATAGACTAAATGAATTCATCAATGGCATCTATCAACACCGACTTTAGCCATTGTCATGCCTTAGTACATGCTATACAGTATATCGCGTAGATTAGCCCACGCAATCCGATAATGGGTCTGGTGACATTATCGCTCAAAAATTTGCCCAAAATTGCCAGTAAAACACATGTCTGACGCTAAAATTGGTTTCTGTGAAATTGAACTCTATCTGCCAGGGGTTGTCTCGTTAAAACAAAAACGAGGCATACTCAAATCGATGCTCACCAAAATGCGGAATAAATTCAATGTCGCTAATGCTGAGGTCGGCAACAATGACTCATGGCAATCAGCTATCATTGGCGTGACCACGGTGAGTAACTCTACCAAACGTTTACACCAAACCATCCAAAACGTCATGAAATGGATAGAATCAACCTATCCCGATGCCATGATTATTAAACATGATACCGAGATTCTTTAACATCATGGGAATCCCGTCCGCATAGTTGTATAATCACCTTACTCATAAATTTTTAACCATTTATTCCATATGGAGGATTTACGTTGAAGCTACACGAATATCAATCGAAGTTTCGTTTTGCTGAATTTGGGATTCCAATCCCAAAAGGCAAAGTTGCAACAACCCCCGAAGAAGCCATGACCATCGCTCAAGAACTCGATAGCAATGTCGTCGTTGTCAAAGCACAAGTGCATGTCGGCGGACGTGGTAAAGCAGGGGGTGTCAAACTCGCAAAATCACCAGCCGAAGCTAAAGAACACGCTGAAGCAATTTTGGGTATGGACATCAAAGGGCTGACAGTCGAAAAAGTCCTCATTGACCCAGGTGCAGACATCAAAGACGAAATTTACCTTGCAATCACCAATGACCGTTCCGCAGGGATGCCACTCATTATTGCGTCTGCTGAAGGCGGTATGGACATTGAAGAACTCGCCAAAACCGACCCTGATAAAATTGTCCGTGAACACATTGACCCAATCTGGGGCTTAAAATCCTACCAAGCCAATAGTGTTGCTAGTCGCATGAACTTATCCCGTGAACAATGGCGACCATTCGTCAAAATCCTCATGGGCTTATACCAATGCTTCGCCGAAAGTGATGCCGAACTCGCTGAAATTAACCCGCTTGTCGTGCAGGGTGATGGTAGCTTACTCGCAGTCGATGGCAAAATGATTATTGACGATAGCGCACTGCCACGCCAAAAGAAACTCGCTGCCATGCGTGATTCATCCGAGGAAGGCGAAGAAGAAATTCTCGCACGCGAAGCAGGCATTAGTTACGTCAAACTCGATGGCACAATCGGCTGTATGGTTAATGGGGCAGGTCTTGCCATGACCACCATGGATATGACCAAGCTCTACGGTGGCGAAGAATATGGTCCTGCTAACTTCCTCGATATTGGTGGTGGTGCAACCCCTGAAACTGTTGCAACAGCCCTCAAAATCATCCTCTCAGACGAAAATGTGAAAGCGGTTCTTATCAACATCTTTGGTGGGATTACTCGCTGTGATGATGTCGCTAATGGGTTCATTGAAGCCTATAACATTGTTCAACCTGATGTGCCAATTGTGATGCGTCTGCAAGGCACGAATGCCAAAGAAGGACGTGAAATCATCGAGAATGCGAACATTCCAAATCTACAATCCGCAGAAACATTGACGGACGCAGCACAAAAAGCAGTTGCTGCTGCAAAGGGAGGCAACTAACACATGGCGATTTTAGGCAATAAAGATACAAAAGTTGTTGTACAAGGCATCACAGGTGGACAAGGTAGCTTCCATACGCGCTTGATGATGGAATACGGCACAAATGTCGTCGGTGGTGTTGTTCCAGGCAAAGGCGGACAATGGTTTGATGATAATGTGCCAGTCTTTGATACAGTCCAAGCGGCTGTCGAAGCAACAGGTGCAACCGCCTCAATGGTGATAGTGCCAGCCCCTTTCGCGCCTGATGGCATCATCGAAGCAGTTGATGCGGGCATTGAACTCATCGTTTGCTTGACCGAACACATCCCTGTCGCTGATATGATGAAAGCAACAGCGCATGTCAAAGCCAATGGTGCACGCCTTCTCGGACCGAACTGCCCAGGCTTCCTCGTCCCCAATCAGATGAAAATCGGTATCATCCCAACCATGATTGCCCAACCAGGCAAAGTCGGTGTTGTCTCCAAATCAGGGACACTCACCTACGAAGTGGGTTTCGCACTCATGAATGCAGGCATGGGACAATCAACCATCGTTGGTATCGGTGGCGACCCTGTCATTGGCACGAGTTTCGTTGATGTCCTTGAAATGTTCGAGAACGACCCTGAAACTGAAAGTGTCGTCTTGCTTGGTGAGATCGGCGGTAACGCAGAAATTGTCGCAGCCGAATATATCGAAAAACACATGAGCAAACCTGTCGCAGCCTTCATCGCAGGGCAGACAGCCCCTCCAGGCAAACGCATGGGGCATGCTGGTGCAATCGTCGAAGGTGGCGAAGGTACTGCCGAAGAGAAAAACAAAGCTCTCGCAGATGCAGGTGTACTCGTCGCCAAAAACCCAGAAGAAATCCCTGAACTGCTCAAAAACGCATAATCAAGCATCATACAAGGGCGAGGTCACTCCTCGCTCTTTTTTTGCATGATAAACACAGGAAATTCATGTTTACATGAAAACTTTACTTTAATCACGGTAAAAAAGTGATGATAGCCATTCAATTGACTCAACTTTTTCGTCATCAGATAGCATTAATGGGTATATCTCGCTGTTGATGTAAAGTGTTGTTTCATCTTGGACAATAGCAATGCTTTCATTTTCATGGTCATAATCATAAGCATATCCGTTACTAATTCGAGAATTACTCCATCCGTGAAACGCTGGATACCACCTAAAAACACCACATATTATTTCTTCATCTGCGTCACAACTTAGCTGAATGAATGTCGTGTCATCAATCCATTCAGTTTGAATTATCTCAGTTGGAAAATAAATGCCTACAACTTCACCTGTAGCTTCATCAAAGAATGAGATGAACATATCTCTCGCACCATAACTACAGTCATCAAGCGCATTGCATATTTCATATCCGAATGCTGTAGGCTCACTATCAAAGTTGATTAGTACACTCTCATCGGGTGAGAACAATCCATTTGGATACGTTTGACCAAATAGAATTTCCATGTGTTCAGTAGTGCCGTTGACTGTGTAGTTGAGATAATTCCCTAGTGGTGAAAAATGGTTTGGAACAGCAGGATTCTCGCTGTCTTTTGGTATTAACAAGATAGATTTCTCTGATGCATTCATCGTATCCCATAGATGAATACCAGTTGCATCACTGTATGCTAAATACCTACCATTAGGATGCCACACAGCCATATTATGAAAATCGACACAAGAGACACCTTCAAGTGTTCTTTGATTGATTAGTTCCAGCTCATACCAAGATTGTATTAATCTTGGATATCCTGTTGTATATATAGATAATTCACACGAATTCCATACTGCGACAGTATTTGAGAGTTCGGAGAAAAGAATTGCTTCTCCTGAAACATAGTTATCTCCTACGACTGTGGATGCCCACGAAAAGCAAACAGAGTTATTAGCACTAAAAACAGCAATGTTCAGGTTGTCAGGTGAAATAATATAATTATCTGTTTCAGCGCATTGAATTGCGTCAGAAAATCCATAGTAATAAAGGGGATGCTGGGATGCACTAAATGTTTCTTCTGTAATTGACACAGGATGTTGCCAATCAATAGGCATGATATATTGCTGGGTTGTGGTCGTTATTAATAGCGGAGCTTTGAGTGGATACCGTGAGTCGGATAGTGGTTCAGCTGATTCCTGCTGACTTTCTTGCTTAATAATGTTAATGAATTCCAATTCAGTAACATCTTGACCTGTGTTACGCTCGGCTATGTTTTCATAAACTTGTCCGCCGTTTTCCCACCCACCCTCTAAATACACTTCAACAGTTGAGTCAGGTTGAGGAAAACGATAAATCAAGGAGTTAAATGCTCCAGCAACAATGGAGTAACTTCCATTAGAAGTACGATCTACAAACAAATACAATGACTCATTCAAGTTGTATTCTGCTGATATACCCAAACAATCACTACCGCTAGAGCGTCCAGCTAAAATGTATTCAATGTGTATAGGGTCACTGTTACTGAGTAAAATATATTCGGGACCTGAACCCCCTGCAAGATAATTATTTACACGTAAGATAGCATTTTGAGCACGGTCATCTATCTCTATAACTTGGGCATGAATGAGATAATCTGCGCCTTCAAGTAGTCCTTGAACTGTCACTGCGGCACCACCACTACACGCGTGTACGACATTATTAGGGGTAAGTGTTAACCAACTCAACGTCATAATACTCAGGAGGCTAATAAACGATATATTTTTCAATGCAAGTCTCTTTCTGAGTCGCAGGTTCAGTACAAATCTGCCCTCATAACTCTATTTATCCCAACTTTATCCCAAACGACTTGGGATATAATCCAGTGAACTCTCCAAAATCCACCCCTGACGACCATCGACTAACCGAATTCTGACCCATCTATCACGGTTTTCTAGCACATAGAGGTCAATTCCTTCGTATAGTACGAATAGGGTCAAAAAGTCATTGGATGGTGCGCTCATCACCGCCACTTGCTCATCAATCACCACCGCCGATGGATGCTCTGTCTCAACATACAACCGTGTTAACAACAAACTACCTACAAGCGTGACCGCCACACCCACAATGCCAACAGCGATGCTGACTCTACGTCGATTCCGTGAGAACACCACCCCAACAAAAAACATACTCCACAGCACAAAGACAATGATACTTAGCTCAGCCAACGTCAGATAATCACTTGTTAAACGTGCCGTCCTTATCAGCCAATCCGAATTGTCGATGATGCCATCCACTCGTTCCTGCTCAATTTGCTGAATTTGAGACTTGATTGTCTCATTACGGGGTAAGTACTGTTCTGCCCGACGATAATTCAACATCGCCTTACCAATTTGCCCATTCATATAATAAGCATGAGCCAAATTCGCATAGACTGCCCCATTACCACCTTCATTCAGCAACGCCAATTCATAAAAGGCAATCGCTGCCTCATAATTCCCACCCAGATAAGCGTCTTCTGCCTCATCCAAGGTGTGATTATCAGCGATAATCTGCAAACTCATTGCAAGTATTAGCACCACACACAAAATTATCCGAATTCTCATAACACTGTCTCAATCGCTCGACACACACGCACAATTCGTTTCTGTAACTGCTTGGCATCATCGGTTGTAATTGGTGCATATTGCCCTGACATCGCCTCATCCACACATCGCTGCAACGCAACCTTCAACCTATCAGGTAGCTGTTCTGTCATAACATCTAAATTTTCTTGTGTGATGGTCATTCCCATTTTGTTTGAAAGATACCCAAATACTGCTTCCGATAGTTCCAAATATGCTTTGTTTGCTTGCCCATAGTTAATTTGATTGGTTTGCTTTTCAAGCATTTGTAACGCACGACTACGTGCTCTACGAGATGGACGTGGTTCACTCATAGGACGATTCTTTATCTGTCCTTTTCCCCACATCAATAATGTGAATAGGGGAGGCAATACCCACAACCACCAAAACCACTGTGGCGGACGTGCTGGCAAAATTGCTTCATTATCGACTTGCAAGAGTGGCAAAATAGCTTGTTCAGTTTCAACTATTATCGGAATCTCAGTTGCTTCACTCGGCTGGGCTGTGACAACCATAATATCAAGTGGAATCGGTGCGCTGATGCGTGATTCATATTGCTCAGTCTGTGGATTAAAATAACTGAACGATACAGCAGGTAAACTCGATACACTATCATCGCCTACAATCACTCGCCAAGAGAATATTGTTCTACCAAAACGTAAATTATCTTGTTCATAAATCACTTCTGCATCGAATAATCGCCAACTCTCAGGTAGCACAATAGTCGGCGCAAGGAGTTGCTCTAAATTACCTGCCCCCGAAATTGTGATTGTCCATGTGAGTGCATCACCCGTTTGAATATTCTTCGGCGAAGCATCCGCAGAAACGGTGAATTGCCCGATACCATTTGTGAAATCATCAGGCACAGGCTCAAGGTAAGGGAGTACAGTGATACTCAAATCATCGGTGAAAACTGTCCAAGCAGGGTCAAATGGTGTTTCTGCAATATCAATTTGGAACGTCTCAATCGTCAATGTACCTGCTCTCAATGGATACAACAGGTAGCGTTGCTCCAAAACACTGTAATTAACTCCCTCAAATGTCTCGCTATAAGCTAGTGCCTCAAATACCACCCTCGAACGCCCGAACCCAACAAAACTCGGCTCACTGACAAAACGCTCACCAATCTCACCTTGATAATACAACTTTAGCGAATAGAGAATCGGTTCACCGACATAAGGTGTTGATTTATCAACACTGCCGACAACAAATGGGCGAGTTTGCGCTATTGTTCCAGCCACAATCCACAACAAACTCAATAAGAGTAATCCGCGTCGCATCTACCAATCCTTATCCGTTGGTTCACGACCTGTCTCATTGTAATTATCGCGGAACGTACTGATGCGTTCTTGATTAGCTTCAATTGGTTCAAGCATATCCTCAGCATCTTCAACATCCATTTCACCCTCTGGCACAGGGTCAGGTGTTGATGGATTGTCGCTTTCCTCACCACTTTCTTCTTCACCGATATTTTCAGGTGATGGTCCTGGTGGTGGAATCACCTCAAATGGCGTAGGTGTCGGAGTCGGAAACACTTGCCCAGCAGGATTAGGTGTGGGTGTCGCTTGCTCATCGACATTTTCTTCATTCAATTCAGATTGCATCTCAATCGCTGTTGGTGTTGGCGGAATCTCTAACGAATTGGCTAATTCCAGATTGTAACGTGCATCATCATGACTAGGGTCAAGCAATAATGCTTCACGATAAGCAATAATAGCTTCATCTATCATCCCAGCGTCAAATTTGATATTACCGAGGTTATACCAAGCATCCGCAATTAAAGTCTCGTCCCCACCTTCAATCACGAGTTGCAACGCATTCTCTGCTTCCGCGATGCGCTCTGCACCTGTGAGTGCATTAGCAACATTGAAATAATACAAATCATTGTCGGGGTCAGCCACTTGAGCAGCTTGATAAGCAAGAATCGCATCGTCAAAGTTGCCATCTGCCACAAGACGATTTCCTGCATTATTACGCTCTGCTGGATCCACACCACAGCCAGCGAGTATCAATAGAGAGAGCATTATCAAATGAATTCGCATCATGCTACCTCTCGCTTCGCATCAGAAAGTAGCATCTCTAAGGATAACAAGAGCAGAGCTAGCCCAACGAAGATCGGAAAACGTGCAATTGGGCGACTAATCACCTGCTCTCCAATCTCACCTGACTCAAGTCCTTGAATATCAGCGATAATCGCCTCTAATGATGTGCCCCCTGTGATGTATGCACCATTTGTCTCTTCTGCGATTCTCTGCAATAAATCGACATTTAGTGTTGTATTGACCAGTGTCCCTATTGCATCATTGCTATCAGCCGTTGTTTGATAACCAATCAACGTGCCAGTCTCATCATAAAGTGGGATGGTTGACCCCTCTTGTGTGCCGTACCCAATCGTATAAATGATGACATTCTCCTCACGAGCGCGTTCCGCTGCGGTGATAGCATCCCCTTCATGACTTTCGCCATCGGTAATCAAAACAATCACCTTCGGAGATTGGCTTCGTTGCTCAAATGACCCCAATGCCCGTTCAATCGCATCAGGGATATTCGTGCCTTGATTCGTCATCATATTAGTATCAATGTCAGCTAAGAAAATCTCAGCTGCACTCAAATCATAGGTTAGAGGCATATAGGTAAAAGCATCGCGTGCGAAGAGGACAATCCCTAAATCGTTGCCTTCTAATGCGGTCATCATGTCTAGCACATCCAAACGCGCCCGTTGTAACCGTGTCGGAGAAACATCCGTTGCATCCATACTGCGACTCACATCAATCGCAAAGATAATCTGAATACCTTCAGTACGGATAATATCTTCTTCAAATCCCCATGTCGGACGACCCAACGCCAATAAAATCAATGCAATTGTTGCTAACCAAAAAAGAGCCTTCACACGTCGTCGAAACGGACTAACCTGTGCGACCAGTGATTGCACCAACTCTTGGTCACCAATTTTTCTCATCACAGACTGTCGTACCCAGTCACGCCAAATAAGGAAAAGTCCCATCAGAGGGATGATAATTGCAATCGAATACACAAAATAAATCTGTTCAAACATGACACACCATCATGGAATCGTCTGAAATACAGTTTGGCGCAACACACGCTCAATAATCAATAGGACTAAAGCGACGAGTAAAAATCCCCATGCTCGCTCTTGCCAACGAATCGTCAATTCACGGTCAATTGGTGTTTGCTCCAGTTGGTCAATCTGCTCATAGACATTCTGCAAATCATCTAATGTCAACGCATTGAAATAACGTCCGTCAGTAATTGTCGCGATTTGTCGCAGTGTCGCTTCATCTAAAGCATCACCTAATGCCTCACTTCCGATACCAATTGCATAAATTCGTATCCCAAACGCTGCTGATGCTTGCGCTGCTGTAATCGGGTCAATCTCACCAGCATTATTCGACCCATCAGTCACCAAAATCACAACTTGGCTTGGCGCAGAACTATCACGGAGCATATTCGTTGACGATGCAATCCCCAACCCTAATGCGGTTCGATTGCTCAAGCCAATATCACCAGCAAGTGGCACATCATTGACGAGCGTCGCTAAAATATTGTAATCAGTAGTCGGAGGTGCTTGATAAAAGGCTTGCTCCGCGAAGACAACCAGCCCAATACGGTCAAATTCACGATTCAGGATAAACTCATTAATCACATCTTTTGCGGCATCAAAACGTGTTAGCCCATTGAAATCGGCTGTTGCCATACTATCACTGATGTCGAGTGTCATCACAATATCTAAGCCTTGCCCTTGGAGTAGCTCGACACCATCCCCAGCTTGCGGACGTGCCAATGCCACAACCAGCAGAATCCATGCTATTAATCGCAATAGATTGGGTAATTGACGCAATCGCAATCGTACACTAGCTGGTAGACCAGCTAAAATCCGTGTGTCTGAATATCGCAATACCCCAGATGATTGGTTAGACCGACCAAACCACCAACGAAGCACAAGGATGAACAGAGGTATCAGCAGCAAAAAAGCAGGTAAGAAAGCAAAACGAAACTCAACCATCGTGCTGTATCCGTTCCACTGCTTGAATCCACTTAATAGCAAAATTTGCCAGTCGAATACTACTAGCCTCATCAGGTTGAAACTTTGCAAATTTAACCAAGTCTGCTTGCTCCAACACTTGCTTAAGACGTTGCTGATGCGCTTTAGGAAATAACGCTTGTGCTCGTAATTCATCGGATAATTCGGCAGTGGTCATGTCGATTGTCTCTAAGCCAAATTCGCCATCGAGATAGTGTCGTAAACTGTTCGCCACCAATTGACAAACTGTCGCAGGAGCTAAATTCTGCCCCTTTAAATCTTCAATCTCAGCAATGGCTCTCTCAGCAGGGGAGGCATTGACAATCGTTTCGACACGTCGCCGACTCATCTGTATCAAACGCGCAATCACCATCAGCAAAACAATTACCCCCACACCAATGCTAATGAAAACCAATGGAGATATATGCGGCACATCAATTGGGGGAGCAAGCGGACGCAAGGTGGCTGTTTCAGGATTATCAATCTGTATCGGCACTTGCACAAAAAACGAATTAATAGGAACGGCGTTGATAGTGCCATTCTGCCGATACGTCACCACCAATTCTTCAGATAGATACTCACCGACTTCCCACAGCACAACTTCGTACTCACGACTGTATTCTATCTCGCCTGATGGCAAGGTTTCCTCTGAAATTTCACCTTCTTCCAGAACCTCAAGCGGTTTTTCAAACCTTACCCAATCCACAATGCGAATATCTGATGATGCGACAATCTCTAAAGTCACTACAAACGGTTCACCTAACAGTGGTGTCGCATTATCCACACGGAACTCAGCTTGAATAGCGTCGTTAATCACAGGTGCAGGGGAGGTCGGAGATGGATCATCTTGTGCCAATACCACAGACCTACCGAGCAACAATACAAGCAGAAAAATACGCTTTAGCATTAACGTTTCCTCGCTTGTTGCTGGAAGAAATGCGTTAGCGCACGAACATAATCACCATCAGGAGGCATATCAATGACTGCCACGCCTGCTTGATTGAACACCTTCTGCCGACTCTCAATGGATGTATCACGTTCTTGACGAAAATTCTGTTGCCATTGCCGAGAACTCGTATCGACCCATTGCACATCACCCGATTCACTATCGCGCACACCCATAATCCCCACATCAGGCATATGCTCTTCTAAAGGGTCGCTCAAAATAACATTGATGAGTTCATGGCGTTGACCAACTAATAACATCTCACGCCGATAGCTTTCTGCAGGGAGCAAAAAATCAGATAATAAAAAGACAATCGAGCCTGATGGCAATAGATTGTTGACTGTGCGGAGCGCAAGTGCGAGGTCTGTCCCTTGTCCTGATGTTTTCAGTGTCAAAACGTCACGAATCAGATGCAGTAGGTGATTGCGTCCTTTTTTCGGTGGAATATAATGCTCAATATGGTCACTGAAAACGAGCAGACCAGCTTTATCGTTATTCTGATTCGCTGCATACGCGAGCACTGCACCGAGTTCGGCTGCAACATCACGCTTTTGGCGGTCTTGTGTCCCAAATACTACCGATGCACTGCCATCAATCACAATCATCAGTGTCAGTTCGCGTTCTTCAATATGTTGCTTGATGAAAGGCTCACCTGTTCGTGCGGTTACTTTCCAATCAATGCGTCGCACATCATCCCCAGCTTGATAAGGGCGTACCGTCGCAAAAGATAATCCTCGCCCTTTATAGACGGATTGATACGCCCCAGCAAAAGCATTATGCACGAGTCGGCGACTTTTTAACTCAATTCGGCGGATACGACGCATGAGGTGTGGCGATAACATTAGGGGACTTCCACACGCTTGATAATCTGTTGCACTAGTTGCTCAGTCGAGATACCTTCCGCTTGCGCCTCAAAACTTGCCACAATCCGATGACGTAACACATCTTTTACAATCGTTTTAATATCATCAGGGGTCACCCAACCACGACCATCGAGGAAAGCATTGGCTTTAGCTGCTTTAATCAAGAAAATCGTTGCCCGCGGAGATACACCAAATTCAATTAGAGGTGCGAGTTTCTTCATGCCATTCTTCGTCGGATACCGTGTCGCAAAGATGATATTGAGAACGTAATCCTTAATTTTCTCATCCACATAAATTTCATTGACGACATGCCGTGCGCGGAGGATAACATCAGGTGTAATTACAGCATCGACAGGCTCAGGCTTATTCCCTGCCATACGGTTGATAATTTCCCGTTCTTCATCGCGTGTTGGATACCCAATTACAACTTTCATCATAAAACGGTCTAACTGTGCTTCAGGTAAGGGATATGTCCCTTCTTGTTCAATCGGATTTTGCGTCGCCAGCACAAGATACAAATCATCTAACTTATATGTTGTATCGCCCAATGTTACTTGACGCTCTTCCATGGATTCCAACAATGCCGATTGTACTTTTGCAGGTGCACGATTGATTTCATCAGCCAGCACAATATTTGTGAATACAGGACCTTGCTTGGGTACAAATTCATGCGTACTCGGATTATAAATCTGTGTGCCGACTAAATCCGCAGGGAGTAAATCGGGTGTAAATTGAATCCGCTGAAAGTCAGCACTAATGGTTGCCGATAGTGTACGAACGGCGAGTGTTTTCGCTAGTCCAGGTACACCCTCAATCAGCAAATGCCCATCAGATAACAACGCAATCAGCATCCGATGGATGAGATACTCTTGTCCAACAATAATGCGACTTGTTTCGGAGAGAATTTTATCAACGAATGCGCTTTCACGTCGCACCCGTTGAGTCATTTCACGCATGGATGATGCCATAAAAATCAATCTAGCTAACAGTCAATCAGTCTTGATTGTACTGCAATTCATGAAAAATCAAACTTCAATTGTTTCTTTTTCACGACGAGGTACTTCATGATGTTCACGACAACGGGGTTCGTAACTCTCTTTTGCCCCAACTAAAATGATGGGGTCATCGTAATACGCAGGTGCACCATTCACCAATCGCTGAGTCCGCGTTGCTTGGTCGCCACACACCATGCAAATCGCCCGTAATTTAGTCACTTCCTCTGCCCGTGCCATCAATTCTGGCATCAAACCAAAAGGCTCACCACGAAAGTCGGTATCCAAACCAGCGATAATCACACGCATTCCATTATTCGCCAACCGTTCCACAACCTCGATAATGCCATGGTCAAAAAATTGTACTTCATCAATCGCAACCACAGTTGTATCAGGCGCGATATTATCAATTATCATACGTGCTTCAGGCATCGGAACAGCTTCTACATTTTGTCCATTATGGCTAACGACTTCATCAATCCCATAACGGTTATCAATTTGCGGTTTGAAGACCTGTACCTTCTGTTTTGCAATAATCGCTCGTCGCACTCGACGAATGAGTTCCTCAGTTTTACCAGAAAACATACTGCCACATACAATTTCGATTTGCCCTTTATAATGACGCATTCCCTATCTCACTCCTACGACCTATCCCTCATAAAAAAGCACAATAAAATACACAACCCTTTGCGACCAACTGCGAAAGGGCATGAGATATGTCCAATAATGAGGATGATTTTGTATTTTGAATTGTTGCTATTGTATAAGGAGTCAGAGTGAATCGCTACTCACGAATGGTGTGAATTCCGTTATGATTTAAATTCGTGATAAATTCACCTTAATGGAATGTTAGACACTTTGAAACGAATTTTACACAGTACTATATACGCATCACATGGTCAAAGGCGCTTGCTATCGATAATACAGCACATCGTAAAACATCGTCGTATCCACGTCGTTGTTGACTCTCATAGGCGGTTGCTAGCGTATCCAATAAATCAGACGTTTTCTTATACATCTTGACTGACATACGCCAACCTGACTTATCCCATTGACCAGCGATTGAAATACCATTAATGGTAAATGGCTTACCAACAGTGAGAAATTCTCCTCCCACAGGATTCTTCTTTTTGATGAGTGGCACACGCCACCCACGCCCCAACTGAATAATGCCATGTGTCAAAATATAGTCACAGAAATCTTCTTGAAGACGGTCATAGTCGGGTTCTGAAATGTTTTCAGCATTTACCAACAACAATGCCCGATGGAACAAATTACGAAATGTGTTGTCCTCAGCACGTTTGCCTCGCATCACATAGCAATTGATAGATGTCAGCAAACTCAAAGTATCTTCCTGTGCATAAATCACACGAGCGACCACATCATCATCTTCAGCATGGGCAAGTACTTCCAGTGGATAATTATCGCCACCACTTGCCTTATTTTTCAGATGCCACCCCTGCGCTAAACCATGACGAATCCAATAAATTTCACTTGCTCGCCAATCACCATCAGGTGTCACAGATTCAAGCAACTTGATGTCAGGACTAAGATTATTTTCTCCTAGCTCCTCAAACCATGATGCCAATTCGTCAGTCGCAGGTGTGCGAAGATGCTGTTTTAAGCGTTTACGAAGCGGATTCTGTACTGTCTTACCGATGTAATGATATGAGGCATCGCGCGGGTCAATTAAGGCGTAAATGTAGGTCATTTTCACAGGTGCTTAGTCCTATAAATTCTTGTGTGGGGGTTTGCTATAGCGAATTCGTTTTCTGCTTGGAACTTATTGGATAGAGCAATTAGCACATGACAAAAAAGTTGATGCGAAAACATAAACAGTTGAGATATGCCTCAACCCTACACAAACTCAATAAAATCAAGGATCGTAGGGACAAGGCATGCCTTGTCCACCAACAAGAAACCACGAAAATTGAATTGGTTGTGTATTAGTGTTTCCACTAATTTTGTGTCAACTTTATCAAAATCACCAACAAATAAAAAAGGGCAGTCACACGAAATGACCACCCTTTAAGTTTAGTTCTTGAAGTTTACGCTTCGGTCATCGGCACATCATGCCCGTGACGACGCAAACCTTTCTTAATGTCGAGTAAGGCTTGTTGCCCAATCCCTGACAAGTTCAAAATACCATCATCGCCTTGTTCTTCAAGGACAGCCAGTACATCACCAACAGAGGTAATACCAGCTTCGACGAGGATATTTTCAAAACGTGCGTTCAAGTCAAGTTCGGAAATGTGCAAATCGACAGGGACTTCATTTGCAGCTTCACGTTCTTGTTCCACTTGCTCACGGATATTGTCACGGCGTTCGAGACGCTTCATGAATTTATCAACGCGACCTTCAGTATCGACAATACGTTGCTCACCAGTGAAGAAAGGGTGGCACGCTGAACAAATTTCAGTACGAATTTCTTCGACAGTTGCCCCAGTTTGCCATGTATTCCCACATTGGCAGACAACAGTCGCTTGGGGATACCAAGTTGGATGAATCTCTTGTTTCATTGTTAGTCAATCTCCTTGCATAACGGCTCAGATACACGCTCTGAGTAGCGTTAAGCTAGTGTATATTGGGTTTTGATTGATACGATTTCAGTTGTGATCTTACTGTTTGCGTTCAGAAACAATGTTAATTTCTTTCTGTCCGCTACGACCACGCAAACGTTTAAATTCAACGTAGCCTTCAATTGTTGCGAAGATGGTATGGTCTTTCCCCATCATCACACCTTCACCAGGGTGAAATTTAGTTCCACGTTGGCGCACAACAATGTTACCAGGGATGACGAATTCGCCACCAAATTTCTTCACGCCAAGGCGTTTACTATTACTATCGCGCCCGTTCTTAGTTGAGCCAGCACCTTTTTTATGTGCCATAGTGAATACCCCTTTACTCTTATGCGTTAATACTATTAATACGGAGACGTGTGTGATATTGACGATGCCCTTGCTTACGACGGTAGCTAGTACGTTGACGATACTTATAGACAATCAACTTTTCACCACGAAACTGTTGCTCAATAGTCGCCGTGACACTTGCACCATCGACTAATGGTGTACCAACAGTGGTACTATCACCAGTTGATACAAGCAACACATCATCAATTGTGATACTTTCGCCTTCGTCATAAGGCAACTTATTAACGTCAATGTACTGACCTTCGACGGCACGGTATTGCCGACCGCCAACTTTGATAATTGCATACATAGATTGGACTCCAACCTTCTCTTATTTCCACTGCCGAAAACCTGTTTAACGGGTCAACTCGCGGGGAAAATTGGTTAACAGACAACAAAATACTCCGCACAAACTGGCAGAGTGTTCAACATTATAGCGGTTTGCTTGATATATCGTCAACGTGCAATCTATAGAAATCATCGCTATCTACTAGACGCACAACAGAGGGAAAGTCTTACAGTGATATTATCTCAGATAATAGTTCTTTGAGATGCTCAAGATTGTCTTTCGTGGGATGTGTCAAAATATCGGCTACAAATGGCTCAAAATCATTAACTATGATGGGCATTTTGGCACATTCTGCTATTGTGCCCTTATCACTTAGGAAATAGCGTTCGTTCTTTGCATAAATAATTTGCACAATACACGCAATAACCCGATGAATACATCCTACTGCACCGTACACATCGCCCCGTTGAATAGCAACCTCAGCATGATACAGCGTGAAATCTGCCATCCACGAAAATTCTCGGATAATTTTGTCTTTTAACTTTGGCGGATATGTCGCTATTTGTGATTTTATCTGTACGATATGCTGATGCTCATCGCGCAACGGAACACAAATTGCTAACTCTGCCAAATACATATAACTGTAAAATCCCGTCACAGGTTGCTGATAATAATCTAGTTCGATGATGCCATTGTGACTCTGCTCAATCCAATATTGTAGGGTGTTTAGACTGCGATACAAAAAATCTACACGCTGACCTTCAATTGTTAGCCACCCACCTCCGTTAACCCATTTTCCCCAATCACCAAAATCAGTAACTGTTGGATTTGGCTCATCATTGACTGCATCAGCGATGTCTCGAATATCATCAATCGCAAACGGTGCATCATCGTGATAATACAGCCCTATATCAATATCAGATGTCACAGTAGCTTTCCCACTCGCATATGACCCACCTAACGCAATCGCCTCCACACTATCAACTTGTCTCAATTGTGTAAGCAGGTTAGAGACAATGCGATTCTGCTTGTCTGTGAATTGTGATATGAGTATCATGTTCTAATCAGTTTTTCTCTGAGCCGAGATAATTGTTTATCGCTTAATCCACATTGCTTAAGGTAATCTTTGATAGAACCATAACTTGTGCGAATATGCCTGAACATCTCATAAATAGTCTTAGGATTCGTCGCGTTGTCACGTTCAAACTGCTCCAAATCTCGATCATTTTCAATGGCATAGTCGCGCCATTCAACAATCAAATGCTGGATGTATTTTTTAGTTAGTGCATAATCCTTGGCAATAGCCTCATCCGTAGCACCGACTGCACCAAGCACTAATGCTGAGATAATTCCTGTTCGGTCTTTTCCTGCATGACAATGTATGATTACAGGCGAATTCTGCTCAACAATAGCTGAAACAATTTGTCCAATCTGTGCCTGACAACCATCAAGATACTTGATATATAACTCATGCAATTCAACATAATCGCGCGTATGTTTTTGCCACTCAGTGTCGTGACTCAAATTATCCCCAATCAAGGGTAGGGGCAGATAGGTCAATTTGTCTGATTCAGCAAACACATTCGGATAATATTCCATCTCCCATTCATTACGTAGGTCAATGATAGTCTGAATACCATAACCTAGCACAGATTGCTGACCTGCTTGAGTTAACTTATCGAGATTACCACTCCGTATGAGCACTTTTGACTGTGTCACTTTACCATCATTTGTCGGCAAGCCACCTAAATCACGCGAGTTATAAGACCCCTCAAACTGCAATATTGCCATTGTGTATGCCCTTATGGTTGCCAAAAATCAGGATGACTAGAATCTGTATACCGTGTCATATCTATATCTGGTGTCCAGTAAACAGTAAAAATTAAATTGCCATCAGCATCACGTCCTGTCCGTTGTGCATCAGGCATCACAGTTCGTTCATCAAAGATAGCATTAGATAAATCTGCACCTTCTAAAATCGCCTCTTTGAGATTCGTACCACTAAAATCAACATAGGTCAGACGAGCATTTCGCAAGTTTGCCCTCAGCAAAACAGCGTTCGTCAAATTGCTATTATGCAAATTCGCAGCTTGTAAATCAGCATCACCCATCTGTGCGCCTGATAAATTCACTTGTCGCAGATTAGCCTCTCGTATGTTCGCGCCTCGCAAATCAACCCCTCGGAGGCTAGCATCGCGCAGGTAACTTCCCTCAAGGTTCGCATCACTGAGATTCGCATTATCGAGTAACGCACTCCATAAATGCGCCCCTCGTAGCAAACTATTCTCACCAACAAGCCAATCTTCGGCTCTCAGCCATTCGACAGCCCCAATTGCTAACTCATTCGAGCGACTGCCTGCTTCCCGAATCAGTCGTTTTTTCATATTTTGTCGTTCGCGCCACTGATTAATGCGGTCAAGCACTAAAATTGTGACCAAGACCCCCATTGCCTCAGTGTACAAATTAGTGCCATAACCATCTGTAAATAGCAGTGAACCAATCCAAATGCCGATGATGACCAGCGTCAAACCACTACCAATCGCATAGAAATCACGATATTGTGTTTGGATAGCATGTCGCTCAATATCATGTTTTGAGGCTTCCATTTTTCATCTCCAATGATTTAGATAACATCAGTACGCTATGCTATCACTAAAGATGAAAACAGACCGTCCCTGAAATTTACTTGGCTTTTTCCTGTGCAATTCGGTCTCGATAATATAGAGCACTCTTCTTAGGCGTTCGCTCCAATGTCTCGAAATCAACATGGTGTAAGCCAAAGCGTTGATAATAACCATGTCCCCACTCGAAATTATCCATGAAGCTCCACGCAAAATACCCAGCCACAGGCACATCCAAAGCAATTGCTTTATCAATCGCATCCAAATGTAAACGATAGTAATCAACACGCTTCGGGTCATCCACTGTGCCGTTCTCAGGCTCAGGGTCAATATAAGCGCATCCATTTTCTGTGATGAAAATTTTCGGAGGGTGATACGCATTACGTAAATAGAGTAGGGTATGCAATAAGCCATCAGGATAAACTTCCCAACCCATCAAGGTATGGTCAGCTTCCTCATTCTTGACAAAATCAACATCAATCAGACCATTGCCTTCATCATGCTTGACAATATTGCGTGTGTAGTAATTAATCCCAAGAAAATCAATTGGAACACAGGCTTCCGCAATGTTCGCACGATTAATCTTATCGAAAACACCTTTTGGCTCAAGATAAGCAACCATATCCGCAGGATAAACACCTCTGAATACAGGCTCTAAGAACCACTCATTGTGCCAACTTGCAAAGCGTCGTGCAGCCAATCTATCCTCATGACTATTGCTTGCTGGAAAGCTGTAATTCTGGTCAAGCGTGATACCAACTTCCGCCTCTGGAATATTCCCTCGAATCACAGGCACAGCCCGACCATGAGAACGCAAAACATGATGTGCCACAGTATACGCTGCAACGGGGTCTTGCTTACCAGGACATGACGACCTTGCATATTCCCAACCATCGAAACCACAAATGGCTCATTGTGTGTAATCCAATGCGTAACACGGTCGCCAAGGCGTTGGGTCATTAAATCTGCATAATCTAGCAAACCATTGAATACTATCGGGATTCTCCCAACCACCGCGATCTTGCAAGGCTTGTGGTAAATCCCAATGATAGAGTGTGATATATGGTGTGATATTGGCTTCCAAGAGGCTGTCAATCAGCTTATCGTAAAATTCAAGTCCCTGTGGATTCGTTTCGCCAGTCCCTTGTGGCAATACACGCGCCCAAGCGATACTCAACCGATAAGCATCAATCCCTAACTGTGACATCAATGTCACATCTTCGACATAGCGATGAATATGGTCACAGGCAATATCACCAGTGTCCCCATTGCGTGTTTTACCTTCAGTATGCGAGAAGCGATGCCAAATACACTCCCCACGACTATAATCCAAGCCACCCCCTTCAATTTGATAGCTCGAAGTCGCCGTTCCCCAAACAAAATCTTTCGGAAAAGCCATTGATGTATCCCTCTTTGATGAGTTGTATAAAAAGCAAATGGAATTGTATCGCTATTTGATGAACATACCATCACCAAACGAGAAAAAACGATAGTCTTCTTGTTTAGCGACTTCATAAGCATTGAGGATGTTCTCGCGCCCACAAAAAGCACTCATCATCATCAACAGAGTAGACTTTGGCAAATGAAAATTCGTAATCATCGCATCTACAGCGTGCCACTGATAACTTGGGTAGATAAATAAATTGGTATCTCGTGCGAATACCATCACAGGACGCTCAGGATTTTGTCCCTTGGTCGCTGACGGATTTGCAGGGTCACCACCTGCACTCAAAATCCCTGCTGTTTCGAGTGTCCGTGCCGAAGTTGTCCCCACTGCGATAATGCGTCCACCAGCCAGCTTCGCTGTGTTAATAATCTCAGCACTTGCTTCACTGAGAGTCGCCCACTCACTATGAATTTTATGGTCAGTAACCGTATCGACCTTCACAGACTGAAATGTATCCAAGCCAATATGAAGTGTCACATACGCAAGATAAACACCTTTTTCTTGCAAACGCTCCAATAATTCTGGCGTGAAGTGTAAACCTGCTGTTGGGGCAGCCGCTGACCCTTTTTTCTCGCTATACACCGTCTGGTATCGCTCATCATCCTCTAGCCGATGATGAATGTAGGGAGGCAGTGGCATTTCACCTAAATCGTGCAACAAATCATTCACAGGCTGACTAAAGCGCACAATACGTTGACTTTCGTGCAATGTCTCCAATACTGTGCATGTCACGGAACTGCCTTCAAAACCTAATACCGTATCATCCCCCACGCGCCGACCACCGACAATCACTTTCCAGTCTGTGTCATTCAATTGGCGCAATAATAAGACTTCTGCTTTGCCACCTGTTTCAACTTTATACGATGCCAAGCGTGCAGGAATCACCCGTGTATTGTTCATCACCAACACATCACCAGCATCAATGAAATCGACTATCTCACGAAAAATACGATGCTCAATCTCACCAGTCCGCTTATTCAGCACCATCAATTTTGAGGCATCACGCGGATACATCGGCTCTTGTGCAATAAAGGATTCTGGCAAATCGTAATCAAAATCAGAAACTTTCACAGTTTCCCCTTAAAACATTTTACGCTGACCATTGGTGTTAGCATCATCATATGGAATTTTCAGATGCTCATAAGCACCTTTCGTTGCCATCCGTCCGCGAGGTGTGCGCTCAATGAAGCCAAGCTGTATCAAATATGGCTCATAGACATCCATAATTGTTGAACTATCTTCGCTAATCGCAGCCCCAATTGTATCCAATCCGACAGGACCGCCATTAAATTTCTCAATGATGGTTCGCAAAATACGATGGTCAATCTCATCTAAACCCAAATGGTCGATATTCATCAAAGCTAGGGCATCCGCCGTTACATCCTCTGTGATGATGCCATCAGCCCGTGTCTGAGCATAGTCACGTACTCGTCGCAACAAGCGTAACCCAATCCGAGGTGTCCCGCGTGCCCGTCGTGCGATTGCTTCTGCACCAGTCGGTTCAATTTCAATGTTGAGCATTCCCGCTGCATGTGTGATGATGCGCTCCATCGCTTCCTGTTCATAAAAATTCAGACGAAACCTTGCCCCAAATCGGTCACGTAATGGACCTGCTAACAGAGCAAGGCGTGTTGTTGCTCCTACCACAGTAAACCGAGGCAAATTCAATCGAACAGTCTTCGCAGCAGGACCTTTCCCAATCACAATATCCAGCTTGAAATCTTCCATTGCAGGATACAAAATTTCTTCAACTGCTTTGCCAAGCCGATGCACCTCATCAATGAAGAGAATATCGCCTTTTTTCATATGGGTGAGGATAGCTGCCAAATCACCAGCACGCTCAATTGAAGGACCTGCTGTCACGCGAATCTTAGCCCCCATTTCATTAGCGATGACATGCGCCAATGATGTTTTACCCAACCCAGGTGGACCATAAAATAGCACATGATCAATTGGTTCATCGCGTAGCTGAGCTGCTTCAATGATGATTTTCAAATTCTCGCGCACACTATCCTGACCAACCATGTCGTCCAATCGCTGTGGACGTAGCGCGATATTATCGCGGTCATCATTTTGGTCACGTCCACTTACCATCCGTGCGTTTTCAGACATTACAATTCTCCAAGAGGTCGGTCACTTGTTCTATCTCTAGTATAGGGCGTGGGCTATCGACTGGCAATCCTACGCTCAACTTTCACTTTGACAATGCTACCCCTGCCTCGTACACTAGGGCAGAATCCAACCAACGCAGAATGAGTACGCCATGACCCATATCTTTGTCTCAGAGCACCCTCTCGTTAAACACAAACTGACCCTATTGCGTGATGTAAATACTGACCATCGCACCTTCCGCGAATTAGTCCGCGAATTGACCTTACTTCTCAGTTACGAAGCGACTCGTGATATTGCTACTCAATCTCATAGTGTTGAAACTCCAATGGGGACAGCTAACGGTATCCAAGCAAGTGAAACCATCGGTCTAATTCCAATTATGCGTGCAGGGATGGGCATGGTCGATGGCATCATGGAATTGCTCCCAAGTGTCCAAGTTTGGCACATTGGCTTATTCCGTGACGAAGAAACTTTACGCCCAGTCGAATACTACAACAAACTGCCAGAAGCCCCGACTGTCCAAGTCTGCCTTGTGCTTGACCCAATGCTAGCCACAGGAGGGTCTGCAATTGCCACCATTGACATTCTCAAAAATTGGGGAGCAAAGCGCATTAAATATATTGGTCTACTCGGCGCACCAGAAGGGGTCGAAGCCCTCCAATCTGCTCATCCTGATGTGCCAATTCACCTCGCACACGTTGACGAAAAACTCAATGAAATTGGTTACATTGTGCCAGGTCTCGGTGATGCAGGTGATCGCATGTATGGGACAGCCTAATTGATGACAATACTCGCGTTCGTTATCGTCTTCGTATTGAGCTTTAGTGTATCTTTAGCATTGATTCCACTAGCACGCTGGCTCAGTTTTCGATTCAATGCCGTCTCTACACCTGATGAACGACGCTACGAAGATGAACCGATGCCTCGTCTTGGTGGTTTAGCAGTTTTTGCTGGTTTCATGATTGCGGTGATTGCGTCTCAGTATCTCCCCGTGCCACGTCAAGACCCCAATGAAATCATTCGTTTAACAGGTTTACTTTTAGGGTCTGTGTTCGTATTTCTAGTCTGGTTTCTGGATGATATCTTTGAATTTAACTGGTTCATACAAGCGATAGCCCAAGTTATTGCAGGGGCAATTGCCATATTTTTTCTAATTTTCATCGAATTTTTCAACAATCCTCTCACAGGTCAACAAACTGATCCTTGGGCATTCTGGGTGACTGTGCTTTTAACCCTCTTCTGGATTGGCTTGATGATGAACACAGTCAATTTCTTAGATGGCTTAGATGGCTTAGCAGGGGGTGTTGCAGTCATTGCAGGGTTGATGCTCTTTGCCAATAGTGCCTTTCGTGTCGAACCTGCTCAGACCAGTGTCGCATTGCTTCCCTTAGCGATGTCAGGCGCATGTCTCGGCTTCCTGATGTATAACTTCTATCCAGCTCGTATCTATCTCGGTGGAGGCGCACCCTTACTTGGTTTCTGGTTAGCAACACTCAGCATTATTGGTGGCGCAAAGATGGCAACAATCTTACTGGTGATGGGCTTACCCCTCATGGATTCAGCTTGGCAAGCATTTAGTCGTTTGCTACGGGGTGAAAATCCCATGCGTGGTGATCGTGGACATCTCCATTTTCGCCTGCTAGATAAGCGCATCCTCAGCCACAGACAAATCGTCTTATTTTACTACGCCTTTTGTGCTTTCTTCGGAATACTGACACTTTATCTGGAAAGTCAACTCTACAAATTCATTGCATTCGGCGTGATGCTTGCTCTAATTGGCATTGGTCTAGCAGTCATTGTGCGCCTACCCACTCAATCATCATCGTCGTAATAGACTTCATCATCGTCATAATCAACATAGTCTTCGACATCTTCGTATTCATATTCATCGTCAATATCTTCATATGTGACTTCATCATCCGCATCAACTGGCGACGCTCCAAAACGACTTCTAAATGGTGATGTTGTCCGACGAGACCCAATACTGCCCATAGATTCATCATCGTCCAACTCATCATCGGTGTCGTCAGAAAATGAAGGTTTCGGTGCTGGACGACTCACACCAAATCGTGACCCTGTTGGTGATGGTTTAATACCAAAACGATTCCTTGAACCTGATGAGGGTGTTTCTTCATCGTTACCATCTTCATCAGAAGATGTAGGGGATACAGGTGATGGTCGGCTAAATGGCGATGATGTCATTGAACGCCCTGAACGAAAACGTGACGCTACAGAGTCATTTTCGCTATTGTCCTCATCCTCATTATCTGATGGTGTAGGCGATAATCCACCAAAACGACTCCCGAATCGTGACCCGCTGGCAGGCTTAAAACGACTTGCTTCACTCAATGAGTCCGTATCATCATCGTCGCTTGTATCTGTGGTGATACCATCAAACATACTAGCAATCGCATCGCGTCCCTCTTGCCGACGAGCTAAACTATCGTCCAGCGATTCATCATCCTCATCTTGCTCAACACTGATACCGTCGAACATACTAGCAATCACATCACGATTATCATCTTTTTGAGCGACACTCTCATCTAAGGTTTCGTCGTCTTCATCATCTAGCAAACTTGGTGATGCAGGTCGCCCAACAACACGAATGCTCTCTTCTGGCTCATCATCACTGTCACCTTGCTCAAAAGGCTTTACTCCAAAGCGTGAGGGTCGTGTTGTATCAGGCTGTTGCTCATCATCTGTAGCATCACTCGCTTGATTGAGACGACTGCCAAAACGTGATGGGGTAAATGTTGTAGGCTTGTCTTCACTATCATCGTTAGTCGCAGGTCTGCTAAAACGATTGCCAAAGCGGGCTGATGTCGATGCAACAGCAGATTTACCGTCTTGCTCTTCGTCATCTGTTTTGGATTCATCAGCATCCTTATTTTGCTCAGGCTGAACAATAGTCCGCCCAAAGCGTGATGACTCACCAAAACGACGAGGAGTTGACGCAACAACTTGTTCGTCGCTGTCATCGTCATCACCAAATAAAGAGACAGCCTTTGCTTTATCAGCCTGTTCATCACTTACGTCATCGGCATTCACTTCAGATGTATCAACCGCGTCGGGCACAGCTTCAGTTTGAGAACGTGCTGGTGCACTTGGTGCGCTGGTGATGACTTCTTCTTCGGATTCATCGTCATCCATTTCAGGGGCAGGCGGTGTAACCGAACGGCGTGATGGCAAGTTGATTCTAGCTGCAATGGCTTCGCGCTGTTGACGTTCTTCTTCTGTTGCGGGTGCAGTTGAAGATGCCTCATCAGCTAATCCACCAAACAGTGGCACAGCTGATGTTGAACGTTCTGATTCAGGCACTTCTTCTGGAATATTAGGTTCAGCGAGTGGTTCAAGCTGTGTAATCGTGTCTTTGCTGGGCGCATCAGGGATGTCAAATGTCATAGCATAAATCGTAGCTGGACCACCTGTATTTGCGTCTTTCCGACGTTGTTCACGTTCACGTCGTTTTTGTTCGCGTTCTCGTTCCTTCTCACGTTCTTCTAGCAACTCTTGACGAGTCATCGTGATGAGTTTGTTCTTACGGAACGTCGCACTATGCCCCGTAATGCGCTCAATTGTATATTCAATCAAACCCAGCAAAACAACCATCAGCAAATCGATGAGAATCAGCAAAACAAAGGTTTGTATCAACACAGTGATAATGATATTCAGAGGAGTTTGCAGAGCTTCAAAAATCTCGCCACCGATGCCAATCACCAATAGGGCAACAGCAACCACACCTAAACCAATCAGCACAGAACGCCATCCGCGCAAATCTTTTGGTGTTGTCGGGAACATTGTGTTGGCAATCGTGAAGATGAAGTACACCCACAGCCAAAATAAAGGCGCACTCAGCAGCAGTTCAAATCCTGCCACAATATCGACAAGTTCACCACTGCTCATGCGCTCAACAACAGCCATAATGTCGAAGATATTATTAGCAATCAACCAGACAACCACTAATCCGACCAAGAGTGGTGCGCTGGTGATAATCGCCTTGCGAAAAGCACTTGTGCGAGGCGCAAGTTTAACAAAATTGAGCTTCAATTCAGCGACATCTTGCTCATCAGGCCATTTAATCCGACGTTCGGCACGTACATTCATGATACCTGCCATCAGATAGTAAACCACCTCATGCAAAATCACACCTGGCATGAAAAATGTATAATACAAAATTGTTGTGGTCTGATAATTATGCGTGCTTAACCAACCCACCTTAAAAACGTGTTGATGTAGCCAACGCTCAATGCGTCGCAATAAGATAAACATCCCCGCTAAAAAGAGGATGGATGCTATCAGACCAACAATACTCAGGCTTAAACTCCTTTAGCCTCTGCTGCCAACTTTACCAATTCAGTGAAATCATCTACTTTTAGCGATGCACCACCAACGAGTGCGCCATCAATATCAGGCTGTGACATATAATCCAGCATATTATGCGGCTTTACGCTACCACCATACTGAATGCGAATCGCATCAGCGACCTCATCCCCATACAGTTCTCGAACTGTCGCACGTACTGTGCCACCAATAATCTCATTAGCTTGTTCTGCTGAGGCACTCTTACCTGTGCCAATTGCCCATATCGGTTCATAAGCAATCACCACATCTGCCATCTGTTCAGCCGTGATGCCATCCAGTGCCGCCCGAACCTGACCACCGACAAAGGAAGACGTTTCACCAGCTTCATTCTGTTCAAGGCTTTCCCCAACAGCAATGATAGGCTTGATGCCATTTTCCAATAGAGCTTTCGCTTTCTTATTCACTTTTTCATCAGTTTCGCCCAGATAAGCGCGACATTCACTATGTCCGATGATGGCATATTGCACCACATCTTGGAGCATACTTGCGGATACCTCTGATGTATATGCACCACTGACTTCCCAATGAGCATCTTGTGCCGAAACTTGAATGTCAGTGTCAACCAGCACATCCGCAACAGCACTCACTGCAAGGAAAGTCGGTGCAACGACACGCTCAACCCCAGTAAATTCAGCTAGCTTCGGTGCAAGTGCAATCGCAAAATCCGCAGATTCTGAAATGCCTTTGTGCATCTTCCAGTTCCCTGCAATAATTGGTGTTCTCATTCGTCTTTAGTCCCCTCTAGTGAGTACAGTTAATATATCTTCCGCCCGATTATTAACCCATTCAGGCGTATCATTATTATCAAGTATATCGTTCAGGAGCAATTCTGCATCTACTTCATCACCTGTTATCCATAAATACTCAGCTTGCAACAAATCGAATTCGATAGCTAATTGTCCATCATTAGGCACACGCTCAAGCAAGGGCATTGCCAGTCGCACACGCTCATTGACCAATAAGCCACGTATCGTCGCAAAAGCCACAAATTCTGAACTATCGACAGTCAACAAAACTGTATCAGGTATCTCGCGTAATGCAGCAATCTCATTGAACGTATCAGTAATCGCAGTTGCACGACTAATATCTGCATTCTGATAAATAATCTCTGTCGCTACATTTTGAATTTCATCTGCAATAAATGGCTGGTCTTGTGTCAATTCAGAGGCAACAATCGCATAGACAACCACCGCATCACTATCATCGTATTCTTCCGCAATCCGCGCTGACGACAATAAGAAAGAAGCCTGTATTTGCGGATTTTCAGGGAGGTTATTCACCACAAATGATCGTGCGCCTGTCTGCTCACCTTCTTCGTATAAACTCCGCACCGTCAATAAGGCAATGATAACATTATCAACAGTCTCTGGCAGTGTGTCCGATGGCACATAAGGCACTTCCAAAATAGGGAAGCCAGCCTCACGATTCACATTGACCTGATATTCAGAACCCGTGACTAAAGTATCTAGGGTCGCATCCAAAAATCCGAAACGCGCATCTTCGATGAAGTTACCTTGTGCTAATGTCGATAATTCTTGTAAATTGCTGGACATCCCTAATAACACTGCAAAACTCAAAAATGTCACAATCAAGAGCGACCCACAACCACTCAAAAACCAGAATCGTTCCTGATTATAAAATGGTTCAGGTCGGCTATAGACCTTCGCCTGACGCACACTCGACCCCTTCGGAATAGGCGACCCAACACCCATGACAGGCGTGATAGTCGGTTGGTCGTCATAGTCTGCTCTAATTTTCGCTAGTGAGGCTTCTGCGATACTCGCTCGGTCAGGGCTTAATTCCTTGAGGTCATCTTGCTTAATAGCATCCGTTAATGCCGAAATCATCTCATTGGCAGTTTCATAACGTTCATCAGGGCTTTTAGCGAGTGCTTTATACAGGACAGCTTCAACATTGTCATGAATCTCTGGATTCACCTCAGTTGGCGCAGGTAATGGGGTGTAGATATGGTCATGAATAATCGAAAAAGCACTTTCGCCCGTGAATGGAACTTTCCCAACCAATAATTCATAAAGCACAACACCCATTGAATAAATATCAGTGCGTCCATCCAAATTCGCAATGCCACGCGCTTGCTCAGGTGAGATATAATGCGGTGTTCCGAGCAACATATCGGCACTCATCGTAGATTCCCCCGATGAGACCAATCGTGCCAAACCAAAATCAGTTAGATAAGGCACACCATCCCGTGCAATCACAATATTCGATGGCTTGATATCACGGTGCAAAATCCCTTGCTCGTGAGCATAATTCAGAGCATCACCAATTGCTGTCACAATGTCTAAAATGCCCTCTAAATCAGGTGGATTTTTGATGAGTTGTTTCTTGAGGGTGAAGCCAGGCACATACTTCATCACCAAATAGGGCTGACCATCATGCTCACTAAAATCATAAACAGGCACAATATGTGGATGGGTGAGGCGAGCAACAATTTGTGCTTCCCGACGAAACCGTGCGACAAAGCCCTCATCCTCCAGAAAATTCTGGTGCATAACCTTAATCGCTACTTGACGGTCTAATTCAGGATGATGCCCTAAATAAACAGTCGCCATCCCACCAGACCCCAATTGCTTACCTAGTGTATAGCCACCTACTTTTTCACCTTCGACCCACGCCATATATTTGTAGTCCCTAAATGCGTCTCGTCATTAACTTAAATTATGCCACAGTTCACCTGAATGTGTCTGAATTATATACGGTAGGTATCAATTAAAAGTTGTATTTTCGTAAAATCTGTAGCTTATAGTTGAAATAGCCTGCGGGTTCATCCGCAGGCGAAGCTAATCACTTATCGGATAACGCAGCAAGTCCAGGTAACACTTTACCTTCCAACATTTCGAGGCTTGCGCCTCCACCTGTCGAAATATGTGTCATTTGGGCAGCTAATCCTGATTGTTCCGTTGCAGCAGCCGAATCACCACCACCAATGATGCTGACGACACCGTTCTCTTGTGTTGCCTTAGCAAGAGCTTCCGCTAAGCCAAATGTACCTTTAGCAAAATTAGGCATCTCAAATACACCCATTGGACCATTCCAGACAACAGTCTTCGCGTTGGCGATTACCTCACTGTATGCCTTAAGTGTATCAGGACCAACATCCAACACTTCCCACTCAGCAGGGACATCCTCAGTTGTCGGGATAATTTGCATATTGGCATCATTATCAAAATCATCCGCGATGCGATTGTCTTTCGGCAACATAATTTTATCGCCACCTTGCGCGAGTAAGTCTTTCGCTATATCAAGCGATTCCTTATCCACAAGTGACTTTGCCATCTCGCGCCCTTGGGCTGCAAAGAATGTATTCGCCATCCCACCACCGATGAGTAAAGTATCGACTTTACTCAATAAGGCTTGAATGACATCAATCTTGCCAGCAACTTTTGCACCACCGAGAATCGCCACGAATGGTTTTTCAGGATTTTCAATGGCATTGGCGAGGTAATCAATCTCTTTTTCGAGCAAGAAACCAGCTACTGCTTCCAGATGCTCTGCCACACCGACATTCGAGGCATGAGCGCGATGGGCTGTCCCAAACGCATCATTGACGAAAATATCACCATGTTTCGCTAATTTTTCAGCAAGTTTGCTATCGTTTTTGGTTTCACCACCATGGTAACGTGTGTTCTCCAGCAAGATAACACCACCATCACCTAATCCCTCAATCGCGTTGTCAGCAACGTCACCAACACAATCATCGGCGAATGCTACATCAACACCCAATTGCTCTGATAACACAGGCACAACAGGTTTTAACGACATCTCTGGCTTGCGCTCACCTTTAGGGCGACCCAAATGTGAGGTTAAAATTACAGCTTTTGGTGATTGTTCCAGAATGTACTTCAATGTCGGAATCGCGGCACGGATACGAGTATCATCAGTGATAGTCTCACCATCCAATGGCACATTAAAATCAACCCGTACCAATACACGCTTGCCACTTAAATCAACATCACGAATCGTTTTTTTATTCATTTGCTCTCCTGAAATCATAACTACTACGAAACAAATGTAGGGGTGTGCTACAGCGCACCCAGATAGGTATCAAAAAAGGCGAGGAATCGTCCCCGCCTCTATGATGCTAAAATCAAGTTTAGAGTTTATCACCCATGAACTTCACAAGGTCTGCACAACGACTGCTGTAACCCCATTCATTGTCGTACCATGTGATAACTTTGACGAGATTGCCACTGACTTCTGTTGAACCAGCATCAATGATGCTACTGAATGGATTACCAATGTAATCAACTGATACGAGAGGCTCACGACTCACATCAAGAACACCCTGCATCGCACCACTAGCAGCTTCTTCAAATGCAGCAATCAAATCTTCTTTGTTGGCTGGTGGATTTTCAACTTCTGCGACGAAATCAACCAGTGAGCCTGTGATAGTTGGCACACGAACAGCCATACCATCGAATTTGCCTTCAAGTTCAGGGATAACCAGCGCAACCGCTTTCGCAGCACCTGTTGTAGTAGGGATGATGTTCTGAGCAGCCGCACGCGCACGACGTAAATCTTTATGCGGTAAATCTACAATGCGTTGATCAGCCGTGTAACTGTGAATGGTGGTCATGTACGCATTTTTGATGCCAAACATATCGTTGACGACCTTCGCAGCAGGGGCGAGGCAGTTCGTTGTGCAAGATGCGTTTGAAACAACATGATGATTGGCAGGGTCATATTGGTCTTGATTCACACCCAAAACAATCGTCAAATCTTCGCCTTTGGCTGGTGCACTGATAATGACTTTCTTCGCCCCTGCTTTGATATGCTTGTACGCACCATCATAGTTACGGAAAACACCAGTCGATTCAATCACAATATCAACACCCATCTCGCCCCAAGGCAATTCTTCTGGGTCACGCACGGACAAAGCCTTGATTTCATCACCATCA